>CAYZWU010000028.1:0-71267 GCA_964482235.1 uncultured Phycisphaerales bacterium
TGTGGGGTTCTTCAGAGCCGCCTAGAGGAGCGTCTTCGCGACGTCCGAAGGCTCTGAAGAACCCCACAACTCCGACCGGGAGGCAAGCAACGACTCTCTCGTGAAGATGGCGGAGATTGCGCGGGCTCGGTATCCTACGGTATCCTACGAATCAAGAAGACGCCGCACTTCCCGGGCAACGGCCTCGCCGGTCATGCCGTACTTCTCTGCCAGAACGCCGCCCGGCGCCGAGGCGCCGTACGTTTCGATTCCGTGCATCGCGCCATGGGAGCCGATGTACTTCCACCAGCCCATGGAAAGACCGGCCTCCACGGCGAGGCGCTTCGTGCAGTCGGGAGGAATGATCTCGTTTCTGTACTCCGGCGACTGGGCGTCGAAGAGCTCCCAGGACGGCATGCTGACCACGCGCACGCCGCGGCCGGCTTCCCCCATTCTCTCCTTCGCGTCGAGGGCGGCGTGAACCTCGGATCCCGTGGCAAGAATCACCAGCCCGGGCTTCTCTCCCTCCTCGCGATCGAGCACGTATGCCCCCCGCTCCACCGGGGAAAGCCCGTCCGGGACGTCATTGAGAACGGGAACCTTCTGACGGGTGAGGATCAACGCCGTGGGACCGTCCTTCCGGGCGAGAGCCACGGACCAGGCTGCCGCCGTCTCAACGGGATCGGCCGGCCTGATCACCGTGAGCCCGGGGATGGCCCGCAGCACGGCCAGGTGCTCGATCGGCTGATGGGTCGGCCCATCCTCGCCCACGAAGATGCTGTCATGGGTGAAGACATAGATCACGGGTATGTGGCTCATGGCTGCCATGCGGATGGCGGGACGCATGTAGTCGGCAAAAACGAGAAAGGTGCCGCAGTAGGGCCTGAGCCCCCCATGGAGCCCCACGCCGTTGAGGACCGAGGCCATGCCGTGCTCGCGCACGCCGAAGTGGATGTTGCTGCCTCCGAACGCCCCCGGGCCGATCGTGCCGGCCTCCTCGATGAA
This sequence comes from uncultured Phycisphaerales bacterium, assembly GCA_964482235.1. GTDB lineage: Bacteria > Planctomycetota > B15-G4 > B15-G4 > CAYZWU01 > CAYZWU01. Next base: position 985 of record CAYZWU010000028.1, read on the forward strand.
GGTCTTGTTCGACGGAGCGAGGTCTGCCGAGCCGCCGATCAGGTTGCCCGCGCCTCGCGCCGCCTGCTGCAGCACCTTGCCGGAAGCGGCACGTGTGGCCATCTTGTCCTGACCGCGAAAATCGGGAAGAAGGCCGGGAAGATCTGCCGGCAGCCCGCCGTCGTGGTACTCCTTCCAGAGCCGCGCCAGATCGGGCGCCTTCTCCATCCGCTCGTCGAAGGTACGCTGCCAGGCCTGCTCGGCCGCTGCCATGGCCGCGGCCCGTTCCGCAAAGATCTCCCGCACCTCGTCCGGGACGAAGAACGGCTCCTCGGGCCATTCCAGGTTCTTCCGGGTCAGCTCCACCTCGTCCTCTCCGAGAGGCGAGCCGTGGGATTTCTCCGAATCCTGCTTGTTCGGGCTGCCCTTGGCGATGTGTGTCCGGCCGATGATGAGAGAGGGAGCCGTGGTGCAGGAGCGCGCTTCCTCGACGGCCCTTGTCATGGCGGCGTGGTCGTGGCCGTCCACGTCCAGGACCTGCCATCCGTAGGCCTCGAACCTCCGGCGCACATCCTCGCTCCATGCCAGCGCCGTGGAGCCCTCGATGGTGATCTCGTTGCTGTCGTAGAAGTAGATCAGCTTGTGGAGCTTCAGGTGGCCGGCCAGGGAGGCTGCCTCGGATGCCACACCCTCCATCAGGTCTCCGTCGCTCACGAGGCCGTAGGTGTAATGATCAACGAGCGGGCTGCCGTCCCCGTTGAAGCGCTCGGCCAGGTGAGCCTCGGCCAGGGCGAAGCCCACGCCGTTGGCGAATCCCTGCCCGAGACATCCCGTGGTCGCCTCGACACCCGGCACGCACCACCGCTCCGGGTGGCCCGGCGTCCGGCTCCCCCACTGCCGGAACGACTTGATCTCATCGAGCTGAAGGTCGTAACCGGCCAGGTGCAGCATCGCGTAGAGGAGCGACGAGCCGTGTCCGGCGGAGAGCACGAATCGATCCCTGTCCGGCCACGATGGATTGCCGGGATTCTGCTTCAGGAATTTCGACCAGAGAACCGCCGCGAAATCGGCGCAGCCCATCGGCATGCCCGGATGGCCCGAATTGGCCTTTTGCACGGCATCGACGCACAGAAAGCGGGCCGTGTTTGAGATCTTCTCCAGGAGGGTCATCGAATCGTTGGAAGCCATTCTCATGCTCTCCGAAACAAAGAAATTTGATGAATTGCACCAAGGCGAGACCGAAAGTATCTTCCTTTTTTGCGAAGTCGAATTCCAGAGCCACTCCGGATTTTTCCTTGAAGGCGGATTTGACGGGTCGCCCGCCTCCGGTCAGAAGGGCATTTCCAGCAGGAACCGCCCCACGATCACGTTCCGGGGTATGTAGCTCGTCCGGCGGCCGTCGGGAAAGGTGGAAAGAGGGTTGTCGTTGAGGACGAGGTACAAGCCGTCAGGCACCTTGCCGTCGAGCCGGCGTCCCGTGGACGCCTTGTAGACCGTTGGTTTTCCGTTGATCTCGAGGTAGACATTCCCGTTCGACACCTCGTCCCCCGGTACGGCGGCCACGCGCGACACCCGGTTCACCGGCGTGCCGTCAGGCCCTTCCATCAGGAAGACCACGGCATCCCCGCGCATCGGCCCCGGACCATCCTCGTCATACTTCTTCACCACCACGGTATGCATCCCCGAGGCGCCCACGATCGAGTTGTCGCCCTTCTGCAGGCTAATGAAGGCGAACTGGGACGAGAGCTGCCAGAGGAAGAAGAGGACGGCGGCGTAGCAGACGTAGCGGAGCCACCTCTGCATCTTGCGCGAATCAATCCTGGCCATGGCGGCGCTCCCTCCCGCTGCTGAACGCCCTCGTCAGGGCTGCGGCCCCTTCGCAGGGATCGGATCGGCCGAATATCGACGAGATCGCCGCCAGACAGCGGCACCCGCTGCCAAGGAGAAGGGGCGCCTTCTCGGGACCGATCCCGCCCAGAGCCACCACGGGGATGGCGATCGACCTGCAGGCCCTCGCCAGCTCCTCCACACCGAGGGGCGTTCCGCCGCCCTTCTTCGACGTGGTGGGAAAGACGGGGCTGTAGGTGATGTAGGAGCAGGCCTCGATCTCCTCGGCATGGTCCTCGAAGGGATGGTGGACCGAGTAGCCGATCAGGAGCCTGCCCTTCGCCGTTTCGACCGCCTCGCGAGGCTTGACGGTCCTCGAGCCGAGGTGGACGGCCTGAGCCCCGGCCTCCAGTGCGTCCTCGGGAGATCCGTTGAAGATGAAGAGAAAGCCGAGCTTCCTGGCCAGCGCGGCCACGACGCGGCCTCTCCCGATCTGCTCAGGCGATGCGAGCCCGGGATGACGCAGCATGACGGCCGTTGCACCGCCGGCCGCTGCGGCTTCCACCAGACGGGGAAGGCGGAGCGGGTCGAGCTCCGGAGGCGTGACAGCCACCACACGCAGCTGCGCTAGCAGTCCGCGGTCCGGCTTCCTGTCACCGACCATCCCCGTCCCCGCGAATGCCATGATCCTTCTCCAGAAAGATGCCCAGCTTCTGCAGGGCGGTGTTGATCTTCTTGCTGTCCACGTCGGTCTTGATCATCAGGATCGTCGGAGCCAGCCGTTCCACGATCCGATCCTTGAGCAGCCCCGAGTGGACGATCCGGTCCACGACCTCCTTGTTGCGCCCGCGGAGAAGCGTGGCCTCGCTCACGGTGACGTACTTCACCTTCTCGGACCACTCGCGGATCGAGTAGATCACGTTCTGGGGGATGTCGACCCGGCTGTTCTCGCTGAGGATCGTCAGGATCTCCGACGCCGTCATCCCCTCGGCCACGGCCTTTTCCACCGAGGACGACGTGATCTTGTAGTGATAGGCGTTGTCCGACTTGGTGCGCACGGCGAAACGGTCCATCCGCGTGATCAGGTCGTAGTTGTCCCCGTCCTGGATCAGGATGATCTCGAAGTCGGGATTCACGATGAGCGGATTCTGCTTGATCCCGGCCGATTCGGGAGTGTCGATCCCGAGAGCCTTGGCGCCGAGCGAGTTGAGCTGCATCGAGCTGACCTTGCCGCCCCGGAATCCCATGTCCACAAGGCCGAGGAGGAAGAAGCGGGACCGCATCCACTGGAACAGGGTGTTGGCCATCTGCTGCAGGTCGCGCATCCCCGTGTTGCGGTTGTACTGGTAGCAGTTCTGGAACGCATCGCGGATGTTGTTGCTGTCCAGCTTGGCCAGATAGGTGTTGCGCGTGGAGTAGGCCACGTACATCACGTCGTACCAGCGCCCCACGTCGAGCTTCTTCATGTTCTCGATGAACATCTTCCGCAGCCTGGGCAGGTGGAAGTGCTCCTCGCCCGGCTCCCACTCGTCGAAGGCGAAGGAAAGGATCTTGAAGAGCTTCTTCTCGAGGGGATACCGCTCCCACGACTTGCCCTTCACCGTGAGGTAGAGGCGCCTGTCGTCCTTCCGCTGGATCATCCTGCTTCCCAGGCAGAAGGAGTAGATGAAGTTGAAGACCTGGTTGTCCTCGAACTCCTCCTTCTTGTCCAGGATGAACGTCTCCTCGATCTTCTTCACCGCCGTCTTGTAGATCGAGCCGTTCAGGGTCAGCCGGATCTTGTTGTGATCGATGAAGGAGAGGAAGCTCGAGATGTCCGAGATCAGGTCCACGCCGAGGGTCCGGATCTCCTCCAGGTTCGACGCCGAGACGTCGTTGTCCTGATCGAACCAGCTGTTCACCAGCTCGTTGAAGATGACGAGGGTGTCGTCGAAGTGGTTGATGCCGTACTCGCCCAGGGAGAGATGGCTGATCGTGCCCAGCAGGCTGTCCTCGAGAGCCGTCTTCCACCACCGCCGGTTCCAGGATGGGAAGTCCTTGGGGCACGCCTTCTCGTAGAGGGAGCGGGGCATGACCCCGCCGAATTCGGTGATCGCCAGGGTCACGGCCTTGCGGAGCCCCTCCTCCTCAAGGCTCTCGATGCGGCTCCGCACATCGGCACAGGAGACGAGCTGCCGCGGTGTGCTCTCCAGGCCGGCCGGCTTCTTCCCTCCCTTCGCGAGGTCCTGCCGCACGCTTCCGGCCGAGGCGAGGGCATCGGTCTTCTTGAGAAAACCCTCGAGGGTGAAGATGTCCCCCGTCTCCATCTCCTCGTCCCAGAGAAAGCCGTGCAGCGTGTCGCCCAGCTCGGCGGGGATCAGGTAGGCCCCCTTTCCGAAGTCGGACACGAGGCTGCCCCTGGAACGGTAGACGAATCCCCTCTTCTGGAGGGCGTTGATGGCAGCCTCGATCTCGTACTGGTTCATGTACGAGAAGACCTTCGAGGTGACGATGTGCTGGCTGTTGCTGGAGTACGACTCGGACCTGAGGAAGAACTTCAGTATGTCGATCAGCTTCTTCGAGAGAGCCCCGAGCCTCTTGCGGACGACGCTCTCGTTGGTCATGCGGCTGTGCAGCGCCGTGATGACACCCTCTTTCGTTTCCGGCGCGCTTCCGTTGTCGAACCAGAAGCCGTGAAATTCCTGCAGCCTCGATATCTTCTGCTCGTTCAGGACCAGCTTGAGGATCACCGGTTCCTTCCGTATGGTCTTGGCCATTTTCGACCTGCCTTTACATTGCTCCGTCGCGTTCTATCTGTTCATCCTCCAAGACCTCGGTGACATCCTTGATCTCGTAGGTATAACCTTGCTCCGTGAGGAACAGCTGCCTGTTGTTGGCGAAAACCTCCTCCCGCGTGTCCCTCGTGACAAGGGAGTAGAAGAATGCCCGGCCGCCGTCGCCCTTGGGACGCAGAATGCGGCCCAGGCGCTGGGCTTCCTCCTGCCTCGATCCGAAGGTCCCCGACACCTGGATCGCCACGTTGGCATCGGGGAGGTCGATGGCGAAGTTCCCCACCTTGGAAACCATCAGGATCTTGATCTCGCCCCTGCGGAAAAGATCGTACAGGCGGCTCCTCTCCTTGTTGGGCATCTTGCCCGTGATCAGGGGGACGTCGAGCACCGCGGCGAGTTTCTTCAGCTGATCGATGTACTGCCCGATGATCAGCACCAGGTGATCGCAATGCTTCTCGAGCAGCTTCTTCACGATCTCCACCTTGGACGGGTTCTCCGAGGCGATCCGGAACTTGTCCCGCGAGCCCGCCGAGAGGTAGACGTATTTCAGCTCCTCCTGCAGCGGGATCCGCACCTCCACGCAGTGGGCCGCGGCGATCCAACCCTGCCGCTCGAGCACCTTCCACGGCACGTCGTACTTCTTGGGTCCGATGAGGGAGAAGACCTCGTCCTCCCGCCTGTCCTCGCGGACCAGCGTCGCCGTGAGGCCGAGACGGCGCTTGGCCTGGATCTCCGCCGTCACCCGGAAAACGGGCGCCGGCAAAAGGTGCACCTCGTCGTAGATGACAAGGCCCCAGTTGGACGCGGAGAAGAGGTCGAAGTGGACGAAGGGATCGGTCTTCCTCTTCCTGTACGTGAGGATCTGGTAGGTGGTGATGGTCACGGGGCGAATGTTCTTCGTCTCGCCGGTGTACTCGCCCAGATCCACGGGATCGATGAAGGTCTTGTCGAGCAGCTCCTCCTGCCACTGGCGCACGGCGATCGTGTTCGTGGTGAGGATGAGCGTCTGCATTCCGACGCGCGCCATGGCGCTGATGCCCACGATCGTCTTTCCGGCGCCGCAGGGCAGGGCGATCACGCCCGAACCGCCGCGGGACGTGCCGCCGGCGTGGAAGGCGCCGACCGATTCGCTCTGGTACCGCCTGATGTTGAACGGCTCGCCCGAACGGGTCGCCTCCCTGAGCTTGATGGCGAAGGAAGCGCCGTCCGTGTATCCCGCAAGATCCTCCACGGGAAAGCCGATGCGGATCAGGGACTGCTTGATATCGCCTCGCATCCCCTCCTTGACCACCACGCCGTTGTCCGCTTCCTCGACGAGGTACTTCTTGATCGACGTGTTCCGCCAGAGCTCGTGGAGAAGGCGCTCGTCGCTCGACGTGAGGACGATCCTGTCCTGATCCCGTTCCAGCTTGAGGAGGCCGAACTTCCGGATGTTCTCGCGGATGTCGCGCTCCACGTTCGGCGGCAGGGGATAGCGGCTCATGTCGCCGAGGAAGTTGATGATCGTCTCCTCGCCGTACCCCGCGGCCGCGGCGTTCCAGATTGAAAGAGGAGTGATGCGGAAGGTGTGGATGTGCTCGGGGCTCTTCTCGAGCTCCGCGAAGAGGGACAGCATGTCCCTGGCATCGTGGAAGAGCGGATTGTCCACCTCGAGGAGCACGGTCCTGTCCGCCTGGACGATCAGCGGCTTCTCGTACATCACGTTCCCGGCTGTTCCCTGCTTGTTCACCCTGCACAGACTCCTTTGCTCTTTTCCCGAACATCGAGCAGCTCCGCGATCTCGCGGCCCGTGAAGGACCGGGGCTCGCAGGCCACCTCCTCGGGCGTTCCCATCACGACGACCTCGCCGCCTGCGTCTCCGCCCTCGGGACCGAGATCGATCACGTGATCGGCGCCCACGATCACGTCCGGATTATGCTCCACGACAATCACGGTGTTTCCCCGATCCGCAAGTGCCTGAAGCACCCCCATCAATCCCTTCACGTCCTCGAAATGCAGCCCCGTGGTCGGCTCGTCGAGAAGATAGAGGGTCTTCCCCGTATCGGGCCGGCAGAGCTCGGCGGCAAGCTTGACGCGCTGGGCCTCGCCGCCCGAGAGCGTGGCGGACGACTGTCCCAGCAGGATGTACCCGAGGCCCACGTCCAGCAGGACATCGAGGGTCCGCCTGACGCGGCCGTGGTTCCGGAAGAACTCCGCCGCCTCCCGCACGTCCATCTCGAGAACGTCGCTGATGTTCTTGCCCCTGTACCGCACCGACAGGGTTTCCCTGTCGAACCGCTTTCCCTTGCAGGCCTCGCAGGTGATCGTCACGTCGGAGAGGAAGTGCATCTCCACCACTTCCACGCCGCGCCCCTTGCAGACCTGGCAGCGCCCTTCACCCGAGTTGAAGGAGAACCGCCCCTTTCCGAAACCGCGCATCCGCGCCTCGGGCGTGGATGCGAATATCGAGCGGATCGGATCGAAGACCTTGGTGTACGTCGCCGGGTTCGAGGCTGAGGATCGGCCGATCGGCGTCTGATCGATCACCACCATCTTGTCGATGTAACGCGCTCCGGAGATCGCTCTCAGGCCCGGAACGGAGAGGCGGGATTTCTTCAGGGCATTCGCCAGCCCCTCCCGCAGGAGCCCCATGACAAGGGTCGACTTCCCCGATCCCGAGACACCTGTCACCACGTTCAACCGTCCGAGGGGAAAGCTCACGTCGATCCGTTTCAGATTGTGGCGCGCGGCGCCGCGAAGGCGGATCGATCTCGCACCGTTCTTCCGCCGCTCTCTCGTCGATCCAACGCTCCGCTGGCCTGACAGGTAGAGGCCTGTCAGCGATTCGCTGTTCGCGGCCAGCTCCTCCGGTCTGCCCTGGGCGACCACGCGGCCGCCGAGGCGGCCGGCGCCGGGCCCCATGTCGATCACGAGGTCGGCCTCGAGAATGGTGCCGCGGTCGTGCTCCACCACGACGACCGTGTTGCCCAGGTCGCGCAGCTCCGTGAGGGTTCCGAGAAGGCGGGCCACGTCCCTCTGATGCAGCCCGACGGTGGGCTCGTCAAGGACATAGATCACTCCGACGAGTCTGTTTCCGAGCTGGGAGGCGAGACGGATGCGCTGGGCTTCGCCTCCCGAGAGGGTCGCCGATGTCCTGTCGAGGGTGAGATAGCCGAGCCCCACGTCCTTGAGGAACGAGAGGCGGTTCCTGATCTCCTTCAAGGCATCGCGGGCCACGATCCTGGCATTTCCCTCGAGTTCGAGCCGCGAGAGGAAGTCGTGAGCCTGGTCGATGGAGAGCGTGGTCACCTCGCTGATGTTGAGGCCGCCCAGGGTGACGGATAGGATCTCAGGCCTGAGGCGCGCCCCGCCGCACGCGGAGCAGACCGAATGGGTCATCATCGAACCGAGCAGCCGGCTGCGCCACCCGCCGCCGTCGGCGCCGCGGTACCACTCCTCCACCTTGGAGAGGATGCCGGTCCATTCCGTTTCGAAGGTGTACTCCCGCTTGCGGCGAGCCGATTCACGCTTCATCGTCACGGTGAGAAGCCCGTCCGGGATCCCCTCTCCGCGGAGGATCGCCCTCTTGCCGGCAGCGGGGACTTTCCGCCACGGCAGATCGGTATCGAATCGCATCAGCTTCCCGACCGCCCGGACCGCTGCCGCAGAAAATCCGCCGTTCGAGGACGATCCCACGAGCCACTGCCCCACCTTGTGCGGCATGGCACCGTCGAGGAGCGGCTTCGAGCTGTCGCTGATCAGCCGCTCCGGGTCGCAGGACTCGATCTGCCCGAGGCCGTCGCAATGGGGGCAGGCGCCCTGGTGGCTGTTGAAGGAGAACATCCGGGGATTGAGCTCGTCAATGAAGAAACCGCACTCGAGGCAGCCGGGGCGGCTCGAGTAGAACAGAGACTCATCGAGATCGGGACCGCCCTCTCTGCCGTCCTCCACCAGGTGCACAAGGGCCATGCCGTGGCCTTCCTGGAAGGCGGCCTCGATCGATTCGGCCAGCCTGCCGCGGTTGCGGGGGCTCGCCTTGAGCCTGTCGACCACGAGCTCGATCACACCGGCCTCTTCAGGCGCGTCCCTCTCCTTGTCGTCGAGACGGACGATCCGGCCGTCGATCATGAGGCGCAGGTAGCCCTTCTTCTGCAACTCCGATTCGAGACGATCGAGATCAGCCGGCCGGACCAGGGCGGTTTCGGCCTTCAGATCCTCCACGTAGAGGGGAGCGGCCACCATGACCTTGCTTCCGCCGGCCCGCTCGATGAGATCAGCGGCAGCCGTGCCGGGCGAGTAGGAACGGATCGGGCAGCCGCAACCGGGACAGTGGGCGCGGCCGACTCGGGCGAAGAGCACTCTCAGGTAGTCGTGGATCTCCGTGGAGGTGGCGACGGTGGAGCGCGGATTGCGGGCCGAGGAACGCTGGTCGATCGCGATGGCCGGAGCCAGGCCGGTGATCCGCTCCACGGGAACCTTGTCGAGCCTGGCCACGAAGCGGCGGGCATAGGTGGAGAGGGACTCCACGAATCGTCTCTGCCCTTCCGCAAAGACCGTGTCGAATGCGAGGGAGGTCTTGCCCGATCCGGAGACGCCGGTCACGACGGTCAGCTTGTTGTGAGGGATCGATATGTCGAGATCCTTCAGGTTGTGGACGCGCGCCCCCTGGAGCCGGATGGCGCCGTCCCCGTTCCAGGTCCCGATCTGCTCCTCGACCTTCCCTTCGCCGCGATCCCGATCAGCGGCCCATGGCGGCCCCTTTTTGCCGCGAGCGGCATCGAGAACCTCTTTCAGGACCGCGCCTGTGCTGCTCCTCTTCCTGCGAGCCACCTGCTCCGGCGTTCCGGCAGCCACCACCTCGCCTCCCCGGGCGCCTCCCTCGGGACCGAGGTCGATGACATGGTCCGCCACCTTGATCACGTCGGGGTTGTGCTCCACCACGATCATGGTGTTGCCGCCGTCCACCAGCTTCTGGAGCGTCTGCAGCAGGAGCCTGATATCGGCGAAATGAAGGCCCGTCGTGGGTTCGTCGAGGACGTAGAGGGTTCTGCCCGTTGCCGGGCGGCAGAGCTCGGATGAAAGCTTGACCCGCTGCGCCTCGCCGCCGGAGAGGGTTGTGGAAGACTGGCCCAGGGCCACGTAGCCGAGGCCCGTGTCGCGGAGGGTCTCGAGGATCCGCCGGATCTTCCCATGATTCTCGAAGAAGGACAGAGCTTCCTCCACCGTCATCTCGAGCACGTCGTGGATGCTCCTGCCGCGATAGCGGATGTCGAGGGTCTCCCTGTTGTACCGCCGTCCGCCGCAATCCTCGCAGGCGATCTCCACGTTGGGCAGGAAGTGCATCTCCATCTCGAGAACACCGGTGCCGCCGCAGGTCTCGCAGCGGCCGCCCTTCTTGTTGAACGAGAACCTCCCCTTGCGGAAGCCGCGCATCCGTGCCTCGCCCGTCGAGGCGAAGACGTCGCGGATCAGGTCGAACACCTTGGTGTAGGTGGCCGGGTTCGATCGCGGCGTTCGACCGATGGGCGACTGGTCGATCTCCACGATCCGGTCGAAGAATTCCGAACCGTTGAGGCCATCGCACTCGCCGGCCTCGCGCCCCTTCCTTCCGAGTCCGAGCGCCTTGCGGAGCGCGGGAACGAGCGTCTCCTCCACGAGAGACGATTTACCCGAACCCGAAACACCGGTCACCACCGTGAGAAGCCCCACGGGAACGGATGCGTCGACGTTCTTCAGATTGTGATGCCTGGCTCCGCGAATCTCGAGAAACCGGCCGTCGGACCGGCGCCGCTTCGGAACCGGGATGCTCTCCTCGTTCCTCAGGAAGCGCGAGGTCATGCCGTCCGAATCCTCCGAGACGGAGGCCGGCGAGCCGAGAGCCACGATCTCGCCGCCGTGCCGCCCCGCACCGGGCCCCATATCGACCAGGAAGTCGGACGAGACCATCATGTCGCGGTCATGTTCCACCACGATCACCGTGTTGCCCTTGTCCCGGAGTCCGGCCAGGGTGTCGATCAGACGGCGGTTGTCGCGCTGGTGCAGCCCGATCGACGGCTCGTCCAGCACGTAGACGATCCCCTGCAGACCCGATCCAAGCTGCGTGGCCAGGCGGACGCGCTGCGCCTCGCCGCCTGACAGGGTCGAGGCCGGCCTGTCGAGCGACAGGTAGTCCAGCCCCACGTCGCGAAGGAAGTCGAGGCGCGCCCGGATCTCGGCCAGGAGATCGTGGCCGATCTGCGCTTCGCGGCCTTTCAGGGTGAGGCTGCCGAAGAAGTCGGCCGCCTCGTCCACGGTCATGGCGGCCATCAGGGCTATCGTCTGCCCGCGGAAGCTGACGGAGAGCGCCTCCTGCCGAAGCCTGGCGCCGCCGCATTCGTCGCAGACATGGCTGCGGAGGAACCTCTCGATGTGTGACGCCTTGGTGAAGCGGTACGCCTCCTCCATGGTGGGGATGATCCCCTTGATAGGCTTGTAGTCCTCGCCCTTCACCTCGAGGTTGGAGCTGCACGACTTCCACTTGAAGGAGAGGCGGATCTTCTCGTCGCCCGATCCGTAGAGCAGGACATTCCGCTGCGCCTCGGTCAGCGTCGACCAGGGCTGATCCAGAGTGAAGCCGAAATGGTCCGCCACCTTCGAGAGGGAGTCGCGACCCAGGCGCGCATAGGTCAGGTAGCCGGTTTTCGTCATGGTCCGGATCGCTCCCTCGTTGATCGAGAGGGACGGATCGGGCACGATGAGCTCGGGATCGGCCTTACGGATCGTGCCGAGCCCGTTGCAGAGAGGGCAGGCCCCCTGGGGCGAGTTGAAGCTGAAAAGCCGGGGCTCCATTTCCGAGATGTGCACGCTGCAGTCGGGGCAGGAGAGCTTCGACGAGTAGGTCCGGCTCTCCCCGTCCGCCTCGATCGTCACCAGTCCGTCGGCCATGGAGAGCGCCGTCTCGACTCCTTCGGCCAGACGGCTTCTCCGGTCCGCCGACAGCTTCAACCGGTCGATGACGAGCTCGATCGTGTGCTTCTTGTACCGGTGAAGCTCGATACGATCCTCGAGACGCACTTCCTTTCCATCGATCCGGGCCCGGACAAAACCCTTGAGGCGCCATCCCTCGAGATCCTTCCTGTACTCTCCCTTTCTCTCCCGGACAACGGGAGCCAGGATCCGGACTCGCGAGTCATCGGGGAGCTGCAGGATGCGCTCCACGATGCTGTCCGGGCTCATGGCGCGGACCTCCCGGCCGCACTCGGGGCAGTGCGGGGTGCCGAGACGGGCGAAAAGAAGGCGGAAGTGATCGTAAATCTCGGTAATCGTGCCCACGCTGGATCGGGGATTGCGATTCACCGATTTCTGATCGATCGAAACGGTCGGGGACAGCCCCTCGATATGGTCGACCCGCGGCTTGTCCATCCGGCCCATGAACTGGCGTGCATAGGCGGAGAGGGACTCCACGAACCGGCGCTGGCCTTCCCGGTAGATGGTATCGCAGGCCAGGGACGTTTTTCCCGATCCCGAGACACCTGTGATCGTGATCAATGCGTTTCTGGGCAGCCGTAATCCTATGTTGCGCAGGTTGTGCTCACAGGCGCCCTGTATGATGATCTCATGAAGAGCCATAAATCAGTCTCTTCCCTTGCGCGCTTGTCCTCAAGGGAGTAGGCGACCATCCTGCCGACCGAGCAGCAATCTGCCTATCCCGAACAATTTCGTCGGGCTAATGATTTTTTTTTGTCAATCATCGGCCGGGCGGTCGTCGGAAAGCGCAAGGTGTCATCTGATGTCTCAACTTTCCGGCTACCGCATAATCGCGCAATGATACCTTACCGGCGGACTGGAATGAAACGCTTTTTTCTTGAATGGCATATTTGATGGGAAATGCCGCCCGGCGCCCCCACTCCCGGGCAATCAGCCGCAATCTTCTGTTTAAAATAGAATTATAGCCAATAAGATACAGCGCTCACATCGCAGATCAGCGCGAAACCTGCCCGCAGACGGCAGCAAGCGGGTGGTTTGGGCTTCATATGGATTAAATTTATTTAATCGAGAGAATCAGCTGCCCTTTTCGCGGATCCGCGAGCCTCTGATCGTGACCTGGCTGAGGGTCTCGATCAGCTCGGTACGTACTCCCCCTACCCATCGGTCGATGTCCCTGCCGAGGGCCGGACCGATCGATTCGGCGAGGAGCTGAAAGGTGACGACGCTGGAGACGAAGAGCTCCGCCTCTGTCCGCCCCTTGGCCTCGAGAAATCCGATGTCCCGGGCTGTCGAATCGTCAACGGGCATCTTCTGCCCCACGACGAGGCGGCAGCAGCCCAGATCGCCGTATGGTCCGACCAGCTCGGCGGCCCGGCTGGCCGAAGCGTCGTCCGGACAGAGGAAGATGACCAGGGACTCGCCGCCCGTGAGGAAAAGCTCCAGGTGATTGAACTCCTCGAGGCACTGGTGCCGCGACGGGATGCTCATCTCGAGGAACTTGGCGGCCCCGTACATGGCCGCCGGACGCCAGGGACCGCTGCCGAGGATCGTCACGGCCTCGCGGCCGGAGACGGCGGCGGAAATCCATTCCGTCACGGCCCGCTGCTGCTGTTCGATGATCGACTCCGTCAGGTCCGGGATCTTCGAGAAGCTCTCGCGCAGCGCTCCCCCCGGCTCCAGCGCCTCGGCCACGAGCAGGAGCTCGGCAAACAGGGCAGCCAGGTAGGTCACCGTCTGCGGAACGTTGTAATGGTAACCGGCATAGGCGTGTTCATCGAGGCGATCGTTCGATCCCGTGGGCAGGCAGAGAACGGCATCGGCCTCCTTCGCAAAGTCCGAATCACCGTTTCCCGTCACGGCGACGACGCGGGCTCCCGCCCCGTGGGCCAGCCGTGCCGCCTCCATCGTCCGCGGCGTCCGTCCGGAGAAGCTGGCGGCGATCACCAGGTCGTGCTCGGTGAGGCGGCTCGATTCCCATCGCATCTCCATCGAGCTCAGCGCATGAACCGGCGCGACGGTTCCGGGATTCGAGCCAAGGTGCCGCATCAGCCCGGCCACGGCGCGGGCCGAGAAATCCATGTCCCCGCACCCTGCCAGGATCAGCCGTCCGCCCTCGGGAAGGCGAAGCTGATTCCGATCCAGAAAGGCGGCCGCGGCCTCGGCGGTGCGCCGCAGGGCGCCGGGTTGGCTGTCGATCTCCTGCTTCATGAAGGATCCGGCCACGGGTTTCACTCCTACATCTTCTTCAGCGATTCGATGGTGAGCGCGGCCAACCCATCCTCGAGAACGGCCAGCACGCGGGAACAGAGCTCGAGGCGGACAGGCCGAACAGCCTCGGGAGCCCTCAGAACGGGGCAGGTCCGGTGGAAGCGGCTCACGTCCTTGGCCAGTCCGAGGAGATAGCCGGCAAGAACCGACGGGTCGAACTCCCGCGCGGCTCGCTGCATCGCTTCGGGGTAGATCCCGCAGGAGAGGGCGAGCGCCCGCTCCTCCGGCTCACCCAGAAGCCCCCAGTCGAAACTCGCCCGGGCGTCGCGGTCTCCGGCCTTGGCCAGGATCGAGTGAAGACGCGCGCAGGCATACTGGACATAGCTGCCCGTATCGCCCTCGAAGCGGACCGATTCCTCGGGATTGAACAGGACCCTCGACCGGGGATTGAATCTCAGCAGCATGAACTTCAACGCGCCCTGGCCGATGACCCGGCAGCGGTGCTCGAGGTCCGGCGGCGGATCCTCCCCCGGCTGGAGGCGCTCCATGCAGCCGGCCCTGGCCAGCCCCTCCATCTCGTCGAGGAGGTCGTCGGCATCGACAACCGTGCCCTCGCGGCTCTTCATCTTGCCGCTCGGGAGATCGACCATCCCGTAGGCCAGGTGGAAGCAGTCGTCGGCACGTGAGAAGCCCAGCTTTTTCAGGACGGTGAAGAGCACCTTGAAGTGGTGGATCTGCTCGTCCCCCACGACCCAGATCTGCCGGTCCGGCTCGAACTCGTCCTGCTTGAGCAAGGTGGTCCCGAGATCCTGGGTCATGTAGACGCTCGTGCCGTCCGACCGGAGCAGGATCTTGCGCCCCAGCTTCTCCGCCTCGAGGTCAGCCTCCACAGCCCCGTCGTCGCGACGGATCAGAAGCCCCTGCTCGACCCCCTTCTCGACAACATCCCTGCCGCGGAGGTAGGTGTCGCTCTCCAGGTAGATCTTGTCGAAGCTGATCCCCATGCGGCGATAGGTTTCCCGGAAGCCGTCGAGGACCCAGCCGTTCATCCCCTGCCAGAGCTTGCGTACCTCCGGATCGCTCTTCTCCCAGAGGACGAGCATCTCCTGCGTGGCGGCGCCGAGCTCGGTCTCGAGAAAGAGGGCATCGTCCTTTGTGCCCTCGAGAGCGGGATCAGCTTTTCTCAACGCCTCCAGCTGGCTCTTGAGCGCCCTGTCGTATCGGACATAGTAACCACCGACGAAGTGGTCGCCCTTCGTGCCGGTCGACTCCGGCGTGGCACCCTCGCCCCATCGCTGGTAGGCGATCATCGACTTGCAGATGTGAATCCCCCGGTCGTTCACCAGGTTGACAGAGAAGACCGTGTGCCCCACGCGCTTCAGGATCGCCGCCATGGCCGCGCCGATCGTGTTGTTCCGGACATGGCCGAGATGCTGCGGCTTGTTCGTGTTGGGAGCCGAGAACTCGATCAGGATCCTGCCGCGCTCCTCCGGGGCCAGGGCAACGGCTCCGAGCAGGGCCTCCCCGTCAGCCGTCGTGTCGCGGAACAGGGCGCCCGGCTTCAGGACCACGTTCACGAAGGCCTTGATGCTCGACGTCTTCTCCACGTCGTCGTGGCTGTCGAGGAAAGCGGCCACCCTGCCGGCCAGCTCGATCGGGTTCGCCTTGAGGCTCTTGGCGAACCGGAAGCAGTTGATCGTGATATCGCCCTCCTGGTCGGGCGGGCAGATCTCGTGGCGGATAGCCGGAGGCTTCGCCTGCTTCCCGCCTTGGCCGGCGGCATCCTGGCCCGCTAGCCACGATTCGAGGTCCTTCACGCATTGCATCGGTCTGTTCTCTCCTTCTTGCCGCACGGCACGGCGATCCGCTCCGGCCGGGGGCGGCCGCCTCTGCCCGATTCTCTATCCCCTGTCCAGCACCGCACGGCAGATATTGTCCTGGACCATCTTCATTTCGCTGTTTCTTCCCTTGTAGCCGTTGAACAGGATCGAGAAGGAGTAGACCGCGCCGCTCTTTGACTGGATGTAGCCGGTCAGTGCGGAGACCTCGCGAATCCATCCCGTCTTGGCCCTGATCCGTCTACGGTAGTTCTCCTCGGTCATCCGCTTCTTCAGGCTGCCGTCCGTGCCGGAGATCGGCAGGGAGCGGATGAATACATCGCGCATCGGCGTCTTGTAGAGGGCGGCGAGCAGGGAGGCAAGAGTGTGGGCGGAGAAGCGGTTGCCCCGCGAGAGCCCCGACCCGTCGACGATGGTGAAGGGGTCGGCGTCCCGCACACCGATGCCGCTGAAGAGGCGTTTCACCGCCGCGGCTCCGGTCTCGAACGTCCCCTTCCCCTCGACCTTCCAGCCGGCCAGCTTGAAGAGGTGCTCCGCGCAGTTGTTGTGGCTCTCCTTGTTCGTCACCAGGACGACGGCGGAAAGGCTCGATCCGATCGAGCCGAGCTTGCGGCAGCGTTGCCCGGCGTAGGGCACCGGACGGTCGACGAGAACGCACCGCCCATCCACATTGATCCCCTGGCGGCGAAGCTCGTGGAGGAACACGGCGCCGAAATAGAGGGGCGGAACCGACACGCTGACCCTGTCGCTCCAGGGCGGATTGCCGTGCCATGTCTCCCCGCGGACCGGCAGATCCCCGTTGGGCCGGGGCCGGCTGATGTGAATCGTGTTCTTCCCTTTCTTGGAGACCGTCTTGACGATGCCGACGGGAGAGAAAGGCGTTCCGGGCGGGAAGAGGCTCAGCACCGCACCGGCGCCCGCCCTTCTTGACGGGGTCACGGTGAGGCGGAACACGTTCTCCATGAACGAGAGGCCGGAAACGGGAGCGCAGTAGTAGTAGCAGAGCTGGTCCGACGGCCACTGGGGCGACGTGTAGACGCGATCGAAGCAGCTGTCGTCGAGCAGCAGATCTCCCGTCACCTGGGTGATTCCCGCCTTCTTCAGATAGCCGGCCAGGGTCCGCAGGGGCGCCACGTCGTCGCCGTCGAAGAAGCGGCCGCTCAGGCAGGGATCGCCGCCTCCCCGCACGACGAGATCACCCCGCAGCCTGCTTCCTTCCTGAACACCCAGGGCGTAAAGGGTCGTTTCGATCCGATACTTCTCCCCGAGATGGAAAAGCGCCGACGCCGTGGAGACGAGCTTGTTGTTCGACGCAACGATGAGCGGCGTCCGGGCGTTCCGCGAGTAGATCGCCTTGCCGCCGTCCAGCGAACGGATCTCCACGCCGATCGTCGCACCCCTGAGGTTCGGATGCTCGAGAAGCCTGTCGACGGTTTGGCCGAAGGTTTCCGCCGGCGCCGTCGGGGCCAGGACGGACAGAAGCAGCAGAACAGCTGCCAGGACCGAAATCGATGATGCGATGCCCGGCCGTGTCGAGCGGCGGCTTCCTCCAGCAGGCCGCCTCGTCGAGATCATGCCTTTCCTCCCTTCAGGTCGAATCGATCGCCATCCTCCGCCACCGTGCACGGTCCATCGAACCGCTGGGCCACCGCATCGAGCGCCGCCTGTGCATCGACAGGCGGATAGAGATGATAGAGCACGAGTCGGCGCGGCATCGCAGCCGCTGCGGCCTCGCCCGCCTCGGCGGGACACAGGTGGCCCGGCGTCCCCTTGTACGCGTCGGGAACGGAACATTCGAGCAGAAAAAGATCAGCCGTCCGGCCGAGCTCGATCAGCGTCTCGGACGGCCCGGTGTCGCCGCTGACGGCCGCGACACCGTCCGGGTATTCGAATCTGTACCCCAGCGAGTCGACAAGGTGCGGCAGGTGAAAGGCCGCGCCGGTCATTCCGGTCGCCGGCGGCAGGGCGCCGACGCCGAGCTCCTCGATCTGCAGGTCCTCTTCAGGTGCCTTCACCCACCTCCCGTAGAGTTCCACGATCTTTCGGTAGAACTCCTTCGTGCCCGCCGGTCCGGCAAGAACGAGTCTCTCGAGCTCAGGTTTCAGAAGCACGCTGTGGCGGGCGAAAAGCAGGCTGATCAGGTCGATCGTGTGGTCCGGATGCAGGTGAGTGAGAAAAACCGTCCTGATCGAGGCCACGGCAGCGCCCTGGCAGACCGCTCGATGGAGCGCACCGGGGCCGGGATCGATCAACACGAAGCTTCCGCTGTCTTCCCGGATCAGCAGTCCGGGGGGGGACCGCCGGGCAGCAGGCACCCCGGTGCCGGAACCGAGGACCTGGAGAGAGGTCATGATCAGTATCCCTCCGGATGCTTTTCCAGCCAATCCCACGCCGTCCTGACGATGACATCGAGGTCGGGGCAGACGCAGCGCCACCCCAGTTCCTTCCTGGCGCGGGTGGCGTCAGCCACCAGGACGGCCGGATCGCCGGGCCGGGCCGGACCGATCTCGGACCTGAAATCCCGGCCGGACACGGCCCGTATCTTGTCCACGACCTCGGCGACGGTGAACCCTTTGCCGTTACCCAGGTTGAACGAGCGGCTTGGCCCGTTGTCCCGGAGATGGTCGAGCGCCAGGGCGTGCGCCTCGGCCAGGTCGTCGACGTGAATGAAATCGCGGACGCACGTTCCGTCAGGCGTGTCGAATTCGCCGCCGTTGATCACGAACTTCTCGATCTTGCCGAGGGCGGCATAGATGGCCAGGGGAATCAGGTGCGTTTCCGGATCGTGCCACTCGCCGAGGATCCCCTCCTGGTCGGATCCCGCGGCGTTGAAGTAGCGCAGAGCCACGTACCGGATTCCGTGGGCCACCTCGAAGTCGTGGAGCATCTGCTCCATGATCAGCTTGGTCCTGCCGTAGGGGTTGATCGGTTCCTGCGGCATCTCCTCGGTGATCGGATTGCCGGGCGGGATGCCGAAGGTGGCGGCGGACGAGGAGAAGATGATCTTGTCCACCCCCGCGCGGAGCATCGCCTCGAGGACGCGCAGCGTTCCGGCCACGTTGTTGTGGTAGTACTTGGCCGGCAGCTCAACGGACTCGCCCACGTAGCAGTGTGCCGCGAAATGGATCACGGCCTCGACCTTGTACTGCTCCATCACACCGGCCAGCCGGTCCACGTCGGAGATGTCTCCCTCTTCGAGGGGTGCGTCGAGCACGGCTTCACGGTGGCCCTGGCTCAGATCGTCGTAGACAACGACCTTGTCGCCCCTCTTCAGAAGCCTCTTCACCGTATGGCTGCCGATGTATCCGGCGCCTCCAAGGACGAGAATCATGGGATGGCTCCATTAAAAAAGGACAATTTACTGAAAAGATACCGGATCGTCCAATCAGGAACGGATGCACTTTTGATTTCTTCCTTCTCTTTTTTTAACATCTGGTCTTCGCAAAGAGAAAAAGAGAACATCTTAAAATGGAAAACAGCATAAAGATCTCGTCGGATGCCGTGGGCACGATCCTGAAGGGGTATCGGGTCCCCGATTTCGAGAAGACATTCGCTCTCCCGCGCCTGCTCGGCGGAGAGATCAGCTTTCGCCTGACGCTCGAGGATCTTGTCGTCGGGCGCGACAGGATCGACATCCCCCTGAAGAACGATTCCAGGATGATCCCCGATCTGGCCCTGTCGTGCCGCGGCTTCACCCTCGACGGGGACAGGCTGGTCTTCGGGTGGGAGATCAGCGTCCCCGACTCCGCTGTCGGAGGCCTGATGCAGGGGCCGCTGAACGCCGCCCTGAAAAAAAAGCTATCCTCCCCATTGAACAATGGCGGCCGTTTGCTTGAAATCGATGGGGATCGCGCCTCGCTCGACGCGGTGCGCCTTCTCAGGCGGTGGCTTCCGGAGAGTCTCGGCCTCCGGATCCGATCAATCGAGATAAACGAATCCATAGAGATTGTCTTCGATCCCATGCTGGAGGAAACGAACCGATGACAGAATCCCTCCTTTTCGAAATTGAGTTGAAGAACCTCGAGCTTGTCAACCGCGGCAAGGTTCGGGACATCTTCCTGGCCGGCGATGACCTCCTGCTCGTTGCCACCGACCGGATCTCGGCATTCGATTGCGTTCTGCCCGATCCGATCCCCGGCAAGGGAGAGGTTCTCACCGCCCTCTCGCTGTTCTGGTTCCGCTTTCTCGAGGACATCATCCCCAACCATCTCATCACCGATGACATGAGCCGGGTGAAGGGGCTGACGACCGAGGAAGCCGGACTCCTGCAAGGGCGGGCGATCCTGGTGCGGCGGGCCAAGCCGCTTCCGGCCGAGTTCATCGTGCGCGGCTACATGGCCGGCTCGGGATGGATCGAGTACCAGAAGAAGGGAACGATCTGCGGCATCCCGCTCCCCGAGGGGCTGCTCCTGTCGAGCCGGCTCGAGAAGCCGATCATGACGCCTTCCACCAAGGCGGAGCAGGGGCTGCACGACGAGAACATCTCCATCGAGAAGCTCTGCGAGATCGTGGGGACCGATGTGGCGCGGCAGGCGGAGAAAGCGGCGCTCGAGATCTTCAGCCGCGCGTCGGAGCATGCCGCGTCGCGAGGATTCATCCTCTGCGACACCAAGTTCGAGTTCGGCTTCTACGACGGCAAGCTGATGCTGATCGACGAGGTTCTCACACCCGACTCGTCCCGTTTCTGGCCCAGCGACGGCTACGAGCCCGGCCGCGCCCAGGAAGCCTTCGACAAGCAGTATGTTCGCGACCACCTGCTCGGTTGCGACTGGAACAAGACCCCGCCGGCACCGGCCCTGCCGGACGACGTGATCGCGGGGACCACACGGAAATACATGGAAGCGATGGAACGCTTGACCCGTTGACGGAAAGGAAGGATTGACGATGAAGAAACGGCGCGTGGCAGTGATCATGGGATCCGATTCCGACCTCCCCCAGCTCGAGGGATGCCTGGCGGCACTCGAAGATTTCGGCGTCCCCCACGAGGTGAGGGTTCTGTCGGCTCATCGCACGCCGGACGATGCCGCCCAGTTTGCCGATGAGGCGGAACGAAGGGGATTCGGCGTCATCATCGCGGCCGCAGGCGGCGCGGCGCACCTGGCGGGCGCCCTGGCTGCCCGGACGATCCTTCCCGTGATCGGGGTGCCCATCGGCGGAACTTCGCTTTCCGGTCTGGATTCGCTGCTCTCCACGGTGCAGATGCCGGGCGGCATCCCCGTGGCCACCGTGGCGATCGGTAAGGCGGGCGGAACCAATGCGGCCCTGCTGGCCCTCGAGATCCTGGCCCTGTCGGATCCCGATATCCGGAAGAAGCTGAAGCAGCACCGCCGCAGCCAGGCACGCAAGGTGAGACAGAAGGACACCGGGCTGGCCCGCCGCATCAAAAAGCAATAACCTGCTGCATATTCACAAGTTAAGACATCGAGAGCAGGTAGTTCTTCTCTGAAGGTTTCTGCAACTCTTAACAAGGCCGAAACTCAAGCGTCCCGGCTGAACAACCGATAAGACCGTAAGCATATATTAGCTGCTGCGGTACCTGTCAGGCAATCGGGTCGCAAGGCGGCTCAGAGGGAAAGAATGGCCGTACCAACACTTGAATGGAAGGGCGGATTGCCCGGCGAACTCGCCATGATCGACCAGACGCTCCTACCCGGATCGCTGGTAGTGATCAAGGTGAAGGATATCGATTCCCTGCGCAACGACATTCGCAGGCTCGCCGTTCGCGGAGCCCCGGCCATCGGGCTGGCCGCCTGCTTCGGCGTGGTGCTCGGAGTCCAGGAGTTCATTGGCGACCGGCAGGCCTTCGACCGCAGGCTCTCCGAGGTGATCGACTTCCTGGCTCAAGCCAGGCCCACGGCAGTCAACCTCTTCGGCGGTCTGGAGCGGATGCGCCGGACCGCTGACGAGAATCCCGATCTCGACACGCCGGCCATCAAGCAGAGGCTTCTCGATGAAGCCCAGGCCGCCCTGCGCGAGGATCAGGAGATCTGCCTCGAGCTGGGCGAGCTGGGACAGACGCTGCTGCCTGACAACTCCGGCGCCCTCACCCACTGCAATGCCGGTGCGCTGGCAACGTCGGATCACGGCACGGCGCTCTCGGTCTTCTTCGCCGCAGCCCGGGCCGGCAAGACGATCACCGTCTATGCCGACGAGACGCGCCCCCTTCTCCAGGGCGCCAGGCTCACGGCGTGGGAACTGAAGCAGGCCGGAATCGACGTCACGCTAATCTGCGATAACGCGGCCGGCCACGTGATGAAGGAAGGCCGGATCGACGCCGTCTTCGTGGGTGCGGACAGGATCGCGGCCAACGGAGACACGGCGAACAAGATCGGGACCTATTCCGTCTCCGTTCTCGCCAAGGCGCACGGCGTTCCGTTCTATGTCGTGGCCCCCGTCTCCACGATCGACATGGACACTCCCGACGGAGCCTCCATTCCGATCGAGGAGCGCTCGGGTGACGAGGTCCGGCGATTCGGCGACACATCGGTGGCGCCGAGCGACGTGAAGGCCTACAACCCGGCGTTCGACGTGACTCCGGCCGAGAACATCACGGCCATCGTGACCGAGAAAGGCATCATAAGGGAGCCCACCACGGAAAGGATTGCCGCAGTCGTGGCGGGTCAGGGAGACTGACGAGCGATAACGGGAAGAGGTCGAAAGGCTTCTTCCGAGGGGAAAGGGGGAAAGGAAATGCCTGCAAGGACGAAGCAAAAGAAAACAGTACGCCCTATCGCACCCGATCCTGTCGAAGTCGAAAAGGCGATCCAGGAGGCCGACGAGGCGAACCGTGAGGTTCTCGAGTTCCTTCAGGCCGTGGACAAGTACAAGAGAAAGACGAACAAGTCGTTCCCCACCTGGAGCGAGATCCTGACTATCCTGAAGTCGCTCGGCTACCGGAAAGTGGACGACTAGCGAACACCAGGCCTGCTACTCCAAGCCGGAGACGATCCCCCAGTCCGCGCTCTCGATAAACCAATCGTGCGGAACGAGGGTGAAGTCCTTCTGACTGCTCCCTCCGTCGATGGAGCAGACCACCAGGTCAACGGCGGCGTTGTGGATCCTGCGGCAGTAGAGGAGGCTCTCCCCGTCAGGAGAGACGACGCAAGGCCACACCGCATTCCCCTGATGGCTTCGGATGACTTTGGCGGCCTCGGCGTTCCCGGACTCGGCGTCCAGATCCCAGCGTACAATCTCGTTTACGATGCCCCCTTCCGGCAACGAGCGGCGGCGCGTGAGATACAGTGCCTTTCCCCAAGGCTCCCAGACCAGGGGGAAGGCATCGGCACGGCGGATCGGATCCTCGATCTCGAGCAGATTCGCCATGGAATCGATTCGCACCGATTGGCCCGTGGCGGCATCCCAGACAAAGGCTTCTGCCGAATCGGAGGAGGGATCCACCGCTGTCACGGCGGCCAGCCTCGCCCCGTCCGGCGCCATGGAGATGTGGAAACAATCCGGCACCTTGCCCCCTTCGGACCAGAATCGGATCTCCCCATCCAGATCGAGGACACGTATCTCCTCGCTGCCGCAGGACCCCTTGAAGGAGAAGGCGATCGAATGGGCGTCCAGCCACCTCAGGAGGCGGCAGCCGGACTCCCTCGCGAAACTGGTCAGCTTGCGGCGATCCTCACCGGCAATCGACATGACCCAGATCTGAAACGATCGGCCGTCGAAACGGGTGAAGGCGATCTTTCTCCCGTCAGGGGAAAGCGTCGCGCTTCCCATGTCCCCGTCAAGGTCGGCCGTAAGGTTGGAGGCGCTTCTATTCCCAGGAGTGAGAGCAAAGATGTCGCTTTCGTCCTGCTGGAACGGCTTGGCGGCAATGACTATTTTCTCTAGCCTGACGCGAGCCCAGTCGCCCCCGGTGATCGGTCCCATGGCGGAATAAATGGGAGTCAACCGCCGTGTCTCGAGATCCAGCCTGCAGAAGCCGACTCCTTCTGCATCGGCTTTGGTCAGGAGCAGAGACGAGCCATCCGTGGAAAGGTCGTTGATCCTGACCTCACACCCTGGTGCGAATTGATAAACCGTCTCGAAGGAAACGGCGCCCGGAGAAATGGGAAAAGACCTCGAGACGATGGCGAAACTCCTGCCCGTGATGGGCAAATCGCGCGAGGCGGGGCCGGGGGCCATGTTCCGACACCAGTAGAACCGACTGCCGTCTGCACTGCAGACAGGATGGTGGTCGGTATGATTGTCGTCTCCCTCGGACAGCAGAGGTTTAACTTCAGAAGGAAGGCCGTCCAGGCCGAGACTCGCCAGGTAGACATCGTAGGTCGGCGACCAGGTTCCTTCCTGCGCTGACAGCACCATGAACGCTCTGTCCGGTGAAAACGCGAAAGTAGTGGGGCAGGCATCGGAGTCCGAGGGTTCTGACAGCAACAGCTTGGACTCCTTCTCGCGGATCTTGATGAAACGGATCTCGGCACTGTCGCTATCAGGATTGTTCGTGAAGTAGATCGTCTCATCATCGAACCACTTCAGATCAAAGGGAATGCCATGATCCATGTTGCTACCGATCTGCTGCCTCGATGTCCCATCCGAGCACATAATATAGATGGCAGGTACTCCGGAGGAATCGCTGATGAAGGCCATCTTGGTGCCGTCGGGCGAAACCCTCGGGGAAACGGCATCACCGGGATATTTCGAGGTCAGATTGATGAGCCCCGTCCCGTCGGGATTCATGCTCAGGATATCGTACTCTCCCAAGTCGTCCGTTACGGCCGAGAAGATAATCTTCTCCCCCACGACCTCGGTCAGGGGGACATCCGAAACGGCGGGGATCCGGGCTGCCTGCTTTCCGAAAATCAGCACGACCAGGATGGTTGCCGAAGCCGCAAGACAGAGGGCGGCCAAACCGATCAGGAGGCGTGCCCGCCCGGCACGCGACGGCATTCCGGCAACAGGCGCGAGAGCCTGCTCGAACTCTCCTGCCGAGAAAAAACGGCCGCCGGCATCGACGGACATGGCCCGAGTCACGGCATCCGTAAAAAGGGCCGGAAGTCCGGCGCATCGTTTCTCGAGAGGCACCGGCGCCCCTTCGAGCACCTTGCGCCGCAGCTCGTGGTAATCGTTCGCCTCGAAGGGGAAATCGCCGGACACCATCCAGTAGAGAAGAACGCCCAGGGCGTAGATATCCACCCTTGGCTCCATCAGGCTTCCGGGGATGAACTGCTCTGGCGCCATGACCAGCGGCGTGCCCGTCATGCCGCGCCTTCTCTTCAGGTCGGCCGGGCCGATCGAGTGGGCCAGGCCGAAGTCGAGAAGCACGACCCGGCCCTCGTCGGTGATCATCACGTTCGTCGGCTTGAGATCGCGGTGGATGAGCCCCTTCGAGTGAAGAAGGGCCAATGCGCGGCAGAGGCTGACGCCGATGCGAACCGCTTCTTCGACCGGGAAAGGGCCTTCCTGATCGACGATCTCGGCCAGAGTCCGGCCTTCGACCTTCTCCAGGCAGAGCCGAAGGTCCTCGCCGTCCTGGTCAACGGAGAGCATCCTCACGATGTTGGGATGGTCGAGGGAGGCCAGGGTTCGGGCTTCCCGGATGAAACGGCTTCTGTCCTGCTCGGTGAGCGGCGTCTCGCGATCGAGCACCTTCAGAGCCACTTCCCGGCCGAGGAGCCTGTCGACGGCGCCATAGACCGTGCTGTATGCACCCCGCCCCAGCTCGCCCTTGATCTCGAATCCGGTCTCGATAGTCGAGACCGACTCACCCGGTTCCGCGTCCAGAAAATCGCCGTCTTCGGCGTGGATGCGTTTCATCAAAGCGAGGGTACGGAACGCCGCCGCCTCGCGGGCCGTAATTTTTCCTGCCCTGCTGAGCTTCTCCCACTCGAGGGGCTCGCCCTCGTCGATCGCCCTGGCAATATTCTCGCGGAACCTGGCGTCACGCGGCATCTCCGGCCATCTCCCTCCCGACGATCTCCATCGTCCTGCGTACATCCATCCTTGCCGCATCGGGCGACGGGTACTCGCACTCCTTGGCAATGATCCCGTACTCGAGGCCGAGTTCGATCCGCATCAGGAGTGAGTACCGTCTCCTCTCGGGAAGATTCCCTATCACGGCCTCGAAAGCCTCGAACTGCTCCCGGTCGAGGAGCCCTTCCAGCGGCGTGGCATCTGGCGAGGCCGGGGCGCACCAAGTCTCCTGCGGCAGCCTCTGCCCGGTCACACCGGACGAAAACCGGCGCCACACATCGGCAAGGTGGTTGAGGGCGATCCGGCGCAGGTAGGCCCAGAAGGAGCCGATCCCCCGGTATTCGAACCGGTCGAGATAGGGCAGCGCCTTGATGCAGACATCCTGGACGATGTCCTGGGTCTCGGAAAGACCGCGGGCCGCCACGGGCAGCCTGGCCCGCAGGAAGAGATCGAGCTGCCTCCTGTACCGCTGAAGCAGATCGCCGCGCGCCTCCTGATCGCCCGCTCGAATCCGGTCGAGAAGATCGGCCGTTTCGAGGAGGATGGCGGACGGGTACATGGTTCTGTTGTCAACCAATGCCGGTTCTCCAGACTTGTAACAGAACTCTTTGACGTCCCTGCAGACAGGTTGCTTTCCGGCAAAGAGGCCGCACCACTCGAATACGAATCAGATGTCAAGTGAAGATCAAGATCCCGAAAGAGAGATATTCGCTGTTTCTCTCTGATCAATGAGAAAAGGATACATATTTCCTGATACCTCGTCAACACAATCCATGCCTGCCTGCGTGCGGACAGCCTTCCGGGACGGCTTTCCCTCTTCCCTCGAACACCGGGATCCCGAACCACGATTTCTGAAAAAAAGGGATTTTCCCTGTTCGGTCAGCGCCGAAAGGCCGGTTTCTCTAACTGTTCAGTTCGAATCCGACGAATCGCGATGCAGCCGCGCGGCACACGGAAAAGCGGAACGATTCAACGAACAGGAAAACAGTTATGACGCACTGGATCTCAAAGGAGGAAAAGAGATGTTCAAGCACAAAGGACTTTTGATTCTAATGACACTCGCCGCGGTTCTGCTCTGTCCCGCAGTGCAGGGGAACGACGAGGATGTTTCGGAGTATTTTCTGGTCGCGGCAGCCGGCAGCGATGCCGTCTACCGGGGAAACATCTACTCGGACGATATAGTAAAGGTGATCGACGATGTGCACATCGCGACTCTGACCTATATCACATGGGGGCCTGACGGCAGGCTCTACATCGGCTGCTGGAACCATGGAAGCGGTCTCATTGCGGCCTATAAGCCGGTCGGTGAACTGCCATATGATGATTTCAACTTTATCGAGGATGCCGTTCCTGCCGGAGGCGTGATCGATCCTGAAGGACTTGAGTTCGGTCCAGACGGCAACCTTTATGTGTGCAACTACGGCGGCTCTGAAGTCAAAGTATTCGACGGCAGCACGGGGAGTTATCCCTTCGACGAGCTACCTCCGATCAGTACGGGAAGCGATCCGCATGCCCTGAGATTCGGTCCCGACGGATATCTCTACGTTGGCTGCTGGGGCAACAGCAACGTGGAAGTCTACGATATTTCGAATCCTGTACCTGCACTCCATACTATCACGCCCGGGGAATCCGGCGCCTCGAAGCCTTCAGGCATCAACTTCAAACCGGACGGCAACATTCTGGTCAGCTACTGGGGAGGCGACCTGGTCCTCGAGTACGAGGGAGTAGCTCCCTATAACTATGTCGGGATATTCACTGACACTCTGGGCACACCGTGCGACATCGCGATGGGACCGGATGACAACGTCTACATAACCGATTACGCGAACAATATCGTGGCTCAGTTCCCCATGACCGGCGGAAGCTCGACTCACGAGTATACCGATCCGGGCCTTTTCGCCCCGGCAGGTCTGCTGTTCATCCCGAACATGCTGATCACGCTCTCGCGCGACATCGACCAGATTTCCCAGTCAGCCGGGGGTATGGTCACTTTCACCATCCAGGCCGGAGTGGACTTCGAGAGACGGCCCTTCTTCCTCCTCGGTAGCATGACCGGCACGCACCCAGGCACTATTCTCCCGGGCGGCGCTGTCCTTCCCCTCGTCAGGGACCAGTTCTTCAACTACATACTGGATTACTGGAACTACCCTATCCTGGAAGACTTCAGGGGATATCTCGACCTCGACGGCGCAGCCACGGCCCGTTTCATGCCGGGAGCGGGTGAATTGCCGGCGATTCTGATCGGTAGGAGTCTCTACTTCGCGTTCACCACGGAATCGCCCTACGACTACCAGTCGAACGTGGTCACCGTGGAAGTGACGAACTGACAAGACTGGGGGGGCATCCCGGATCGCGCTTCGCGCAGCTCTAACGAGAGGGGCTGGGGTTTTCTCCCCAGCCCCTCGGTCTATCAGTCCTCGCATACTATCTTTTTTGACAGCCCGCTGAAACGACGGTCACCCTCCAGCTTCTACTCACCCTTCACGACGAACTCGAAGGGCTCGAATAGCCCGTACCCCACGGTGTGATACCGGCTGCCCGGCGGCGGACCTTTGGCCGGACCGTGGTGGAACATCGCGGGCCATGCCGTCCCGAGCGACGGAGCGCCGTGATGCGGGCCGAGCGTGTTCTTCAGCGTACCGATCACCGTGACGGCAATGACGTTCCTGCCCGGCACGAGCCGCTCCGTCACGTCGATCTCCCACGGCTGATGCCAGATGGCGCCGGCATGCTTTCCGTTCACCGAGACCTGCGCCACGCTGCCGTGCCACGAGGAGAGCGTGACGAAAAGGCGTCCGGCAAGTTCAGGAATGTCGAAGGCCTGCGTGTAGGCCACGCCTCCGGCGTAGAAAGGGTGGCCCTGGGCATTCCACCCCGCCCTGGTGAGACCGCTCCGGTCGACGAGAAAGCCGGCCCGCCTGTTGAAACCGGCCGTCAGCTCGCTCGACACGGAATGGATCGAGACGGAGGGGATCTCGAAGGAGTCGCCGGCACCCTCTCCCTTGCCGAAGAAACGCACCTCGCTCAGGCCGACGAAGGCGTTGTCGTCTCCTGCATCAGTGGCGGGAAAAGCCGCGCCTCTCTGGTTGGACAGGATCTCGAAGGCCACGTAGCGAACCGGCGCCGCGTCGATTGCAAGGCGCGCCGGAAAGCCGGGTCGATTCCTGTTTCCGATCGCCGTGCCGGGAGCCTCGTCGAGCTCGAAGGTCCCCAGGGGGACGGTGAAGGTGTCGGGCCGGCCCGTTTCCGAACCCGCGATGCGAAGGCGCTTCACGCCGCGGCTCGTGAGGTCGACCTCGTTGTAGTTCCAGATCTCGATCCGGCGCAGGGCGGCAGCCCGCCCCAGGTCGAAGACGATCCGCGGATCGTGGTCGTCGAGGGGGCTCCCCGCGGCATCGGTCGAGAAGCCGATCCCCGTGGTGAGCCACATCGTGCCGTCAGGCGCGGCGCCGTGTGTGAGCACGTCCTCGAAGCCCGGCGCCTCGCCCGCGACGATCACGAAACCGGCCTCCACCGCCTTCAACCGGAAGTTCCCCAGGAGATAGGCCGACTCGAGCTCGTGATAGATCGTGAAGGGCGATGCCTCGATCGTCACGGCGTTCTCGCCCTCCTTGATCGCCCCCGTGATGTCGATCCTGCCGAAGGACCGGTCGAGCCACCACGCACCCTCACTTGCCGCGACGGAAAGACCGTTGCAGTTGATGCGATAGAGATCCGGCCTCTCGATGACGATCTCGATCGGTCCCGGGACGCTCTCCTCGAAAACGAAGCGATAGGTGGCCGAAAAGCCGCCCCCCTCGGGGAAGCTCTTCCTGATCAGCTCGTCGCGCAGCTGGACTGCCGAATCCCAGGGGTTGCGCTCCATCCCGTTCTTCCGGAAGACGAACCGCGAGGCCTCGTAGACGTAGACCTTCTTCCTCGTCTCGCCGCCGGCCGTCACGTCGACGTAATCGAGGGTCAGCACGTTCGGTCCGATCCGCTCGACCGCTGTCGGCCCGGCGGGCGCGATCTTCCGGACGGGCTGCGGCTGTTCTTCCCCCCCATCCCGCTCCGATCGGGAAAGGAAAAGGAGAAGACTGCCGCAGGGCGGCAGCTCGAACCGGGCCGAGATCCCCCCCTCCCGGCGCGAGAAGGGATAGGCGGCCGTGCCGCCCGACTCGGGATCCCATCGCTCCACGCCGAGAGCCCGTGATTCGATCGTTCCCGAGGACAGATGGTCGATGCTCGTGTTGACGAGGAAGAGAAGCTCACCGTCTTCGAGACGGCGCCGGTGATGGAAGAGGATCCCGCGGTCATTGTCATCGCGCTGCACCCGGAAGCCGTCCTTCGACCGCTCGAGAAGAGTTGCGGGCAGCCGCTCGGGCTCGAGGCTCTGCCAGCTTTCCTTTCTCGACGCCTCGACACCGCGGGTCGAAGGCCGCCCTTCGACCAGGCTGGGCGGTTCGCCGCAGCAGAAGACCGTCCCGCCGTTGGCGACGAAAAGCTCGAGCAGCTCCATGGTCCTGCCGTTGAGATTTTCCGCCAGGGGCGGCAGCACCACGGTGGTGTAGCGCCGCTTCCCTATCGTCAACGCGTCGCCATCCACGGAGCCGTGCCGCTCGAAAATATCCTCGCAGCCGAGATCGTATTCCACCTGCGCCGCCTCGAGGGATAAAAGAAGCTGCTGGAAAGTGGATCCGATCTGCCCGAGACGGCCCCGATGGCTGCCGTCCGGCTGATACATCCAGCCTGTTGTCGTGGGCTCGATCACGACGATGTCGTGGATCTGCTCGCCCTTCGAGAGCGCAGCGGAAAGCCGGGAGAAATAGGCGGCAGGCAGGTGGTAGAGCTTCCACCACGGCGCGTGGTAGGAGAACGACTGGGGATGATCGCGCTTGCGGGCGCCGCGGATCGTCACGTACGAGAGGTGCTCGTTGAGGGTATTCACCCCCAGAACGTAGAGCCAGTCGCCGATCCGCTTCATGTCCTCGAACCTGAGATCCCACCCTCCGGCGCCGTAGGCCTCGCAGAGCGTCCGCTCGCGGCCGAGCTGGCTGGCCGCGCTGGCCAGCTCGCGGACGGCGCGGACATTGCCGAACTGGGCGTGCACATCCTCGCTGTAGCGGTTCATCAAGGTGTCGATGCCCGGGCGCTGCTGCCAGGCGTACATCGCCATGTTGTCCGGGCCGTGCGACGCGCCGGGCCAGCCGTGCTCCCAGTAGTGGCCGGTGAACTCCAGGCCGTGCCTCTCGCACCAGTCGTGGCAGGGCTTCGCCCAGAGCTCGACGAACTGCTCGAGCAGGAGCTGCTGATAGTTGTGGCGGATCCGCTTCCAGTCGCCGAGAGGGCGGACCAGGGCGGGCAGATGCTCCGCGAGATCGTATCCCCATCGCTTGCGGAACTTCTCCTCGAGAAAATCGTTCCAGTGGATCCCGCCGGCCGGGGCGAGGTGCGGCTCGTCGGTGAAGAGGCCCGGCACCCTCCTGCCGAAGGCGCCGCCGATCTCCCGCTTGTAGGCATCCATCGTGATCTCGAGAAACTTCTCCGTCACGCCGGGCAGGAGGAGGTCGACATACCACTTTCCCCCGAACCAGGGCGACTGGCGCGCCTCCTGCCAGAGGGCGGCGAGGTAGCGGCCTTCGGGCAGATCCTCGGAAGAGCGGGAAATGGCAGTCACGGCCTCATATCCCTCCTCGGTGATCCGGAAGATGGCGTAAGGCTCCTGATCCAGATCGACTTTGCTTTCGATCTCTTTCAGGACGAGGCCGCGCCCCCGGGAGCCGGGCATCGCTTCAGGCACGAGGCCGCCGGCGAAGCCGGAGGGATAGGAGTTCTCGTCGTAGATCCAGACGTTCATGTCGAGCCGCTCGGCCTCGTGAAGAGCGATCTTCCAGAGCCGGAACCAGTCGGGCGAGAGATAGGGCGTCATCAGCCCCGGCCGGGGATGAACCCAGACCTGCCTCACCTTCTGGCCCTGCAGGTCGCGCATGGTGGAGCGAATCTGCTCTTCCGTCAGCATGTCGTTCCAGACCCAGAGAGGGCCGCTGCTGTATCGGCGCGGCGGATCGCGAAAGAGCGCCTTCACTGCAGAGGAGGAGTCGAGTGCTCCCTCGGCGCCTGTCGGGATGGCTTGCCCGCTGAGATCGCCGGCGGGCAGAAGGATTGCGAACAGGCTCAGGTACAGAAGATACTTCACGATTCCTCCTCGTCCGGAGCTTTGGCCGGGGCCGGCTCCGGGATGAGACATGCCTCTCTCCCGCCAGGATCCGACGATCCCGTGAACGAACCGGATACCCGACCCGGGCAAAGTGTTCAATGGAAATTAAAAACCGGAATTCCCGCTGATATCAAGAGGCGGAATCGTAAGCTGTGCCCTGGCCCGATTCGAAAAATGAGGTCCCGGCGCGTGAAAGTCCTGCTCATCAACCCCCCGGTAAGGGATTTCTACAACACCCCCCTTCGGCGGCTGCCCCTCGGCCTGCTCTACGTGGCCGCCGCCCTGAGAGAGGAGAGGCACGAGGTGAGCCTACTCGATGCGGGCGCGTCGCAGGCCAGGACATCCTGCCCCCCGCCGCAGGGATCGGTTGACGAGGACCTGAAGAGCCTCGCCCGGGACACGACGCCCTTCCGGCTCTTCGGCCGTTTCACCCACTTCGGGCCGTCCTATCGCGATATCGAGGAGATCGTGCGCGAGGAGAAGCCGGAAGCGGTCGGCATCTCGTCCCTCTTCTCCGCCTATGCCGCCGAGGTCGAGGAGACGGCCGCCGCCGCACGGAAGGGTGCGCCCGGCGCGATCATCGTTCTCGGCGGCGGGCACCCCTCCGCACTCCCCCGCAGGGCTCTTGGCCACGGTGCCGTGGACTACATCGTGGCAGGCGAGGGCGAGCGCGCCTTTCCCGACCTGCTGGCCGCCGTTGAAGCGAGCCGAGATCCGGGCCGCGTTCCCGGCGTGGCCCTTCTGCGCAACGGTGCTGTTCGTTCGAGCCCGCCGCGCTTCGCGCGCGACCTCGACGCGCTTCCCCTGCCGGCCAGGGATCTTCTCGACAGCGGCAGCTACATCTGGGGCGGACGGCCCTTCACGCAGATCGTCAGCTCCCGGGGCTGCCCGCGCGGCTGCACCTTCTGCTCGAGCCGCCTCACCATGGGGGCCGGATTCCGGCCGCGCTCACCGCAGTCGGTGGTCGACGAGATGGCTCATTGCCACGAGCGGTTCGGCACGGAGGTCTTCGATTTCGAGGATGACAACCTGACGCTGGACCGCACCCGCGCCCTGGATCTCCTGCACCTGATCACTGCCACCTTCGGTGCCCGGCGATTCCGGCTCGAAGCGTTGAACGGGATCGATGCCGGGCGGCTCGACAGGGAGCTGATCGACGCCCTTCACCTGGCCGGCTTCGAGACCCTTCACCTGGCGCCCCTGTCCGCCAGGGAAGAGAGCCTCGCCGCCATGGGACGGTCTGGCGATCTCGAGTCGTTCCTCGATCTGGCCCACCACGCCGTGGACAGGGG
The DNA here is from genome assembly GCA_964482235.1 of uncultured Phycisphaerales bacterium. Classification (GTDB taxonomy): domain Bacteria; phylum Planctomycetota; class B15-G4; order B15-G4; family CAYZWU01; genus CAYZWU01. Next base: position 33,959 of record CAYZWU010000028.1, read on the forward strand.
GATGAAGGTCGTGGCCTACGTGATGGTCGGTTTTCCGGGGCAGAAGCTGCGGGAGGTGATGGAGACTCTCGCGATCCTCTCGAGGGAGCCCGTCCGGGTGACGCCGTCGACGTTCTATCCGGCACCAGGCTCCAGGGTGCAGAAGGAGCTCCTGCCCGAGCTCGACAGGGCCGGTGCCGCGGCATGGGGGCTCGCGCGCGCCTCCTGCTTCCCCCGCGTGCCCGGCGGTTTCTCGCCGCGCACGTCGCGCACCGTTGTCTGGCTGTCGCGCCTGGCCGACTTCTGCCGCGGCGTCGAGGGGGGGGGCGACATGAAAACTCTCCGGTCCCTCTGCTCCGGGACGGCCGCGGCACGCGCCATGGGAGCCCCCCACCCTGTAGGCCAGCCTTGGAAGATCAGGAGCCCGCACCGTCTCGACGGCGGGCAGCTGGGGCTCGAGGCGCTGGGCGCCTACTTCAGGACCCTGGCTCCTCACGGTGTGCGCCTGGAGAAACGGGGGAAGGAGGGTTCTCCCTGGAGATACAGCGCCTTCCGCCTGCCCGGCATGATCCAGGAACGCTCTTTCTACAGGCGCCACGGGATCCCCGGATTCGGGTCGATGCGTGCCGAAAGCGGCCGATGATCGACAGGCCGCCGCAAAGGATCAGCTTGCGGCCCGAACGACTTTCGGCGCGGTCTGCGGGATTGATCGCAACAGGAGATCAGGGATAGATCTTGTAGAGCATCCTGGGGAAGAGGATGCATTCCCGGATGTGCGGCGTGCCGCAGATCCAGGCCACCGTCCTCTCCAGCCCGAGCCCGAAGCCGCCGTGGGGCACGGACCCGAACCGCCTGAGATCGAGGTACCACTTGAACGCCTCCTCGGGCAGCTCGTGATCCTTGATCTGCTGCTCGAGGTACTCGATGTCCGTGCTCCTCTCGCCGCCGCCGATGATCTCGCCGTACCCTTCCGGGGCGATCATGTCCACGCCGAGGGCGAGGCGCTTGTCCTCGGGATCGCGCTTCATGTAGAACGCCTTGACCGCTGCCGGATAACGGTGGATCAGGATCGGTTTCTCGGAATCCTCGCCGAGAAAGGTCTCGTGCGGCGCTCCGAAATCGTCGCCCCACTCGATCTCCTGCCCGCCCTTGCTCAGGACATCCACGGCCTCGGTGTAGGTCATCCTGGGGAAGGGCGGCTTGATCTTCTCCAGCCTGGAGATGTCCCGCTCCAGGACCTCGAGCTCCCTCCGGCGGTCCTTCAGCACGCACTCCACCACGTAGGTGATCATCTCCTCTTCCAGGTCCATGACCCCGTCGAGGTCGATGTATGCGATCTCGGGCTCCAGCATCCAGAACTCGGTGAGGTGGCGCCGCGTCTTCGACTTCTCGGCGCGGAAGGTGGGGCCGAAGACGTAGATCTTCCCGAAGGCCATGGCCGCCGCTTCGCCGTAGAGCTGTCCCGACTGGGTGAGGTACGCCTTGTCGTCGAAGTAATCGAGGCCGAAGAGGGTAGTCGTCCCCTCGCAGGCCGCGGGCGTGAAGATCGGCGTGTCCATGCAGATGAAGCCGCGGTCGTCGAAGAAGTCGCGCATCGCCTTGATGATCCTGGCCCGGATGCGCAGGACCGCGTGCTGCTTTTTCGACCGGATCCAGAGATGGCGGTGCTCCATCAGGAAGGCGGTGGAGTGCTCCTTCGGGGTGATCGGATAGGGATCGGCCTCGTGGACGATCTCGATATCGGACACGGAGATCTCGAAGCCGCCCGGCGCCCGGGCGTCCTCCTTCACCTTGCCGGTCACCACGATCGACGATTCCTGGGACAGCGTGTCGCAGCTCTTGAACACCTCCTCGTCGAAGTCGCCCTTGAACATGACCGCCTGCACGATCGCCGTGCCGTCGCGGATCTGCAGGAAGTGGAGCTTCCCGGAGGAGCGCTTGTTGTAGAGCCATCCCTTGAGGGTGACCGTATCATCCACGTGATGCTTCAGGTCTTCGATGTAAACATGATCCATTTTATGGAAATGCCTTGTAAATGGGTGAGAGGTTCTCGGACACCACACGGCCGTCCCGGACGACGATGTTCCCCTTGTACGGGACGTTCCCCTTCATCACCTCCACGGGGATCGTGTGCTCCCCGTGCTCCATGTCCGCGATGTCGGCGAGGAGGGCCACGGATTGAAAGCCCTTGGCGTAGAGCCGCTGCTCGATCACGTCCTGGAGTCCGACGCTGCGGAGCTCACCCTGCCCCCCGCCGGCGCTGAAGAGATCCCTGAGCTCGGAGATGCGCGATTCGAGGCGAACGTTGCTGTCGCAGAGATCGACGAGCCGCGATTCCAGCTCGCCGAGATCGATGTCGAGGGGCCGGGCGACCTTGCGAAGCGCGGCAAGCTCATCGACCACATCCTGCGCCCTGAAGGTTTCGCGGGCCGATTTCTCCATCTTCCGGAAGTGCCGGCTCTGGAGAATGAGAAAGAAGATCAGCCCGAGCAGGAAGAAGCCGGCTACGAAGTAATCGAGCGTGGAAGCCGATATGCAGAGGGTCAGGAATGTCGCCACTTCGTTCATCTCCACGATGGATCCCGCAACTGACCGATCACAAACCCCGATTATTATTGGACAGGCCAAGGTCAAATCAAGGAAAAAGGAACTTGAAGAAGGTTCGATTTTGCTTTTGGTTTTGGAAGGCGATCGCCTTTCAATGAAATCGTGAACGACGTCGACGGCGGAAAGGCACAGGTTTCGGTCGATGAAGCGATTCAATATCATCGTGCTCCTGCTTCTGCTGGGTTCGCTCTTCTTCCTGCCCGATGCGGACAGGGACCACCTCTTTCTCCAGGCAGTGAACGATACGGCAGCCGAGTGGATCACCCTCTTCGAGGAGGAGCGTGGCAGCCCGGTGAAGGCCATCCGGTTCGAGGGCCTGGATCTCGACCGGCCCGGCGGAGAGGCCGGCAGCCAGGCCGTGGAGCGAGAGATCCGCAACGCCACCGTGCTCGACTCGGACAGGTGGTTCCTGGACAGCGATGGCAGCTGGTGGATCGTTTTCAAGGACCAGCTCGTATGCAATCCCGATTCGCTCGCCCCACCCGAAGACGGCATTGCTTTGAGATGCACGGCCATAGAGCTGGAGGACCGAGCCAGGGTTGCCTTTATCGTCGCTGACGAGACCTCCATGCTGGAACGGGAGTTCTTCAAATGGTATTCCATCCTCCCGCCCATATTGGCTATTGCGATTGCCCTTCTCCTGAGACGAACGATCGTGGCTCTCTTCCTCGGGGTCTGGCTCGGCGCCACGCTCATCTCGTCGGGCAACCCTATCACCGGCATCTGGCTGTTCCTTTGCAAATACCTCTTCGATGAGGCGCTCTGTCAGCAGTTCCGCCTCGAGATCATCGGCTTCGTCATCGCGCTCTGCGCCACGGTGGGAATGCTGAGCCGCGGCGGCGGGATACAGGGCTTCGTGAAGCTGCTGCTGCGCTTCGCCCGCTCGGTCCGGTCCACGTGCGTCACCACGTACATGATGGGGCTCTCCATCTTTTTCGACGACTACTCCAATTGCATTCTCGTGGGATCGATCATGCGGCCCTTGACGGACAAGCTCCGCATATCCCGGGAAAAGCTCTCGTACATCGTGGACTCCACCGCCGCGCCCGTGGCTGGTCTTTCCGTCATCTCCACCTGGATCGCCTACGAGATCTCCATGTTCTCGCCGCAGCTTCCCGAGGCGGCAAACATGATCAAGGAAGCGGCGACGGATCCGGACAAGGTCGAGACGATCTCGACGAACGGTTACGAGATCTTCTTCATGACCATGCCGTACCGATTCTACTGCCTCTTCACCCTCTTCTTCATTCTGATGATCATCCTGTCGCGGCGCGACTTCGGCCCCATGCTGCAGGCCGAGCGCCGCGCCCGGCGCACCGGCGACTGCGTCCGGCCCGGCGGGATGCCGATGGTCTCCGATGCCATGACCCGGATCAAGGCCAAGGAAGGGGTGCCGCAGCTCTGGTATATCGCCGTGCTCCCCGTCATCCTGATCGTGCTGGTCACCATGGAGGAATTCTGGCGGCTCGGGGGAGGCTGGAAACTTTCCTTCTCCAAAATCTTCTCGATTGAGGCGATCAGCACGGTGCTGGGCGCCATCCCCGAGGATCAGGCGGCCAGTCCGATCTTTCACGGTGCCCTGGCCGGATTCATCCTGGCCCTGATCCTGGTTATCTGCCGCAGAATCCTGACGCCCGTCGAAAGCGTGAAGGCGGCAGCGGCCAGCACGAAGGGGCTCTTCTTTGCCGTGGTGATCCTCTTCCTCGCCTGGTGCATCGGCGGCGTGTGCCGCGACATGGGAACGGCGCACTACCTGATCGCCACGTTCCTTCATGTGATCCCGGCCGAGATCTTCCCGCTGCTCCTCTTCATCACCGCGTCGCTCGTCTCCTTTGCCACCGGCTCCTCCTGGTCGACCATGGCGATCCTGCTCCCGAACACCGTTCTCCTCAGCTCGATGATGGGGATGGAGTGCGCTCTCGGACCGGAGATGATGCTGGTGATCTCCATCGGCGCCGTCCTGGAGGGCTCGATCTTCGGCGACCACTGCTCCCCCATCTCGGACACGACGATTCTCTCGTCGGTCAGCGCGGCGGCCGATCACCTCGATCACGTGAAGACCCAGATCCCCTATGCTGTCACAACCATGTCGGCGGCCATGCTGGCGGGCTACCTCCCGGCCGCTCTCGGCGTGCACTGGGGCTGGAGCCTGGCCGCTGGAGCGGTGGTGCTCCTGGCCGTCATCTTCCTCCTGGGACGCCGGACGCCGCTCCCACAGGAGAATCCGGTACCCGGATAGCTTCAGGATCGATCAGCCATGACAAATCGATCTGAGGAAATCGACAAGGCAGATATCTGGGCCTCGAGGGCGGTTCTGTTGCTGTCCGTCGTTGTTGTCGGGATTGCCGGAATCGTCGAGGATTGTTCGGCGAGGGGATTCGACGCATGGATCATCCCGATCCTGCACACCTGTGCCGTGCTGCTCGTTCTTGTCAGAATTCCCCTGGGAACGGCGACAATGGCAGTGAGTTTTTTCTTCCTGCTGGGAAATTCAGCCGGGTCGTGTCTCTACGTCGACGGCCCGGAAGTGGAGACCGGTATCCTGTATTTCTTCACGACGATTTTTGCATTGATCGGGTATCTGCCGGCGAGATCGATCGAAAAACCGGGAACTCGCAGCGAAGATTGAACGGAATCCGGAGAAGTGTCACTCGCCCTTGAGGATCTTCAGCTGCTCGGCAATGAGATCCTGCTTCTTCGAGAAGGGAATGCTGCAGTGCGGGCAGCAGCCGTCCTCCCCCGATCCGGGATAGCCGTCGAGCGCTTCCTCCAGGCGAATGCCGTCCTCCCAGTACTCGACGATCCGGTTCGCGTTTTCATAACCCTTCTGCATGAAGTAGATGCCGAGCGCGAAGCTGGCGTCAGCCTGGTGCGCACCCATCTTGGCGGCCCGATCAAGGTAGCTCCGTCCTTCCTGCCAGAGGACGTCGTCATTGGTCTCGGCGAAGAGGACCATGCAGGCGAGGCCGGCATGATAGCTGAACTCCGGAAGTAGGTCGATCTCCTTCAGCGGCAGGAACAGGCCCCTCTTGAAGCAGTCGCGGGCCGACCGGAAGGAGCGCAGGGCGTCCCTCTTCGCCTCGCTCGAGAGCCCCGCCTCGCCTGCTTCGGCCTGGATCGCCTTTCCCTTCAGGAAGTGGGCCCTCCCCAGGAGCAGGCAGCTTCCCGGTCCGGCGCCGCCGATCCGCTCGGCCTCGCGTCCCTTCTCGATCGCCCTGTCCGGATCGGTCTCCATGATCTCGAAACCCTCTGCCAGGAGGGTGCCGATCCGATTCTCCCTGACCGCATCGCTGTCGAAGGCCATCCGGCAGTGGGGACAGGCACCATCGTCCTTCGAGCCGGGATAGTCCTCCAGATCTTCCCGGGCGGCAAGGCCCTTCTTCCTGTTGAGAGCGATGCTATCCAGATCGAAGAGCCCCTCCTGCCAGTACAGGCGGCAGAGGGCGAAATAGGCGTCGGCCTGGTGCCCCCCCTCGGCCGCGGCATTGGAAAGGAGGCGGAGGGCCTCGCGGCCGTCGCTCTTCGACCGGGTCTCGATGTGCAGGTTCAAGGCGCTCAATCCCGCGTGGAACTGGAACTCCGGGTGGAGCTCCGGCCTGTCGGCCGACAGATCGAGTCCCTCGAGAAAGGAATCCATCGCTTTCTGGTAATGCCTCTTGATGTAGTTCGCCCGCCCGAGAAGGAGAAAGGGCTCGGGCCGCGACTCATCGATCTCGCGGGCTTCCAGCGCCAGCGAGATCGCCTTGTCCGGTTCGGTCTCCACGGCAGCGAATCCCTTCTCGACGAGGTCGTCGACGCGGCTCTCCTTCTCCCGGCTGTCCATGTTGAGATGGAACGCATATCCTCCCGCGACGCAGATCAGGACGACAACCGCGCCGATCAGAACCATCATCCGGATGCTCATGAGCTTCCTCGTAAGTAACAGGCCATAGCGGCCGGGACTCTGAAGCGGGCCCGATCCTTTTCATTGCCTTCAGTTTAACGGCATCGTTCCGACCATTGGACCGGTTTTTTCCGGAAGACTTGTCAAAAAAACCGGTCAAAAGAACGGCAAAACAGGTGGGGAACGATTATGATTCTTTTTCAGCGGCAAAAACGAACCGCCTCTGCATCAGACCCGGATGCAGCACATCGCTGTGGAGTGGCCCATGGAGTCAACGCCCGGCTCGAGGATTCGCTGTGGAAGCTGTCTCAGTTTCAATGATGAAGACGCGAAGTACTGCTCCCAGTGCGGCCGCCCCCTGGATCGGCAGGCTGGAACCGCCGGATCGATCTGGAAAGTTCTCTTTCGCGGCGTGATCCTCCTCTGCATCGCCACGGCCGCCGTGGCGGGCGGAATCTTTCTTCACGAGAAGTTCACGGCTGGTCCCGACGGAAAAACGCCTCCTCGAACAAAGGAGGACCGGACCTCTGCGGCCGGTCCGCGCCATCCCACCGAGAAGGTCGAGATCGGGGTATCGCAAAACAAGCCGGCCGAAGAGGGTGCAGCGGATCAGAAAAACGCCGTCTCCCCGGAGGAAATCGTCGAGAAAACGGTTCGAGGTCTCCACATATTCACCGGGCGAAGCAGGAAGGGCGAGGTCGTCTCCCTCTGCACCGCCATGCGGCTCCCCTCGGGATTGGCCGTGCCGGCCGGGGCGATCGAGGGCTGCCACTCCGCCTGGGCCGCCGGCTGCCTCGGCAGCGGCTTCGAGGTCCGGATGCTGCTTCTTTACGACCAGTTCACCGGAGGAGCCCTGATCGAGGCGCCCGGCAAGGGCGGCTCTCTCGCCTCTGCCGATCCGGCGTCGCTCGAGATGGGCGAGCGCCTCTACCTCGTCTCGCCGGCCAAGGAAGAGGGCGATCCCCTGGTGGTGCCGGGGATCTTCTGCGGCCGCACCTACGACTCCTCCACAGGCTCGCTCCGCTACATGGCCAAGGCGCAGGGACCGGGCGAGCTCGGTGCCGTCGTCGTGGACAGCCGGGCCCGCTTTCTGGGCCTCGTCCCGCCGGAAGCCGGGAAGGGGGAGGAGATCCTCTTCATCCCATCGGGATTGTTCGAGATCGGCAGCGGCGGTTCGATGATCTCCCTGGGCGACATCTACGTCCTCTACTATTCGGGGAGCTTCGAGGCCCTGGCCGCCGAAGCGCGCGAGCTCGTTGCGGAAGGGCGCCTCGAGGAAGCGATCGAGCGTTACGATCAGGCCCGTCTCCGCGACGCGCGGCAGGGCGCGGATCTCGATCCCGAGCTGCTCACCACGGTGCTCAAGCTGGCGGCCCGCCTGATGGAGCAAAGAAAACCGGCCGCGGCCCTCGAACACTGCTCGCTCAAGGCAAACGAATTCCCCCTTTCCACCGAGCTGGCTGTTGTGGCTTTCCGGGCTGCCGTCAGGGCACGTGATTTCGCCGCTGCCGCGGGATGGATGCAGCGGGTGGCCGGACTCGATGAAGAGCTCTACCTCGCCCTGGAGGGAGAGCACACGTCCCTCTACCTCGAGTGGGGCAAGGACCTCCTTCTCCGCGACGAGCGCCGGAGCGCCCTGAACGTCGTCCGCGAAGGGATCTCGTTCAGACCGGGAAGCGCCTCTCTCCACGAATCCCTGGGCAATCTCCTCAAAGCGCTTCGCGATTACGCCGGAGCGGCCGCCGCCTATCTCGACGCGATCCGGCTCGATCCCTCGCGGGGCGACGGCCTGTCGCCTCTGGTGGAGCGGTGCGCCGAACTGCAGGCCACGCCCGGCTCGGTGGTCCTCGACTTCGATCCGAAGAAGCACATCGACTGCATCGGATTGCTGGCCGGACGGGTGCGGACCGACTTCATCGTGGACACCGGAGCGAGCTTCACCTCGATCCCCACCCGCGCGGCCGAGAGCCTGGGAATCCGGGTGGCCGGCGTGAGGGACCGCTCGTACATCATCACGGCCAACGGCAGGAAAGAGGTGCCGTACGTGAGAATCGACTCCCTCGACGTCGGCGGCCTCAGGGTGAAGAACATTCTCGTCCTGATCAACGACCTTCCCGACCCCGACACGCGGTACGGTCTTCTCGGCCTGAACTTCCTCAAGCATTTCGATTACACGATCGACCACCAGTCGGGCCGCATGGTCCTCAAGCCGAAATGAAAGACCGGACAATCCCATGGAAAAAAAACAGAACAAGAGGCTCTTCCTCGTCGACGGTACGGCGCTGGCCTATCGCTCCCACTTCGCCTTTGTCAGAAGGCCGCTGACCAACTCGAAGGGACGCGACGTGGGCGCCCTGTACGGCTACACGGGAACCCTGTTCCGGATTCTCAGGGAGGAGAAACCCGACTTCATCGCCGTGGCTTTCGACACGCCCCAGCCCACCTTCCGCCACGAGAAGTACGAGCTGTACAAGGCGACGCGGGAGAAGACGCCCGATGAGCTGATCGAGCAGCTTCCCGACATCAAGACGATCACCGAGGCGATGGGGATCCGGCAGATCGAGAAGCCGGGCTTCGAGGCGGACGACGTGATCGGGACGCTGGCGCGCCAGGGTGAAGAGGAGGGACTCGACGTCTTCATCGTCACGGGCGACAAGGATTTCATGCAGATCGTCTCCGACAGGGTGCAGATCTACAACATCATGCGCCCCGACAGCGACGTGACGATCCAGGGCATCGAGGCGGTCAGGGAGAAGTTCGGCGTGTTGCCAGACAGGCTGGTCGACGTGTTCGGCCTGATGGGCGATTCGTCGGACAACGTACCGGGCGTGCCGGGAGTCGGTCTCAAGACAGCGATGAAGCTGATCCAGCAGTTCGGCAACCTCGAATCGGTCTACTCCAACCTCGACGAGGTGCCGGGCAACGCTCTGAGGAAGAAGATCGCCGACAACCGCGACCTGGCCTTCCTGTCGCGTGAGCTCGTGGTCATCCGCCTCGACACGCCGATCGACCTGACGGTCGACGAGCTCGAGCCTCAAGACGCGGACGGCGAGATCCTTCGCAACAAGATCATGGAGTGCGACTTCTCCAGCTATCTCCAGTATCTCGAAAGAGGCGTGGAGGAGAAAAGCGATGCCGGCGACCGCTGCTACATCCTGGTGAAGGACGAGAAAGCCTGCCGCGAGCTCCTGGACCGGATGAAGCGGTCGGGCTCCTTCGTCTTCGACCTGGAGACCACGTCGCTCGACACGCAGGAAGCCGACATCGTGGGAGCGTCCGTCGCGATCGAGGCGAAGGAGGCGTTCTACATTCCGGCCGATCGGAAGGGAGGCCTCTTCCCGGACGGGGAGAGCTACCCGATCGACATCTTTCTCGGCGGCCTGGCCGGGCTTCTCGCCGATCCCGCCGTCCAGGTGACGGGCCAGAACATCAAGTACGACCTCGCCGTGCTGCGCCGCGCCGGCATCACGGAGATCCGGGCAGGCATCTTCGACACCATGGTGGCCCACTACCTCTGCCACCCCGGCGCGATGCAGCACGGGCTCGATTACCTGAGTCTCAAGTACCTCGGCCTGAAAAAAATTCCCACCTCGGACCTGATCGGCAAGGGCAAGAAGCAGATCAGCATGGCCGATGTCCCCGTCGAGAAGGTCTGCGAGTACGCCTGCGAGGATGCCGACGTCACTCTCCGGCTCCGGTCGATCATGGAGGAGGAGCTTAAGGAGCGCGACCTCGTCCCGCTCTTCCGCGATCTCGAGATGCCGCTCCTGCTCGTCCTGGAGGAGATGGAGCACGAGGGAGTCCGGCTCGACGAGAAGAAGCTCGAGAAGCTGGCCGCCGAGTACGGTAAGCGGATCGACAGCCTGACAGGAGAGATCTTCGATCTGGCGGGAGAGGAGTTCAACATCAACTCCACCAAGCAGCTCGGCCTGATCCTCTTCGAGAAGTTGAATGTGCACGAGGAGGTGGGCCTCAAGCGCGTGCCGCGAACCAAGACCGGCTACTCGACCAACGCCGCGGTCCTCGAGTCGATCTCCGGGCACCCGCTCGGGAAGCTCCTTCTCGAGTACCGCCGTCTCCAGAAGCTCAACTCCACCTACATCACCGCACTGCCCCGGCTGGTCAACGAGCGTTCGGGCTGCATCCATACCTCGTTCAACCAGGCCGTTGCGGCCACGGGCCGACTCTCCTCGTCCGATCCGAACCTGCAGAACATCCCCGTCCGGACGGATGAAGGACGCCGCATCCGCGAGGCCTTCATCCCGCGCCGCAGGGGCTGGCGCCTCCTCTCGGCCGACTATTCCCAGGTGGAGTTGCGGATCCTGGCCCACATCTCAAAGGACAAGAGCCTCAGGGAGGCGTTCAGGCGGGGCGAGGACATCCACAGGGGAACGGCGGCCCTGATCTTCGGCCTCGAGCCCGACGCCGTCACCCCGGAGAAGCGATCCCAGGCCAAGACGATCAACTTCGGGATCATCTACGGCATGGGGCCGCACCGCCTCTCGCGGGAGACGGGCATCTCCTTCGGCGAGGCGAGGGAGTTCATCGAGGCCTACTTCCAGGCCTTCCCCGGTGTGAAGGAGTACATCGACTCCACGCTGGTCCTGGCACGGGAGACGGGATACGTGGCCACGCTTCTCGGAAGAAAGCGGATCGTCGACGACATCCTCGCCGTGAACCAGCAGGTCCGGTCCAACGCCGAGAACATCGCGGTGAACACGCCGATCCAGGGGACGGCGGCGGACCTGATCAAGAAGGCGATGATCGAGATCCAGGCCGCGCTGAAGGAAAACGAGCTCGAGGCGAAGATGATCCTCCAGGTCCACGACGAGCTGGTCTTCGACCTACCGATCGAGGAGGTCGACCGCGTCACCAGGCTCGTCAAGGAGAAGATGGAAGGCGCCCTCGACCTGGCCGTCCCCCTGGTTGTCGACGTGGGACTGGGGAAGGACTGGCTCGAGGCCCATTGATCCCTGCTTCTCTCAGAGACCGCGAACAGGCCCCTGACCGTCCAGGTAGGCCGGCTGCCCCCCCACAAGCGTGGCGGCCACTCGGCCGGTGAGCTCCATGCCGATGTAAGGCGAAAGCGAGGCCCGGGAGAGAAAATCCTCCTGGCTCACCATCCACCTGGCCTCGAGATCGACGAGCACGATGTTGGCCGCCCACCCCTCCTCGATCCTCCCCGCGTCCATCAGTCCATGAATCCTGGCCGGATTGGCGGAGGAGAGCTTCACGATCTCGTCGAGGGTGAAATGCCCCCGGTCGACCAGGGTGGTCAGAAGGGGCAGCAGAAGATCGGAGGAGGAGATGCCGGCCGGCACCTTGGCGAAGGGGCGCTCCTTCTCCTCGGGCCTGTGGGGGGCGTGGTCCGTGGAGATGATCTCGATCACGCCGGTCTTGAGTCCCTCGAGGATCCGACGCCTGTCCGCCTCGCCCCGGATCGGAGGAAACACCTTGAACAGGGCTCCGCGCTCCGCCACGTCGCTGTCGGTGAAGTAGAGATAGTGCGGGCAGGTGCTGGCCGTCACATCGGCGCCCTCGGCGCGGGCGTCGGAGATCAGGTCGACGGCGCCGGCCGTGCTCACGTGAAAGACATGGAGCCGGGTTCCGTACTCGTGGGCCAGCCTGAGAGCCCGCCGCACGGCGTGGATCTCGGCCGTCGGAGGACGGGACCGCGAGAAGAGAGCCGGTTTCCCGCCGTCGTAACGCCCGGCAGCCTCGCGGATCAGGCGGCCGTCCTCGGCGTGGACGATGAGGAGAAAGCCGAGTCGGGTGCAGGCCTGGAAATAGGGCCGCATGCTCTCCTCCCCCATCACGCCGTCGTCGGCATGGGACGGCGCCATGAAGAGCTTGAGCCCGGCCGTCATCTCGGAAACCTCTTCCATCGCCTCGAGCGTCTCCGGCACGGCGCTGGCATAGAGAGCCACGTTGACCTTCGATTTCCTGGCTATGAGCTCCTTCTTCTCTCGGATCAGTTCGGGCGTTGTGAGAAGGGGAAGGCTGTTCTGCACCTCGAGAACCGTGGCGGCCCCGCCGTGGGCGGCCGCCGACGAGCCGGACCGGAAATCCTCCTTCTCCTCCGCGCCGGGCTCGCGAAAATGGACATGATTGTCCACCAGCGCCGGCAGGGCCACGAGCCCGTGACAGTCAACCTCCCGGCCGAGAAGGCCGTCAAAGGAGCCGATCCGCTCCACGGCATTGCCGGCTACGGAGATCTTTCCGTCCTCGAGCCGGCCATCCACGGAAAGCCTGAGGTTCGTCAAAGTGAATTCGTTCATGGGAAACCTTTACCGGGTGACCTTCACGATTGAGAGGGTGAGGTCGTCGCCCTCATCGTCCTCGCTGACAAACTCGCTTACCGCCTCGAAGACCGTGTCGATCAGGCGGGCGGCGGAAAGGTCGTAGTCCCTTTTCAGGATCTCCTGCAGCCTCTCGATGCCGAACATTTCCCCGTTCTTCTGAGCCTCGAGAATGCCGTCGGTGTAGAGGGCGAGGAGATCGCCCGGATTGACGGAAACGCTCCGCGCCGGGGCGAAAGGGATATCCGGGTCGATGCCGAGGGCCATCCCCGTTCTCTTGAGCTCCTCGAACCGCCCCGTGTCGCCGCGGAGCAGAAGCGGAGGGCAGTGCCCCGCATTGCCGTACACGAAACGCTTCTCATTCAGGTCGAGAACGCCGAGGAAGAGGGAGACGAACATCCCCTCGTCCATGTCCTCCGAGAGGCGCTGGTTGAGGAATTCGAGGGCGGCGTCGATGCTGAAATCCTTCAGGAGCATGGCTCGGATCAGCGAGCGGACGCTCGACATCAGGATCGAGGGACCCACGCCATGCCCCGTCACGTCGCCGACGACGATGCCGAGCCGGTTGCTGTCGATGGCGATGTAGTCGTAATAGTCGCCTGCCGTCACCTCGACCGCCTTGAGGCGTCCGGCGATGTCGAATCCGTCGAGCCCCGTTGGATTGTCGGGGAGCAGGCCTTTCTGGATCGACCGGGCGATCTCGAGGGATTGCTGCATTCGCTCGGACTTGACGTACTCCGCCACGAGGCGCGAGTTCTCGATCGTGATGGCCATGGCATTGGCCAGGGCGTCGAAGAACTTCAGATCCGAACGCCGGAACTCCCGTTCCGAGGCGCGGGAATCGACGTAGATCACACCCAGGATCTCGTCCCGGACGGAGAGGGTCACGCACATCACGGCCCGAAGCTTGAGATCCACGATCGACTGGGAGAGGTCCGCCGTTTCCGTGGTGCTCACCTTGAGGAGGACCGGCTTGCCCTTGGAGTAGACCTCGTTGACCACCTTGGTCGAGTACTGGATATCGCCTTTCAGATCGCATCCCGCCGCGTTCCTGGCCACCCGGATCGAGAGTTTCCCGCCCTTCTCCTTCAGGAAAAGGAGGCCTCTCTCCGCGTCGGCCAGCCGGATGCAGCGATCCACGATCGAGACGAGCAGGCGTTGCGGATCCATGGACGAGATCAGCTCGGCCATGGTATCCATCAGCAGCTTGATCTTGGCGGAATCGACCGCGCCGTCTCCGGTCAGGAAAACGGCGGATTCGGAGGAAGGGGGACTAGGGCTGTCCCGATCTTCATCGTCTTCCTTACGCCCTCCAAAAAAGAATTTCTTCATCCTGCACTCCTGAAAGAACCGCTGGCAATCCCCGCCGATCGGTCGGGGATCGGGCTGCCGGCAGCCCGGGTGGCGATTTCAAGACCTTTGCGTCAGCCGCTCATCATAGCGAGAAAAGGAGATGAAGGCAACGAATCCAGCACCTCGCATCATGTGGCAGCCGCCGCCGCAAAAACGGAAGCGATTCCGGCCGAGTGAAGGGCCGCGGCACAGAGGTCGATGGTGGATGCCGTCGACACCACGTCGTCGACGAGCAGCAGCCGGCGATGGGAGAAAAGGCAGGCCTTCCTCGTGTGCCTGAAGGCTCCCAGGAGGTTGGCGCGCCTTTCCTCTCCGCCCCTCTTTCCCTGGGGCGGCGTGAAACGGACACGCCGGACCAGCCCGTCCTGAAAGGGCAGCCCAAGCTCCCGGGCTACCACGCGGGCGATCAACCCTGCCTGGTTGTACCCCCTCCGGAGCCTCTTGAGCGGATGAAGCGGAACCGGGGTGACGCAGTGGGCACTCCCATCGCCGAGGACGCGGCCGGCAGCCAGCGCGGCAAGCCGACCCAGCGGAATCGACGCCCGCCGCTCCCGGGAAAACTTGAGACGGTGCACCAGGTCCTTCACGGGCCCGGAGTAGGCCGCTCCGGCGGCGCACCGGAAGAAAAAAAAGCCGGAGCCTTCCCGAATAAGTCCGGGATCACACCGGTCGCTGCGATGATGTCTAAGCAGCTCGCTGCATCGGCGGCAGGAGAGAGAATCTCCTCTCTGTTCCTTTTCGCCGCACTGCGGGCAGGCTTCGGACCCGATGATCCGGATCGCGGCCAGGCACCTCGCGCAGAACAGCCCGGCCAGCGGTGGCTCATGCTCGACGGGCGCCCCCCCGCATGAGAAGCAGACCGGTGGAAAGAGGATGTCGCGCAGCCCTGCCAGGATCGTCGAGCCTGATATCAGCCGTGAAAGAAAACGATGAGCCTGCATGCCGTGCAAGACGGAGAAGGGTTTTCCTGGTTACAGAATGGGATTCTTCAGGATCTGTGGTGTTCGTCGTCACCGGCTGTGTGGATTGTGGGCATGCCTACCGTTATTCCGGATCGGAAACGGGAGCGGGAACGGGAAAAGAAACCAGAAAACAAGGACAGCTGAGCGTATCAGCCGATCCGCGGAGGTGTGGCGGGATGCACCTGCTCCTGCTTCGACGGCGTCTTGATCCGCCCGGCCTTGAGGCGATCCTGGGACGATCCTGCCGCCTTGCTGTCGCTCTCCATGGGGATATGGAGAGTCTCCATGATCTTGACCACGTAGTCCTCGATCGAATCATCCCTGTTGCGGGGGATCTTCAGGAGTTCCCCCACTTCCCTGGCCACCTGGACGTTCTTCATGAGATCGATCTGATGCTCCCGGAAGAACTCGATGAGAAGGTGCTTGAATGTCACACGGGTCCAGGCGAACTGGACGATCTTCAGGACCAGTGTCAGCAGCACGGTGGAGACGACAAGGATCAGGGCGATGGTAAGCAGGTTGGGCTGGATTGCGGTGCTGGTGGACTTCGTTTTCTCGGCCAGGTATATCCAGATCAGCGTCCCGTACCCTGCGATGAGAAATGTGAAACCGATGTAGACCTGGATCTTGTTGAGCACATGCTCGCGGATCTTGCGCAGCGGCAGCGCCTTCTCCACGCCGAAATACTCGTGCAGCGATCGCTTGGGACGCTTGAAGGTGATGCTGTTCGCAAGGAAGAAAATCCCCACGATGTTGAGGGTCAGGCCGATGACATGCCAGTCGAGGGTTTCCAACATGAATCAATAAACCTCATACGTATCGATCCCAGCTCTGATCATCCCAAAGATCCCCAAGGGCGGCGATTCAGGCTGGCGTTCTTCACTCGATTCTAGGTCGCTATCATCAGGCATGCCCTGTCCTGACGTCAACCCGATTTCACTCGAATCACACTCATCTCCTCGGTATTGACAACGCCCCCCCGCCTTTGATATTCCATTATTACCTTGAAAGAAAAGGGGTTAGAGTCTCAGCAGGAGCCCCGTCTTGATCGAAAAGAAAACAGTCCGCCACGTGGCCAAACTGGCGAGGTTGGGGATCGGCGAGAAAGAGCTCGAAGAGTACGCTGCTCAGCTGGAACGAATCCTCGCCCACCTCTCCTCCATCAGCGAGATCGATACCGAGTCCGTCGCTCCGCTGAGCCATCCTCTCGAAACGGAAGGCTCTCTCCGCGAAGACCGCGCTGAACCGTCGCTTCCCCGCTCCGCCCTCACGGCCAACACGAGGCATGCCCATGAAGGCTTCTACAGGGTGAAGAAGGTGCTCGAATGAGCTTCCCCTTTTCAGCCGACCGGATCGCCGGGCTTTGCCGCTCAGGACAGCTCAGCCCCCTCGAGGTTGTGAACGAGACGCTGCGAAGGATCGAAAGGCTGGAACCGCGCATCGAGGCATTTCTTCATGTCGACAGCCGGGGCGCCCGGGCGAGAGCCAGGAAGCTCGAGGGGGCCGGATCTGCGGGGAAGGATGGCCTCCTCTACGGCGTGCCGGTGGCGGTGAAGGACAATATCTGCGTGAAGGGGATGCCCCAGACCTGCGCGTCGCGCATTCTCGACGGGTATCAGCCGCCGTACGACGCCTTCGTGGTGGAGCGGATCGAGGCCCAGGGCGGGATCGTGGTGGGCAAGACGAACATGGACGAGTTCGGCATGGGATCGTCCACCGAGCATTCGGCCGTGAAGAAGAGCTTCAACCCCTGGGGCAGGAAGCTGATCCCCGGCGGCTCGTCGGGCGGATCGGCGGCGGCCGTGGCTGCCCGGGTCGTTCCGCTGGCCCTCGGTTCGGACACGGGAGGGTCGATCCGGCAGCCCGCCGCGATGTGCGGCGCGGTAGGCTTCAAGCCGACCTACGGGACCGTGTCCCGCTTCGGACTGACAGCCTTCGCCTCCTCTCTCGACCAGATCGGGCCGATGGCTGCCGATGTGCGCGGCGCGGCGCTCCTGTTCGAGGCGATACGAGGCCATGATCCCAGGGACTCCACCTCGCTCTCCCTCCCTGCAGGAGATGATCTCTCGCGGCTGCCCGACGATCTGGACGGCCTCAGAATCGGTGTTCCGGCCCAGTACATGGACGACAGGATCGACGCCGGCATCACCGGCCTGATCCGCGGCTCCCTCGGGGAGCTCGAGGAAATGGGAGCCTCGATCCGCGAGATCGACATGCCGCTGACAGGCCATGCCATTGCGGTCTACTACCTGGTCGCCACAGCGGAGGCCTCGTCGAACCTGGCCCGGTACGACGGTGTTCGCTTCGGGCCCAGGAGAGAGGGAGACGACGTCGAGGCATCGTACGCGGCAACGCGGAACCAGGGATTCGGCGCCGAGGTGAAGCGGCGGATCATGCTGGGCACCTTCGCCCTGAGCGCCGGCTATCACGAAGACTGGTACATGAAGGCACTGAAGGTGAGACGGATGATTCGCGACGAGTTCAGACGCGCTTTCCGGGAGGTCGACCTGATCGCCGGACCGGTTTCGCCGCTGCCGGCCTTCGAGGTCGATGAACGGATCGCCGATCCGCTCGCCATGTATCTGACGGACAGCCTGACCGTTCCCGCTTCCCTGGCGGGGCTCCCGGCCGTGTCACTCCCTTGCGGGCTGCTGGAGGGCCGAAAACCGGTCGGTCTGCAGGTGATCGGACCGGCCCTGAAGGACGGGCTCGTGCTCCAGGCGGCGCGGGCCTTCGAGAAGAACCGGAAAGGCGGAGCTCTGATTCCTCCCCTGGCCGATGCCCTGGACGAAAGATGAAACCGGATCCGTGACATGCGCTATGAAACGACCATCGGACTCGAGGTTCACGTTCAGCTGAAGACGCGATCGAAGCTCTTCTGCTCCTGCCGCAACGGCTTCGGCAGGGAGAGGAACACCCTGACCTGTCCGGTCTGCACAGGCCAGCCCGGTGCACTCCCCGCGGTGAACCGGGAGGCCCTTCATCTCGCCGTCACGGCTGGGCTGGCTCTCGATGCCGCCGTCCCGCCGGTCACGCACTTCGACAGGAAGAACTACTTCTATCCCGACCTGCCCAAGGGATACCAGATCTCCCAGTTCAGCCATCCCGTGGCCGAGAAGGGTTTCATCGAGATCGCCCCAAAGGACGGCGCGTCGAGGCGGATCGGCATCGCGCGCGTGGTCCTCGAGGAGGATGCGGGCAAGACGATTCATGTCGAAAACAGTGATACCAGCCTCGTTGATCTGAACCGGTGCGGCGTCCCCCTCGTCGAGATCGTGAGCGAGCCCGAGATCCGCTCTCCCGGCGAAGCGCGCTCCTACCTCCTCTCCCTGAAGCGCCTGATGCAGTACATCGAGGCATCGGACTGCGACATGGAGAAGGGCTCGCTTCGCTGCGACGCCAACGTCTCGATCCGGCCTCGAGGTCAGGAGGAACTCGGCACGCGGACGGAGATCAAGAACCTCAACTCCTTCCGCAACGTGGAGAAGTCTCTCGCCTTCGAGATCGAGCGCCAGGCGGCGATCCTCGATGCGGGAGGAAAGGTCCTGCAGGAAACGCGCACCTGGAGGGAATCGGAGGAGGTGACGGCGCCGCTCCGGTCGAAGGAGGAGTCCCGCGACTACCGCTACTTTCCCGAGCCCGACATTCCGCCCTTTCCCATACCCGAGAGCCTCAGGGAGGAGCTCCGCGCGCGGCTGCCGGAAAATCCGGTTGCCCGGGAGCGCCGCTTCATCTCGGAGTTCGGCCTGGCCTGCAACGACGCCGCCTTTCTGATCGAGGACAGGAAGACGGCGGACTTCTTCGAGGCCTGCGCTGCTCTCTGCGGCCGGCCGGTGGAGGCGGCGCTCTGGATCAGGACAGCCGTGAAGGAGGAGATGAACCGCCAGGGCGCCCCAATCGACGGCATCGGGATAGAGCCGCTCCACGTGGCCCGTATCATCGAGATGAAGGAAAGCGGTGCGATCTCCCACCAGGCGGCGCGGAGGATCACTCCCGTCATGGCCGAGACAGGGAAGATGCCGGAAGAGCTGGCAAGGGAGTTGAACCTCCTCCAGGTCTCCGACGACACCGTGCTGGAGGAGCTGGTCGAATCAGCCATCGCCCGCAGCACCGAGGCGGTCACCCAGTACCGCCGCGGCAAGGAATCCGCGCTGAACGCTCTCGTCGGCGAGGTGATGCGGTCCTCCGGAGGCCGGGCCGATCCCCATTCCGTGCGCAGGCTCCTTCTCGAGAAGCTCAGCTCCTGATCAACCCGCCGATCGTATCCCGCCGCCAAAGACTCTCTCAGCGAGCCCACCGGATCTCTGCAGCCACGGGCAGGTGATCGGAGATCCTGTCCGGCAGTACGGCGTGATGGACCGCTTCGAGATCGTCCGAGAAGAGGATCCAGTCGTACCGCTTCTCGAGGAGGGGAAAGGTGATCAGGTCTTCCGCACCGGGCCGGTGCGCTTGCAGGGAGAGCTTCTTCTTCAGGAGGCTGACGGCCGAGCCCTTCTCCGCACAGCTGGAGTTGAAATCGCCCATGACGATGGCGGGCCGCCTGCGTTCCAGCAGCGCGGCGGCGAGCTCTTCCGCCTGTTCGATCCTGACGGAACGGCGTGAGAAGTCGAGGTGCACCGAGACGATGTCCATCTCCTTTCCCGACAAGGGCGGCCATTCCAGCTTGCAGACCAGGTAGCCCTTGGAAAACGTCGGGGGCGACGGCTCGAAGGTCACGGAGAGAGGATCTTCGAGCTCGATTTTCGAGAGTATCGCCGTACCGTAGGAGAGGGTCCTGCTTCGCACATGCTCGCCTCTCACGAAATAGGAATACTCCGCCTTGTCGGCCAGATAGGCCACATGGTCGAAGCGCCCGCTCCAGAAGGAGGGCCCGTCCGCCTCCTGCAAGGCCACGACAGCGGCTCTCTCCCGCCGGAGAAGAGCGGCCAGTTCATCCAGGTTGGCTCTGATGTCCCCTTCGCTCTGAAGGAGCTGATTCGGGCCGTCCCTGCGTCCATGGGCGATGTTCACGGTGAGGACCTTCAGGCGATCAGTGGACGGGCCGCTGCTCCGGCTTTCCCGTGCCGGAACGCCTTCCATTGTCTTGATCACGGGATGCGACTCGCGCTCCCCGGTCAGGCAGGTCGTGATCCCGAAAATAGCCGCGCCTCCCGCCGCCAGGAACCCGGCAGCCAGAAACGCGATTCGCCGCCATCGACGAGCCACGGCTCACTCCCACTCGATCGTGGCCGGCGGCTTGCTGGAGATGTCATAGACGACGCGATTGACGCCCTTCACCTCGTTGATGATCCGGTTCGAGATGATGGCGAGCAGATCGTAGGGGAGGCGGGCCCAGTCCGCGGTCATGAAGTCCTCTGTGACCACGGCTCGAACGGCGATCACCCGTCCGTATGTTCTGGCATCGCCCATCACGCCCACGGACTTGACCGGCAGAAGAACGGCGAAGACCTGCGACGTCCGCTCGTACTGACCGGCGTTGCGCAGCTCCTCGAGCACGATGGCGTCCGCCTCCCTCAGGATCTCCAGGTCTTCCAGGATCACGAGACCGGGGATCCGTACCGCCAGGCCCGGCCCGGGGAAGGGATGGCGGTTCACGATCGACTCGGGAAGGCCGAGGATGCGGCCTATCTCGCGCACCTCGTCCTTGAAGAGGTCGCGGAGCGGCTCCACCAGCTCGAATCCGAGCTCCTCGGGCAGGCCGCCCACGTTGTGGTGCGTCTTGATCGTGGCCGAAGGGCCGCCGTGCGCCGACGTGGACTCGATCACGTCGGGGTAGAGCGTCCCCTGGGCTAGATAGCGGATCCCTCTCAGCTGCTCGGCAACCTCCCTGAACACGTCGATGAAGGTATGCCCGATCCGTCTCCGTTTCTCCTCCGGATCGGAGACGCCGCTCAGGGCATCGAGGAATCGCTGCGAGGCATCGACATGATGCAGCCTGACGTTGAAGTGGTCCTTGAAGGTCGAAACGACCTGATCGGCCTCCCCCTTGCGGAGAAAGCAGTTGTCCACGAAGATGCACTCCAGGTCCTCGCCGATGGCCCTGTTGATCAGGAGGGCGGCCACCGAGGAGTCCACGCCGCCGGATAGCCCGAGCACGACCTTCTCCCCTGCCACGCTTCGCCGGATCGACTCGACGGCTGTGTCGATGTACGACGACATTTCCCAGTCGCCGTGGACATTGCAGACGCCGTAGAGGAAGTTGCGGAGGATCTGCGTCCCCTGCTCGGTGTGCGTGACCTCGGGGTGGAACTGGAGGCCGAAGAACCGCCCATCCTCTCCGGTGACGGCGGCACAGCGGCATGTGGCCGAGGATGCCACGGCTCGATAGCCGTCAGGAAGGCCGGTGCAGACATCGCCATGGCTCATCCAGACGACCGACTCCTCCTTCAGGTTGAGGAACAGGGGATGGGACGTGTCGAACCGCACCTTCGTCCGGCCGTATTCGCCGCCCTCATCACCCGGAGTGACATCGCCGCCGCGGACACGGACCGTGGCGTGCATGCCGTAGCAGATACCGAGCACGGGAATCCCGAGATCGAACAGCGAGCTCTCCACCGAGGGCGCTCCCGTCTCGTAGATCGAGCTCGGCCCTCCGGAAAAGATGAGCGCCGCCGGCTTCAGCGCCTCGATCTCCTCCTGCTTTGCCGTGCAGGGAAGAATGATGCTGTACACCTTGAGCTCCCTCACTCGCCGGGCGATGAGCTGGGTGTACTGGGATCCGAAATCGAGAATGACCACCTTCTCGCTAGTCAAGCTGTCCTCCTTCCGGACGGGATCATGAATCGACAAAGTAATTGGGCGCCTCGCGCGTGATCTGGATGTCGTGCGGGTGGTTCTCCCTCAGGGTGGCGGGAGAGACCCTGATGAAGCGGCCCCTCGTGTAGAGCTGCTCCAGGGTCTCCGCCCCCGTGTACCCCATGCCCGAACGGACTCCGCCGACGAGCTGGTAGACGAAGGTGGAGAGGGCGCCCTTGTACGGGACGAGTCCTTCCACGCCTTCGGGCACGAGCTTCTCGGGAGTGGGACTGTCGGACTGGCGGTACCTGTCGCTCGATCCGTCCATCATGGCACCGAGCGAGCCCATGCCGCGGATCGTCTTGAACGACCTCCCCTTGAAGATCACGCTTTCACCGGGGGATTCGTCCATCCCGGCAAAGAGGCTCCCCATCATCACGCTGTTGGCTCCGGCCACGATGGCTTTCACCACGTCTCCCGAGGCGCGAATCCCGCCGTCGGCAATGACCGGAACCCCGGCCGGCTTCGCCACGGCGGCACAGGAGGCCACGGCCGTGACCTGCGGCATTCCGATGCCGGTCACCACCCGGGTGGTGCAGATCGATCCGGGGCCGATGCCGACCTTGACGGCATCGACGCCGGCGGCGACGAGGTCCTCGGCCGCCTCCTTGGTGGCGATGTTGCCGGCCGCCACGTCGATCTTGAAGGAGCGCTTGATCTCCCGCACCGTCTCGATCACGTTCCGTGAATGGCCGTGCGCCGTGTCGACGACGAGGACGTCGCAGCCTGCCTCGATCAGCCCGTCGCAGCGATCGAGATCGAAGACGCCCACGGCAGCTCCGACCCGCAGCCGGCCACGCTCATCGCGGCAGGCCGCGGGGAACTGCTTCAGTCCCTTGATGTCTCGCATGGTGATCAGCCCGAGGAGCTCGCCGGCGTCGTTCGTGAGGATCAGCTTCTCCACCTTGTGCTTGTGAAGGATATGCTCCGCGTCGGCCAGGCTCGTCTTGGCGGGAGCGGTGACCAGGTCCCTGGTCATGATCTCCTCCACCTTGAGGTCCTTTTCCCACTGGAAGCGGAGGTCGCGGTTGGTGAGGATGCCGACCACCTTCCGGTTCTTCACGATGGGAACGCCGGAGATGGTGTGCGTGGTCATCACCTCCCGCGCCCGGCTGATCGGGGCGCTGGGCGGCAGGGTCACGGGATCGACGATCACGCCGTTGGCGCTCCGCTTGACGATATCGACCTCGCGAACCTGGTCATCGACCGACATGTTCTTGTGAATGATGCCGATCCCCCCCTCGCGGGCCAGGGCGATGGCCATGCGCGATTCGGTCACCGTGTCCATGGCAGCGCTGGAGAACGGGATGTTCAGCTCGACGTTCCTGGAAAAGTAGGTTCTCGTATCCACCTCCGACGGCATGATGTCGGACCTGTTGGGCAGAACGAGAACGTCGTCGAAGGTAATGGCTTCCGTGATGTTGTCAGTCAGCATTGTTCTTCTCCTTCTCCAACCGGATCATCGGAAAAAAATTAAAGAAACGGATGGATTGGACGGAGTCATGGAATGAAAAGGAAACCGCCATTGTTCCACACGGAGGGTGAAACCGGGGTAGATTGGCAAGAAAAACCCGGAAACTCATCTGGAAAAGCCGTTTCCGAAGGCTCAAGTTCACCATTGGAACGATATATATTCAAACCTTATGGAAATCCAGAGAAAAATCGATCCGGGGAAGGAAGGCGGAGTGGAGTGCGCCGTGGGCAACAACATAAAGAGGGCCCCTTCGGTTAAAACCTCCAGGACCCCGAAAACAAGAAGGAGGAGAATCAATATCCTTATCGGAATTCGGGGCCAGGTACTTTATTTCAGCACTCTCTTTTTGTCGGAATGCCCGAAACGGCCATAGGGAGAATCCCCTACCCCCTTCTGTGGAGAATTCCACCTCATCGCACAAAAAAAAAATAAACCGGCAAAGGAATCTCCCCTGAATGCGAGCGACCGGCAAAGAAGCCCCCATGAAATTGACTAACAGCTGAAACCGATTGACAAAAACAAGGTTATCTTACGTTTCCCATTGTTGCCATCTTGAACGACGGGGGAAGCGGTTAGGGATCATAGACTTGAGCGTCTCGATATGAATTAAAATGAAACGTTGATTATTGCTCTAGAATGTTTCAAAATGATTAAGTTTACTATGCAGATTCAGTGCAAAAGCACTATGTATATTTTCAGATCCCGTTGGCCAAGAATACTGTTTAAGGATAAGTCGCTTGAACCCAGAATCATTTGGTCAGATCGAAGGTCTGTTCGACGCCCCGCTGGAGGTTGCTCCGCTTCTGGACCAGTTGCCCCTGGGCATTATGATCCTCAGCCTGGATCAAAAGATCCTGTTTCTGAACAGCGCCTTCGAGGCTTTGACCGGATTTGATCGCGATGAAGTTCATCATGTTCCCTGTTGCCATGTGCTCAGGACGGATATATGCAACGATCGTTGTCCCATTTTGAACACAGGCGACAGCGTCAAGCCGGCTCCGCAGACGGGGACGATTCTCATCAGCTCGCGCGAGAAGATCGACGTGCGCTTGACGGCAAGTGCGCTGCGCGACCGGAATGGGCGCATCATCGGATACATGGAAACGGTCGAGGATCTCGGGACGCATCACCAGATCATGGATCATCAGCGCGATCTGCAAGGATTCAGCCAGATTGTGGGGCGTTCTCCGCCCATGCAGAAGCTGTTCAGTCTTGTTCCCGTCGTTGCCCAGACCGATTCCTCGCTGCTCATCACCGGAGAGACGGGCACGGGCAAAGATATCCTGGCCGAGGCGATCCAC
This sequence comes from uncultured Phycisphaerales bacterium, assembly GCA_964482235.1. Lineage (GTDB taxonomy): Bacteria > Planctomycetota > B15-G4 > B15-G4 > CAYZWU01 > CAYZWU01. The sequence goes on from CAYZWU010000028.1 coordinate 58,612, forward strand.
GAAACATCGGACCGCAGCGACGGGCCTTTCATCAAGGTGAACTGCGGCGCGCTTCCCGAGACGCTGCTCGAGTCCGAGCTGTTCGGTCACAAGAAGGGCGCTTTCACCGGGGCGGAGAGCGACAAGATGGGGCGTGTACGCCTGGCTCATAACGGCACGCTCTACCTTACGGAGATCGGCGATCTCTCCCTCCCGCTCCAGGTCAAGCTGCTGACCTTTCTCGATGACAAGATCGTTTACCCCCTGGGAGATGCCGATGGATATCACGTCGATGTGCGGATCATTGCAGCCACGCACCGCGATCTGATGCAGATGACCAGGGATAACGCCTTCCGTCAGGATCTGCTGTTCCGGCTGAATGTGGTTCGTTTTCATCTGCCGCCCCTGAGGGAGAGGGATGGAGATGTTCGCCTGCTCCTGGACCATTTCCTGAAGATCTTCTCCGTAAGGTTCGGCAAATCTCTCAAGGGATTTACTCGGACGGCGCAGGAGCTGCTGCTGAACTATGCCTACCCCGGAAATGTACGCGAGCTCAGAAATATCGTGGAATACTCAACCAGCATATGTCCCGTGGAGATGATCGGGCTGGAGCATCTGCCCGCCTACCTGGGAGAGCCGCTGCTCGATGTGGGCGGCGAAACAGGCGACGTGTCCCACGTCGAGGAGCCGGTGAGCTGGTCCTCCAAGGAAGCGGCGCCGGGGATGAACTGGGCCGCCATCGAGCGTCAGCTCATTGTCGACACCTTGGTCAAGGCCAAGGGGCACAGAAGCAGGGCCGCGGAGATGCTGGGCTGGGGGCGTTCCACGCTATGGCGGAAGATGAAGTTCCACGGACTCGAATCGTGAAATGGCGTTGATGAAGGGTACCGAAATGACTCGAAAGATAATGATCGTCCTGCGTGAAAACGAGGTGGCCCCGCGCTTCGACCTGACCGCCGAGGTCTACATCGCCGTGCTGGACGCTGATGGAGCGATCGAGCACGACAAGACCATGGTCCTGGCGCACTCGTCTGCGGACGATCTATGTCAGCTGATCTTGAGCGAGGGCGTCGACATGCTGGTCTGCAACGGAATCGAGCAGGAGTTCTTCGAGTATCTCACATGGAAGAAGGTGCATGTACTTGACTCGGTCATGGGGCCCTGGGAGCGTGCATTGGAAAAAGTCCGGAACAACGAATTGCAGTCGGGGTCGATCCTTTTCGACCGTCCGGAAAGGTAAGACCATGTTCAGGAGAATCAGAAAACGGCTCCGTTCACTGCTCGATGTTTCGCCGGTTTTTTCCGATCAGCCCATGTCTCCCCGTCGCTATGGTATGCTCCGTCGCACAATGACCATCATCATGGTCGTGGCCACGCTGCTGCCGCTGACCATGATGGCCGCGATCAACCACTATCAATACCAGAAGGCGCTGAGCCGGGAAACGATCGAGCCCTTGAAGAACCTGGTCAACAAGACCCAGCATTCGTTCGAGCTTTTCTTGACGGAGCGGCTCTCTGCCGTCAGTTTCATTGCGGCAGCCTATACCTACCATGAGCTGGCCGATCAGAAAACGCTGACATTCATCTTTCATGCCATGAAGGAAAAGTTCGGCGGCTTCGTGGACCTGGGCATGATCGACGCCTCGGGATTGCAAGTGAGCTACGTCGGGCCTTACGATATCGAGGGGAAGCAGTACAAGGATCAGGAATGGTTCAAGGAGGTGCTGGTGAGGGGCGAGCATATCAGCGACGTCTTCATGGGGCACCGCAAGTTTCCTCACTTCGTGATCGCCGTACAGAACGAAAATGAAGAAGGGGAAAAGTGTATCCTTCGCGCAACCATCGATACGGAGCTGTTCAACCAGCTCATCGCCTCCATGGGACTCGATGCAGCGAGCGATGCCTTCGTGTTGAATCGCGACGGCGTTTTTCAGACTACATCCAAGTTCTACGGCAAGGTGCTTGAAAAGTTCCCGATGTCCATGCCGCCGCTGAGCTATTCGGCCAACGTGCTGGAGATGGAGGATTCCGAGGGCAGTGATATCCTGCTGGCCTACTGTGACTTCTCTTCACCTTCCTTCGTCCTGATGCTGGTGAAGCCCCAGAGCACTGTGCATGGATCATGGTATACGCTGAAAGGCGAGCTGCTCTTCATCTTCATCGGCGGCATTGTCGTGATATTCCTTGTCGTGTTCAAGATCACCGATCTGCTGGTGAAGCGGATCGAGGAGTCGGATAGGAGGCGGGAGATCACATATCACCAGACCGAGCATACGAACAAGCTGGCCTCCATCGGCAGACTCGCCGCCGGCATTGCCCATGAAATCAACAATCCCCTGGCCATCATAAACGAGAAGTCAGGTCTCATGGAGGATCTGATCCAGATCAAGTTCGACCTTGAAAGGAAGGGACGGCTCCTCGAGCTCACCGGATCGATCCGGCATTCCGTGGAGCGTTGCAGCACCATCACCCACCGCTTGCTTGGATTCGCCCGCAGAATGGATGCCAAGCTCGAGACCATTAACCTACGAGAGGTTTTCATGGAGGTGTTCGGCTTTCTCGAGAAGGAAGCGGCACACCGCAATATCACCGTGCACCTGCAGCTCGATGAAGCGCTGCCCGATATCTATTCGGACCACGGCCAGCTGCAGCAGGTTTTTCTCAACATCCTCAACAACGCCTTTTCCGCGGTTGACGATGGCGGTATTGTCACGGTCACCAGCTTCGAACATGATGCGGATCTTGTCGGCATTTCCATTGCCGATGACGGGGTGGGCATGTCGGAGGAGACCATGAAGCACGTTTTCGATCCGTTCTTCTCGACGCGCGGCACGCACGGCACCGGGCTCGGCCTCTCCATCACCTATGGCATTGTGAACAAGCTGGGCGGCAAGATCGACGTGCAAAGCAAGGAAGATGAAGGTACCACTTTTACTGTGTACTTACCCAAGAAGAGCTATCTAGGCAGGGACGTGTAATATGGAAAACCTCAAGGTGCTCCTAGTAGATGATGAGGAAGAGTTCATACTCACGCTGGCTGAGAGGCTCGAGCTGAGAGAGATCAAGGCCCTGACCGCCGTCAACGGAGAGCAGGCGCTTCAGGTCGTTGAGAGGGAGAAACCGCCCGTTGTGGTTCTCGACGTCAAGATGCCGGGTATTGGCGGAATGGAAGTGCTTCAAAATATAAAGGGCAGACATCCTGAGATTCAGATTATTCTGCTCACCGGTCACGGCTCCACCAAGGATGGGATCAAAGGGATGCGCCTGGGCGCATTCGACTACATCATGAAGCCGGTGAAGATCGAAGAGCTGATAGACAAGATGCGAGAAGCGTATGAAGCGTTCAGGGCATCGAAGAAATGATCGGATTATGGAGCCCGGCGTTGTCAGGCACGATCCACGGCTCAGGCGTTTCGGGATCACTCCTGGCAGGCGCATGGGATGCACCTGCTTGAAAGGGCCTGAAAGCAGCCCTGATAAGATGTTTTCATCTCATGTCTTGATATTCACACCCTAAGACAGCTCGCTTTCATTGTTTCTATATGTTTCATATTGCCCTCATTGCTGTTGCGCATTGTTTCAAATCAAGACCCGTTACTAATCGCAATAAGTTGTAATATATTGCAACTAAACGCTTAGTAAACTTGGCCCGCCCTTTGCTTGATCCTTCTCTATATATGAATCCAAAACACTTCCTTCACAGTGAGAGGAACTCAATAATGACAAAAGACAAACTGAAGATCCTACTTGTAGATGATGAAACCGAGTTCGTCGACAGCCTATCCGAGCGGCTGGGTTTGCGCGGCATGAAAACCGACGTTGCCTATGACGGCGAGCAGGCGCTGAAGGCCGTGGAGAAGAGCGCGCCCGATGCCATGGTTCTCGACCTACGCATGCCCGGCATGGACGGCATAGAGGTGCTCGAAAAAGTCAAAAAAGATTACCCCAATATCCGGGTTATTGTCCTGACCGGTCACGGCACGGATGAAGACGAGGCAAAGGCATTGAAGCTCGGGGCATCGGTTTTCATGAAGAAGCCGGTGGATATCGACCAGCTCGTGAAGATTCTTCGCAAGGAGAGGATGAAGGTCCTCCTCGTTGATGATGAGAAGGAGTTCGTGGATAGCCTGTCTGAACGGCTCGAACTGCGGAACGTGGAGGCCGGCATTGCCTACGATGGGGAGCAGGCGATCAAGGCGGTTGACGAAGAGGAGCCCGATGTTCTCGTTCTCGACCTTCGCATGCCCGGCATCGACGGCATCGAAGTCCTTCGCAGGGTCAAGAAGAGCCACCCCGAAATGCCGGTCGTGATCCTCACCGGCCATGGGACGGAAGACGACGAAAAAAAAGCCCGCCGCATGGGCGCCTCGGCATACCTGAAGAAACCGGTTGACGTCAATCAGCTCACCGGTGTTCTGCAGAAAGTGGTGGGTCGATTCAAGAAATCCAAGAAGGTTGTGGACACCATGTTGATGGCCGCGGCCCTTGCGCAGGCGGGCGAGACGGAGTATGCCCGCGAAACCCTTGAAGAGCTGGAAGAAGACAAGAATAAAGACAGGAAGAAAGATAAGAAATAGCGTCTCCGACGCCTTCCGAGGAGCCGTAGATATCAATACTCCCACGAGCCGTCAATACAGCACCCTGACCCGGAGCCTTTTCCTGATCAGCTTTTTTCTGCCTTTTGTTCCCCTCGTTATTCTGGCGTGCGCTCTTCTGTACGAGTGTCACGCTACGTTGGAAGAGGAAGCTTACAACGACCACCGGAGAAAGGTCTGGGAATGTGCGAATCATGTCGAGAGGCGCCTGGAAGATCAAATCCGGACCATGCAGTGGATATCCGGGACGTTCGGCTTCGAGGCACTGTGTGATGAGGCACGGCTTAAGCAAGCTCTGGTGCTGCTCCAATCCCGGTACGGGTTCGAATCCGTCGAGCTTGGCGTTTTCGACGAGCGGAACCGTAGGATCGCCTATGCAGGATCGGCTGCGTCCGGCGGCGTATCGAATATCAACGCGCAAAACCGTGGGGCAATGGTTGGAAAGCTGTTCTTCAATGAGCAGGATGTCGCTGCTTATACACTGTCTGTTCAAGAAGGTTCCCACGATAGCTCCTGGATGCTGCGCGCAGTCATCGACGCCCGCGCCCTGGATGAGATCGTCCCTTCCGCGCATGCCGGCGAGAGGGGCGCAGTCTTTCTCCTCCAAAAGGGCCGGACCTTTCCCGTGGCGTTGTCCGTCGCGGATCGCTTGACAGAAGATCGCCTGTCTGCGGACCGCCTGCCAGACGAAGTCGTGGCGAACCTGTCAAGGCATGCGGAGACGGGCAATGACGAACCTCCCGTAATCGAATGCGTGGACCGCTCAGGGCTGGAAAGGCTCTATGCCGCCGGCTCGATCCAGGGAACGGATTGGTGGATTATTCTGCAGCAGGATGCATCAGCAGCGTATTCGCAATTCTCAAGAATAAGGACAGTTGCGGTTGTCCTGCTGCTGGCAATCGGGTTCCTGCTCGCGGCCAACGCTTTCAGCCTTTCGAAGAAGCTGGTACGTAAAATCGAAGAGGCGGACAAGAAGAAACAGAGGAGGATCGAGCAGATGTACCAGACCTCCAAGCTGGCATCGATCGGGGAGCTGGCCGCGGGCATTGCCCATGAGATCAACAACCCGGTGGCCATCATGGTCGAGGAGGCCGGTTGGATCAACGATCTGCTCGAGGAGGAAGAGTTCGCCAGAGGCAAGAACCTGAACGAATTCGGAAGGGCCTTGGATCAGATCAAATCCCAGGGAGAACGATGCAAGGCCATTACGCAGAAGCTACTGAGCTTCGCCCGGGAATCCGGATTTCGTATGGAAAAGGTGAGGCTGATCGAGCTGATCGGGGACGTTCTCGACATCATGGCCAAGAGGTCTTTCTTCGAGAAGGTTCGCATCGATTTGAACGTGCAGAAGGACCTTCCCGAGCTGAGCCTGCCCCGCATCGAGCTGCAGCAGGTTCTCGTCAACCTGATCAACAACGCCGTCGATGCCATGAAAGGGAAGGAAGGCACCCTCTTCCTGTCTGCCGGGCTCGAGCGGGATCATCTGTGGATCGAGGTGGCCGACGACGGCTGCGGCATTCCGGAGCAGCACCTCCAGCGTATCTTCGATCCGTTTTTCACCACCAAGCCGGTGGGGCAAGGTACGGGCCTTGGGCTCTCCATCTGTTACGGCATCATCAAGAAGATGGGAGGCAGCATCCAGGTGGAAAACCTCGTTGATCGGGGAGCTTCCTTTCGGATCCGAATTCCGCGGGAGGCCCTGGTTTGAGCGTGACTCCCGGCATGAGAAGGAGCCGGGAGCCGCTAGAAAGGTTGTCGAGACGCTGTCCGGAGAACGGGCGGCAGAGGTAAAAGGAAAGGCGAGCGCCCGCTATGAACGTTTTGCTCGTTGATGATGAAGCCCCTTTCATCGACACGGTCACCAAGCGCCTGGTGAAACGGGGGATCCGCGTCTTCACCGCCTTGAGCGGAGACGAGGCACTCGGCCTTCTCGCAGGCGATTCGGGCATCGAGATCGTTGTTCTCGACATCAGGATGCCGGGCTTGAGCGGCCACGATACGCTGGCGGAGATCAAGCGTCGGTTCCCATCCGTGGAGGTGATCATCTTGACGGGCCACTCCACGGTGGAGTCAGCCATCAAGACGAAACGGCTGGGCGCCTTCGACTACCTCGGCAAACCATGTGACATAGAGGAGCTCATCACGAAGATCCAGGAAGCCTTCGGCCGGGTCCGGCATCGAGAAGAGGCTGACCGGGACGACGCGTCCCGGAAAGGAGGTCAAGATGAATGACATACGCGTACTGCTCGTCGATGACGAGACGCAATACATGGAAACGCTGATGAAGCGGCTGAAGAAGCGCCGTATCGATATTCGCGGCGTGGACCGCGGGGAGAAGGCGCTGGAAACGCTCTCGCGCCACGAGGTGGACGTCGTGGTCCTTGATGTGAAGATGCCGGGCATGGATGGCATCGAGGTGCTGAAACGGATCAAGTCGCAATATCCCTTGATCGAAGTCATCATGCTCACCGGGCATGCCAGCATGGACGTGGCGATGCAGGGGATGCAGCTCGGAGCCTTCGACTACCTCGTGAAGCCAACGGACGCCGACGAGCTGCTGTACAAGATCCAGGACGCAATCCAGCACAAAACCATCGAAGAAGCAAAGCAACAAGAATCGCAAGAAATAACTGAGCCGGAATCCGGGGATGAACCTTAACGGGCCCATCTCCTGAAACGGCCAACAGACGCTGTTACTTGAAAGGAGCTACAACGAGATGAACTTTTTCAGACAGTGGGGAGAATTCATGATGATGGGTGCGAGGGCCCATGCGAAGTGGGAGATCAATGTCTCCAACACGATTGTCAGAAGCCGGAAGCGCATGATGATCCTCTGGTTGCTGATCTTGCCCATCGTGCTTGGCAGCTTCGCCTTTGCCGCCCCCCTCAGCGAGGCGCTGCCCGAATTCCTTGGCGGCAAAAAGGCGTACAGCCCGGCGTTCTTCACGGGCGGGATCTTCATCGCATCGATCCTTATCGGACTCTGCGCGGGGCTGATCACCGGCTGCATCGGCGCGGGCGGCGGTTTCGTCATTGCCCCGGCCCTGATGAGCGCGGGAATCAAGGGGATCCTGGCCGTGGGCACCGACCTTTTCCATATCTTCGCCAAGGCGATCATGGGAAGCGTCATCCACAGGAAGCTGGGCAATGTGTCCGTAATCCTGGCCGTGATCTTTCTGATCGGAGCGATTGTGGGCGCCACGGGCGGCGGCGTGCTCAACCGGGTGCTCTACGAGATCAATCCCGTGCTGAGCGATGCTTTCATCACGTCGATCTACGTGCTCATGCTGGGTCTTCTGGGAACGTACGCGCTTTTCGATTATCTGAAATCGAGGAAACAGCCCGATGCCGGCGGCGCGCACGGCGGCAAGGACGAAGGTGCCGACCTGGGCAACCTGCCCAGGAAGCTCCAGTCCATCAACATCCCCCCCATGGTGACCTTCGACAAGGGGATCACGCCGGGCGGCCGCAAGATCTCCTGGATCTTCCTCGTGCTCAGCGGAGGCCTCGTGGGTTTCATGGCAGCCATCATGGGCGTGGGCGGCGGCTTTCTGACCTTCCCCATATTCGTGTACATCATGGGCGTTTCGTCGCTCACAACGGTGGGAACGGATATCTTTCAGATCGTGTTCACCGCCGGATATGCCGCGATCAGCCAGTACGCGATCTTCGGTTTCATCTTCTACACGCTGGCCATGGGCATGTTGCTGGGCTCGCTGCTGGGTATCCAGATCGGTGCCATGGTGACCAAATGCGTCAAAGGCACAACGATTCGTGGTTTCTACGCCATGGCCGTGCTGGCCGGTTTTGTCAACCGGATCTTCGCCCTTCCGGGCAAGCTGACCGAAATGGAGGTCATGTCCCTGTCCAAGGGCACCGTGAACGTGCTGGACGCCATCGGGGTGTGGGCGTTCTTCCTGGTCATAGGAATCTTTGCCGTATGGGTGATCGGAACTTTTTTCAAGAACCTCTCGCTGCTCAAGGGAGAGGAGGTGAACTCATGATTGCGAACAAGAAACAGTTCATGACCGGCACCCTCCTGCTGGCCGCCTTCACCGTGGTGCTCGTATTCATCTTTCTGCCGATCGTCGACGGCCAGAATGCGCTGGACTACATGGACTCGCTGTTCAATTCCATCTCCAAGGATTCGGCCTACTACATCGACACCCTCAAGGAGGAATCGAAGGAGCTGGCCGGCACCAGCATCACTGTCGAGCTTGTATTCGAGGACCCTTCCACAGCCGCCGAGGTCGAGCCGTTATTCACGAAAAACGGGGCCATAGCCGGCGTGAAAGACGGGAAGCTGGAATTCACCGGCGATCTGGGTGTCATCATGGAAGGATGTTTGAATGATGCGGACGAGATGTTCGCCAATCACGGCGAGGCGCTGATCGAAAAGTACGGATGCGAAGAAAAGCAAGCTATGTACGGCTGGTGGGTGGCGCTCAAGGCTCTGGACAAAGCGCTCAAGCGTCAGGAGAAGTTCGCTGAATCCAAGTTTGTCACAACAGTGATCAAGAAGGGCGTGGAGTGTTCCTACAACTTCTACGGGATCGAGCCGCAGAAGATAACCGAAAAGATGGTTCTCGTCCTGGGTTCCCTTGTCTTCTATGTGATCTATACCATGTGGTACGGTTTTGCCATCATGTTCATGTTCGAAGGCTGGGGATTGAAGCTGGAGCACTGAGCTTGACCGGACAAGGCGGAGCCGAGTTCAAAAGTTCCGCGGGACAGGGGTCCAATCCCCCGGATCGGAGGACTTGGCTTCACCATCGTCACGGGCCTGATTCCGCCGAGAGATGCGACTCGATTCGTGGGGTTGTTCCCTTCGGGGAACAACCCCGGCCAGGTTGCGTTTTCCCGCTGGGATATTGCCGAAATCTGTTATTTCTATGGGAGAGACGGCATCATCATCGCAGCTGCGGTGAGGGACGTCCACCACTTTGAATCGAGGTGATCAATTGAGCAGCTGGCGCAAATGGCTGAGCAGGCTGCTTTCGAGAAACCGGGAGCAGGACAAACTCGATGCGGCCCGGCTTCGCCTCGACTTCAAGGCGCGTTACCAGAGTTTCAAGCTTCTCCTCAGCGCCAACCACAGGTCCCTCGAGCTCATGGCCGAGATCGAGCGCGTGTTATCGGGAATCCGGCCTTTCGGCATGACCTTCGTCCGGTCGCGCTGTACGCGGATTTCCACCCTGGTTTTTCAGATCGTCAAGCATCTCGATGGGCTGGCCCCGGGCCGGTATGCGGAGCTATTCGAGAAATTCGAATCGATCCACGATGAAATCAAATCCCACCTGCAGATCCGGAAAGATGTTGTTGAAGGGCCCCTGACCGTCCCTCTCGAGGAGATCGACAGGGATATGACCGATGGTGTGGGCCAAAAGATGGCGAGCCTGGCCGAAGTCAAGAACCGCTTCGACGTGAAAGTGCCCGGCGGTTTCGTGATAACGGCGACCGCCTACCATCGCTTCATGGAGCACGGCGGGCTGCAAATGGAGATCAATCGGCGTCTCCAGGCGGCGGATGTTTCGAAAAGGGATGAGCTGTTCGATCTGAGCGCGGGGATTCAGCGTCTGATTATCGCGTCGGAGATTCCCATTGAACTTGAGCGCGAGATCGAGGCGCAGGTGGCCTGTCTCGATGCGGCCGGGGAATCGGGAGGCGGACCACTCTCCGTGGCCATGCGCAGCAGCGCACTGGGCGAGGACCGCGCGGGCGTTTCCTTTGCCGGTCAGTACAGGACGCTGCTCAACGTGGGCAGGGAGAACGTCCTCCATGCCTACAAGGAGATCGTGGCAGGAAAATACGGCCTCGCCGCCATGACGTACCGGCTGAACCGGGGCATTGTGGATGAAGAGGCGGCCATGTGCGTCGGCTGTCTTCAAATGATCGATGTCCTCTCGGGCGGCGTGATGTATTCCCGGAATCCGATCGACATCCGTAACGAGTCGATTCTGATCAATTCGGTCTGGGGGCTCCCCAAGCCGGTCGTGGACGGTCGGATCGAGGCGGACCTTTTCGTGCTCGATCGCAACGATCCCCCCGACATCACGGTCAGGGAAATCGCCATCAAGGAATACAAGTTCGTATCTTTCCTTGAGGAGGGTGTCGGCCGGATGGTCGTTACGGGCGAGGAGCGGAACCTTCCTTCGCTCACAGACGAGCAGGCAAGGGAACTTGCGCGCATGGGCATGAAGCTCGAGGCGTACTACGGCACCCCGCAAGATATTGAATGGGCTATCGCCCGTGGCGGCGAGATCGTGCTTCTGCAGTGCCGGCCGCTGCACGCGCAGGTGACGGATCCGGAAATCGAAGGGGATTCGGGGAATGGTGGAGATCTAGAAAACGGCCTGGTTTCGGGAAGCGACCGAGATTCACGGACCACCAGGAAATGGCAGGTAGGCGAGCCGCCCGGACCCGTCCGGCTTCGAGGTGGTGTCACGGCAAGTCCCGGGGCCGCGGCCGGGCCCGTTTTCAAAGTCGAGAAGAGCGCGGACAGCCTTCGGTTTCCACAGGGCGCCGTGCTGGTGACGACCCAGTCGCTGCCGGCGTGGGCCTCGCTCGTCGGAAACGCGGTTGCCGTGGTCAGCGAGGTCGGCGGGGTTACAGGCCATCTGGCCAGTGTGGCACGCGAGTTCGGCATCCCGGCGCTCTTCGGCGCCCGGGGAGCGATGAAACGGCTCGTCAACGGCGAGATCGTCACCGTCGATGCCGACGGAATGCATGTTTTCGACGGCCGCATCGAGGCGCTCGTCGACGAGGAACGACAGCCCCGGAATCTCATGGAAGGGAGTGCCGTGTTCGAAACGTTGAAGTCCGTGGCGCAATGCATAACTCCGCTGAACCTTCTCGATCCCGATGCGCCCGGATTCAGGCCCTTCGGTTGCGGAACGCTTCACGATATCACGCGCTTCTGCCATGAAAAGGCAGTGGCAGAGATGTTCCGTTTCGGCAAGGACCACCGTTTTCCGGAGCGCTCGAGCAAGCAGCTGTACTGCGATGCGCCCATGCAGTGGTGGGTCCTCAACCTCGATGACGGATTCACCGAAGAAGTCGAGGGCAGGTATGTCGGGCTGGACAATATCGTGTCCATCCCCATGCTCGCCATCTGGGAAGGTGTTGCCGCCATCCCCTGGGAGGGCCCACCGCCCATTGACAGGAAGGGGCTCATGTCGGTCATGTTCGAAGCCACGAGAAATACGGCACTCACCCCCGGTCTTCGTACGCGGTACGCCAACCGGAACTACTTCATGATCTCCAGGAACTATTGCAGCTTGAGTTCGCGGTTGGGATTCCACTTTTCAACGATCGAAACACTGGTGAGCGACCGCCCGCGGGAAAACTATATCAGCTTCCAGTTCAAAGGCGGTGCCGCGGACTTCGATCGCCGCCTGAAAAGGGTACGTTTTGTCGGGGACATTCTCGAGAACTACGGTTTCCGCGTTGAAGTCAAGGAAGACAATCTGAGGGCGCGCGTGGAAAACCGCGGCATGGTTTACATGTCGGAGAGGCTGAAGATCCTCGGCTACCTGACCATTCACACGCGCCAGCTCGACATGATCATGTCAAACGCCAGTGCAGTCGGCCATTTCAGGACGAAGCTGGAGAGGGATATCCAGGAGCTGTTGAATGGCGGATCCGGATTCGAACCGTCTTCGTGAAGTCTTCTTCCATCAAGACTGCAAATAACATCTCCAGTCGCTCTCTCCCTTCGGATTCCCTGGAGCAGGTGTTGAGCACGTCAAGGTCTCTCCTCCAGCCAGAATCTCCCTTCCACGTAGATTAAACGACCACCTGCTAAAGCAGGTGGATTAAAGAAAGACGACTGAAAGTCGGTCCTGGCGGCGAAAGCCGCATTCAACCATCGGTTACTTTTAGTGCTTCTTGGGGAGGAGGTTCTTCTTGATTCGCGATGTAGGCGGCGATCATCTTCTCTGTAACCTTGCCTATTGTTGCGCAAAAATACCCGCGCGCCCAAAGGTGCTGGCCCCAATACCGTTTCCGCAAGTGCGGAAACTCTCGTTTGATCAGCGACACTCAAATCTCCCGGTGAACGACAATTAGAATTCCCGCTAATGA
>CAYZWU010000029.1:0-57982 GCA_964482235.1 uncultured Phycisphaerales bacterium
TGCACGTCCGGATCTGTGCGGGGGGCGCCGGGAAACCGGCGTCCCTACCGCGACGGGACCAGTCAGACCAAAAAAAGGCGACGACCCGCGAGAGCACTCCGGCGGGCCGTTTTGTTGCGGAGAGAGTCCGCCTTCCTGTTGGTGGTGGACCCGCTGGGACTCGAACCCAGAACCTACGGTTTATGAGACCGGCGCTCTAACCGGTTGAGCTACGGGTCCTGATCAATGCTATTCGTCGCTAGGGACTTCAGAGTTTATATTCCCCGCCCTTGGCTCTTGTCAATCTACTTTCAAAAGGGCCAATCCACGGTCATTTCTCCTTGCCGTACTTCTTCAGCCAGTAGCGCACCTGGTCCCTGTTCAGGCCGAGGAGCTTGCCGGCCCTCGTCTTGTTGCCGCCGGCCCTGTCGATCGCCTGGTAGAGAAGGTCCTTCTCGAGATCGTAGATGTTGATCCCCTCGGGAGGCAGGGTGACGAGGCCGCAGGCATCGGACGCGACCTGGTCGTCCTGATCCTGCCGGATCTCGTAGGGAAGATCGCCGACGCCCAGGGTCACGGTATCGGAGAGGAGCATCAACCGTTCCACCGTGTTCCTGAGCTCGCGGATGTTGCCCGGCCACCGGCAGCGGGTCAGGATCTCCATCGCCTCGTTGCTGAAGCCACGGATCTTCTTCTTGAACTCGTTGTTGAAGAACTCGATGAAGCTCTCCACCAGCTCGGGGATGTCCTCGGGGTGCTCCCTGAGGGGCGGAATGTAGAGGGGGATGACGTTCAGCCGGTAGAAAAGGTCCATCCGAAACTCACCGCTCTGGACGAGGGCCCGGAGGTCCCTGTTCGTGGCCGCGATGATCCGGAGGTTCACCTCGATGTCCCGCGTTCCGCCCAGCCTGCGGAACGACTTCTCCTCGAGGAAGCGGAGCAGCTTGGCCTGGATGTTGAGCGACATGTCCCCGATCTCGTCGAGGAAGACCGTTCCCGTATCCGCCGTCTCGAAGAGCCCCTTCTTGAAGTTCTTGGCGTCGGTGAAGGCGCCCTTCTCGTGGCCGAAGAGCTCGCTCTCGAGCAGGGTTTCCGGCAGGGCGGTGCAGGTGATGGTGAGAAACGGGGTGTCCGAGTCCGGGCTCTCCATGTGGATCGCCCTGGCCGCAAGTCCCTTTCCGGTCCCGCTTTCTCCCGTGATCAGGATCGTGGAGGCCCCGGACCTGGCGATCCGGCGGATCATGGCGGTCACCTCGCGGGTCTGGGGCGAGCTGCCGATGATGTTGTGGATCCCGTAGGCCTTGCGGTTGGTCTCGCGGATCTTCTGGACCTCTTTCCTCAGGCTCACCGTTTCGAGCGACTTCTCGACGGTGATGATCATCTCCTCCATGTCGAAGGGCTTGGTGATGTAGTCGTAGACGCCCATCCGCATCGCCTTGACCGCATTCTCCACCGAGGAGTAGCCGGTCATCATGATGACCACCTGGTCCGATCGCTGGGCCTTTACCTGGGCCAGGATCTCGAGACCGTCCATGTCGGGCAGGGAGTAGTCGAGGAGGATCAGGTCGAAGTCGTCGGCCTGGAAGTGGTTCAGGCCGTCCTGACCGCTGTCCGCGGCCATGACATGGAATTTTTCCCGCGTCAGCCTGTCGTTCAGCGAGGACCTGATCAAAGGATCGTCGTCGATGATGAGTATCTTCTTCCGCGCCATCAGAATACCTCGAAACGCGAAAAATTCCGCGGTGCCCAGAAAACCACGTCCGATCCGGCGAGTCAATCCGAATCGCGCGAGAAGAATTGAATCATTTCGGTCAACGGCTGGTCACCGGACCTACTTCAGCAGGACGTTGGCCGGGGCCACGAGGTCGATACTACCCACCTTTTTCTTGGCGTCCGTCGAGTTCCAGGCCGCCTCGGCGCCGAAGACCAGCAGCCAGGGACTCTCCTGGAGTGCACCCCAGGTGGTCTGACAGAAACCGAGACAGTCGTACTTCTTCAACGTGCGGACCATGCCGATCACGCTGTCCCGGGTTCCCATCCGCGTACCCCAGCTGTAACCGATCACCTGGAAGCCCTTTTCCCTGAAGTAGCGGATCATGGGGAAGTCGCTGTAATCCCGGTAGCACCAGACCCCGATGATCACGTCCTTCGGGATCAGGTCGATCGCTCTCTCCGACCCCCTCGCGGCGTTGGCCGGCCGGTAGCTGCTCCACTCGTCCCTCTTCAGGAACATGTCGTGAAAGATGATCATGCTGCGGCCTTTCGACCGGATGTAGGTGTTGAGGTCCTTGATGTAGTCGGCCAGCAGAACGGCGCCGTCATCGTTGATGCAGCACTTTCCCGAGGCGTGGGCGGGCCCCTCGTCCATGCCGGCGTGCAGGAAGGGAGCGTCGCCGCAGAACCCGATCGCCTCGCTGTAGATGTCCTTGAGAAGCCGTCTTACCATGGGGCTCTTGGTGCAGAAGGTGGAATGACGCGCTCCCATCCGCGGATCCGGATTCACGGGGATCTCGAACATGCTCTTGTACTTGGAGCCGTGGGTGAGAAAGACGTTCTTCTCCATCTCGCACCAGTTGGCGTGCCCCAGCGACTGGATCTCGGGGATGATGATCAATCCCATCCTGCGAGCCGCGTCGAAATGCCTTTTCAGGTCCGACGTCGAGAAGGCCCGCGCCGGATTCTCGACAGCCTCGGGGTGGCTCGTCCAGTCCACCTCGGCACGCATCATGACGGTGACCTGGTTGAACTTCAACCGGGCCACGGCCGCGAGCACCTTGGGGACCATATCGGGCCAGCGCACGAAGTTGGAGAGAACGATGTGGAAGCTGCGCATCTCGAAATCGGGATAGTCGACGATGCTGCAGCAGCGGACGTACTTGCCGTCCATCAGCTGGAGAAGGGTGTAGATCCCGTTGAAGATCCCCCGCTGGTTCTTGCCGCAAATCTTGATTCCATCCCTGCTAACGTCGAGCGTGTACTCCTCGGGCCGCTCGAGCGACTCGTCCACATCGAGGCTGATGCAGGGATATCCCGCGTTCTCGTCGATGGAGAGAACGAGCCCCGCCTTCCTTCTGATCTCGTCCACGAGCACCTCGGCCGGCTGCCGGCCCGGGCCCTTGTCCGCGGTGCGCACCCGGATGGAGTCCCGGAGAACGAACAGCCCTTCCTTCGGGACGATCTCCTTGGGGTAGGGAAAGAGCTCCGCCACGCGCTTGAACGTCTTGACGGTCTCGGTCCCGTCAGCCTCGGCGCTTCCCTTGAGGCCGCCGGAGAAGGAGAAGTTCTTGAACCGGATCGTCCCCGTCGTATCGCGGAGGCCGATGATGACGGAAAGGTCCTTGGCATCGGTCGGGATGTCGGCCTTGATGGAGAGATCCTGCCAGTCCGTCGTTCTCGTGAATCTGGAATCCGGACGGACGACCTTGTTCCTGCCGCCGCTCTGGTAGCGCAGCGCAAAGGCGGGCCCCGACGTCTTGGACACGTCGGCACCGACTCCCTCGGCCTTCGCCTGGCAGGTCACCGTGATGGTATGGCCGGCGTAAAGCCCCGTCTCGACCTGCCAGACGAGGATCCCCTGCCCCGGCTTGTCCATCGATATCTTGATCACCGGGGTGCCGTCCGCCTCCTTCTCCACGTCGGCGAACTTCCTGCCCGGTCCGCGCCACTGCCAGAGGGCGCCGTCCTTCTTGTCCTGGAGTATCTGCGGCCTCTTTTTCTTGCCGTCGTCCTGCCTCGTGCCCTGCTGCTCCGGAACAGTGGGGCAGCCGAAGGCAAGGGTCGAGAGGCAGAGAAGGAATATCAGTGGGAAGTTGATCTTCGTAATCATGACAATCTCCAGTCTTTCCCGGCTCAATCGAATTCGGCCAGGTTGCGCGACGTGACCGCGTTCAGGTCGTTCCAGGCCTGGCGAAGGAGGATCCGTGCCAGGGACAGGTTGCCTTCAGCGGTGACATGGTCGCGCTGGACCTCGTTCAGCCTGGTCAAGGTTGCTTGACCGGCCTGGTATTCCTTGTTCACCAGGTCGCGGGCTTCTCGTGACAGTTTTTCGGTTCTCCTCTGCAGAGCGAGCTGTTTCCGGACCGTCTCGAGACGTGTCACCTTCTGCCGCACATCGGAAACAACGGACAGCCAGAGTGCGGCGAGCTCGCTTTCAAGCTCTCTTGACTGGGCTGCCGCTTCATTAATTACGGCAGAATCGGCCATTCCGCTGAAAAGATTCCAGGTCATGTTGAGGCTCGCCTGGGCCGAGTTGTCGTCATCGAGGTCGAAATGGGGGTTTCCCTCACGCTGCCAGCCGTAGAAAGCCTGGATGAAAAAGGAGGGCAGGTTGGCCGCCTCGCCCTCTCGCACCCTGGCTTCCGCCGCGATGAGGGTCTGGTTCAGGCGCTCCAGGTCGGGGCGGCGGGCCAGGGCATAGGCGAGTTCCTCTTCCATTGCGGGAAGATCGCGGTCCGCAGCCTCCTCCTCGTCGAGCGGCGCGAGGCTCAGGTCCTCGTGGGGGACGGATCCGGGGAGGCCCATCAGCTCGGCCAGCACGGTACGGGCGACCTTCTCCTCCTCGCGCGCCGTGATCAGGCTCGACTGGGCCGCGTTGTAACGGATCTCGAAGTTGAGGCAATCGCTGAGCGAGGCGCTGCCCGCATCGAGCCGGCGGCGCGTCTCCTCGAGGAGCCTTTCGTTGAACGCCGAATCCGCTTCGGCGATCCGGATCCTCTCCCGGGCGAGGTAGATGTTGTTGCAGGCCAGATGAACCGCCTGGATCAGGAGCCGTCTCATATCGTCGAAGGCAAAGAGGCTTTCCTTCCAGCCCGACTCTCCGGCCGTGATCCTCGCTTCCCTGGCCAGGCCGTCGAAGAGGAGCCAGTTGGCCGACAGGCCGGCCTCGTACGATTCGTAGCGCGAGTCGAGCCCCGGAAAGGTGAAGAGGCCGGGAGAGCTCTGCACCCGGGTGGCCGACGCCGAGAGGTCGACGCTGGGCCAGTAGCCGGCACGGCTCTGGATGATCCGCTCCTGCGCGGCGTTGATCCTCTCCCGCGCGGCCCTGAGGCTCGGGCTCCGCTCCAGGGCGATCCGGATCGCATCATTGGCAAAGAGCGGCTCCGGAATGGGGCACGGTTCCTTCTGTTCAGCGGCGCGCCGCCTCTTTTCCGGGACCTGGCGGACCTCTGCCGCGATTTCCTGATCCCGGGACTCCGCCGCCCTCTCCCTTTCGGGAGCGGAACAGGCAAACAGCAGGATCAGGGGCAGGGCCGTGCAAAGGGCAGGCAGCAGCCGCTGCAGCAGCGGCCTTCTCCTCCTGCGCGTTCCGTCACGATTCATCGTCACTCTCCTTGCCGCCACCCCTTTTCCTTGCCGGCTCCACTTCCTCCCGCTTGAGGCTCCGGCCGGTGACCACCCACCGCGTGAAGACACGGGCGTCGTTGAGCACGGCCAGGAGGCAGGGGACGAGAAAGAGGGTCAGCATGGTGGCGGCCACGACACCGGAAGCAATGGCAAGGGCCATGGGGATCAGGTACTGGGCCTGGACGCTCTTCTCCATGATGATGGGAAAGAGGCCGGCGCACGTGGTGAGCGAGGTGAGCATGATCGCCCGGAAACGCCGGCATCCCGCCTCCACGAGGGCGCGGAAGAAGGGGGTTCCCGTGGCGATCTTGTTGTTCACGCACTCGATCATGACGATGGCGTCGTTGACCACGATTCCCGTCAGGGCCACCATGCCGAAGAGGCTCATCATCGTCACGTTTATCCCTTCGATCATGTGACCCATAAGGGCGCCCACCAGGCCGAAGGGGATGGTGAACAGGATGATGAGCGGCTGGATGTACGACCTGAAGATCGTGGAGAGGATCAGGTAGATCAGCAGGATCGCCATGAGAAAGCCGTACATCAGACTCTCGATCGACTCGCGCGAATCCTGCTGCTCGCCCTCGATCGAGTAGACGACGCCGGGGTGGCTCTGCTCCAGGTCGGCGAGAAAGGACTCCTCCAGCTCCTCGAGGATCTCCTTGGCATTGGCTTCCTCGGACCGCACCTCGGCGGTCACGGCCACGCCGCGCTTGCCGTCCTTTCTGCTGATGTGGGCCAGCCCCTTGGTCAGCTCCATTTCCGCCACTGAGATGAAGGGGACCTCGCCCCCGGCCGGTGTGCGGATGCGGACGGCCTCGAGGTCGGCGATCGACTGCCGCTCGGCGAGAGGGTAGCGGACCTTGATGCGGATGTCGTCCCGGCCGCGCTGGATCCTCACCGGCTCGGCGCCGTAGTAACCCTGCCTCAGCTGGCGGCCCACCTCGTCGAGAGTGAGGTCGAGGGTGTAGGCCAGCGGCTTCAGCCTGATGCGAAGCTCCGTCTTCCCGGGCCGGTAGCTGTCCTCGATCTCGTGAACGCCCTTGAAGGAGGCGAGCCTTTCCTTGAGCTCCTCGGCCGCAGGGAGGATCGTCTCGTACCGGTCGCCCAGGAGCCAGACCTCGATCGATTTCCCGGGCGGGCCATGCTCCACAGTGCCGTAGTTGAGGGAAAGCGTTCCCTCGATCGGGCCCACGGCCCGCTCCCATGCCTCGTTGATCTTCTTGAAGTAGATGCCCCTCTCCTGGGAGGGGAGAAGCTCCACGGAGATCTCGGCCTTGTGGCTTCCCTTGACCGGCACGTAGCCCGACTGGCTTCCGACAACGGTGTAGATGTTCTGCACGAGCGGCTTGCCCGATACCGTTTCCATCGTGGCCGCCACCTGGTCGAGGCCATGCTCGATCCTCTTCACAGCCGCGGCGGTGACGTAGGCCGGGGTTCCGTCCGGGAACTCGAGCGTGACGATGAGCATGTCGTTGTCCGCGTCGGGAAACATCTCGTACTTGATGAAGCCGCCGGACCAGAGACCCGACACGATCATGAGGACGGCGATGGACGAGGCCAGCGCCGGGTAGCGCCACTGGATGACGAAACGCGCGGCAGGAGCATAGATCCGCTCCACGAACCGCTCTTCCAGGTTTTCCATTCCTTCCCGGAACTGGATCAGCCACCGCCTGATGGCCGAGATCTTCTTTTTCGGGAGACCGGGTTCGGGCAGATGGTTCAGGTGGGCCGGGAGAAGAAGGAAGCACTCGATCAGGGAGACTGCCAGGGCGGCCACCACGGCCATGGGGAGGATGGCGATGAACTTGCCCATCACGCCGGAGATCCAGAAGAGGGGCAAGAACGCGGCGATCGATGTGGTCACCGCGGCGGTGACGGGCCAGAGAACCTCCAGGGTCCCGTCAACGGCCGCCTTGAAGGGCGACTTTCCCTTGCGGCGGTGAAGCGAGATCGACTCTCCCACGACGATCGCGTCGTCCACGACGATCCCGAGCACCATGATCAGGCCGAAGAGGTTGATCATGTTGATCGTCTTGTCGTGGGCCGCCATGATCGCCAGGGCGCCGAAGAGGGAGACGGGAATCCCCACGGCGACCCAGAAGCCGAGCCTCAGCCCGAGGAAGAGCCAGAGGAATCCGAAGACGAGAAGGAGACCGAGGCGGCCGTTGCGGAGCAAAAGGTCGATGCGGTCCTGGATCCAGAGCGAGGTGTCGCCCCACTTGGTGAGGGAGACTCCCGGCGGCAGGGTGGCGTTCTTTTTCTCCATGTAGCCGTTCACGTTCTTCGATATCGTGATGGCATCCTCTTCCGGGGTCTTGAAAACGGTGATGAGCACGGCCCGGTCGCCGTTGAGGAATCCCGAGACTGGTTCCTCCTCGAATCCGTCCCGGATCTCTGCCACGCGGTCGAGGTTGATCACCGTTCCGTCGGGCCGAGTGAGCACCACCAGGTCGGCGAACTCCCCGCCGGTGTAGCGCCGCCCCATGGCGCGGATCTTGAACTCCTCGCCCTGGGTGCGCACGAAGCCGCCCGGCAGGTTCAGGCACTCCCGGCGGACCTTGTCCGCCACCTGGGCGAAGGTGAGCCCGTACTCGCGGAGCCGCTCCTCCGAGACCTCGATGGAGATCTCGTAGTCCGGGATGCCGCTGATCGAGACCTGGGAGATGGTGGGGATGCGGAGCAGGTCGTCCTTCACCTCCTCGGCTTTCTCCTTGAGCTGCTTTTCGGGGATCTCGCCGCTGAGGCAGATCCGGCAGACCGGCATCCTGTACGTCATGAGGGAGACGACGGGCTTCTCCGCGTCGGTGGGGAAGGTGGGGACCGCGTTGATCTGGGCGCGGACGTCGTCCATCACCTTCTGCTCGTCCGCGCCGTCCTTCACCTCCACGAAGCCGAAGCCCACTCCCTCCATGGCGGTGGCGTGGAACTTCTTGACGCCCTCGACCCCTTCCACCGCCTCCTCGAAGCGCTGGCAGATCCCCTCCTCGATCTCGGCCGGCGTGGCGCCGGGATAGATCATATTGATCTCGACGAAGTCGACGGAGAAGTTGGGGAAGAACTCGCGGTTCATCGTGGAGGCGCCGTAGAGCCCGCTCACCAGGATGATGGCCATCAGCAGGTTGGCGAAGATGTTGTTCCGCGCCATGAGCTGGATGATATTCTTCATGAGCCCTGCTCCGCCGGCTCCGCTGAAGGATCATCCCCGATGCCGCTCTTCCCGGAAGGATCCTCGCCGGGCAGCGTCACCTTGAGGAGGATTCCCTCGGTCGGCGTTTCGAGCCTCGTGGTGATCACGATGTCGTTCTCCTCGAAATCACCGCGGATGAAGAAATAATCTCTCATCTTGTGGACGACCTCCACCGGCTGGGTCCTCAGGCGGTCGTTCCTGGCCAGGTGGACGGTCTTCTCGTGGCTCACGGCCACTGCCGGGACGGCATAGACGTCATGGGCCGTCCTTCCCGGTATCTCGATGCAGCAGAACATCCCCTCGGCCAGGGCCGGACCGTTTCCGGACAGGTTCGCGACCTCGGCCACAACGGTTGTCGTTGCCGTTTGGGCGCTGAAGCGTTCCACCCGGACGAGCCTGCCCGTCCAGGAGAATGCCTCGGGATTGTCGAGCCAGGTGATCCGGACTTCCATGTCGCCGGGGAGAGGCGCGAACCAGTTCTTCATCTCCGTTCCGGAGCCGTCCGGAACCGATGGATCGGCCTTGCTGAAGGGGAACCAGAGACTCATCTCGCGGCTGTCGAGGGAGACGGGGACTTCCATCACAGCGTCGTCCACGATGGTGAGGATCGTCTGACCGGGAGAGACGACCTGGTTCTTCTCGAGGCTGACAGTTTCCAGCCGGGCGGTGAAGGGCGCCTTCACCTCGGAGCGCTCGAGGTCGAGATCGGCCGCATCGCGCGCCACCTCGGCCGCCTTGATCGCGGCCCCGGTCTCCTGGATCTGGACCGGATAGAGGACCAGGGCGTTCTCCAGGGCGGTCACCTGGTCCTGGGCCTGGATGAAAGCCTTCTCGGCGAGCTCCACGCCGGACAGGGAGCCCACGGCGTCCTTCTCGAAAAGGTTCTTGATCCGCTCGTACTCAGATTTCGCCAGGGCGCAGGTGCGGCGGCTGAGCTCGAGGCGGCGGTTGTCGTTCTCCTGCTGGCGTGTGATCCTCTCGATCTGGGCGACGAGCCTTTCGATGTCGGCCTCGGCCTGGGCACGGCGGAGAGAGTAGGTGCGATGGTCCACCTTGAAGAGGGTTTCACCCTCGGGGATCACCTCGCCGGCCTCGAGCCGGGGATGGATCCAGGTCACGAGACCGGCCAGCTCGGAGCTGATCGCCACGCGCGTCCGCGACCGGGCCGTTCCGTATCCCTTCAGGGTGACCGTGAGGTCGTCGGCTTTCAGGCGGAAACCCTGGACCGGATAGACCAGTTCCTTCGTGTCGGCCGCATCGGGCGGCTTCTTCATCGATGAGAGGGCCTGGTATCCCGCTATGCCGAGAGCAATGAGGAGTAGGCCCACAACCAGTCGTGCAATGGTCAGCATCCGATCCTCCGGACTCGCGTGACGCCGGCCTGGAGCCGGCTGGACAGACCCACAAAATACTCCTGCTCCGGCCGGGCATGAAGCGTTTTTTTTTCAGGACTATCCCGCCTGGAACAAAAAAAATAGAATGAGCGCATCTCTCCTTGAGAAGCGCTGGAATCGGCGGCAAACCTGCGGGTGCCGTCGGCGCCGGATGACACGAGAAGGATCTCCCTGACGGGAGAAAGATGATTTGGAGCCGTCGATGCGAGTGAATCGACTCAACTTCGAGACACGATCCATCCCAACCGGGATCGCGCTGCTATTGTGTCTTTCGGCCCTGCTCGCCGTCCTTTCCATCGACTCCCGGGCGATGGCGGGCGACGGGGCTGTCGGGAGCCTCGTGACGGAACCGCCCGCCGAGCTCGTCGAGAAGCTCGGCCTCGATCCCTTTTACAGGAAGCACGCGAGCGCCGGCGGGTTGCCCGTGCTCTCCTCGGAGAAGGTGTCGGATTTCGCCCTGATCGAGGCGGTTTATCTCATCAACGCCATGCTGGATGGCCGGGACGATATCCGGAAGGCGCTCATCGACAACAGGACGCGGTTCGTGGTCATGGCCGCGAGCGAGCTCACCACCATGGTGCCGGAGCACAGCAAGCTGGAGCCGGGCAGGTTCTGGGACCGCCGTGCCCGCGGGCTGGGCGCCACGCCCCACTGTCCCGTGGTGAGCTGCGGCGAGGAGAACCTCCTCTGCTATCCCGGCGACCACTACTGGCAGGAGAACATCCTCATCCACGAATTCGCCCACACCATCCACCACATGGGGCTCAACTCGATCGGCCCAGAGTTCGACAAGAGCCTGAAGAGGCTCCATCTCAGCGCCAGGAAGAAGGGGCTCTGGAAGGGGACGTACGCCATCACCAACAGGGCCGAGTACTGGGCCGAGGGTGTCCAGTCGTGGTTCGGGACGAACCGGCAGAACGACCATGATCACAACCATGTCGACACCCGCGAGGAGCTGAAGAGGTACGATCCCGACCTGGCCGCCCTGATCGCGACCGTGTTCGGCGACGGGGAATGGCGCTACACGCGGCCGTCGGAGCGGAAGGTGCAGGCTCACCTGAAAGGCTATGATCCCGGGAAGGCGCCGACCTTCGCCTGGCCGCCCGAGCTGCTGGAATGGTACAGGAAATACCAGGAGCAGCAGAAGAAGAAGGACCCGGACCTGGAGAAGCTGGTCGGCTGGATGACGGGATCGTTCAGCAGCGAGAAGCAGGCCGGGGAGGATCCGGAGTTCTTCGACATCCGTCTCGAGATGGCGCTGATCTGGCCGGAGCGCGACGACGGGTTCTGGCTCTACGTGGAGCAGGCCGTGGCAACCAACCTCGACAAGCCGTACCGGCAGCGCGTCTACCGCGTCACGCGGATCGACGGGGAGACCTTCGAGAGCGCCGTGTTCGAGCTGCCCGATCCGTTGCAGTATGCCGGCGAATGGAAGAAGTCGTATCCCCTCGACGGGCTCACGCCCGACGGCCTCGTCAAGAGGGAGGGGGCCTCCATCTTCCTGAAGAAGAGCGCTCCCGGGAAGTTCGAGGGCAGCACCGATGGAAAGAAGTGCAAGAGTTCCTTCCGCGGCGCCGCCTACGCCACGTCCGAGGTCGTGATCACAGCGGAATCGATCTACAGCTGGGATCGCGGCTACAGCCGCGACGACGAGCAGGTATGGGGAGCCGTGAAAGGGGGATACCTGTTCCGCAGGAAAGGGACGACTCGGCAGGAATGATTGATTTCATGAAACGAATTGCCGCCATGCCACGCTTTTCCCGCGGGAGGGTCGGCCTCAGGATCACGGGAAACTCCAGGCTCTTCTTCCGGTTTCTCCACTGGCGGTACCGGACGGGTGTGACGAGGCGCCTGGGTCCCTTCTTCAGCCAGAATCACGACCTCGTGCAGATGGACATCACCTACGACTGCAACCTGAAGTGCCGATCCTGCGGCCGGCAGTGCGATCAGGCCCCGTCGACGGAACGCATCTCCCTTCAGCAGATCGACAGGTTTCTCGAGCAGAGCAGGGAGCGGAACAGGCAGTACATCGGATTCCGGGTGATGGGCGGGGAGCCCACGCTGCATCCCGATCTGATCGAGATCCTGGAACGGCTGCTGGAGTACAGGAAGGTCTCGCCGGGGACGGCCGTCCGCCTCGAGACGAACGGTTTCGGGGAGGAGACGAAGAAGGTGCTGAGCCGTCTTCCCGAGGGGGTCCTGGTTCTCGACACGGGCAAGAAGTCGAGAAAGCAGGGACAGTTCAGGAGGATCAACCTGGCACCCGTCGACCTGGACGAGTGCCGCCCCTATTCCTTTCTGAACGCCTGCCGCAACAAGCACTACTGCGGCTTCGGATTCACCCCCTACGGTTTCTATCCCTGCGGCACGGCGGGTGCGATCGACAGGGTCTTCGGTTTCGACGTGGGGCGAAAGGAGCTGCCCGATCACTGCGACGAGATGATCGAGGCGACGGAGAAGCTGTGCGCCTACTGCGGCTTCTTCTGGGAGAAGCTGGGTTTGAAGGTGAGCACGCCCGAGACCGTCTCGAGCAGCTGGCACGATGCCCTAGAGCGCTACAGGGAGAAACGGCCTCCGCTTTCCCTGTACCGGTGATTCGCGAAGAGATGCCTGGGGATCGGCTATCTCATCACCCGAGAAAACGGAGGATCGATGGACAGCGCCCTGCTGCGGATCGGAACGTGCAGCTGGAAGTACGACTCCTGGATCGGCCTGGTCTACTCGCCGGAGGCGAAGAAGAACTACCTCGAGGAGTACGCCCAACGCTACTCGACGGTGGAGGTCGACCAGTGGTTCTGGTCGCTCTTTCCCGGCAGCGCTCCCGTTCTTCCCAGGGACCGCGTGGTGGACGGGTACGCCGCGTCGGTGCCCGACGATTTCACCTTCTCCGTCAAGGTGCCGAACAGCGTCACGCTGACCCACCACTACAAGGGGAAGACGGGCGGAGTTCTCGTGGAGAATCCGCATTTCCTCTCGCTCCCGCTCTTCGAGAAGTTCCTCGAGAAGCTGGCTCCCCTTCACGGCAGGCTCGGGCCGGTCATGTTCCAGTTCGAGTACCTGAACAGGATGAAGATGTCGGGGCTGAAGGAGTTCTGCGACAGGTTCGGGGCGTTCGTCGCGTCGTGCCCGCCGGGCTTCACCTACGCCGTCGAGACGCGGAATCCGAACTTCCTGAACAAGAGTTATTTCGAGTTCCTCTCCTCCCTCGGGCTCGGCCACGTCTTCCTGCAGGGCTACTACATGCCGCCCGTGATCGAGATCTTCGATCGTTTTCGCTCCCTGGTCGAGAAGACGACGGTGATCAGGTTGCACGGCCCGGACAGAAAGGAGATCGAGGCGAAAACGAAGAAGCGATGGGACGAGATCGTCGATCCCCGCGACGAGGAGATCGGCGACGTGGCTGGCATGGTCCGGTATTTCATGGGCAGGCAGGTGCCGGTCTACGTGAACGTGAACAACCACTACGAGGGATCGGCGCCGAAGACGATCGACAGGCTCATCGAGAAGATCGGTTCGGTTCCGCCGTCGCAATGATCTCCTTTTTGATAGAATGAAGCCTGCCGGTTATCGCTTCCCGCGAGCAGATTCGAGTTATCCGTGCCAGAGGAGTCAACATGGATCGACGCGATTTCCTGACAACCCTGATGGGCGGCGCCTGCGCCGTTCTCGCTTCCCGGCGGCTTCCGGCGATTCAGGAAAAGAAGAAGCCCAACGTGATCGTCATCCTCGTCGATGACATGGGGTTTTCCGATCTGGGCTGCTACGGCGGCGAGATCGAGACGCCGAACCTCGACAGGCTCGCCGCCGGCGGGATGCGGTTCACCCAGTTCTACAACACGGCCAAGTGCACGCCCACGCGCGCCTCCCTGCTGACGGGGTGCTATCATCGCGAGGTGGGGGAGAGCAAGCTGCAGAACTGCATCACCCTTCCCGAGGCCCTGAAAACGGCAGGGTACACGACCCTGATGACCGGCAAGTGGCATCTCGATTCGACGCCGGTCAAGCGCGGCTTCGACCGCTACTTCGGACACCTCAGCGGGGCGACCAACTACTTTCTCGGCGACGAGACGTTCCTGCTCGATGAGGAGAAGTTCGAGGTCCCCGGCGAGGGCTTCTACACGACCGACGCGTTCACCGATTATGCCATGGAGTTCATCGAGGAGGCTGTGCCGAAGAAAAAGCCGTTCTTCCTCTACCTCTCCTACAATGCGCCGCACTACCCGCTGCAGGCCCTGCCCGAGGATATCGAGAAGTATCGCGGGAAGTACATGAAGGGGTGGGATCTTCTCAGAGAGGAGCGGTACAAGCGGCAGCTCGACATGGGGCTCATCAAGCCCGAGTGGCGGCTCGTACCGAGGGACAAGGGCGTCCGGGCGTGGGATAGACTGCCGGAGAAGATGAAGGCGACGGAAGACCTCACCATGGCGGTCTATGCCGCCATGGTCGACAGGATCGACCAGAACATCGGTCGGCTCACGGCCAAGCTGTCCCGGCTCGGTGTTGCAGACGATACGCTCCTGCTTTTCCTGAGCGACAACGGCGGCTGTCCCTTCGAGCGGACGAAGACCCGCAAGATCCCGCCCGGGCCGGCGGACTCCTACTGGACCTACAGCAGGGGGTGGGCGCAGCTGAGCAACACCCCGTTCCGGCTCTACAAGCAGAACCAGCACGAGGGCGGCATCGCCACGCCGCTCATCGCGCACTGGCCCGGCCGGATCGAGGGCGGGGGACAAACCGACCAGCCCGGCCACACCGTGGACATCATGGCCACCCTGCTCGATCTGGCGGGGGCGTCGTACCCGGAGACGGTGAAGGGTCAGGAAATCCGTCCCCTGCGCGGTAGAAGCCTCTGCCCGGTCTTCCGCGGCGAGGAGCGTGAGCCGCACCCGGAGATCTACTTCGAGTTCAAGAAGTTCAAGGCCCTGCGCGCGGGTAGGTGGAAGATCTCCTGGCAGCATGGACCGTGGGAGCTCTACGACATGGACGCCGACCGGACGGAGATGAACAACCTGGCGGAGGAGATGCCGGATAAGGTCAAGGAGTTGGCCAGGCGCTACGAGGCGTGGCGCCTGGAGCTCGGCGGGACGAGCGCGGGTCCCGGCAGGAAGAAGTGACCCTTCCGGAGGGATGGATGAAGATCTGGATCGCGGCAGCCGTCCTCGCACTCGGCCTTGCCGGCGGCTGCTCGGACGATGAGCCGCGGCGGACCAACGTGATCCTCGTCGTGGTGGACACGCTGCGAGCCGACCACGCCGGCTGCTACGGCTATCACCGCAACACCACGCCGAACCTCGACAGCCTGGCTCGCGAGGGCGTTCTCTTCGAGGAGGCCGTGTCCCAGGCCGCCTTCACCCTGCCGGCCATGGCCTCGCTCTTCACGGGGCTCGATCCGATGCAGCACGGCGTGCGGAAGCATCCCGACGAGCAGGGGCGCGTCGACTCCCTGGCACCGGGACTGCCCACCCTGGCCTCGGTCCTGAAGCGCAGCGGCTACACCACCGCCGCCGTGGTCTCCAACTCTCTCTTCCAGAAGAGGTTCCGGACAGGATTCAGCGCGGACTTCGACTTCTATGACGTGGGGAAGAAGCGGCGCGACGCCGGCCCCACCACCGATGCGGCGATCGACTGGCTGGAAAGGAAGCGCGAGAAGGGGAAGCCGTTCTTCCTCTGGTTGCATTACATCGATCCCCACTGGCCGTACGAGGCGCCCGGGGAGTTCGAGAGGCCCTTTCGCCATGACGACGGAGGCGCCTTTCGCGCGCTGGTCGACGACTTCCACGCCGGCCGCGTCAAGCGCGACCGGATCTACTTCGACTGCCCGCTCGACGCCGACGGCATCGAGGCCGGCAGGGCCGAGTACGACAACGAGGTCGCCTACGCCGATGCGCAGCTCGGCCGTCTTCTCGACCGGCTGCGGAAGAGCGGTCTCGACAGGAACACGATCGTGGCCGTTGTGTCCGATCACGGCGAGGCGCTCGGCGAGCACGGCCTGACCTTCGCCCACTCGTTCTTTCTCTACGACGAGATCCAGAAGGTCGTCTTCGTCCTCCGGCCCCCCGGAGGGATGAAGGCGGCGAGGGTGAGCCGCCAGGTGAGGCTCCTCGACGTGATGCCCACCCTTTTCGGGATGCTCGGCATCGATCCGCCCGGCCCGATCGAGGGGAGAAACCTCGAACCTCTCTGGACGGGCGGCGGCGAGGCTTTTCCGGACCTGCCCGCCTTTGCGGAGAGCGAGCCGCGCTATCCCGGCCAGGACGGCTACAGGTATCCGCTGCGCAAGCGGATCCACCTGGAGGGAAACGCGGGCAAGTGGAAGATGGTGCGGTACAAGGGATACAAGATGATCTGGATCCCCGGGGAAGGGTGGGAGCTCTTCGACGTGAGACAGGACGGAAGAGAGCAGCTCGATCTCTCGTCCAATCCTCCTTCCGAGGCGGCTCCCCTGGCGCGGTTGATGGAACAGTACCTCGACGAGCCGCCGGGCGCTGCGCCGGCAAGCTCGGGCCCTGAGCTCGACAGGCGAACCCGGCAGGAGCTGCGGGAGATCCTCCGCTCGCTGGGGTATTGACAGCAGGACGCGAGGCTTCTCGAAAGCGCCAGATCGGACAGCTACGGCGTGGGCGGAATCACGATATACGTGGTTCCGCAGGCTGCCGGCCGGACCGTGCTGTTCCAGGCTGTGACACTCGATGATGGACGCCTCAGCAACCTCGTGGAACACGAATTCTAGTAAGCCATTTGTTCCCAATATGTTCCGGGGTCATATTGCCAGACGCTCGACCCCGGAGCATCCCTTCTCGAAAAAGGTTGCCGCTGCGGGGCTCTCCCCGCAGGCGGCAGCCTTTATTTCCAGGAATTCCAGACACCCTCGCTTTCTCGACGTCGAACACGACTTCTCTGCCCGGCCGGTGCCGAATAGGTAATGCTACTTCATTTTGGTCGTTTTCATGCTATAGGTATGGGTATTATCCGCACCCCTGTACGAGAGCATTCAACGCCCTGCCCTCCGGCAGGCCCCTTTTCAGGAAGAACATACAAGGAGTGAATCGATGGATATCAAGAAACTGAAACTGCTGCCCGCCCTGTTCCTTTGCCTGGCCGCCCTTCTGTGCGCCGCGCCGGCCAAGGCCCAGGACGATCCCTCGGCAATGATGGCGGACTGCGCGATCTGCAGCCGGCTTGCCGATGAGATGGACCTGATCATGCAGTGCGACTACCATGTCTGCGACAGCAAGGACGGCGTCCTCTTCCAGATCAATCTCAAGAACCCGACGATGATGAAGCGCTTCCGTGACTTCGAGAACCGCGACCTGGAACTTTCCAAGAAATTCAAGGCCGCGAGCGCCGAGGTCTGCAAGGCCAAGCTCTGCCCGCCCTGCGCCGAGTACATGGGCTTCGTGCGCGACGGCTTGAAGGAGGAGAGAGTCGTGACGCCCACCGGGACGATCCACCTTTGCCGGACGGCTGATGCGAAGCTCCTGGCCAGGGTGCACGACTGGTCGGCCAGGATGCGCGAGATGATGGCAGGCTTCGATATGCCGGGAGAGGAAACCGCGGTTGCGGCCGATGCCTGCTGCGGCACGTGCTCCGGCGATGCCGAGAAGGAATCGTGCTGCGGCTCGTGCGGCGGTGCGGAATCAAAAGAATCGTCCTCCGGCAAGGCGGCCGATCCCTTCGCCGAGATCCCCGAGTTCGTGCTCGAGCAGATGAAGAAGTGTCATCTCTGCGAGGTCTTCATCGCGAATCCCGACATGATGACTGCGGCGAAGTCGGAGATCGTGTTCCTCGATCACGGCATCGTCATCACCAGCACGGTCAAGGATCCGAAGAACCTCGGCCGCTACCAGAAAATCGAGACGGATCTTCACGCCAGGATCAGCAAGCTGATGGAAATCTCCCAGGAAGAGGCGAAGAAGAAGATATGCACCTTCTGCGGTCAGTTCTGCGACCTTTCTCACGCCGGGGCCCTGATGGACTGGAGCTTGACTCCCAAGGGATCGATCTCCGTCTTCTATTCCCACGACCCGGCAGTGGTGGCAAGGATCACCGGCCTTGGCAAGATGATGGAAGCCTTCAACAAGTAGAGTCCCTCCAAAAAAAGAGCCGGGCCGCCGTCGATAACTCCTCTCTGTGTCCCGACGACAGCCCGGCCTTTGTTTCAACTGGATATTCAGGGGATCGCCCTCAGCTCGATGGGAGCTGACGGCCGATCCCTCACTGAATCGACGTGGCCACCACGTTCGTTGCATTCTCGTACTGGAGAACCTGGAACCAGACGTTGATGCCGGAAACATTGGGAACGTTGAGATTCCACGTCACGGCGCCGTATTGATCGGTATCAGCGGGGCTTGTTGTCAGACTCGGGTTGGCCAGGTCCAGGGTCACGTTCAACTGGGGCACATAGGTGCTCCCGAGGCCTGCCAGGCTGTGGACGAGGTAGGTCGCCGTGTTCGGGTCGCCGCCTGTGATGTCGAAGGAAGCGGAAGATCCTCCCTGGAGAGGATCGGGGCTGACGGCAAGTGTGAAGGGATCGGGTGCGTTCGCCACCCAGTCGAGGGCATTCGCCATGATCATGTCGCCGTCCGTGCTGGTCTGCCAGAAATCGGATCTCACGTCGCTGGAGGGCGGATAGAAGTTGAGGTCGGCCCGCCGGGCGATTCCGAGATCCTTGGTGGCGATGAGGGGCTCGCGGTCGCTCCACTCGGCAATGAGATTCGCAAAGGGGTCGATTGTCGTGTCGACGCGATAGCTGCTCGAACCGCCGTCGAAGCTGTTGACGCCTTGCATGATCGGGTGGAAAGGCTGGTGGACCGTGCCCAGAGTCGCCTGCCCATCCAACTGGTTCAGGGCCGGTATGATGCACTGATAGTAATCGCTGGCAAAGCGCCCCTGCGGAATCCAGTAGCCGCCGTTGCTCCCCAGGGCAAAGGTCGCCACCACGACCCCGCCGCCGCTGTCCACGTAGTCGGCCAGGAGATCTCCCAGGTCGATGCTGACCTGGCTGCTCCAGAGATAGCTGCCTCCCCAGACCAGCACGGCGTCAAAGGCCTGGAGCTGGCTCAGCGTCGGGAGTGCCCCCGTGTAGATGTTGTACTTGTCGGCCGTATCGACCTTGCCGGTCAGCACGACCTTCTTGGACACATCGGCCAGTCTCAGATCCTCGTCGGCCAGCAGGGCAACGGTGATGCCGCGCCCGCCTGAAGAGGATGGGACAGGATCCTGCTGCAGCGCCGGCGGCTTGACAGCAGCACCGTGCGGCGCAGGATTCTCTCCGTGCTGAAGCGGCGAGGTCCCGCCCCAGGCGCAGATGAGAAGAGCGAATGAACAGATCATGGTGAGTGTTGCGGTGCGTTTCATCTTGAATCTCCTTTTTGCATAAACTCAGCTTGGAACGGTCATGGAGTTACCTGAAACTCGAATCGGTCGTCATCGCTCACGTCGTCTGGGTAGGTGCCCACGCGAGCGTGGAGGGTGTACATTCCGAGAGGCGCCGCTCCTGGGATCCGGAGGGGCAGTGTGTTCTCGATGCTCATGTCCGGCGGAAGGGTGAGCGTGACCGGCCCGGTGACGGGCCCGTAGCTGGTGCCTGCCGGAAGGGTGAGGTCGATCCAGACCTGCTTCGTCTGCGTCACCTCGGTCACGTTCTCAACCTTCACGTCGTAGTTGAAGCTCCCGCCCAGGGGCACTACCACCGGGTCGGGGCCGGGATCGAGAGAGACGGCCACGTCGACGAATCGGAGGATCTCCAGGCCCAGGTGGCCCGTCAGGTAGATGAGCCCATCGGACAGGGTGACGCCGTTGTAGGCGTACTGGTGCCCCCCCACATACCACCCCTCGCGCGTTTCGGGGTAGACGGCAGTCACGAATGCGTTGGCCGGATCGGTCGCGTCGATCACCATGAACCGATCGTAGCCGCAGAGATAGAAGAACCCGTCCTCTGCAGCCAGTGACACGTCGTACCAGGCAACAGAGGTGACCTCGGGATTCTCCATGGTCTTGACAAGCGTGGGGTTCTGGGGATCGGACACGTCGTAGAAGGTGAGAATGTCTTTCCACAACGAGGTCGTGCCATAGTTACAACTGCTCACTCCGAGAACATTTCCGTCCAGGGCAAAGGCATAGGCCCAGTCTTCAACGTCGAAGCGGCCCAGCTCCACGGGCGTGATCGGATCGGTCAGGTCGAAGATCAAGACCTCGTAGTAACCGAGCAGGTACCCGCTGTCTCCGTCGATGATGAGATCGTTGGCCGGCGACTGCTGCAGGGCCGGGCCGGTCCCTACCTGCACCGGATCGGCAGGATCGGTGATATCGAGAACCTCGACCTCCGTTGTGCCGACATAGACCAGGTCGCCCACCCTCTCCGCCGGGTAGAAGCCCCACGCGTAGTTGTAGCTCCTTGTTCCCACCTGGTGAGGGGAGTAGGGGATGCCGACGTCGTAGAAGTTGACGCAGTCGTTCATCGAGCTGACCACGGCGATCCCGTCGGAGACTCGGACGGCCCGCTGCCGGTACGTGTTGTGGGTCATCGTGTCGGGCGGCTGGGTGCAGAAGCCGAGGAGCTCGGGTGCACGGGGATCGGAGACGTCCAGCATCTGGAGCGTCGCCTCGTTCGAGAGCACGGCGGCCACGTCACCCTCGACGTCCGTTGCATGAGGATAATAACCGGTGGAGGTGAAGGAGACGGCATAGGGCGACAGCGGATCGCTCACGTCGATGCCGATCAAACCGAACACGCGATCGACCAGAAAGACCGTGGTGCCGGCCGTGTCCAGGTAGGTCTGGTACCCGAAGGCGTCAAGGGTGCTCAGCAGGACAGGGTTCGCGGGATCGATGACGTCGTAGGTATGCAGGGAATAGTCGTTGTCGTCGGTGACGTGGGCATACCCGTTCGAGACGACGATCCCCCCCGTGTAGGCCCCGCCGACCTGGGCGATCTCGACGGGATTGGCCGGATCGGATGCATCCATGACCACCATCCCGTCGCCGGTCAGGAAGAGGTATCCGCCATCGAAGTCCATGTCGTCCACCACGGTGTATGACAGGGGGGCGAAGCCGCTCTGCATGATCTTGTCCGGATTGGACACGTCGAAGGTCACGAGTCCGTCATCGTAGACCGAGAGGTAGATGTGGCTCCCTTCGATCTCCACAGCTCTGAACATGTCATCGATACCCACCAGGCTGCTCCTGACCTCCGGTGAGGCCGGATCGGAGATGTCGATCACATTCATGAAGTTGCACTCGCCGAAGTACTCGAACCATCCGGTGCCGATGGCGGCGATCAGCGGACCGGTCATGGTTACCTTCTCGTAGATGAACTCACCCGGCGGTGTTGCGGTTCTCGACAGCTCCAGGGGATTGATTGGATCGGAGATGTCGAAGAGCACGAGCTCCGACGGGATCCCCATGCAGACGGCCAGGAGCGATCCCGAGCCGGCCAGGGACCAGGCCGGCCCCTCGATCTCGTTGACCGCGACCGGCGCCGACGGATCGGTGATGTCGTAGACGTAGAGGCATCCCGTGGTGGCCACGTAGCAGTGGTTGCCAAGGCAGAGGAGATCCAGTGCAATGCCGCCCTCGTCGAGGGTCCGGCTCAGGACCTTGATCCGTTCCGAGTCCGCCTTCTGCCCGAGGGTGCCGGGTCGATCGAGGGGTCTTGCGCTGCTCGACGAGAAAAGATGCCGTTCCCACCGGGGCATCAAACCGCCGGGAAGATCGGCTTCCGGCGGACTTGCCGGCCGATCTCGATCCGGGTGGTAGAGATAGACCGTTCCGGGTAGATTCACCCTGGACTTGTCGATCTTCTCAAGGCTGCCCGCTGCCGGTACGGCCCACGAGAGTGAGATTGAAAGGACGAGAAGAAAGGCGAGCGTTTTCTTTTGCTCGAGCCCCGAGATGGCTTTCTGTGACAGCATCTGATTACCTCCTTGCGAAACAGGTTCGACTGCTTGCCCTGGCACCATTCGGCTCGAGACTTCGATTCGATCGATCCCGTGACCGTGAGCCGTGGCGACAGGCATCAGGTAAAAGCTGCAACAGTTCGCATGGCGCACCGGGGAAATCTCTTCGCCAGCGGACTTTCAGGTGTTGTAGTTGGGTTTGTGTAGTTTAATATGTTGTTTTAAAGTGATTTACAAACACCAGGGGGGTGTGAAAAAAAGAAGCTCTACCGTCCGGGGAAAGTCCATGGGAGCAGAGAATCCGGGTGAGCAAAAGAGAGCGAGGCGGTTCAGGAATCCTCTTTTTTCATCGCCTCCTCCTTCACGAACTCGTCAGCGCCGATGTCGACGGCGAGATCTCCGCTGTTCTCACCGACCGCACTCCTGAGGTCTCCGTCGATGTCGAACTCGGGTGCTTCCACAGGATCATCGCTGCCAGACGTGAGAAAGGTCCCCGTTCCCGCATCGATGCCTGGCGACAATCCGGTGAGGTGGAAGTCTCGTTCGAGGGTGTTCACGAAGAGGGGAGCCGCGTCGATCATGCCGTCGCCCCTCTCGAAGAGCCCTCCATTCTCGACGCTCCAGGCACCGGGTGAGGAGGGCAGGAGGGAATGGTTGATCGTCAAGCTCGAATCGCTTACCAGGTGGATCTCCTGTCCTTCGGGCGCCCTGTTGTCCCAGAGGATCGAGTTGACGACCAGGGAGGATGCGTCCTTGCCGCAGGCGATGCCGCCGCCCCGCTGCCCTGCCTCGTTCTCCGTGATGGTGTTGTTGATGATCACCGGTTCCGAGAGCTTGCAGAAGATGCCGGCACCGCTGTACTTGGCATAGTTCCCCTCGATGATGTTGTTTTCGATCCGCACCGACGTCGAACGCGAACAGGCGATTCCGCCGCCATCGCGGTTCGTGATGTTCGAGCTGATCGTGTTGCCCGAAAAAAGGGCCGTGGAGTACGCGCAGAAGATCCCGCCTCCCGTGCCGCCGGCCCGGTTCTCCTTGATGATGTTGTTAGACACCACCGGTGAGCCGTCATTGATGAAGATCCCGGCGCCGAAGTGGATGGACCTGTTTCCCGTGACGATGTTGTTGATGATCAAGGGGGAGGTCTCCTTGCAGTAGATGCCTCCGCCATCCCAGGCGCTGCCGTTCGTGATGGTGAATCCATCGAGAACGGTGTCAGCCCCTTCGCCGGACTTGATGGTGACCGTGACGCTCTTGCCGCCTCCATCGATGGTGGTGACGGCCGGGCCTTCCCGGCTCTTCAGGGTGACAGCCTTTCCCATGAAGTCGATCTGTCCGGTGTAGGTGCCCGGTGCGACAAGGATCATGTTGCCGTCCTTGGCCGCCTCGAGAGCGCTCCTGATCGTCAGGAAGTCTTCGGGTACGAAGATGGCCTGCTCGGGAGAGATCCCCGCCATTACCCCTTTCTCTCCCATTGTCTCCAGGATCTTCCGGCTGCTCTGCTTCCGGAGGGAGCTGGCATGCATCGCCCTGGCTTCCTTGTCGTCGGGAAAGAGCGCCAGCGCGTCGGCCAGCTGCTTGACCGCCTCGTCCCAATCCTCTTGCCCGACCGCTAGCCTGGCCCGGTCGAGATGGGTGGCAAAGGCGTCCTGCTTCCAGACGTCCCGGACATGGGAGAGGAGTGCCAGGAGGATGATGACGGAGATGAGGCCGATCACCGTCCTCGTTGCTGTTCTGTGGCGCCGGCTCCACTTGACGGCCCGCATCACGGGCCCGGCAGGGTTGGTCTCGATCGCCTCGCCGGCCAGGAACCGCCTCAGCTCGCGCGCCAGCTCCTGCATCGTGGCGTAACGGGCTTGAGGATCGCTCTCCATCGCCTTGAGGCAGATCAGGGAGAGGTCGCGTGGGACTCGCGGCTGGACTTTGCGCGGGTCGATCGGTTCTCCGGCCAGTACCTTCTTCAGCACGTCGAGGGACGTTTTTCCCTCGAAGGGCCTGGCCAGGGTCATCGCCTCGTAGAGGGTCACACCCAGCGAGAAGATGTCGGTGCGGTGATCGATCCCTCCCGGCCGTCGCGAAGCCTGCTCCGGCGACATGTAGTAGGGCGTGCCGGCCAGGTCGCCGGTGCGCGAAAGGGTCAGGGCATCCTCCACCCTGGCCAGGCCGAAGTCGGTGATCTTGGGCGAACCGTCGTCAGCGATCATGATGTTGGATGGCTTCACGTCCCTGTGGATCACGCCCCGGGAGTGGGCGTGCTCGAGGGCTTCCGCCACGTCGGCGATGAGCGCTGCCACGGTGCGGAAGTTGTCCGGGGGAAGGCTCTTCTCCCCGCGAAGCTCCTCCAGCCGGTCAGCCAGAGTGCGCCGGCTCTCCACCAGCTCCTGGGCGATGAAGTGGGTTCCTTCCTCCTCGCCCACGGCGAAGACGGACACGATGCCCGGGTGGCTCTGACGGCCGCCCGCCTCGGCCTCGCGCCGGAACTTCTGCACCGAGTCGTCGGATAGGCTGAGATGGGGAGAGAGCACCTTCAGCGCCACGCGGCGGCGGAGGGAGATCTGTTCCGCCTCGTAGACAACCCCCATGCCGCCGCGGCCGATCTCGCGGAGAATCCGGAAGTCGCCCACAACGGCATCGCCGTCCTTGCCGAAGGCGATCGGCGACTCGGCCTCCCTTTCCTGATCAACCTGCGATCCTCCGGGGAGCACGTCGGCCATGAAGAGGAAGTTGTCGATCTCGGCACGCAGCTCAGGGCCCGCCTCGGGATGCTCCCTGCAGAAGGCGTCCGGGTCGGGCCGCATCCCGGCGTGCCAGGCCTCGTAGAACAGGCCGAGGGCTTTTTCGAGCTTGTCGGCAGGTCCGGCTGCGCCCCCTTTTGATCCACCGTCTTGGCGGGCCGGACCGCCAGGCCGATCGTCTGATGGAGATTCCGGGATGCCTTTCGAGGCCATGGCTCTCCTCTCAGTGAAGAACAGCGTCGACGTCGCGGCGTCGCAGCCCATCGACCTTCTTCGCCAGCCTCCTGACGGCTCGGGTGTGCCGCATCCGGGCCGTGTTGGCCGGGATATCGAGCTGCTTCCCGATGTCGTTGAAGGAGAGGTCTTCCCACTCGCGCATGACGATGACGTCCCTGTCGTCGGGATCGAGCAGCTCCATCCCGAGACGGACGAGGGCCTCGCGCTCATGGCGCTCGGCGGACCGGCTCGGCGTCTTGGAGGACGCGCAGCCGCGCTCGAGCGACACGATCGTGGTGGGAGGAAGGGGACGCTCCCTCGCGATGGCTCGTCGTCGTGCCGTGAACCAGCCGTGCCTGCTCCGGAGGGTGTTCTCCACGATGCGGCAGAGGAGGGCGCGGAACCGGTGCTCGTCCTGGAGGACGAAACGCGGCCCGAAGCGCAGGAACTCGATCAGGGCGTCCTGCACGTAGTCGCCCGTTTCGCCTTTGCTCCGGAGTACGGGGCCGATCCGCTGGTGCACGTGCCGGCGGATTCGCGGCAGCTCGAGCTCCACCAGGGCGGCCAGGCTTTCCTCGTCGCCGTCGAGCCATTTCTGCAGGAGATGGATCGTTTTTGGGTTCCTGTTTCCCATAAACGGAATTATATATTCAGGTTGTGGGAATTCATAGGAAAAAAGGCGGATCCTCATCCAATGGCACGATGCGACGGGAGTGGAAAAGAACAGGAAGTTCAAGTCCTTCCGTATGCCGGTCGGTTGCGGAAAGCCGTATTCAATCCCGTGAGCGAGCGGATGGGGAAAAAAGCGATTTCTGTGAGCTGGTTTTTCCCATTTTTACGCCTATCCCGTTGGTGACACCAGTCTGTCTCGACTCTGCCTTACACGAATTATCCCGTCACCATGGAACGGAGGTTTCACTCATGCGTAGCAGCAGATGCAGGGCAAAAGGAAACTCCTTCAACTCGCTTTTCTGGACAATGAAAATTGTTCTCCTTTCCCTCCTGCTTGCCGCCTTGATCTGCTGTGATCTCGGCGCCGGGGGAAGAGGCGGCGGCATGCAGAAGGATAATGATCTCAGAAGGGGTGACCCGGAACTGTGCGAGCCCCCAATCCTCAATTTTGTCTGAATCGAACCAACATCTCGAGGATCCAACCATGCGGAGAAACAGAATACCCTTTCGTAGAAGGCGGTCTATCACACGCCCGCTTTTTCTTGTCGCAACAATTGCCTTGATCTCCATCCTGCTGGCCTTCCTGCTCTGCAACGACCTCGAAGCCGGGGGAAGGGGCGGCGGGCTCAAGAAGGATAATGACTGGATCACCAGTGATCCCGAGACCCCCGACGTCCCGATATTCAAACCCAGCTGATGAGATTTTCCGGGTACATCGTCGCGGGAGGTGTGGCCGCGACATTGCTGACCACTGCCTGCATTCTCCTTATATTTCTTCACCACGATTCAACGCCCGATCACGGTGCAAGTCTCTTCCAGGACGGTGTCCATTCCTCTGATTCTTCACGATCCACCTCCCGCGCCGGGATGCCCGGTCTCCCTTCCGAGAGAACCGATCGATCGATGAGACGATCGGGGACCGGCGATCCCGAGCCGTGCCGCACACTCATCGATTCGGATCTTCCGCCGGCCGGGAGCGGTTTCAGGGTGGCGACCTGGGACGGAGGGGCTTGTGCCAATGTCACGGTAGCAGCCGCACGCGTCAGCAGGGAGCTCGTGGCCGGGTGGGCCGCCCTCGCGAGGGACGGCCTGGAGCCGGAAATCGAGTTTCTCGAAACAACAACCGGCCTCGACGGTTCATTTGATTTTCCGGACATGGAGAATGCCGTCTACTTTCTCCGTGCCGAGGTGCCGGGATGCTGCGCCGCCCGTGGAATTCTCGACGCGAGCAAGGGAAAGCCGCTGAACTTCGAGCTCAGGGCGGACCGCGCCAGATCGATCAGCGGCAAGGTGGTTGACTGCTCCGGCAAGCCGGTGCAGGACGTGGAATTCCTCTGCCGCCAGGCGTTCTATGTTCCCCTCGACCAGCTTCCCCTGGGCGACGCATGCGAGTTCTTCCTCTTCGCGTCGAGAACGATCTCCGATGCTAAGGGCCGCATCCTGTTCCCGGGGCT
Source organism: uncultured Phycisphaerales bacterium (assembly GCA_964482235.1). Lineage (GTDB taxonomy): Bacteria > Planctomycetota > B15-G4 > B15-G4 > CAYZWU01 > CAYZWU01. The sequence continues at coordinate 26,881 of CAYZWU010000029.1, forward strand.
TCCCGCCGTTCTGGACCACATCGTCTCGGCCGAGCCGGATGGTTTCATTCCCCTGTCGAGACGTGTTCCGTGCCACGAGATCCACACCCAGCGCCTTGTGCTCAAGAAACCGTGCATCCTCGAGGGAAGAGTGGTCGACAGCAGGGGAAAACCGGTCAGGAACGCCGAGGTCTACTTCAGGGAACCGCAGTCCAGCTCCGTCAGGGTATTTCCAGATTTCGAGGAGAGTGAGGAAGGAAGATTCCGGTTCGATGCAGCGCCCGAGGGATCGCTTCACCTGCAGGCCATTCACCGGGATCACGGCCACGTGCTCCGCAAGATCCGGGTCTCTGCGCGGAAGCCGAACTACCACGAGCTCGTGCTTCCCGACGGGGTCGGTCTCCGGATCCGCGTCACCGATACGGAAGGGAACCGCCTGGAAGGGATCCGCGTGGTCGTCCGCGACCTCGACACGGGCGCGTTCATCGAGTTTACCCACACGGACAGTAGCGGTGCGGCCGAGATTCACGGCCTTAACCGGGGAGATCTCAACATCGTCTGGATCACGGACGAGAAGGGCGACTACTCGTACCACGAGGGGATCCACTCGTTCCAGGAAAACAGCGAGATCCGGGTGGAGCTGAAAAGGAGGGTCAAGGCAAGCCTGACGGTTCTCGATGAAGCAACGCGCGAACCCCTGTCCAGATTCATGATCTGCCTCTGTTCCTATCGAACGCCGACCGTCCAGGGCGAGAGAAGCCGGATTCTCAACATGCAGGAGTTCGAGTGCCGCAAGGGACACCTCGAATTTGCCGTGGGCCAGGGCGAGAACTTCGAGTTCGTGGTCCTTGCAGACGGCTACGTACCCGGCCGGGCCATTGCCATGGCGCCCGGACCGGACACCCGGGAAGTCCCTCCCCTTGAGATCGTGCTGCGACGGGGTGAAACCATGGGCGGCAGGGTCGTCGACGCGATCCACGGCAATCCCGTTCCCGGGGCGACGGTGAGGCTCTACCTGGGCGGCCGGCTCGACGGCAAGCCGGCATTCGCCCTGTCCAGGGCAAGATCCGCGATCACCGATGACGCCGGCCACTTTTATCTGGCAGGGCTGCCTGAAGGACGTTTCTTTCTCAAGGTGCAAGCGCCCGGCTTTGCTCCCGCAGCGGTCGATTCGCTCGAACTGGATCCCCGCGGCCCGGCAGTGGACAACGTTGTACGACTCTGGCCCGGCGGACTGCTGTCCGGCGTCATCATCGGTGAATCGGGGACAGGTCTGGAGGGAGGGAGAATCGAAGCAAGGTTGCCCGGAACCAACGACATCGCCTTCACCTCGTCGAACCCGGACGGCACTTACTTCCTGTCAGGCATTCCACCCGGACCGTGCGAGGTCTCCGTCTGGGATCCGATGGAATGGAAATCGAACGGCGGCAGCCGGAGAAAGCTGCATCGCCGCATCAACATGCCGCCAGGAGGAGCCGTCGAGGCTGATTTTTCCCTGAACGGCTCGTGCTCCATTCACGGCCTCTGTACATGCGAGGGGAAGATGGGTTTCGGAATGACCCTCTGCCTGGAGGACGAGGATGGAAAGAAGACCTGCACCGTCTCCACCACGGATGCCGGGTATTACCGGATCAACGCGGTCCCTCCGGGGAAATACACCCTTCAGACTTTCTCGACCAGAGCCGGGACAGGAGGCTCGGACCGCCGCACCGTCGAGCTGTCGGCCGGCGGCACGCGGACGATCGACATCGACATCTCCGGCCGGGCAGTCCATGGCAGTGTGCGGGGTCCGGACGGGAATCCCCTTCACGCGGCCGAGGTCGAGCTCCTGAATCTCGCTTTCGAGAGAAGCCACACCACGGTAACCGATCAGAACGGAGACTACACCATCATGGGAGTCGATGAGGGCGACTACTCCGTTGCCGCCCGCGGCGCGGGAACGGCGGAGGAAAGGAAGGGAGAGTGGCACCTTGGCGGCGGGGGAGCGGCCGTGAAGGTCGACTTCGATCTCAAGCCCGGCGGCGCAGCCAGAGTGGCGGTGTCCAGCCCTGGAGGGGAACCCCTTGCAGGCGCAACCGTTCTTCTGTCCGACGACTTTTCCCGGGGCGTTCAGCGACATGGAATCACGGGATTATCGGGGGTCTGCGTGTTCGACGGCCTCGGACTCGAGCCCCGCACGATCGTGGCAGGCTCGGCGGGCCTTGCGCCGGGGGGCGGCAAGATCGTTGTCCCGGCCGGCGAAAGAATGGACACGCAGATCGTTCTGGCGCCTGGCGGTGTTCTCCGCGTGATCGCGACGGGAAGCGACGGCGCAGCCGTACCGGGAGCCCGCGTGACGATCACGGGTCCCGAGCTCTTCGGACTGGATGCCTACCGCCTGGCCGAACTGGGTTTCCTGATCCCTTCCGATACCCTTTTCCGCACCGGCAGCCACGGCCGCTTCACCCTGGCTCCCCTTCCCCAGGGGCCTCTCTCGATCAGGATCGAGAAGAACGGCGCCACGGGATCCGCGAAAGCCTTCACCTCCGCAGGTGAAGAATGCCAGGTCCGGGTGACCCTCGACTGATGGCCGCGATCAGGGTGCTCCGTGATCACAACTTCCAGAGGTACAAGTAGCTCATGTTCGTGAATGTCCACGTCGAGCTGTCGCCGAGAAAAACGGTGAACAGGTACGCTCCGGAGGGTGCGCCGCCGGGAACGTACTGATGAAGCGTGACCACGATCTGCTGTCCGGGGTTAAGGGTCGCATTCCGGTAGTCCATGAGAGGCCCCCAGAATCCTTCGTCTGCGCTCTGGGCTGAGGTATAGAAATCCAGGGTGAGCGGTACCGTGTGGGGATTGGTCACGGTCACGTCGAAATCGATCCATCCCCCCTGCGACGGAATCGACCAGGTGAACGAGGTCACACCGAGTTCCGGCAGCATGGAAATGTCGATGCTGCCGAGAAAAAGCTGGGGGACGGAAAGGTATCCGCCGGACACCAGGTCGAGCAAGCCGTCCTCGTTCCAGTCTGCCACGTCGGGGCGGGACGTGGATGAAACGTCGATAGGCTTGCCGGCGACACCGAGCGAATCGGAACCCGAATAGGAAGGGGCGCCGGGAGCACCCTGATTCCGGAAAAAGAGGATGTTGCCGCCGGAGTCCCCTGCAACCAGGTCGACGAGGTTGTCGTTGTCCATGTCCGCGAAACATGGTGCCGACCGGCTTCCCACGTCGAGGGCGGCGCCGCCGTCCTGCACGAACTGCTCCGTGGAGAAGTGCGGGGCCGTGGCCGTTCCGTCGTTGATGTAATACCGGAGCTTGCCGTCGCTGGCCCCCACGACAAGATCGAGCAAACCGTCCTTGTTCCAGTCAACGGTGCAAGGCACGGAATACAAACCCGCATCAAGGTCGCTCCCGCCCAGTTGAAGGAGGCCCGAGTCGATCAAGACCGGATTTGCCGTGGTTCCCACGTTGATGAAAAGATGAATAGTGCCGTCGTATTCGCCGCAGATCAGATCGATGAGACCGTCGAAGTTCCAGTCCACGCCATGTGGAGTCGCGCCAATGCATCAGCCATGGCCCACGGAGATGGGGATGCCGTCGGCCTCCATCCTGGCTCCCTGCCCGAAGACCGGATCACTGTTCGTCCCCTGGTTCAGGAACAGGTACAGATTGCCGTTTTGAATGACACCGACCAGGAGATCTTTCTTTCCGTCGTCGTTCCAGTCGCAGACCGAGACAGCGGAATAGAGCTTGTCGCCCAGGATGGGATCGCCGTTGCTCAGGAGATATTGCCCCGGATCGAAGTTCGGCGACGTCTGGGCTGCAAGGGATGCGGTGAGCACGAGCGTAAACACAAAGGACGGGAAGGAGATCAGTATCTTTTTCATGAGTTTTTCCCTTCTCTTCATGAGTGCGGATAGGCTTTCCATCAAAAAATATCATACTCAATGAAGGAGGATTTTCCAAGAGCCGCCTCCCTGCGCACACTCTGTCATGGTGAGAGACAGGGCGCCGCCAGAAAACACGGCGAAGGGCCTTGGTCCAGAAGGGATGCCTCCGCTGGAAACCCACCGATGACGTCGCGGACAGGGATCTGTCCGACGGGAGGGACAGAATTTCTGCATTCGGGATGAAACCATTATCCTGTCAGCATCGTAGAAGAAGATGCCCGCGTGGGCAGTGGTATTCGTGCACCGAGGCGCCCTCGATCACCCGACAGACAGCGTCAGGAGGAAAGATCCCATGACACGTGAATCTCTGCAAGAGGCCGTTCGCAGCACGGCCGTCGCGCTTGCCTTGCTCTTCGCCGCCTCGATCTGCGCGGCGCAGGAAGGTTCCACCCTGAGCAAGCCTCTCGGTCCGGGGCGGCATACATTCACCGTCGAGTGCGGTGAGCGGATCAGGACGTACTCCCTTCACGTTCCGGCCGGCCGCGATCCCTCGACGCCGCTGCCCGCGGTCTTCATGTTCCACGGTGGGGGTGGGACGGGCCGGAGCGCCGTCAGGTCGACGGGATGGATCGAGAAGGCCGATGCGGAGGGCTTCCTGGTCCTCTTTCCCGAGGGAACGCCCCCCGATCCGACGCGACCGGGCAGCTTCCGTCACAACCCGCAGACCTGGAACGACGGCTCCGGTCGGTCCGGCGTCGGCGCGGCCTCCCAGGGAGTCGAGGACGTGGAATTCGTTTCCGCCATGCTCGACGACCTGCGCGGGCGCATCGCCGTCGATCAGCGGAGGATCTATGCCACGGGCTTTTCCAACGGGGCTTCCATGGCATTCCGCGTGGCCCGCGAGCTCTCGACGGTATTTGCCGCCGCCGCCCCCGTTGCCGGCGTCGACTGGATGCACGGAAAGAAGCCGAGCCGTCCCGTCCCGCTGATCTACATCACGGGCACCGCCGACCCGCTGAATCCCGTCGAAGGCGGCGAGATCCGGATCGGCTTGCGATCGTACGGCACGAAGCCGCCCACCGGACAGATGATCGAGCGGTGGGCGAAGATGCACCGCTGCGCCGGGGACGGGCGCGTGGTCCTTCAGAAGGACGGAGTCACGGGTGTGGCTTTCGGCCGTCCCGGCGAAGATGCGGCCGTCGTTCTCTACACGATCGAGGACCACGGACACCACTGGCCGGGCGGGAAGGCCCTCCTGCCCGGAGCCCTGGCTGGAGAGGATCTCTCCCGGCTCGATGCGACCGACGTCATCTGGGAGTTCTTCGAGGAGCATGCCCTCGTCGATGGGGACGATGAGGCGCCGGACGGGTCACTCGAAGCCGCGCTCGACCGCGCCCTTGCCGAGGTGATGGCGTCCCATCCGCTGCCCGGCCTGGCCGTCGGCGTGGTCAAGGACGGCCGGATCGTCTACGCGAAAGGTTTCGGCAAGGTCACCCTCGGGGAGGAGGCGCCTGTCACGGAGCGGTCGCTCTTCCACATGGCTTCCGTCTCCAAGACATTCGTGGCCGCGGCGATTCTGCAGCTCGTGGAGCAGGGGAAGGTCGATCTCGATGCGCCGATCTCGACCTACATCCCCTACTTCCGTCTCGACGACGAGCGGTGCGGCGAGATCACGGTGCAGCAGATGCTGACCCACACCTCGGGCATGCCCGACGTGAGGGACTACGGCTGGGATTCGCCCGAGTGCGACGATGGGGCCCTGGAGCGCTACGTCCGCGGCCTGGCGGACCGGAAGCTGCTCTTTGCCCCCGGCTCGCGTTTCCGGTACAGCAACATGGCCTACGAGGTGCTCGGCGACGTGATCGCCACGGTGTCGGGGATGCCCTTCAAGGAGTACGTGAAGAGGAACATCCTCGATGTCCTCGGGATGCGGGACAGCACGTTCCTCCTCGAGGAGACGGCTCCGGATCTCCGCACGCGGCCTCACGTGGGCTTCCCCCATCCTGTTCCGAGCGACATCTATCCCTACAACCGGGCCCACGCTCCGAGCTCGACGCTGCAATCGAGCGCAGCCGACATGTGCCGGTGGCTCATCGCCCATCTCGAAGGGGGCGCCTTGGGGGGGAAGCGCATCCTCGGGACAGCCTCCTGCGACATGCTCTGGAAGAAGAGGGCCGACGTGGGCCGCGGGCGGTCGATCGGACTCTCCTGGTTCCTGGACAGGTACGACGACCGCTGGTGCATCCTGCACGGCGGGGCGGACATCGGATACCAATCCTACGTCATCCTGTTCCCCGGGGAGTCGATGGGCGCCGTCTTCCTGAGCAACTGCACGCGGTTCCGGATGCGCATTCTCAAGAGCGCCGTGCTCGACACGGTGCTCGAGCACGGGGAGTGATCGAGCCGGTGGACAGGCCGAGCCCGGTTCCCTTGCCGGGTTCTTACGTGGTGAAGAATGGCTCGAAAATGTGCGGCACGATCTCCCTCTCCATCCCGCAGCCGGTGTCCTGAACGTTGATCGTCACTTACTGTCCCGGTTTGATTCCGATCTTTTCCGTCGTTACCATGCACCGCTCGTGCTCGTCGATGCCGGTATCAATCCCCTCGCCGGTAGACCAGGAGGCGGTACGTGCTGTGCTCGGCAAAGGCCTTGCCGGTGATCCGGCCGCTGAGGTATCGCCTGTTGATCTTCTCGATGCGCCGCCTGAAGATCCGGCGAAGGACCTTGGTCCAGAAGGGGTGCCTGCGCTGGAAGCTTTCGCCGACGACGTCGCGGATCGGGATCAGCACCTCGTGCAGGGCTTCGTTGAAGAGATCGAGCGTCCGGCCGGTTTCCGTGGTGATGTCCAGTTCCTTGACGCACTCCCAGGGGCGCGGCTCGATCGCTTCCTGGAACACTTCCCACTTGTGCCCGCCCTTGACCGGTCCCCTGCCTTTGGCCGCAAAGCGGAAGAAGTCGCAGATCAGCATGCAGGATCCCGGTGACAGGAGCTGCTCCAGCTTGTCAAGCCCGGCCTGGATGTTGATGTACTGGTAGCTTTCGCTGAAGAGAACCAGGTCGTACTTCCTGTCCGTGTCGAGATCCTCGAAGCGGCACTCGAACACCTCGCCGCCCTCGCCGAAGAGCGCGCGCACGCGCTGTGCCAGGAAGGCGCTGGGGATCACGCCGTCGACCCGGAAGCCGCGGTCGATCAGTTTCCGCCCCAGGCTGCCCGTGCCGCAGCCCACGTCGAGGATCGTTCCGCTCTCGATGGGCAGGTGCTCGATGATCAGCTTCGAGTGGTATTCCTGGGAAACGGGAAGATTCAGGCACTCGATGGGGAGATCGTCGGGCCAGTAGCCGAAATGCAGATCCTCGGACTTGAAAAGATAGCGGTTGAGGATCGCCCCGATTTCCAGTCCCACCCGGCGCGACTCGGCAGGTTTTCTCTTGGACATGTGATTCTCGCAAAGACGTCGAGAGGCCGCCCTCGAAGTACCTTGTTTTCGAGCGGTTACCGGGGACGCCTCTCCGGAATTGTCAGATCAACCGTCGAGGTGAACCTACCATGAATCGGAGATCCATCGCAATTGCAGAGCGCAATAATATGCTATCGTTGCTGCGACTGACGCTGCAGCGGGAACCAACACCGGGGGAGAAGGAGATCATTCAAGAGGCCTGTCGGTGCCTCTCCCGGTAAAAAGCTCCCTTTTTTCCATCCCTTCGATAAACTCCTGGGATTCTCAGCAGGAAAGGTCTTGCTTCATTGAACAGCTCGGAAGACACGGATCGGATCGACGCCCCGCAGCGACCTCCGGCGGAAGCGGTCGGGTGGGTGAGGCGGTCGTGGCGCGACATCGTCAGCGCCGTCCGCGGCACCCATGAGGACTTCACCAAGGGGAGCATCGGGCGGGCGATCTTTCTTCTCTCCGTTCCCATGGTTCTCGAGATGACGATGGAGTCGATCTTTGCCGTGGTGGACATCTACTTCGTCTCCAGGCTGGGGCCCGAGGCCGTGGCCACGGTGGGTGTCACAGAAGCGATGGTGACCATCATCTACGCCGTTGCCGTGGGATTCTGCATGGGGACCACGGCGCTGGTGGCGAGGCGGATCGGCGAGAAGAAGCCGGAGGAGGCGGCCCTGACGGCCGTTCAGGCGATTCTAGTGGGCCTGATCGCGTCGGTTCCCGCGGCCTTTGCCGGGATCTTCTTCGCCACCGATCTTCTCGTTGCCATGGGGATGGACCGCACGGTGGCGGAGGCCAACTCCCTGTTCACCGCCGTGCTGCTCGGCGGCAACGCGGTGATCCTGCTGCTCTTCATCATCAACGCCGTGTTCCGCAGCGCCGGAGACGCAACGGCGGCCATGCGGGTGCTCTGGCTTGCCAACGGCATCAACATCGTCCTCGATCCCTGTCTGATTTTCGGCTGGGGGCCGTTCCCCGAGCTGGGCATCGCCGGCGCAGCCATCGCCACGACGATCGGCCGCGGGGTCGGTGTGCTCTTCCAGCTCCGGATTCTCCTGCGGCCTGGCGGTCGTGTCCGCGTGACGGGGAAGGAGATGCGGATCGTCCCGTCGTTGATCTGGAAGCTCGTTCGCGTATCCCTCGGCGGGATCGGCCAGTTCATCATCTGCACGTCGAGCTGGATCGGGCTGATGCGGATCATGGCCGTTTTCGGGAGCACCTCCCTGGCAGGATACACGATCGCCGTAAGGATAATCGTCTTCGCCATCCTGCCGTCGTGGGGGATGGCCAATGCCGCGGCCACGCTGGTCGGCCAGAACCTGGGTGCCGGCAAGCCGGACCGGGCCGAGAAGTCGGTGTGGCTGAGCGCCGTGGCCAACATGATCTTCCTCGGAATCATCGCCGTCGTGTTCATCCTCTACTCCGAGTTCTTCATCCGCCTCTTCACCGACGAGGCGGCGGTCGTGGCGATCGGCGCCGACTGTCTCCGCATCCTGAGCTACGGCTATCTCGTCTACGCCTTGGGCATGGTGATCGTCCAGGCTTTCAACGGGGCGGGCGACACGGTGACGCCGACGGTGATCAACTTCTTCTGCTTCTGGCTGTTCGAGCTTCCGCTGGCATACGTGCTGGCTCTACCCCTCGGCCTCGACGAGCACGGCGTGTTCTGGTCCATCGTTATCGCGGAGGCGACGATGGGGATCGTGGCCGCGATCGTGTTCCGGAAGGGGCGGTGGAAGAGCCGGGAGGTGTGACGGACTCTTGAGCTGTGCCGCGATCAGGCCCCCCAGCCGGGAAACAGGAATCTTCATCAGTATTTATCTGTAACCTTTGCGAATCTCCTTCGACTTGTCCCTGTCGGAGCGGCAGGTCCATGGCGAGATCGATCGTCATGAAGTGCAGCTTATTTGTTTGGGACAGCCGTTGCTGACGCAGGAAGGAAGGAGAAAACACTCCATGATAACACTGTTCGTCTGGACGATCATTGTTGGGCTTTTGCTCGGTGCCGGTCCCGGGCGGCATCCTTCACAGATTCCATCGCAGAATGACGGCGTCTCGATGGAGCTGCCTCTTTGCTTCGTGTCCAACCGCGGCCAGACCGATCCATCGGTAGCTTATTATCTCAAGGGTTCTGACAGGACTCTCTACTTCACCGCTTCAGGGATCACCTTCGCCTTGCGAGATGTGGCGGCTCCGACTGGGTCTCCGGTGCGGTGGATCGTGAAGTTCGAATTCTCCGGTGCCGATCCCTCGGCTTCTCCAACCGGAGAAGAGCCCGGCCCCGCAGCGATGAGCTATTTCATCGGCAATCCCGAGACCTGGATCACGAAGGTCGAGACTTTCAGGAAAATCGTCTACCAAGATCTCTGGCCCGGCATCGATCTGGTCTATTCGTGCGAAGGGAGCCGCCTCAAGTACAGCTACATCGTCGAGCCGGGCGCCGATCCGTCGCGGATTCGCCTGGCCTGCAAGGGCGCCGACGTTGTGAGGAGAGACGAATCAGGCCGGCTGATATGCGAGACGCCGATGGGGGTTGTCGCCGATGATCCGCCGTCCGTTTTTCAAATCATTGACAATGAGCTGGTGGAAGTCGCCGCTTCCTATGATCTCGATCGACCTGCAGCGGGCGGGCAGGTTTCCTGGGGATTCGATGTCGGGTCTTTTGATCCGAATTGGCCTCTAATCATCGATCCGTCCATGCTGATCTACTGCGGATATATAGGCGGTGAGGGAACGGATGCCGGGCACGGGATCGCCGTGGACCGGGATGGCCATGCCTACATCGCAGGATACACATACAGCGACGAGTTGAGCTTTCCCGTCGTGACGGGACCCGATCTGTCATGGAACGGGTCGACGGACGTCTTCGTGGCCAAGGTGGATCCTTCGGGTTCGCATCTCGTCTACTGCGGATACATCGGCGGCCAGGAGATGGAAGGTCATCTTGCCGGCATCGCGGTCGATGCCGAGGGGTGCGCCTGCGTGGTGGGGCAGACCGCTTCGGACGAAACGACCTTTCCCGTTTTCAAGGGTCCGGATCTCACCCATAACGGGGGAACCATGGACGTCTTTGTCGCCAGGCTGAATCGCAGCGGCACAGCGCTCGAGTATTGTGGCTATATCGGCGGTCGGAGATGGGAGGAAGGATACGACATCGCCGTCGATCAGTGCGGCAGCATATTCGTTGTGGGATACACGCTGTCGGACGAGTCTTCCTTTCCCGTGACCAGGGGGCCGGACCTTACCTTCAACGGATCAAGAGACGTTTTTATCGCCAAGGTCGATCCTTCGGGCATTGCGCTCGATTACTGCGGGTACATCGGAGGAACATCGGACGACAACGGCCTCTGCGTCAGCGTGGACGGTTCGGGCCGCGCCTTCGTGGGAGGGTCGACGGCTTCCTGCGAGGCGAGCTTTCCTGTCAGGAGAGGGCCTGACTTGACGCACAGCGGGGGATGGGACGCCTTTGTCGCCAGGGTGCACGCCTCCGGGAAGAAGCTCGATTACTGCGGCTTCATCGGGGGAACCGGCGTCTTCGAGTCCGCCTGCGGCATAGCCGTGGATCATGACGGCGGCGCGGTCGTGGCGGGCGGCACGAACTCCGATGAAGGCAGCTTTCCCGTGAGGGCGGGACCGGATCTCTCCTACAACGGCGGGAGCAGCGATGCTTTCATCGCCAGGGTGCATCCCTCGGGGAAGGCTCTTGATTACTGCGGCTACCTGGGTGGATGTCTGGCCGACTCCGCCATGGACGCGGCGGTCGACGGGGACGGAAACGCCTACATTGCAGGATACACCGATTCCGACGAGATGAGCTTTCCCCTGTCGGTAGGGCCGGATCTCACGTTCAACGGGGAGACCGATGTGTTCCTGGCCAGGGTCGATTCATCGGGATCGGTGCTGGACTGCTGCGGGTATGTCGGTGGAAGGGATGTTGATTATCCCGGCGCCATTGCCGTCGATCTCGAGGGCGGCATCTTCTTAACCGGGTACACCGGTTCCGATGACAGGACCTTTCCGGTGCTCGTGGGGCCTGATCGCTCGTTCAACGCGAGCGGTCTGTTCGACGCCTTCGTCGCCAGGATTCCGCCGCTGCACATCCTCCTGCGATCCGGCAACGTCAACAAAGGGAGCGGAGATCCGGCCGATGTCGTCCTTGTCAACGACAGCGCAGGAGAGATAGCATGCAGAAAGGTCACGCTGATGCCCGGAGGAAGTGCCACGATCACGGTCGTGACGCCTCCCTCCGGACCGGATCCGGCATCCTTCGTCCTGTACTGCTGGCCGGGAGAGGCCGGATCGAGCGATGTGACGAGGCAGCCCTTCGACATCGGGACGGCCTGCTTTCCCATGCCGTTGAGTACGGGGAGCGGCCATCCTCCTCCCGTGACGATTGTCAACAATATCGGATGGCCGTCTCTGCTGGGTTTTCCCGTACTGCCCCACGTGCCTCCTGCTCCGTGCAAGGTCGGGACATTCAGGCTGAAGCCGGGGATCTATACCATTCAGGGATTGATTCTCGACGCCGGGTCGCCGGGCGCACCCTGCCGGCTCACCAACGCCGTTATGATCGAACAGATGTAGACCCCAACTATGCAACGATAGGGTAGATCTTTGGCAGTGCGATTTGGAGCTAAGGGAGGCTATCTGTCCACCTTCACCCTGCCGGAGAGGCTGTAGAAGTCGAAGGGATTCTCCCACACCACCTTGTGGACGGCATCTTCCGGGAAGCCGCGGCGGCGCATGACAACGGCTGTCCGCGCCACGGCCAGCGGGTCGGCGATCCCCCAGTCGGCCGAGGAGTTGACCAGCATCTTGTCCGTGCCGTACTCCTGCAGGATGGTGACCATCCTCTCCGGGCTCAGCTTCTTGATCGGGTAGACGGTGTGGCCGGCCCAGTAGCCGGCGTCGCGCGTGAGCCGGATCGTCTCCTCCGTGTTGTGGTCCACAACAGCCCCGTCCTTCGGATAGTCGGTCTCCTCGAGAATGGCCAGGATCCGCTCGATGCCTCGTTTCTTGTCGTTGTGCGGACTGTGGATGATGACCGGAAGATTCGCCTTTCTCGCCATTTCGAGCTGCTCCACGAAGACCTTTTCCTCGGCAGCGGTGATCTGGTCGAATCCGATCTCGCCGATTCCGACGACCCTTTCATTTTCAAGGTAGCTCGGCAGACCTTCGAGGACTTCCCGGGCCAGGCCTTCGTCATTGGCTTCCTTTGGATTCATCGAGACCGTGCAGTAGTGCGTGATGCCGAACTCCTCGGCGCGGACATGCTCGTAGTTGAGCAGGTGGTCGAAGTAATCGAAGAACGATCCCGCTCTTTTCCGCAGGTTTCCGAGCCAGAACCCGCCCGGTTCCACGATGACTTTGACGTTGGAGACGGCCATCCTCTCGTAATCGTCCGTTGTTCGGGAATACATATGAATGTGTGGATCGAAGATCTTCATGGCGATTCTCCGCGAATTGCATTGTGAAAGGGAGAGCTCCGTTTTCGGTGGGCTCCTGGTCTGAGTTCGATCATGATATTTTTCCAATAACGAAACAGGCAACCCAGGTTCGAGGAAAAACACATTTTTTTGTGGTTTTTTCCGGACTTCCTCTCAGGGGTTAACCGTACTTCGACATTGATCGGGCATCCTGCCGGGAGCAAATCATGCTTCGAATGAACCGCTTCCGGCCGGCAGAGATACCTGGGCAATCGCTCATCAGGGGAAGCGCCTTGCTGCCGCCACGTTTCTCAGAAGTCCCCTCTTCCCGGTGCGGACGATTGGCGTTTTTCCGAAGTGCCTTTTGAAGCCTTTGTTACAGAGGGCTTCGATGTCGTCCAGGCCGGCATGAACGAGCTCGGGCAGAGGTTCGAGAAGTCTTCCCGATCGGCTCTTTTGCACTGAAGGCAGCCGCTCTCCGTGCGGGCAGGCCTTCAGGCACAGGTCGCATCCGAAGACCCATCCATTGAGCAGGTTTTCTTCCGCAGGCAGGAAGTCGCCCCGTTTTTCGATGGTGAGGTAGGAAATGCAAAGACGTGCGTCGAGTTCGAAGGGCGCGACCAGCGCGCCGGTCGGACAGGCGTCCAGGCAGGCGCCGCAGCCGTTGCATCGAGAGGGCAGAGGATCGTCGGCTTCGAGGGGGATATCGGTGATGATTTCACCCAGAAGGACGAAGGGGCCGTACTCCTCGGTGATCAGGCTGGTGGAACGGCCGATCCATCCGATCCCGGCTCTCCGCGCCATGGCTCTTTCCAGGATGGGAGCCGAGTCCACTGCCACGCGGAAGGCGGCATGGGGAACCGCGGTCTCGAGAACGCGGACCGCCTCGTCGAGCTTGTTGCGAAAGAGAGCGTGATAATCGGGAAGCACGGAGTAGGCTGCCAGCGGTCCGCTGGACGGCAACGGATCATAGGCAGCAGCAGCCACGATGACGGAGCGCGCATCGGGCAGCAGGGACGAGGGATCGAGCCGGAGAGCCGCGTTTCTCGTCAGGTATCCCATCTCGGCGGAACGGTTCAGGGATAGCCAGCGGCAGTAGTGCTGGAAATCCTTGCGAAGCGGCTCGGCCGAAGCGACACCCGCCAGGTCGAAACCGACCTCCAGAACAGCGCTCTTCACCATTTCCTTCATACCACAGGTCCTCCAGATCCCCGCTGCGTCCGCATCTCCGGGGGTTGTCTTTTTTCCGGAACCAGGATAAGTTACGGATTCCGGTGTTGGCAATGCGGATTTCGATCAGCACCCTTGAACTGCGGAGAAGGATCACTGTTGTCTGACGAGCGATCGAGGAATATTACGGAGAAAAAGCCGTGGAGCGCCGGCGGCGAACGGCTTCTTTTCCTGACCGTCAGCCTGTGGCTGGCTCTTCTCGGATGCGGCAGCGACGATGTCCGCTCATCGCCCGATGAGATCCTCGACACCGTCACGATTCCCGATCCATCGATACTCGGCTACGTGCGCGTCGACTCGGCCGCTCTTCTCGGTGTCGATTTGGTGCTAGGCAGGACCGCGGATCTCGGGGAGGTCTTTCCCGCTGCAAATCTCTTTGTCGAGTCCTTGCCGGTGGACATGCTTTCCAAGGTGGCCAAGGTCGTGAAGCAGGGAACTCACGTCAATCTCGTTTTTCTGGATCCCGCAGTCTTCGGGGGCGGTGCCGCCCTTCATTTCGTGCCCAAGAAGCGGGGGAATCTCGTGCGTCTTCTCGACTCGGATCCCGGTTACGTGAGAACGGGGAAGTCGCCGCCGGAGTTCAGGATGAAGCGTGAGACTTTTCCGCTGCGGGAGTTCATCACTTCCCTGCGAACCTGGGGAATCAGCCTGGAGGTTCCGGGAACGGACAGGGACCAGCATTTTCTCGTCGAGGAGGATGAGAGCGGCGTTCTGGTGCTTCCCTGCTTCGACGTGCGCCGCGACCTGAAGGCCTTTTTCGAGAGCACCGACTACCTGAGCCCCTGGGGCGACGCCACCTGTGTGGTGGATCTCGACATCAAACGGCTGTCCGATGCCTACATGTCCGTCCTTCGAAGCCTGGACAGCTCCCTGAGAAAGAAGGCTGCCGTTCTCGATATCCTGGACAGGGGAGAGCATCTCCTCAAGGAGGGGAAGCAGCTGAGGCTCATTTCGACGACGATCTTCGGATTCCTGGCCGGGATCGACGGTATCCGCTTCGTCTCCCGCTCTCCTGTCACCGGAGGTGCGGAACTGTGCATCGTGGCAACGGACGGGGGGTGCCTGGACCAGCTCTTCCGCGTCCTGCAAACCGGCGAAGGGGATCTGATCGGGCTGATGTCCGGGGGGCTGGCGTTGCAGCTCAACGCGGGCCCCAATGCCCTGAAGCGGCTGCTGCGAAAGACCGCCGGCTTCTACGCCAATGACGTGGAGCTCGAACCCGGATCCTTCGATCCCCTGATGGATGCGGTGGATCAATCGTTCTCCTTTGACGCGGGACGCTATCTCGTTGGAGCCGGCATCTCCAAGGAGGAGGAGTGGTTGATCTCCCTCTCGGTCCTGACCGACGGGGCGGACCGGGACGCACGCGGTTCGGCTCAGGAGAGGACCTGGCAATGCATGGCAGAACTTCTGGGCTCGACCATCGAGGCGCATCCGCTCCCCGGACGTCGGAAGATCGTGCATTACACGACACCATCCTCGAACGTTCTGAACTTCGAGAGCGGCCTGGACAAGAATTTTCATCTTTCGACGATCCTGTTCGGTGAAACAACCAAGCCGGGTGAACTGACGGGACGGCTCCTCCGGCTTGCCGGGTATGGTGTGCCGCGGCCGCGCGGGTTGCCGGAGAAGGCGCCGCTCTATTTCAGGTTCTCGCTGCTGCCGTTGTTCGATCTTTCCTTGTCCGCAATGGAGAAGTTCCTGTTCTCGGAACTGGTGGGGTCCGGCCGTATCGAGGGAAGAGCTTTGACAATCGACTTTGCCCTGCAGTGACAAGTCCGATCCTGGCGTGAAGACAGAGAATCACGAGAAACTACCGAGGTGTCGTATCGTTTTCAAAAACAAGATATTCAGCTATCCGGATAGCATCTATCTCCCGGAGATGGACCTTTGGCTGGACCCGTCGCGCAAGAAGGACCTTGCCTTCGTATCCCATGCGCACGGGGATCACACGGGTCGGCATAAAAGAATAATCTCCACGCGGGTCACGGCCAGGATTCTCGAGCACAGGCTCGGCGTCAAGGCCTCCATGACGCCCGAGTGGGGTGAGCGGATCGAGCTGGGACGGGGTAACCTGACGCTCTTTCCATCGGGGCATATCCTTGGAGCGGCCCAGAGTCTGGTGGAGGTCCGCGGCGAGAGGCTGCTCTATACAGGGGACTTCAAGCTGAAGCCGTCCCGAACGGCGGAACCGTGCGAACCTGTGTCATGCGACCACCTGATCATGGAGTGCACCTACGGCCTGCCGCAGTACAAGTTCCCTGCGAGGGAGGAGGTGGAGGGCGCTTTTCTCGACTGCATCCAGACTGCGCTGGAGCAGGGCCGCGTACCCGTGGTGCTTGCCTACGCGCTGGGCCGTGCGCAGGAAGTGATCAGGATCTTGTCGGAAAGAGGTATCCGCATCGCAGTGGAGAGAGGGGTTTTCGCGCTGGCCACGATCTACGAGGAGTCGGGCATGGAGCTCGGTTCTTTCGAAGATTATGTTCCCGGCGAATATCGCGACAGGGTAATCGTGTTTCCTCCTCATCTCTGGAATGCCCCGGTGCTTCGCCGGATTCCCGCGAAAATGTTGATCGCGATGACGGGGTGGGCTGTGGATGGGAGACAGAATTCCTGGTACAGGTCCGATGTCGCATTTCCACTTTCCGATCATGCTGACTTCGATGATCTGGTCACCTACGTGAAAATGGTACGGCCAGGTAACGTTTATCTCGTCCACGGCTTTCCCGAGTTTGCCGACCATTTGAGAGATCTGGATATGAATGTCGAAATGCTGCAGTAGCTCTCATTCTGAACTCAATGTGAAAGAGAGAGTTAGGGCGTGCTTTATCGGGGCCCGTATAATTACTTAAATTCAAGAAAAGGATTGAAAGAAGACCTTGTTTCTCCTTATAATCTAACCCGAAAATGAGCACTAAAATACGGACATCTAAGCTGAAGGACGAATTTTTTCCGTTGCAGTCACTTTGCTGTGGTCATAAATATCCTAGGTACTATCAACTAGGATGAAGTCACCTTTATTTATTTTTTTAGGAAATAGGTCATTTTTCGATCGATTGAAGATTGAGAACAATTAGGTGGCGTATCGTTTGCGTACTATAGCAGAGTGAGGTGATTAGAGCTAACGATGTAGGTCTTATCGATTGAGAGCACTCGGATGAATAAGAGTGGCTCAAAAAAGAATACCGTTACCGGGAGCGAGAGCTCTTCCAATCTGACGATCCATCCCGTCGACGAAATTCCCCGCCTGAAACTACTCCAGAAAAAGACCAAGCACGAAGGCCTGATCAAGGAAATAGCGCTGCTCGAGAGTGGTGACGTCTCGAACAGCAGGTTGAGCAACGTGTTGATGGACGTCTTTCGCGCCCACAGCTCTGTCGAAGCCTACACCCTGCTCTATCAGCTGAACTACAAGAACTTCTTCCTGATCATCTTCAGCAAGATTCGATATTATCGTAACTTCTTGGATCCCAAAGATATACTTCAGGATGTCTTTCTGTCCATCTTCAGGTATCCCCACAAGTTCAACTGCGATAAAGAGAATGCTTTTCGCAACTGGAGCTTTTCCATCATTCGCAACACGATCCTCAAGCACCTGAATTCGCGCAAAACGTGTGAATTCTCCACAGAGATATTGTCAGAAGTACTTGAAGATAAACGGGGTTACAATCCTCTTGCCACGCTTTCCGATGAGGAGAGCCTGCAGGGATTCCGGAAGTTCTATGTCATCTACCTAGCCCTATACTTAAATATATTTCATGACATTCTTGCTGAGAGAGAAAAACAGTCGTTACTCTTGGTGGAAGTTAAAGGTAAAAGATACCGCGAAGCATGCGATCTGATGGACATAAAGTTAGAGAATTTCAAGATGATCGTTTGCCGAGCACGGAAGAAAATCTTTAGGAAACTGAACCAGATTCTTGGGAATCCGGGGCCATGAAGAGCTCAAGCACCAGCCCGAAATTAACCGCTTGCGAGAAGTTCGAAGCCGAGCTCAGCGCCTTCATCGACAACGAGCTTGACGAGCTGCACGCTCAGCAAGTCGTTTCGCATCTCGAAAGTTGCAAGGCCTGCAGGCTTCATGTCGAGCGGATGAGGATCTGTGTCAAGCTCCACCAGGATTCGTACAACGAAGAGGTCATTGCGGCCAGCCTGGATGGACAGGAGATCTTCAGCGGGCTCACCTCGACTCTTCTGGTCGAGAACATCGACAGGATTGCGGCGCTCTTCTACGAGGTCGGAAAGGCCTTCGTTCTCAAGGGCTCCCGTGACAGCCGCAAGTTCCTGCAGCTCAAGGCGCATCTGCTGACCCAGCCGATCCCGATCGGCAACGGCAAGCACGAGGCCAAGAACATCCTGGAGCAGACACGGGACCTGGCAAAGCTCAACAACGAGTACGACAAGGTGGTGAAGAGGGCCAGCTCCTTTTTCAGGAAGGTCAACCGGGACTCCAACGAGTTCGTGGCCATCGGGCGCCGCTTCCTCGAGGAGAGTCTCTCCATCGACGACTCGCGGGCCGAATCGCGAATCTACCTGGGATACTCGTACATCATCAGCCGGCGCTACGATCTGGCGCAGGCTCAGCTCCGCAAGGTTCTGGCCATGCAGGGCGTTTCCGAAAAGAACCGCATGATCGTGTACCAGAATCTCGGCTTTATCGCTACGTACCAGATGGACTACTACAGCGCCATCGACTGCTTTCAGGAAATCGTCAAGAGCGGTTTTATCGAAAGAAATCCCAATTTCTATCGCGTTCTCAGAAGCCTTGCGCTGTCCTATGCCAAGGTTTCCAACTTCGATAGATCGATCGAGTTCTTCAACAGGATCGTGGAGGATTATCCTGAAAAGATAGACGAAGTCCGAAGAGATCTTTTCAGCATGGGGAATTTTCAGAAATTGCTGCACAGCCAGAATCTCTTTCATGAACTTCTCCAGAAAAGGGTTCCGGAACTCTTTTCGAATTAGAAGATTTCTTTTTTCTTTGGAGTAACTGTCATGTATTCGCTGACGAGAGGCAAGCAGGCAACTAACCATCTCTTCATGGTTATCCTGACCGTCTCTTTCGTCGCCACGATCAGCATACTTGTCAATGACGCGGCGATCGGGGATGATGGTGACGAGATCGACATTTTCCTGCCAGGCGGTGGTCAGGGATCCAACACTGGAACCGGCAACAATCCGTTCTACTCATTCACGCCGATACAGTGGACCAATTCGAACAATCAGCTGAAGGACAAGCTTGTTTCCCTGATCCTCAATTCCCAGGCTACATTCTACAATATTCCGTCTTGTGAAGAGCTCCCCGGCCTCCAGGTCTCCAGCGGGGAGGAGGCGGTCAGGCTCTGTCTCAACACGGCCGGCAGCGGCAGCATCCCGAAGAATCCCCATTCGCTCATCGATATCACCGGCTATGCGGGTTGGGATCTCGAAGTCTTCACCGATGACTTCTCTCTTTCGTTCAACGGCCACTACAGGTTCGACACGGTTCTGCAAGACCTGTTCGACGGTCTCGCTCAGCTGACCATCAACGGCGGTGTCGATGCCGTGAACTCAAGGCTCTGCATCATGGTGGAAGGCATCGACGGCTATGATGCCACCACGCTCCACAAGGGCGTTTCCGCCAATGCGGGTGAGTTGCGCTACCTCTTCCAGACACCTGGCAGCGCCGATCTCACGTCGCTGATCAACCAGGGCAAGATCGACATCCTCAACGGCGAGTTCGACCGGTTCGGTTTCGTTCTTCTCGGTTACGATGCTCTGGACAACCTCGTGTCCATCACGAACGTCATCGTCGATGTTGACGAGTTCGATATCGGGCTCGGTTTGGAGTGCCCCGTCAGTCTCATGGCGTACACTCTCAACTGATCCTTGGGCAAGACAATAGAAAGGCGCTCTCCTCAACTCGAGGTGAGCGCTTTTTTCATGTCATTGGCTGACGGCGATTGCCTGAGCCACGGCGTGATCGCTGGTGTGCGAGATCGAGACCAGGACTTCCCTGATTCCCGCCTTCCCTGCCGCCGAAAGGGCTTCGCCCTCGAGAACAGCTACCGGCTTCCCCAGATCATCGGTTTTGATGGTGATATCGTGCCAGGCAACCCCTTTTGCCCAGCCAGTTCCAAGAGCTTTCATCACCGCCTCCTTGGCGGCGAAGCGGCCGGCCAGGCTGATCTCCGGCTTGTAGCGAGCCTCGCATTCGCGGCGTTCCGAGGGAGTGAATACCTTTTTCAGGAAGCTGTCCCGGACGGTAAGCCTCTTGATCCTCGAGATCTCGACGATATCGATGCCGATGCCCTTGATCATGGTTTCAGGCTCCTGACTTCTAACGCCAGGCCCGGAGGCCCGCCCGGGGTGGGGTGCCGAGTTCCGCCCCGCCAGGCCTGAGCGGCGTTTGCGTTCACAACATCTGCCTGATAGAATGGCACGATTGTCGAGACAGGACCAGACCGGTCCTCTATTTTTGTCTCATATCCTTGAATTTACCGGATCACGAACAGCTCTCATCGAGATTGATCAAGACAGATGGAGTGTGCCAATATAGAAGACAGCATTATCGGTGACGTCAACGATAATCAACGAGAAGCCATACTTCACGAGGAAGGCCCATTGCTCGTCGTTGCCGGCGCCGGGTCCGGGAAGACCCGGGTCATCACGCGGCGAATCGCCTGGCTCATCCATCGAGGGCACCATCCGGGTTCCATCCTGGCCATCACCTTCACCAACAAGGCGGCAAACGAGATGAAGCGGCGCGTCGCCGAGATCGTGGGGGAGGACAAGGTCTTCATCTCGACCTTTCATTCCATGGGCGCCCGTTTTCTCCGTTCGTCGGGAGCCTGCATCAACATCGATCCGCGCTTCACGATCTACGACGCCGATGAGCAGAAGAGCCTTGTTCAGGATACGTTGAAGGGCCTGAATCTGGATCCGGCCCATTTCCGACCGGCCTCGGTGCTCTCCTCCATATCCAACCTGAAGAACAACCTGATCACCCCCGCGCATGCAGCGGATCAGGCCGGCTCCTATTTCGAAGAAGCCGTGGCCAAGGTCTACGCCGCTTACACGGAGCAGCTCGCCGTCAACGGGGCCCTCGATTTCGATGACCTCCTCGTCAAGACGTATCGGATGTTTCGCGATGACGAGGGAACCCTGGCCCATTACCAGCGGCGGTTCCGGTTCATCCTGATCGACGAGTATCAGGACACCAACCAGGTCCAGTACTTCCTTGCCCGGAGCCTGGCCGGGGAGCGGGGCAACATCTGCGCCACCGGCGACCCCGACCAGTCGATCTATCGTTGGAGGGGAGCGAATCTCAGGAACATCCTCGATTTCGAGGCTGACTTTCCCGGCACGAAGGTGGTCAGGCTCGAGCAGAACTACCGCTCGACGGGAAACATCATCAAGGCCGCCTCCGCCGTCATCGAGAACAACGTGATGCGCAAGGAGCGGGCTCTCTGGACCGCTGCCCCCGACGGCGAAAAGGTGACGCTGATCACGGCCGCCGACGAAACGGAGGAGGCCGACCGCGCGGTTCGCTTCATACGGGAGCAGCACGATCTGGGAGTGCCGTACTCGCAGATGGCGATCTTCTACCGCATCAACGCCCTCTCGCGACTCTTCGAGAGATCGCTTCGCCTTTTCAACATCCCCTACGCCATCGTGGGCGGCGTCGAGTTCTACAGGCGAAAAGAGGTCAAGGATCTCCTGGCCTACCTGAAGCTGATCAACAATCCGAAAGATGCCGTTTCGCTTTTCCGGATTCTCAATACACCGCCCCGCGGCATCGGGCTCACTACTCTGAAACGGCTGAGAAGCGACTCCCTCGAGCAGGGGCGCACGACCATGGATCTCCTGCACGAGTACGTCGCCCTGGGGAGCCTGTCGAGCCGCCCCCTCAAGGGGATCAAGAGCTTCCTCGAGCTCCTCGACGGCTGGCGAGGCCTGGCGGATGGATCGGTCGAGGTCCTCCTGAGAAGCGTGATCGAGGATGTGCGCTATCTCGACTACCTCGAGGGCTTGAACGATGACAAGATCCCCGAGCGTCTCGACAACGTGAGCGAGTTGATCTCGGCCGTGGGTGAGTATGAGCGGTTCAACGAGAATGCCGATTTGGATGGTTACCTGGAAGAGAGCGCCCTAGTACAGGATATCGACTCGTGGAACGAAGACAGCGACTGCGTGACCCTGATGACCCTCCACAGTGCCAAGGGGCTGGAGTTCGATCTGGTCTTTTTCGCCGGCGTGGAGGATGGGCTGCTCCCGCACGAGCTATCCAGCGACGATGACGAGGAGTACGAAGAGGAACGTCGTCTCATGTATGTCGGCATCACGAGGAGCCGCAAGAAGCTCATTATCTCCCATGCGCTTTCCAGGACACGATTCGGAGAAAGGATCCGGTCGCGCCCTTCCCCCTTCCTGGACGAGATTCCCGAGGAAGTAAGGGACTCGGACTTTTCCGTCTCCACCAGGCACGTTCCATTCACCATTGCCGCCGCGCGATCGAACATCGGGACAGGAGAGACTGTCCTGGAATACGAAGAGGATGTCTGGCCCACCTTCGGCGCCGGAGACAGGGTGGAGCACCCCTACTTCGGCCTTGGCGAGATCGTCCATGTCTCAGGTTCAGGTCCTGCAACAAGATTGAAGATCCATTTCATCCATTCCGGTGAAAAGCTTCTTGTCCTGGAGCATGCCAAGCTGAAGAAAGTCCTGTAACCATGCCCGAGTTGTCCGAAAAAGAGATAAAGAAGATCATCAAGGATCTGGTCCACCGCGTGTTCAAGAAGGACGGCGAGGAAGGATTGTGCAGGCTGGAGGAGCTCTTCACCGAGCGGGTTCGAGACGTGCGAGGGAGCGGTTCGGGAGCCGAGTTCTCGAACGTCCTAGACGAGGGGCCTCTCTTCAGGGAGCGGTACGTCGAGATCATCGGCGAGTCGCCTGCCATTCATCGCGTTTTCCGCCTGATGGACCGCATCTCCGATGCGATCGTTCCCGTGCTGATCCAGGGAGAATCGGGCACGGGAAAGGAGCTCGTGGCCTCGGCCATCCATCGAAACAGTCCCCGGTGCGACATGCCCTTCGTGGCCGAGAACTGCGCCGCCATTCCCGAGACCCTGCTCGAATCCGAGCTTTTCGGCTACAAGAAGGGGGCCTTCACCGGCGCCGTGTCGAACAAGTCGGGCCTCTTCAAGGTGGCTGACAAGGGAACGCTCTTCCTCGACGAGATCGGGGACATGAGCCTCTCCATGCAGAAGAAGCTGCTCCGCGTGCTCCAGGACGGCGAGGTGCGTCCCGTGGGAAGCAGCGAGATTTTTCATGTCGATGTTCGCCTCATCTCGGCGTCCAACAAGAACCTTAAGAAGATGGTTAGCGAAGGGCTCTTCCGCGAGGATCTCTACTTCCGCCTGAACACGATCACCGTCTACCTGCCCCCCCTTCGCGACCGCGTGGAGGATATCCCGCTCCTGGCAGATTTCTTCTCCGGCAAGGTGGGGGAGGAGCTGGGTAGAGAATCCGTACCCTTCAGGAGAGAGGCGATGAACGCCATGAAGCGCTATTCGTGGCCTGGTAATATACGGGAGCTCGAGAACGAGATCCGCCGCTGCATGGCGCTGATGGGCGATGACAAGGAGATCGGACTCGATTCGCTGAGCGAGACGCTGAGGGAGTAGAAGGCGCCGCTCGATCGGTCCCTTCATCCTCGGGCCGGTATTGAAAAGGACGAGGCAAGAACGTGGAATACCTTCTGATACGGGACAACATCACTCGCCAGGAGTACGAGTATCCCCTGGAGAGAGATTTTGTGATCGTGGGGGGCTCTGCGGACTGCTCCATCAGCCTCGAGGGTACCGCCCCCAGCCATCTCAGGATCGAGAGGTACGAAGATGGCTTCAAGGCGGTCGACCTGCACACCGAGGACGGGACGCAGATCAACAACGAATGGATCATCCAGAAGAAGCTCTCGCACGGCGACAAGATCTGCCTGGGTCCGCACATCATCTATTTCGTCGATCCTGCCAGGAAGTCCAGGAAGCCGGCCCCCCGTCCCTTCGAGAAGACGAAGCAGACAACGGCGGCGGCGCGCAGGCCGATGCAGCCCGCGGAGCGTTCGAGCGGGGGAAACGGCCGAAGGAGCAACGGCGCCTTGCAGGAAAACGGCGCGGCGCAAAAAAACCGCGCCAGGCGGCGATCGATCGGTGCCGGTCCTCTGCTCGGCCTCCTGGTGATCGTCGTCGCGGTGGGCGGAGCCTGGTACGCTTTCAAGAACATCAAGAAGGAGAAGGAGCAGGCGCCGTCGGAGATGGCTCTCTTCGAATCCGCGTTCGAGAAGGCGAGGGACAACGAGGAGAAGGGCCACTACGGAGCCGCACGGCAGCTCCTCGAAGCGGTTCGAACCGACACCGCTGATCCCGACGTTCTGGACAGGGTCCGCCTGGAGCTGGATGAGCTCGATCGGGCCGAGACGCGCGGAAAAAGGGCCAGGCAGGAGATCGAGGAGATCGCCGGCAACGTGAGATCGATAAAGCTGGGCGACTCGGAGGATGCCCTGTCCCGTTTCGAGGCACAGTATGGCGAGCTGGCCTTCCTGACCGATAGAGTCGAGGAGGTCCGCGCCGACCTGAAGAAGATTCGCACCATCCAGGAAGAGGAGGGTGAGCTTCTCGGCAACGAGGAGGTCAAGGCTCTCTCGGACAAGTATCTGGAGAAGAAGGACTACTCGACGGCGCTGAAGGTTTGGAACCGCTTCCTTCCCCGTCAGCTCGACGATCAGCGTTTGAAGCAGAGGCAGCTCGACATCATCCAGTCCAGGGCCGTGGGCGAGGCGCGCCGTCTCATCTCGCAGGCGGACGAGCTCGTCCGGGACAGGAAACTCGCCGAGGCCCAGGCTCTCTTCGGTCCTGCGGACCTGGCTCGCTTCAAGGGGACGGCTTTTCACGAGAGGCTGATGCGCAAGGCGCTGGACCTGGAAACGGAGGCGGGTCACGCGCCCGGTCCACTCAGGCCTTCCGACCTCTCGAGCAAGGAGAAAACGGGCAATGAGGGAACGGGAGGCGCTCCGGACCGAGGACAATTTCCTTCCCAAACCGGCACGGGCCGGCGCGCCGGCAGTGACCGGGGCGGAGCGGCTGCCTCGAAGCCGGGAACCGGCAGCGTCACTTCGATCTCGCCCTCGGATTTCGAGGAAGTGGACGACGCGGTCCGGTCCTGGGAGTACGACCACGCCGTCTCCGTGCTCCAGAGGCTCCTGAAGGAAGCCCAGTCGGCGGAGGACAAGAAGGCTGTCTCCGTGCGGACCGAGTTCGTCTACCGGCAGCTCTGGTTCCTCGAGAATATCGAGATGCTGCTCGGCGATGATCCTGAAAGGGCGTCCCGGATCCGGGTCAAGACCCGCGACGGCAGCTTCACCGGTCACGCGCACTCCATGGTGAATTCCATGCTGAACCTCGCGTCGGCCGACGACATCCAGGGCTTTCTGCTCGAGAAGATCGAGCCCCGTTCACTCTGCAGCCTGGCCCTTGCCTATTCGCTCTCTCTGGAGGAGAAGCTGAACCTGGCATTCTTCTGTCTCAACAACAACCTCCGCAAGGAGTTCGACGTGCTGGCCGCCGAGATCAGGAAGGAGGGCACCTACAGCCGCTCCATCGACTCGGTTCTGGCCATGGGAAAGCCCGGGTCGCCGGAAAAGAAGGTGGCCGTGGAATTCGGCTCCCACCTGCTCGACGGCCGGATGGTGACCCACGTCGAGTGGCGCGAAGCGATTCTCGCAAAGGAAGTGGCGGCGCTGAAGCGGAAGATCGTCTTGGACGATCCGGCGGTACGGAACCAGGGCTACCTCGGATTCCTCGACCTGGGGCCGGTCTCGTACGACACTCTCGAACAGTCGCTGCGGCAGCGCTACGCGAAGCAGGGTGAGAAGCTGCTCGGTTTCGCGGAGATGAAGAAGCTCGACAAACTGTCCGAGGTGAAGGAAGAGCTGAACCGCCGCCGCGACCACGCCCTCGAGCTGATCTTCGACACTGTGAAGTACTTCTATCCCTACAGGGACCGGCAGGGAGAGTACTGGAAGGTGCAGCAGGACGTGGACAGGAGGGTCGAGGCGGTCCGCGAGATGTGGGGCAACGAGTTCGACGAGGCCGTCCGCGGATCTCGAATCAAGCTCTCGCCGCAGTTCATCGCGATCCGGGACGATCTGGTCCAGATGGCCCGCATACTGGATGACGTCACCGACGGCTCTTTCAAGCCCGAGGGGAATATGGGATTCGCCGCCCTGCTTCCCGCACAGGGACGCGAGGTCAACCTGAGGAACTTCGCGCTGAACGCTGACGAGCGAAGGATCATCGACACGTCGATCGTGATTCTCGCAATGAACGAGAAGGCCGAGTCCGCGGCGGACAATGGTGAGAGGCAGCAGGTCCGGATCACCAACCTCTACAGGATGATGATGGGACGGCAGGCTCTGGCTCTCAACGAGCTGATCTTCGAGGCGGCGGAGGGGCACTCCCTCTGGATGAGCCGGTCCGGCACGTTCAGCCATTACGAGGACACCGATGAACGCCGGACACCCACGGACAGGATGGCCCTCGCCGGCTATGAACGAGGATCGGGCGAGAACATCTACCGCGGCGGCGGCGGTCCGATGGGAGCGCACAACGGATGGATACACTCCTCCGGTCACCACAGGAACCTTCTCTTTCCCTCCCACACGGAGATGGCGACAGGCGCTGTGGGGACGTTCTGGACGCAGAATTTCGGAGGTGGTAGCGTGTTCAATGAAAATGTCGAGGCCGACAGATAGGGAGCGGCACCATGGCTTATCTGCTCATTTCGGAAAAGGGCAAGATCAAGAAGTTCGAGATCACCGAGGACTTTGTCTTCATCGGCAGAACGCCGGAGAATCAGATCAGGATCTCGGATCCCAACGCTTCGCGGCAGCACTGCCAGATCATCAGGGTGGACGGCGGTCTGAGGCTGATCGATCTCGGGTCGCAGTTCGGCACCCTGGTGGGCGGCCAGCCCGTCAAGCAGAAGGATCTCGCTGAAAAGGACGTGATCCAGATCGGCGAGGTGAAGATCCAGGTCCGCGATGTGGCATCGGGCGCCGCTCCGGCGGCCAAGCCGGCCGCCGCACCGAAGCCGGCCGTGCAGAAGCCCTCCGCAGCTGCGGCCAGACCGGCCTCCCGCCGCGCCGGCAGCAGGCGAAAACCGGAGATCAAGGCGAGCCCCGAGGTGGCCCGGGCCGCGGCAGTGGGCGGGCGCCTCGTCAGGAAGAACCCCCGCAAGGCGGCCAAGATACCGACGTGGGCCATGCTATTGATCGTGGTGTCGATCTTCGTGATCGTGGCGGTGATCATCGGCTACGTGGTCAAGTCGACGGGATCCTCCCACGGCAACACCTACCGGGACGCCCTCACAATGATGGAGAACAGGAAGTACGACGAGGCCATCGCGCTGTTCCAGAAGATCCCGGAATCCGATCCCGTCTACGGCGAGAAGTCGCGGGAGAAGATCAATGAAGCCAATACAATGCGAGGGGCGGGTGCCGAGCAGCGCGACGTGAAGAACGCCAGCCGGCAGTACCACAACAACATCATCCAGTACATCGAGACGTTTATCGACGCTCCCGCAGGGGACGAGAAGAAGATCCTCCTCATCAAGAGGAAGTACGGCCCCGACAGGCCGTCGTACATCAGGGTGCTCCTCGTGGACAGGCTTGAGCCCTTCATGAAGAGGTTCAAGGGAAGCACGTACATGAAGCACGTGAAGGAGCTCTACGCCAAGTACTGCAAGGAGGTCAATCCCAGGGCGCCTGCGAGCTACCGCGACGTGGAGGTCCAGGCCCAGGCCTGGCTCCGGCTGAAGTATTACGGGAAGGCCTACCAGGCCATGGCGCAGTGGATCGCCGCCAACCCGGGCTCGGGCCGGCAGGCTGATGCCTCGCAGTTCTACGGGCGAATCTGGGACCTGACCCAGAGCGACTGGGTTTTCGAGGAGCCGTTTATCGCCAAGAACGAGAAGGATGACAATCCGACCTACGCCCTGGATAAGATAAACCGGTTTCTCGGTCTTCTCGAAGGCTACGATCGCCCGGAAGCCAACAGTCTGAGATCGAAGCTGGAGGAGCGCAAGGCCGATAACGAGGCCCGGGCCAGGACCATCGAGGGCGTGAAGAGATAATCAGTCCTCCTCCTTTCATCAACATGTGGAGGCACGGCTCTCATGGAGACATACCAGTCGGGTCGCTATCGTGTTGAGAGGGAGGGGGAATACCGCTACGTCATTCCCCGGCAAGGCGGGATGCGCACCCGCGGCATCATCCTGGCCAGCAGTCGAATCTTCGAGGCCGTCCTCAAGGACGGCTGCGTCACGCAGGTGGCGAATGTGGCCCATCTTCCCGGCATCGTGGGCGATGCCTTGGCGATGCCGGACATCCACTCGGGATACGGATTCCCCATCGGTGGCGTGGCCGCCTTCGATGCCGACGACGGCGTGGTCTCGCCGGGCGGAGTGGGTTACGACATCAACTGCGGGGTGCGGCTACTGGCCTCGCGCCTCGAGCGCGACGAGATTCGTGATCTCCTGAGCGACGATCTTCTCGACGCTCTCTTCTCCGCCGTTCCCGCCGGAGTCGGATCGAAGAGGAAGGACCTCGGCATCTCCAGGGATCTGATGGAGTCGTGCCTTGTCGATGGCGCGGCAGCGGCCGTGGAGGCGGGTTTCGGCGACCCTGCCGACCTGGAGCGGATCGAATCCCAGGGCCGGCTCGAGGGAGCCGATCCCGGGGAGGTCTCGTCCCGCGCCTGGCAGCGCGGGATCGTTCAGCTGGGAACCCTGGGATCGGGCAACCATTTCGTGGAAGTGGGATTCGTTGAAAGGGTTCTTGATCAGGAACGGGCTTCGGCATTCGGCCTCGAGGCGGGGCAGGTCACCGTGATGATCCACACGGGATCGCGCGGTTTCGGCCACCAGGTCTGCGAGGATGCCGTTTCACGGCTCAGGAACGCAACCTGGCTCAAATCGCTAGATCTGCCCGACCGTCAGCTCTGCTGTGCTCCCATTCAATCGAAGATGGGCCGGTCCTATCTGGCCGGCATGGCCGCGGCAGCGAACTTCGCCTTCGCCAACAGGCAGTTCATCACGCAGAAAGTGCGCGAGGCCTTCAACAGGAAGGTGCGCGGCGGCGGCCGCGACACCACTCTCGATCTCGTCTACGACCTGACGCACAACATCGCCAAGTTCGAGACCCACACGATCGAGGGGAAAGGCCGTCGCGTTCTCGTCCACAGAAAGGGCGCCACCCGTTCCTTCCCCGCGGGCCATGCCGAGCTCACCCTGCCGGAGTTCCGCGAGCACGGCCATCCCGTCCTCGTTCCCGGCGACATGGGGCGCTGTTCCTATGTTCTGGCCGGACTTGCACAGGGGGAGGCGCTGTCGTTCTGCACCAGCGCGCACGGTGCCGGCAGGGCGATGAGCCGCGGCAAGGCCAAAGCGTCGACCACAGCAGGCAAGGTGCTGAAGGAGCTGAAGCGAGCCCGGGTGCTCGTCAGATCGGTCTCCAAGTCGACGATCGTGGAGGAATGCCCGCAAGCCTACAAGAACGTCGAGGATGTCGTCGCCGTCCTCGAGCGAACGGGCATGGCCCGGCCCGTGGCACGCCTCCGCCCCCTTCTCGTGGTCAAGGGGTGATCATACCTCGCCCGCGAATTCTCCCCCTTATTCGGGTGCGACGGTACCCAACCTGCGTGTGGCGCCGGGCTAATATGGGGGTTATTGCGCGGGCTCGGTTATCACGGGGATGCTTCGACCTGCTTTTCCGCTTCCATGTAGGTTTCGAGAGTGCTGTCCACCATGCGATGGAGAGGATAGTTCTCCTGGACGAAGCGGAAACCGTTCAACCCGATCCGGTCGGAGTACTCCTTGTCGTCCAGGTATGTCTGGATCTTGCTGGCAAAGAGGGAGACATCCTTCTTCGGAACGATCAGGCCCGTCTCGTTGTCGGAGATGAGGGAGAAGACGCCGCCGGCGGCGGAGACCACGACGGGCAGCGCCCGCGACATGGCCTGCATGATGACCAGGTTGAAGCCTTCGGAGAGGATGGGGGAGACGAGAATGTCGATGGGAGAGACGAGCTTGCGATAGCTCGGCATGGCCGACGAGAGAGTGATGTCGTTTTCCAGGGCAAGCTTGCGGATCAGGAGGCGAATCTTCTTCTCGAAGGGGCCCGATCCTATGATGAGAAAGTGCGCCCTCACCCCGCGAACGGTCAGCTCCTTGGCTGCGTGAATGAAATACTTGATCCCGTGATCGCTGTCCAGATAGCTCACCGTCCCGATGACGGGCGTCAGGTTGTCGTTGCGGCGTTCCGGAGGGTTGAGATCGCAGGGCACGCCGTACTCGATGACGCGCACCTTCTCGCGCGGCAGGCCGCCGTCGTTGACTGCGGACTCGCGCACCGTCTGGCTGATGGCGATGGCCTGCCGGAAGGCCTGCCTCTGAACACGGATGGAGGAGCTGACCGGATTCTGGATCGTCACGACGTACGGTATTTCCAGGTGAGAAGCCACGAGCCCGCCGATGGAGGCGAGACTGTGGTGGGTGATGTGGATCAGATCGGGATTGTACTCCCTCACCCGGCCCCGGATCCTCTTCTCGTAAAGGATGTCCCTGGGATGGAAGCCGGAGATCTCCGCCTGAACGAAGGGCACCTTTTCCCTCTGCAGGTCGCGCAGGAAGATCCCGCCCGAAGACATGATGGCGACCCTGTAGCCTCTGAGACGCAGCTCCCGGGCCAGGGTCAGGGTGTAGACCGTCGTGCCTCGTATCTCCAGGCTGGGAGCCATCAGGAGAATCTTTTCCATGGGGCATTCTCCTCGCTGAGCTGAAACCGCCTCACACTATACAATAAAACAGACCCGGGAAAGAGTTATTTGGGGGAGCCGGTGGGCAGCCGCTCGGAGGGGGGATGTCTTATCTTGTAGGGCCTGTGGCAGTGAGGCGAAAAGGCAGGAGTGATTGGGCCGCGTCGGCCTCGGAGGAGACAAAAACGGCCGGGCGGGTTCTTGTTCCCATTCCGGCCTTCTCCTCCGACCTGTTTTTATGCTGATCAGGGATTGAGAATGTCGTCCTCCCAGATCGGTATCTTTTTCTTCTTCT
>CAYZWU010000029.1:58082-70107 GCA_964482235.1 uncultured Phycisphaerales bacterium
TCTTTTTCTTCTTCTCGTCCTTTTTCGCCGTGGCGGGAGGGAACTTCTCGGGCGGCGACTCCTTCTTCTTCGATTCGATCGGAATGACCTTGGGCGCCTCTTCGGGGCTGTCCTTTTCCTCTTTCACGACAACCATCTCTTCCGTGTCGTCGTCCTTCTTGGCCGGCTCAGCCTCAGGCTCCTTTGCGGGTTCTACAGCCGGCTCTGTCTCCGGCTCCAGGGCTTCCGGTTCAGGCAGCGGCTCCGGTTCTTCGGCGGCAGGCTCTGCAGCCGGTTCCGCCTCCGGCTCGATGGTCTCGGGCTCAGGCAGCGGCTCCGGCTCGGCAATCGGCTCCAGCTCCGGTTCCATCGCCTCGGGCTCAGGCACGGGAGGCGGCTCGGCGATCGGCTCCTTTTCCGGCTCAACGGTCTCGGGCTCAGGTTCCGGAACGGGTTCCTCGATGATGGCCGGCTCGACAGCCGGTTCGGGAGCGGGAGGCTCGGGCTCTTCGGCCGGTTCCTCCATCGCAGGTTCCTCGGCGGGTGCTGCCGCTTCCTCCTCCGGCTCGGACGGAGCAATGGTGCCCTCGAGCGCCGGATCGGGAAAGAAGGGCCACGGATGCGACTTGTATCCGGGGTTTTCCCAGTCGTCGTCGGAAATCACGTCCACGCAGGCAATCCCGACGAGAAAATCGAGCGCCTCCTGGATCGAGACACCGAGATCGAGGCCGAGATTGACCAGATGGCACTCGAGAGTCACATCGAGAAAATTGTTCTCGGGATCGATGTAGGCATAGGTCATGCCCAGCTGATCATAGAAATAATCGCTGTCTTCGTCCCAGGTGTTCCTGTGGGGTGAGAAGGCTTCATCGAAAAGATACCTGTTGCCCCGGATGGGAACCTTGTCGTACTTGGCAAAGGATTCGACCACAAGTCCGATCTCGGCCCGCCTCTCGCTCCACCGGCCTATCTTGCGGCCGTCGAAGCCGAGCTTTTCACCGTCGAAATATCCGCCGCCTAAGGCGAAGGGCTCGATGGAACCGACCAGATAGAGGTTGAACCCATGATCGATCGATCCATTGATTTTGAAGATGTCGACAAAATCGTACATCCTGGCAGACCAGTACCCCAGAGGAACCCGCCCGTTTTCATCAGGCCCCGCTGTGGAGGAGCAACCTGAGAAAATCAGGGTTCCTAGGATGAGAAAAGCGAAAACGACCTTGTTATTCATGTGACTCCTACCTTTTCAGATGGGACAACCGGAGGCATGTCCGCTTCATGGCCAATCCAGTCGGTTGAGGGATGTTAACCCCTTCTTTAATAAGTTTTTCGTCCATTCAGACGAGCGGATTCAGAGAAAATTCCATCCGGTTTGATGTCGCCTTGTAACTTGTTTTGTTGCACACATTTACCGCCGCAAATGAATCTGGTCGACCAAAGAACTCAATCATCTATCAGGATGGTTACTACGTGATCGCCGACCTCGATCGCATCGATCACGCTCTGGCCGCGGGTGACTCTGCCGAAGACGGTGAAGATCCCATCAAGATGAGGCGTGGGGCAATGGGTGATGAAGATCTGGCAGCCGCCCGTATCCGGTCCGGACAGCGGCATCCCCACGTAGCCTTGAAGAAACCTGAAGCGATTGATCTCATCCCGAAGACAGATGTTGTTCCTTCCTTCACCGTCGCCTCTGGGATCAAGCCCCTGGATCACGAAGTTGGAGACCATTCGGTGAAACATCAGTCCGTCGTAAACCCGTTCCCTGGCTAGACGGATAAAGTTGCTAACATGATAAGGAGCCATGGCCGGGAAGAGCTCGATCCAGAAATCTCCCTTCTCGGTGATGACGCGGGCCCTGGGGTTTTCGCCGCCGATGAAGTCTTCGGCGTTGGCGTGGGCCGGCAACAGTGTCTCGGGGCTCTCGGGCTCGGGGATAGCGATCTCGCCGGGCACGTTGCTCAGGAATTCGGCGGCCTTGCAGCGAATGGAGTAATCTTCGTCGGCCAGGACGCGGCGCAGGAATTCGACGTCCTCCGAGCCTTCCAGCGCGATGACGGTATCGAAGAGCTTCTGCCTAGTCTCCATGGTTTCCTTGCCCGAGGACATGAGATAGGCCTGCTTGATCAATGGCAGCGAGCTCTTCGAGTCGAAGGCCTGCAACAGGTCGGTCGCCGCATTGTGCAGAGCGAGATCGTTGATCTGCAGGCTCTCCTCGGCAACGGTAATGATCTCGTCCTTGTACTGGGGAAACTCCTTCAGCGCGGTGAGGGCGGCGCAGCGGACCCGTATGCTCTGGTCCTCTGCCAGCTGAAGCAGGTAGTCCACGCCCTCGTCCTTCATCAGAAGGGCCGCCTCAACGGCCTTCAGCCTCAGGTATCGCGTGGGATGCTCGGCGATTCGATCCATGAACTGCACATCGTCGGCAAGGGCTCCCAGCTCCCCGAGAGCCACGATCGCTTCTCCCTCGACTGTCAGGGAGGAATCGCGCGTCGCCCGCTTCAGGGCCTTCACGACCGATTCGCCGCCGTTCGTGATCTTGCCGAGGGTGCGTGCCGCCGTTGCCCGGATATGGACGTTCGGTGAAACGCTGAATGAGAGGAGATGGATCAGCCGCGACGCGGTCTGCAGGTTGTTGTAACGACCGAGGCTCTTGATGCACTCCACCACGACCTGCCATTCCGGATCGCTGCAGACCTTGACCAGGGCCTCCTGGTTTTCGCGGCTCACCGGCATGCGCCCCAGTCCGCGCGCCGCGAAGGTCCTCACCCAGATGTTCTGGTCCATCAAGGCTTCCCTCAATGCAGAGGCGCACCTCGGAGAGGGATCCTCGATCTCGGACAGGGCATAGGCGGCCCGCCACCGCACATCGGGGTGCACATCCGCCTTCATGGCATGGATCAGCGCGTCGGTTCTCTCCTTGACGACATCCTCGGGCAACGAACCGGACAGGCCGTACCGCTTTGCTCCGAGCCGAAAGAGGGCCAGGCAGGCCTCGGCCCTGACGAGCGGCCTCCTGTCCTCACGCAGCCTGGCGACGATCAGCATCGTCAGGCCCGGCTCCTTGAGCTTTCCGGCCGCCTCCACTGCAGCGGCCCGCAGGATGTAGCGGTCGAAGTCGAAGTAGCTTTCCAGGATCGGGATGGCGTCCCGGCTGCCGATCTGCCCAAGGGCGAAGAGGAGCATCTCCAGCACGGTCACGTCGGTTTCGAACTCGAGCTGCTTGACGATCACCGGGATGGCATCGGCGTCGCTCAGCCGCGCCAGGGCCAGGGCAGCGCGGTATCGCACCCAGAGGGAAGGAGAATCGAAGAAGGGTGATATCTTCGATACATCGCACCTCTGGTCCTCCAGGATCATGATCTCATCGAGCACCTCTTTTTCAGGAAAGCTCTCGATGACGAAGCAGCCCTGAAGGCCGATGATGAGGAAAATAAACAACAAGATGGTTCTGGATACCGCCATCTAGAAGATTATCCCGAGATAGAACCAACACGGCAGCCTGTCACTTTCAGGTATCCACCTGACGTTGAATGGCCGGTATCATATCACATTATTATGAAGGAGGTGAACTATTGCCCGCATCGGAGCATGCTGCATTTCATGACTTTCTGATGCGTTCCAGATGTGAAACCACCTCGGAGCAGAGCGCCTCGACGGATCGCCGGTTCAGCCGGACGATGAACGGGCTTCCCTGGACGGACCTGCCGGTGTAGCCAGCCGAAACGGAATGCCCGAGGATGGTCCCTCCCCAGATGACGGCCAGCTGGCTCCACCTCAGGTCGGCCGTCACCCGCTGCCTGTTGCGCTCCACGTCGCCCGCCACCAGGCGGAAGGTCACGTCGGGCGGCCCCATCTCCCGGATCTCCTTGTGGGAAGCCGGTGATCCGCCGACAACCAGGATCCGGCTGATGCCGGACTTGCGGCACGATTCGGCCAGCTCCTGGAGGGAGCGCCGGATCGTAGAGCCCCCGCAGAGCCGGCAGAGAGCGGCGTTGCGAACGGGGATCAGGGACTCGGGTGAATTTCGATCCGCCAGGATGCCGGTGCAGAAGGGGTGATCACAGTAGAAGACCGCCCTGAGCTCGATCTCCTCGGTCAGCTCGGCATGCTGCTCTTCGGAAAGGTCCTGCTGATGGAGAAGGCGGATCATCGGTTCGGAAAGGAGCTTTCTCAGCTTCTTCAGCACCGCCTTGCCGCGGATGCCGTAGTGGTCGAGAACCGCCCTGGTCGGCGTCCGCTTCGGATCGGATTTCCGCTTCCGCCTGGCTGGAACCCGGGTCATGGCCTTCTCCAGGGCCTCCAGCTCTTCCAGGCTGTCGGGGAGGTCGAAATCGGTCAGCTCGAAACCGCCGTCCACGCTCTCGCTGAGAATGTCGTCCATGGTCCGGGTGTCATCGCCCTCTTTCCTGCTCTTCCCCCTCTGGATCGATGAGAAGGCCTTGCGAACCTTGCTTTCCAGATCAGGGGCCAGATCCTCCTCCGGATCGCCGCACTCGAATCCGGCTTCGACCATCCAGTCGATCAGGCGCTCGTAGGAGATTCCCAGTTCCTTGGCCAGTTCCACAACATGCATGGAAACCCCGGATCAATGTCCGTCACTATTTGTTTTCGGCGGCCTTCCCCGTGAGAAGCGAGAGCGTCCGGCTCAGAGAGTCCACATCCAGCTCCGTACAGGTGCAAGGTCCCATCGGGCGGGAGTTTGGAATTCCGATTACGGGAAGCGCTGCATTGATGTCCTGGATGCCGGCGATCAGATCGCGTTCGCAGGCCACGGCCACCACCACCTCCGGCCTCTGCAGGAGGATCTGCTTCCGGGCCTCTTCACCTCCGACGCAGGTGGCATGCTTGATCTTGGTCGCTTCCACCACTTTCATGATCTTCTGCCGGACCTCCTTGGAGAGACAGCGGGGCAGGAGGAGCAGGATGCTCTCCTTGCCGGTGAACGTCCGGCTGGCCAGGATCAGGGCGTTGTTGACCTTGAGAAGCGAGTTGGAGACACGATCGGCCGAAACGCCGAACTTTCTTCCAAGGCGCTGAAGGATCTTGATGATTTTGACAAGAATGTTGTGGATGTTCTTGATGATGAGAAAGTTCTTGCCGGTGCGGAGGGTGAAGACCACCGAGGCGGCCACGACGATCATGAATCCGGAGAATGCGATGGCCAGCCCGCCGAAGATCCACGGTAAGGAAGAGTGGAACTGCTCCAGTCTCGGAGTGATCAGGTACCAGATCAGGAAGAGGAATCCCATGAAAAGGATGATGCCGAGACCGGCCAGCGCCAGGACAACGGCGACGGCCGTGTCGGCTGACTGGACATCCTTGCCGAAGAGGCCGTCCCAGTCGAGCCACTTGTCGCCGAGCAAGTTCCTCTGTTTTTTTTCTGTATTTTTTGCGGTTTTTTGTTTTGTCAACTGTTCCATCGCATCAGCCGAACAGGAATCGCTGGAAATTCCAAGAAAATTCCTGTCGGCTCCCAATTAATGTAGGCCGGGCGCCATATCCTGAATGGTGACCGGCGTTCCATTTCTTGTATGATAGTCATGGATAGGTCGAGCGCAAGTGATTGAACGGCAAAGAGACTGCGCGCCTCCGGGCCGCTGAGAACTCAAAATAGCCATATCGAACCGGCTCCTGTTACCGAGGCCAGGTGAAACCGTCCCTCTTTACGGATTTACATACTGAGGAGTAGTCGATTGAGAATCATATCCCTCTGTCCCAGCAATTCGGAGATTCTCTTCGCCATCGGAGCCGGGGATCAGGTCGTGGCCGTGGAAAAATGGACTGACCATCCCCCCGAAGCGTCGCGCCTTCCCAAGGTCGGCTCCGAGATGGACGTGGACATGGACGCCGTGGAGGCTCTCGAGCCCGACCTCGTCCTGGCCTCGCTCTCCGTGCCCGGCATGGAGAAGAACGTCCAGGCTCTCGAGGCGAGGAAAATTCCGCATATGGTCCTCAATCCCAATGACATAGAGGGGATCTACAGCGATATCATCGTCGTGGGAGAGGCAGTCGGCCGCGAGGAGGAGGCGCTGGCACTCGTCCGATCGATGCAGGCGGAGATCGCGGAGCTCAAGGGGATCAACTCCGGGCGCCCGAGGGCGGCCAGGGTTTATGTGGAGTGGTGGCCCAAGCCGGCCATCACACCGGGCCGGAAGACCTGGACCAACGAGATGATCGAGATCGCCGGCGGAACCAACATTTTCCGCGACCTCGCAGCCCCGAGCGGCCCGGTCACCTACGATGCCGTCAAGGATCGAGATCCCGAGATCGTCCTGCTCTGCTGGTGCGGCATCCACAGATCGGAGATCGATCCCGCCTCCCTCGGCACCAGGGAGGGATGGAGCGACATCAACGCCGTGGCCAGAAAACGGATTCACGTGGTGGAAGAGGGATGGTACGGACGCCCGGGACCCAGGATCGTCCAAGGAATCCACCAGCTGGCCGAATTGATCCAGGAGTGCGATACCGAGCCCGCGCAATCTCCACCATATTCGTAGGTCGCCGCACACGTATTTGACGTGCGATACCGAGCCCGCGCAATCTCCACCATATTCGCAGGTCGCCATGTACGTTTTCGGTACCCCCGCCCCCGAATATGGTGGAGATTGCGCGGGCTCGGTATCCGCAAAATAACGACGGGGTTTACATTCCCTCAACTGGGCAGTATTTTTAGCCTTTTCGATATTCCTGACGCTTTACCGGTCCCAAGACCTGTCATCGGGAGTCCGATCCCATGTCTGAATTCAATCTGGACGAAGTTGTCGGCGGTCTTCATCCCCTGGAGATCCGCCTGCTCAGGAGCCTGAAGGGCGGAGGCGCCGTTCTCGAAGGCGAGGCCGCGGAGGCCGCTGCTCTCTCGGCCGCCCAGTTCCGGCGTGCCGTGGAGTGGCTTCTCACCAAAGGCCTCGTCGAGCTCGCCGACGAATCGCGGGAGCAGGAGATCCAGGTCATGGAGCTTGGCGAGAAGTTCAAGGGCACCGGCCTGCCCGAGGACCGGATCGCCGCCCTGATCCAGGAAAAGGGCGCCATTCCCATGGCCGAGTTCAACAACATGGAGGGGCTCACGGCAGAGGATACCTTTCCCGCCATCGGGGCGCTGAAGAAGAAGGGGATCCTGGAGGTGGAGAAAGGCACGGCCCGGTTGATCGATGGGGCCGATCTTTCCGCCGTGGGCGAGGCCTCGAAGATCCTCGATCGTGTCGCGGGCGGCGAGCGCGTCCTCATGGCCGCCCTGACCGACGTCCAGCAGGCCTGCGTGAAGGCCCAGGTCCACAAGCGTTTCCGCGCCAAGGGGATCTTCTGGATCGAGGATCAGGTGACGCGCCGCTTCGGCCTGACGAAGAACGGTGCCGTCGTGACCGAGGAGGTCGATCGGCGCGGCCTCTCCGGCGAGGAGGTTTCCAGGCTCACCCAGGAGATGCTCGTCGACGGTTCGTGGAAAGGAAAGAGCTTCCGGCGCTACAACATCGACATGGCGCCGCCCCGGATGCTGGCAGCTCGCAAGCATCCCTACAGGCAGTTCCTCGACTACGTGAAGTACAAGCTCATCTCCCTGGGCTTCGAGGAGATGCAGGGCCCCCTGGTGGAAACGGAGTTCTGGAACATGGACGCCCTCTTCATGCCCCAGTTCCACTCGGCCCGGGATATTCATGACGCCTACTTCGTCAAGGAGCCGACTCACGCCACCAAGGTGGGGCAGGGTTTCCTCGACAAGGTGGCCGCAACGCACGAGGACGGCGGCGACACGGGATCCACGGGGTGGCGGTACGAGTTCGACCGCGAGCGGACGAGGCGCCTCGTGCTCCGTTCGCAGTCCACTTCCCTCTCGGTGAGAACACTGGCCGCCGGCCCGAAGATACCGGGCAAGTACTTCGCCATGGCCCGCTGCTTCCGCTACGACACGGTGGACGCCACGCACGGGTGCGACTTCCTCCAGACCGACGGGATCATCCTCGACGAGGAGATCAACTTCAGGACGCTCCTCGGCGTTCTCAAGCTCTTTGCCACCGAGGTGGCCAAGGCGGAAGAGGTCGTTTTCGCTCCCGCCTACTTCCCCTTCACCGAGCCGTCGGTGGAAGCCCACATCAAGCATCCGCAGCTCGGATGGATGGAGATGGGGGGCGCCGGGATCTTCCGGCCCGAGGTGACCGCTCCCTTCGGAATCGACGTCCCGGTGCTGGCCTGGGGGCTCGGACTCGACCGGATGGCCATGATGGCCATGGGGCTCAAGGATATCCGGGATCTATTCTCCCGGGATCTGGACCAGCTCCGCACCCAGCGCATCGACATGGAGATGGTTTGAGCGCATCAATCGCTGAACGCAGAAAAGGTGTTACGCCATGCCAACGATCACGGCAAATCTGAATGACATCAGCCGGCTCTCGGGGCTTGCCATGACAGCCGACCAGCTGGAAGAGAAGCTGCGCCTGGCCAAGGGCGAGCTGAAAGAGCACGATCCGGAGACCGGCGAGGTCCGCATCGAACTGAACGACACGAACCGCCCCGATCTCTGGTGCGCCGAGGGGATCGCCCGGCAGATCCGGTCCAGCGTCACCGGCGAGGCGGTGCGATACCCCTTCTTCGCCGAGCCCGTGGAGCCGTCGCTCTTCATCGACGTCGACCCGGGCCTTCAGAATGTGCGCCCCTTCGTGGCCGCCTTTGCGGCGTCGGGCCCGGCCGTGACGGACGAATTCCTTGTCCAGATCATCCAGACGCAGGAGAAGCTCTGCGAGAACTACGGCAGGCGGCGCCGCAACGTGGCGATCGGGATCTACAACAGGGAGACGATCCGTTTTCCCGTGCAGTACAGGGCTGCGCAGCCGGGCGAGTTCACCTTCACGCCGCTGGGATACGAGGAACCCATGACCCTCGATCGGATCGTGGCGGAGCACCCCAAGGGGAAGGAGTATGGGCACCTCGTCAAGGATCTGCCGGCCTGCCCGATCCTCGCCGACGCCGAGGGGACGGTGCTCTCCTTTCCGCCGATCATCAACAGCCGGGAGACAGGCGAGGTGAAGGTGGGGGACACCTCTCTCTTCATCGAGGCCACGGGCTCGGACATGCGCCAGCTTCTCCTGACCATGAACATCATGGCGGCCGGCTTTGCGGACAGGGGCTTCACGGTGGAGCCTGTTTCGACCCGGCTCCCCTACGACTCCGAGTTCGGTCGCGAAGTGTCCGTTCCCTCGTCGAAGAGCCGCAGCCTGGAACTTCCTGTCTCGATGTTCTCGAGCCGGATCGGCGGAGAATACGGCGGGGACGCTCTCGTCAAGGGCCTCCAGGCGTACGGCGTCGAGGCGAAAGTGAAGGGCGACTCCCTGAAAGCCGCCTGCCCGCCGTACCGCGACGACTACCTGCACCCCATGGACGTGGTGGAGGATTTTGCCATCAGCCGGGGGTACGACTCCTTCGAGCCGGCGCTGCCGTCGCGTTTCACCGTCGGCATGCTCCACCCTCTCACGATCCTGGGCGACCGGGTGCGCGATCAGATGGTCGGATCGGGATTCCAGGAGATCTTTTCCAACATCCTGAGCAACCGGGAAGTGGAGCGGACGCGGATGCAGATCCCCGACGAGCCGATCGTCTCGATCGACAACGTCATGTCCGAGACCTACTCGGTTCTGAGGAGCTCGATCATCCCCTCGCTGCTGCGCGTGGAGGCGCAGAGCTCCAAGGCTCTCTATCCCCACAAGCTCTTCGAGACGGGCGACGTCTGCGATTGGGCTCCCGGGACCGACTCCGGTTCGCGGACGGCGCAGAAGGTCGCCGCGCTCTGGGCGTCGGCCGAATCGGGATTCTCGGAGATCCACTCGGTCCTGGACATGCTTCTCTATTACCTGGTGAAGCCCTACGAGCTGAATCCCGTGGACCTGCCGTTCTACTTCGAGGGCCGCGCCGGCGAGGTGATCTGCGACGGCCGGGCCATCGGCCATGTCGGCGAGATCCACCCCGCCGTCCTCACGAACTTCGGGATCACCATGCCCTGCTCGGCTTTCGAGATCGACCTCGATCTCCTCTGAAGATCGGGCGAATGAGAGTCTCATGAGCAGCGACTGCGGAAGCGAGCTTTTCGACATCGTGGACGAGAGCGGCAGCGTTGTCGGGCAGGCCACCCGGGCGGCGTGCCACGGCGATCCCTCCCTGGCTCACCGCGTCGTTCACATCCACGTCTTCAGCAGCCGGTGCGAG
The DNA here is from genome assembly GCA_964482235.1 of uncultured Phycisphaerales bacterium. Taxonomy (GTDB): domain Bacteria; phylum Planctomycetota; class B15-G4; order B15-G4; family CAYZWU01; genus CAYZWU01. The sequence goes on from CAYZWU010000029.1 coordinate 68,253, forward strand.
CTGCTGCTTCAGAAGCGCGGTCTCGACAAGGCAATTCAACCGGGCAAGTGGGATACCTCGGTGGGCGGGCACCTGGCCGCCGGGGAGGAGTACGAGGCAGCGTCGTTGCGGGAGATCGAGGAGGAACTCGGCATCGAGGGAGCGGAACCGGTCCACATGTACGACTATGTCATGCGGAACGAGATCGAGACGGAACATGTCCGGACCGGTTACATCGTTCACGACGGACCGTTCGCTTTTCAAGACTCGGAGATCGATGAGATCCGTTTCTGGTCGATCGAGGAGATCGAGAAGAGCCTGGGGAGCGGGCTGTTCACTCCCAACTTCGAGGAGGAGTGGGAGCGATGCCTTGCCTGGCGAAAAGTGCTCCTCTCCAGGGGACAGAAACCGCCGTTCTGATCGTGACATCGAGGCTGCCGGTACACCTCTCGGTTCAGCCTTTTCAAAACATACCTGAGCGCGCTGTTTTCGAATCCCATCGGGAATTACGTGTTTCCATTTTTGAGTTGATTTGAGGTATGTGGCGGATTAATTTTACCCTGTCAGTGGTATCAGGCATCTAGTTCAAGCATTCTCCTTCGAGAGGATTCCATTGCAGACGGAGCAGAATCGATTTCGGAGTCCAAAGCAGGACAGCTTTACCATCACCAGTGCCGGGCTGGATATTCGATCGGCCCGCCGCGAGGATGAGCCGGAACTCACGGCGCTGCACCGCGACGTTGCCGGCCTCGACCGGGGTTCCGACTACTGGCAGTGGAAGTATCGCGACAATCCCGCGGGCGAGTCCATCGTCTGCGTGGCAGTCGACGGCAGCCGGATCGTGGGCGAAGCCGCCGCCGTTCCTGTGCGGGTGAAGATCGGATCAGCCGCCGTTCTGGCCTGTCGAGCCTGTGATATCGTCGTCACGGGAGGCTACCGTCGGACGCTGCCGCTCTCCAGGATGTTCGAGACCGTGCTCGATGAGTACCGGCGGAAAAATTGGGCCTTTGCATTCGGGATTCCCGACACCCGGACCCGCCGCATGGGAACCAGGCTTCCCGGATTCGTCCGAGTCAGGGCGTGCCGCACCCTGGTCAAGATACTGAATCCCAGTCCTTTCCTGAGAAGGGGGATGGGGAACAGGCTTCTCAGCAGGACTCTTGGCGCGGTAGGCGCCAGGGGCTTCCGGATGGTCAATTCGCTCAAGCTCCAGAAGATCAAGGGAGTCGAGATCAGCGAGGAGGACCGCTTCGACGAGCGCTTCGACAAGCTCTGGCAGCAGTGGAGTCGTGATGTTCCTCTCACCGTGATCAGGGATCCTACCTACCTGAACTGGCGGTATTGCGACGATCCACTCTACCGGTACAGGATCTACTCGGCGAACTGCAACGGGGAGTGCAAGGGCTTCATTGTTCTCCTGGTCAAGGATACCGCCGAGATCAGGGTCGGATTCATCATGGACCTCATGGCTCTTGACCAGGATCATAGGATACTGGACAGCCTCCTCCGCACCGCGATAGACCACTGCTATGACGAGGGAGTGGACTGCCTCAACGTCTGGGATCCCGGATTTCCTCCCCTCTCCCACTTTCTCGTGCGGCGTGGATACGTGGCGCGCGAGACACCTCAGCTCCTCGTCGTGCGGCCGGGTGAACGTTTGAGGAAGGAGAGCCTGTTCATCGAGGATGACTGGTTTCTCGCGCTTGGTGACAACGATCACATCTGATGGAGGCGGCCTGTCGCGCCCGCTATTCCCGAGAAATAGCTTTCAAGACCAGGATTTCGCTGGATAATTCCATTTACAGACCCTTGATAAAGTCATTCGGGAATAGGGGTATTTACTTGACTCAACCTGCCACGACATATAGTGTAGCCG
>CAYZWU010000030.1:0-69563 GCA_964482235.1 uncultured Phycisphaerales bacterium
TCCATTGACACGGTTGGCCTTCTCATGGAAGGAGGTCTTCCGACGTCCCAGCTCCTCAACAGAGCACTCAACGCCGACCTGCAGGCGAGCAGTTCAAAACAAGTACGGAATAATCAAGAAAAGAAAAAAGGTGCCCGGCTGCTACCGGAAGCGCATACCCCGGTTCTTCGGATTGATGCCGATTCGGTGCTTGCTGGCCGGTTCTTCCATGGCGTCCGGGAGGCGGGTTGCGTTGACCGGGGACGTGGTTTCCGGCGTCTCATGGAGGAAGTTGTCTCTCAGGTATTCGTAGACGGGCTCCACGAACTGCTTTCCCTGGTCGAGGATCATGTCGCCCAGGCCCACGTCCTGGTCGCTGAAGAACTTGACCACATCGAGACCGGTGGAGATCAGGCCGCTGCTGCTTTTCGATATCTCGGACCTGGCCTGGAATGCCATCCTGTGGTTCGGGTTGAGCCTGAGGGCGTTGTTCAGCTGTTCGATGGCGAGCTTCTGGTACCGTATCTTGTATATCTGCTCTTCATCGAGGAGCGCCCACTCGATGTAGACCAGACCGAGAAGGCATCGCAGATCAGCGCTGTCGCCCGTGTCCAGAGCCTCCTCGGCATACCACTCCACGGTGGACAGAAGTTCCTCCCGCTCGCTCTGGGCCAGGGTGAGCGTCTTGGTGTTCAGGTAGTACTTGAATAGGATGTCCGCCGTGCTGCAAAGAGTCTCGAAGCTTCCGGGATCGGTTTCCATGGCCCTCTTCAGGTTCTTCAATCCTGCGATCTTTTCAGCCGATCCCATTTCCGGATTCTTCATCTGGACGATGCTCAGGGAACGCCTGGCATCCGTGTTGTCCGGCTCGAACTCGAGAATCTTCTCGTACTCGTTGCGGGCCAGGTCGAGACGGTTCGCCTTCTCGTAGGCCTGGGCCAGAAGAAGCCTGCTGTCCGTCCTTTCGGGGAAGAGGTCGACGGCGCTCTTCAGGGAGCTGACGGCCCGGTCGACGGCCGTCTGATCGCCGCTGTTGAGGATCGCCTGCCCATCCCGGATGTGCTTCTCGTAGACCTCGACTTTCTTCTGATAACTCACCATCTTCTGCTGCTTGTCCGAGGTGCTCATGAAGAAGATCGAGAAGACGAGGAGGAGGATCGCCACGAGGGAGGCCAGCAGGGAGATCACCCGGTGTTTCTTTATCTTCTTGAACACCCGCGAGACGGCACTCGAAGGGCGCGCCTTGATCGGCTCGCCGTCCAGGAACCGCCCGAGATCGGCGGCCATCTCGGCAGCGGATGCAAAGCGGCGGTAGGGCTCCTTCTCGATCGCCTTCATGGCGATCACATCGAGCTCCCAGGGGACGTCGTTGTTGATCCTGCGAGGCTGCCTGGCGTCCTGCTCCAGGATGTTGTTCAGAATCTCCTGGGTGCTGGTTCCCTGGAACGGGCCCGTTCCCACCAGCAGCTCGTAGAGCGTGGCTCCCAGCGAGTAGATGTCCGTGCTCTTGCCCACGCCGCCCTTCTTGGCCATGATCTGCTCGGGGCTCATGTACATCGGCGTGCCCACGAGCGCACCCGATTCGGTCAGGGTGGAGCCCCTCTCCTGCCGCGCCAGGCCGAAGTCGGTGATGATGACCCTGTCATCGTTCGACACGATGATGTTGCTCGGCTTGATGTCGCGATGGATGATCGAGTTGTTGTGGGCATAGTCGACAGCCTCGGCTGTCTGCTTCATGATGCGGGCGATCCGGTTGAAATCGAGCGGATGCTCCTCCGAGAGGATGATGTCGAGAGAGCGGCCGTCGATGTACTGCATGGCATAGTAGTAGAGCGTGTCCTTCTTGCCGATGCCGTAGATCTGGACGATGTTCTCGTGCTGGAGCTTGGCCACGGATTCGGCTTCCCGCAGGAAGCGGCGGATCGATCTTTCAGGCAGGTTTATGGAGGGTGGCAGAATCTTGAGCGCCACGCGGCGGTTCAGCTGCTCCTGGTCCGCCTCGAAAACGACACCCATCGATCCCCGGCCGAGCTCGCGAATGATGCGGAATCCGTCTATCTTCTTTCCCTTCAGCATTTTGATGTCGGGAAAGGAAAGAAGCTCGTTTGTACCTTCTATGGAGCTGCCGTTGGTTTCGGGTTCTCCGTTATCTGGCTCAGGGCGGTTATCTGGACTGATTGCATCTCCTCCGTAGCCGGATCGAGCAGATTGAACGAGGTGAAGCTACTCCATTGAAAGTGAGTCACCTTTCGACACGATATTCAATTTTCAGGGCAATTACCGAAAAAAAGTCAGTATTTGTAAATGGAGGTTTTACGCTCAAAAGTCTTACACTGTTTGGGAACAGAAATTATACCTGTCAGCTGCAATCAGGTAACCGCTGCATGGATCTTGATCAGTGTAGCGAGCACGTCTTCCAACTCATTCAGCCGTAACATGTTAGGTCCGTCGGAAAGAGCCTTTTTCGGCTCTTCATGAGTTTCGAAAAAGAGGCCGGTGCACCCGGCTGCCACCGCGGCACGGGCCAGGGTGGGAATCATCTCCGGCTCGCCGCCCGTGGCATGGCCGAGACCGCCCGGTTTCTGGACGGAATGAGTGGCGTCGAAAACCACGGGGCAGCCGAGCTCCTTCATGATCGGAATGGAGCGCATGTCGCTCACAAGGTTGTTATAGCCGAAGCAGCTCCCCCTTTCAGTGAGAATAAGGTCGCGGCATCCGACGGTGCGGGCTTTCTTGACCACGTTCTTCATGTCCCAGGGCGCCAGGAACTGCCCTTTCTTGATGTTGACCGGCTTTCCCGACGAAGCGGCAGCCACCACGAGGTCGGTCTGACGGCAGAGAAAGGCCGGCACCTGGATCAGGTCGAGAACTTTTCCGGCTGCTTCGGCCTGGGCCGGCGAGTGAATGTCCGATGTGACCGGAACGTTGGCTCGCTCCTTGATCCGGCCCAGGATTTCGAGGCCTTTCTTCAAGCCCGGTCCGCGGTGGGAGGTGATCGAGCTCCGGTTCGCCTTGTCGAATGAGGCCTTGAAGATGAAGGGGATGCCCAGCTCCTGCGTCATCTCGGCAAGCAGCATGGCCAGGCGGGTCGTCGTCTCTTCCGATTCGATGACGCAGTGGCCGGCGATCAGGAAGAGCTCCTTCCGGGGGTCGAATTGAAGTTGTCCTATCTCCATGTCAAGATGCCTGTTACAAAGAGTAAAAAGGATGTTGCACCGGGATGCCCCGGTCCGCTGTCCAGCATTTTACCCGTGATCCCGATTCGGTAAAATCAATTCCTCCTTTCCTTGGTAAGGAGAATCCGATGCGCGCCGGCACAAACGATCGTCTGGACAGGGTTGTCGTAACGGGAGTGAGCGGACTCGTGGGATTCGCTTTCTACCGGATCATGCGGGAAAGAGCCCGATCGATTTGTGGCGTCTGGCACAGGACTCCCTTCACGAGGAAGGACGGGAGCGAGGGATCCGATCTCTCCCTGGACCTCACCCGGCTCGACGAGGTCGAAGCGTTCCTGGACAGATACGATCCCACCTTGCTGATAAACTGCGCCGCCTGGCCTGACATCGATCCCTGCGAATCCGATCCCGAGGGAGCGGAAAGGATCAATGTCGAGCTGCCGGCCCGCATGGCGGCGCTGTGCAGGAAAAGCGGAACCCTTCTCGTGCACTTCTCGACGGACCAGGTTTTCGACGGAGAGAGAGGTGGATACACCGAGACGAGCCCTCATTCGCCTGTTCATGTCTACGGAAGAACAAAGGCGATGAGTGAAAAAAGAGTGCTGGAAGCCGATCCGGAAGCGATCGTCGCCCGGATCCCGCTCGTCTACGGCAGGTCCTGGACCGGCATCCGGTCCGCGTCGGAGAAGCTCGTCCTCGCCATGGAACGGGAGGAGCGCCTCGGCCTCTACACGAACGAGTACCGATGCCCCGTCCTGTCGGACGACGTGGCCCTGGCCGTGCTGTTCCTGGTGGAAGCCGGCTTCTCCGGACTCATCCAGATCGCCGGACCGGAGCGCCTCAGCCGGATGGAATTCGCGCGCGCCGTTGCCAGGCGGTTCGGCCTCGACGAGGGAAAGCTGGAACCCGCGCTCTCCGGAGGTCTGTCGGAAAAACCGCGGCGGCCCCTCGATCTCTCCCTCGACACGACGCTGCTCCGTTCGATTCTTCCTTTTCCCGTAAAAAGAGTCGAGGATGGCCTCGCGCAGGGAGTATGATTGCTTCATGCTGCAAAAAAAGGAGTCGATATCTGGTCATGGGTAATAGTGTCGAATCGCAGAAGTACATCATCGTCATCGTGACGGGTCTGGGCGACCAGCCTCTCGATGCTTTGAAGGAGAAGACGCCCCTCGAGGTGGCGACCACCCCTCATCTCGACAGGGTTTCCTCGTCAGGCCGGCTGGGGCTCGTGGAGTCCGCGCCCGTTCAGGGCAAGTGGGGCTCGGAAAGGGTGCTCCTCTCGCTGCTGGGGTACGATCCGTCGCGGGTCACCGTGGCCCGCGGTCCCCTGGAAGCGTCGGGAATCGGGATCGCTCTCTCGCCCCACGACCTGGCGCTGCGCATGAACTTAGTCTCCACGTTCAACGACATTCTCGAGGACCACAGCGCGGGGCAGATCAGCGATTCCGAGGCTGACGTGCTGCTCAAGATGTTGAATCTCCGCCTGGGAAGCGAGAAGGTCGAGTTCCACGCCGGCCTCGGATTCCGGAACCTCCTGGTGCTCAGGGGCGGCGCAGACCTCGATTTCAACACCGTGCCGCCTCACGAGGTCGTTCAGCAGCCGGTGCGCGACTTTATGCCATACGGTCCTGACTCCGAGCTAGTCGTCGACCTCATCGTGCGGGCCGCCGCAGAGCTGGAGAAGCACGACATCAACCGCGTTCGGATCGATCTTGGCGAGAATCCGGCCAATGCGGTCTGGTTCTGGGGAGAGGGCCATCAGTTCGAGCTCCCTCCCTTTGACGCGATGTTTCCCCTGCGAGGGGCCGTGGTCGGCGCCGTTCCGCTGATAAGGGGGATTGCGAGGAAGGTCGGCATGACCTACCTGGATGTGGCCGGCGCCACGGGCGGCCTGGATACCGATTTCAGCGGGAAGGTCGATGCCGCGATTCAAGCCCTCGACAACTACGACCTCGTCGTGCTCCACGTGGGAGCCGTCAACGAAGCCTGTCTTCAGGGCAACCCCACTGCCAAGATAGCAGCCATCGAGGAAGTGGATTCCCGGGTGATCGGCCCGGTGCTGCAGGGGCTGGAGAAGTTTCCGCGCTGGCGGATGATGGTGGCGGCCGACCACGTGACCTCGTCCCGGGAGGGATCCAGGATCGGCAGCCCTGTTCCCGTGGCGTTCTGCGGCCATAACGTGGAAGGGATCCGGAACTACACCTTCACGGAGGCCAACGCAGCCCGCTCCGACCTCTACGTGGAGAAGGGACACAACCTGATGGAGTTCTTTCTGGGAATGAAGAAGAGCCGGGTCTGATCTGTCGGGGGATCCGATTTCTTCCGCGCTGAACAAAACGAGCGCAGGCGTGAGATGACGCGCCTGCGCTCGATGTACTCTTCAGCGCTGGGGCCTACTTGAACGGGTTGTTGCGGATCTTGATCGGGATCTTGAAGCGCGGGTGTCTCGATCCGACCACCGTGGCGGTGACCTCGATCTCCGTCATGCCCGTAGCCACGACGTGCAACACGCGGATCTTCATGGGGGCTTCCTCGATGAACTTTTCGATCTCGAGATATCCCACAACGGCGTCGGATGCGTTGAGGAAGAGGACCAGGTTCTTGTCCTTGGGGAAGTTGACGTCGTCCTTGGCCTTGTGGACCGCACCGATCTTCTCCAGCTCCCGGTCGGCGCGCTCGTCCTCGGCCTTGGCCGCTTCCTTCTCCTTGCGCTCCTCTTCAGCCTCGCGTCTTGCCTTTTCCTCCGCCTCGAGCCGGGCTTTCTTCTGCTCCTCGGTCTCTTCCTCGGGGACTGCGGGCTTCTCTTCCTCCTCCTCCTTGGCTTCCTCTACACCTTCCTTCTTCGTTTCGTCCGCAACGGTCACGTCTGCAGGAGCGACAGCCGCGGGCTTCTGGCTCTTGTGACGGTAGACGAGGGTGTAGGCGCCGGCCGGAAGGTTCGGCTCCTCGAGAGCACGGGAAAGGGAGATGAGACCTATGGGGAAGTACTCTTCCTGGCTCTCCTTCACGATCTTGGAGATGCTGACCAGCTGCCTCTCGACCGGGGCGATGACGAAGTGGTCGTAGTTCGTGATGACGGCCATCTTGGGATCCACTTCCTCGATCTCGACGGCGTAGAAGTTCCTTGTGTCCCACTTCTTGTCCACCATGTACTTCGAGTTCAGCTCCTCGCGGGCGTGGTTGAAGATGTCGATTCCGGGATCGGGCGACTTGATGCAGCGGAATCCCACGGAGTCGAAGTTGTTCGACGGCGCGAACTTGTCGCGGATGGCCAGCATGTTGGGCACATCGCCGAGGTGGTAATGCCCGCTTTTGAGCACGTAGTAGCGATGATCGAAATCGGGCCTCACGGTCTTCTTTTCCCTGCCGATCTTCAGGGTGATCGCCTTGAACTTGTCGTACTCGACATAGGGGCTGCTCGTCCATTCCCAGACGCCGGCGGTCATGTCCAGGATGCCGAAGGGCGACGCGCCGTCGGGATAGGAGCCCACGGCGACCATCGAGTTCCTCCTGTTCTGGCAGAGCTTGGGATTCCACTCGTCGCCCCAGGCGTAGCGGCGGCCGTCGTCTCCGCCGGCGGCCCGCATCCACTCGAGCTCGGTTGGAATGCGCTTGCCGCACCACCGGGCGAATTCGCAGGCCTCGTAGTAGCTCACGTTGCGGACCGGGAACCGCGCCTGGTTTTCCGGATAGCTCATGCCTCCGTCGGGACCCTTTCCCCAGGCGAGGGTTTTGAGGTCATTGCTCGGCTTCCGGCCCGTGGCGTCGAGATAGGCTTTCCACTGGGCGTTGGTCACCTCGCACTTGTCGCAGAAGAACTCCGGCACCATCTCGCGCGGCGTGTGCTTCGGCATGGAGGCGGAAAGGTTCCTCATAACGGTGGGATCGCCTTCTCCGAACTCTTCCACTTCCTTCTTGCTCAATCCGAGAACGGTCTTGCCGGCCGGGACCTTCACCATGTCGAGAGGCGGCTTCGAGTTGCCCAGGCGGGCAGCTCCGTCGGTTCCGCGGGTGGTGGTTTCCTTTTCAGGTTCCGGCGAGTTGGAGGCCGCTGCCGTCTGCAGAGGCAGGGATGCCAGCGACAGGACTAGGGTAAGAAATAGAACAAATGAAACGATCTGTTTCGAAACAGGATATTCGGCATTGCGTGACATGAAACCTGCTCCTAATCCATGGGGTCTCGAAAGTTGACCAGTATTAAATCCACACCGATTTTTATGATTTACCGTCAAAACGGGAGAGAGTAACAAAGGCGGATGCCAGCGTCAATGGGGCTGGGAAATCTCGCATCCCAGGATTTCGGGTTTTCTTTTTTTTTGAATTTCCGATCGTGCCGTGTAATTCTCGCTTCAGTGCGGTCTTACGAAGCCGTCGGATGTTTCGTTCATTCAGGGAACGATTTTTCACCCTCTTCCGGCATTGTCAATTCCTTGCCATTTTCCGTGATTTGCCGGGCTTTCGAGCGGAGACGCGGAAAAAGAAGCCGCGCCTTCGTTCTCGAAGCAGTTCAGCGGCAGTCTCTTACAGCCGCAAGCCGTCATTCGGTGCGGTACTTGGAATCGAGAGGCCCCATCGTGTATCATCATTACCTTTTCCAGAAGCTTCGATCATGAAAGGATGGCAGCTTCATGACGGAACCGGAAAAGAGCGTGCAGGAGATCGAGATCTCGGCCAAGGAGTCGGGCAGGCGGATCGACCGGTTCCTCGGCCACCGGCTCTTTCCCGACTACTCCAGAAGCTACCTGACCGGCCTGATCGAGGCGGGACGGATCAAGGTGGACGGCAAGAGGGTTCGCAAGAACTACCGGCTCGCCGAGGGCGAGACGATCACTCTCGAGCTGACGGCTCCCAACCCCCAGACGCCGGAGGCGGAGGACATTCCCCTCGAGATCATTCACGAGGAGGAGCAGTTCGTCGTCATCAACAAGCCGGACGGCTTCATCGTCCATCCCGGCACGGGAGCGAAGAGCGGCACCCTGGTGAACGCCCTGCTGCATCGGTATCCCGACCTGGCCCGCGTGGGGATCGCCTACCGGCCCGGCATCGTGCATCGGCTCGACAAGGAGACAACGGGGATCATCCTCGTGGCGCGAACCAACCTCGCACGCTACAACCTTGTGGAGCAGTTCAAGAGCCGCAAGGTCGAGAAGGAATACCTCGCAGTGGCGGTGGGCGACATCGCGATCCACTCGGACTACATCGACCTGCCCCTCGGACGTGATCCCAAAAACCCCGAGAAGATGAAGGTGGATCCGGTGAACGGCAAGCCGGCCTCGTCGTTCTACGAGGTCGTGGAGCATTTCGAGGACTCCTGCCTGGTGAAGATCCAGCTGCACACGGGCCGCACCCACCAGATCCGCGTTCACATGACCCATCTCGGATTTCCTCTCGTGGGCGATGCCGTCTACGGGCGCGGCAAGAACCAGAAGTACTCCGCGAAGATGAAGGAGGCCGCCTCGGCGGGAAAGGTGCTGCCGGTGATCGACCGCCATGCACTGCACGCCTGGAAACTCTCCTTTCTCCATCCCGAATCGGGGGAGCGTGTCTACTTCGAGGCTCCGCTGCCGCGCGACCTGGAGCAGCTCATCGAGTGGCTGCGGGCGGAACGGGATGGATCGGATGAAACGCCGGCCTGAACAGAGAGCTAGATCCGACAGCTTGAACTGGAGTGAAGCAACATGGGGAAAGAATACGAAGAGTGGCTTTCAGGCAGCTATCAGCCGGCAATGGACAGGGTGAAGGGAAAGAGCCCGCGCCGGCCCGAGACCTCGTCGGGATACGTTCCCGATCCTCTCTACCTGCCCCGCGACGAGGAGGAGGCGGCGCGCCTCGGCTTTCCGGGACATTTCCCGTTCCTGCGGGGAATCTATCCCTCCATGTACAGGGGGAGGTTCTGGACGATGCGCCAGTATGCCGGGTTCTCCTCGGCCGAGGAAACGAACCGCCGGTTTCGCTACCTCCTCGAGCAGGGGCAGACCGGGCTTTCCGTGGCCTTCGACCTGCCCACGCAGATCGGCTTCGATCCCGATGATCCGGTCTCCGAGGGCGAGGTGGGCAAGGTGGGGGTCTCCATCGCCACCCTCGACGACCTCGACCGCCTCCTCGACGGGATTCCCCTGGACAAGGTCTCGATCTCGATGACGATCAATGCCACTGCCTCGATCCTGCTGGCCATGCTGGCGGCGCTGGCCGAGCGGCGCGGCGTCGATCCCGCCTCGCTGCGCGGGACGATCCAGAACGACATCCTCAAGGAGTACGTCGCCAGGGGCACCTACCGTTTTCCCGTGGCGCCGTCGATGCGCCTGATCACCGACATCTTCCGCTTCACCCGGGAGGATCTGCCGCGCTTCAATCCGATCTCGATCTCGGGCTACCACATGCGGGAGGCCGGGTGCACCGCCGTACAGGAGATCGCCTTCACCCTGGCCAACGGCATCGCCTACGTGGAAGCGGCTCTCGACGCCGGCCTCGACGTGGACTCCTTTGCCGGCAGGCTCTCCTTCTTCTTCAACGCCCACAACAACTTCCTGGAAGAAGTGGCCAAGTTCCGCGCCGCCCGCCGGCTCTGGGCAGCGATCATGAAGGAGCGCTTCCAGGCGAAGGACGAGAAGTCGATGATGCTTCGGTTCCACACCCAGACGGCCGGCTCCACGCTCACCGCGGTCCAGCCGGAAGTGAACGTGGTGCGCGTCACGCTCCAGGCCCTGGCCGCCGTCCTGGGCGGCACCCAGTCGCTGCACACCAACTCGATGGACGAGGCGCTGGCCCTCCCATCGGAGAAGTCGGCCCGCATCGCGCTCCGCACGCAGCAGGTCATCGGTCTCGAGAGCGGCGTCACCGACACGGCCGATCCGCTCGGCGGCGCACCCTACGTGGAAGCGCTCACCGACCGGCTCGAGCAGGAGGCGCGCGGGATCATCGACGGGATCGACAAGAAGGGCGGCGCGGTCAAGGCGGTGGAGAGCGGCTACGTGGCCGCCGAGATCGCCGCGGCGGCGTACAAGATCCAGATGGCCCAGGAGTCCGGCGAGGAAGTCGTGGTGGGCGTCAACCGCTTTCAGGTGGACGAGCCTCCGGTGCAGGACCTCCTCAGGGTGGACGACTCGCTGCGGCGCGAGAGGATAGCCCAGCTGGAAGAATCCCGGAAGGCGCGGGATGGCGCGAGCTGCGGGGAGGCGCTGGATCGGCTGGAAGCCCGTGCCCGCGATGAGGCATCGACCCTCATGCCCGCCCTGACCGATGCCGTGAAGGCGGGCGCCTCGATCGGCGAGATCTGCGCCGCGCTGGAAAAGGTCTTCGGCCGGTTCCGGGCGAGCTGATCCCGGACCGGCGGACGCTCTGTCAAAGCTCCCAGGAAAATCAGGAGAAGGATCAAATGGTAGATTCGCTGGACCACGTGGCCATCGCCGTCCGATCGATCGACGAGGCGCTTCCCTTCTACAGGGATGTCCTCGGACTCGACCTGCTCGGCTTCGAGGAGGTTCCCACGCAGAAGATCAAGGTGGCCGTGCTTTCCGCCGGCCAGACCCGCATCGAGCTTCTCGAGCCGGTCTCCCCCGAGAGCCCTGTCCAGAAGTATCTCGACAAGAACGGCGAGGGGCTCCACCACATCGCCTTCAGGTCGGACGGGATCGAGGCGGAGCTCGATCGACTCGACAGGGCCGGCATCCGGCTCGTGGACCGGTCGCCCCGCCCCGGCGCCGAGGGCGCCCGGATCGCCTTTCTCCATCCCAAGGCAACGGGCAAGGTCCTGATCGAGCTGGTGGAGCGTTGAACTCGGCCCATCGGCATTGCATTCGACGGAACCAGTGGGTAAGATCCGTGATTCACATAGGATGTAGTTGAAGAAGAACCGGCTGCCGACTCGACCTCGTGCAGCCTTTCGATTCGGTTGGAAGGTAAGATGTCCTCCAGACAAAAGACACTCGAAGAGAAGAACAGGGCCGCCCTTCTCGGCGGCGGCGAGAAGAGAATCAAGGCCCAGCACGACAAGGGAAAGCTCACGGCGCGCGAGAGGGTCGACCTTCTGCTCGACGAGAGCTCGTTCAACGAGATCGATCGCTTCGCGGCCCACCGCACGACCGACTTCGGGATGGGGGACAAGAAGATCCCGGGCGACGGCGTGGTGACGGGATACGGCACCATCGACGGCCGCCGGGTCTACGTCTTCTCCCAGGATTTCACCGTCTTCGGCGGCTCGCTCGGCGAGGCCCACGCGCGGAAGATCTGCAAGATCATGGACATGGCCATGAAGGTTGGCGTGCCGGTGATCGGCCTCAACGATTCGGGCGGCGCCCGGATCCAGGAAGGGGTGATCTCCCTCGGCGGCTATGCCGACATCTTCCTGCGCAACACCCTGGCCTCGGGCGTGGTGCCCCAGCTTTCGGCCATCATGGGGCCCTGCGCCGGCGGCGCGGTCTACTCGCCGGCCATCACGGACTTCATCTTCATGGTGGAGGAAACCTCCTACATGTACGTCACCGGTCCCCAGGTGGTGAAGACCGTGACGCACGAGGAGGTGACGCACGAGGAGCTCGGCGGCGCCATGACGCACGCGTCCCGCTCCGGCGTGGCGCACTTCAGCGCCGGCTCGGACCTCGAGTGCCTGGCCAAGATGCGGAAGCTCTTCAGCTACCTGCCCCTGAACAACATGGAGGATCCCCCGATCCTCGACACGGGCGACGATCCCGAGCGGCGCGACGAGAGCCTGAACAGCCTGATCCCGGAGAATCCGAACAAGCCCTACGACATCAAGGACGTGATCCAGTCCGTTCTGGACAACGGCGATTTCATGGAGGTCCACGAGCATTATGCGAGGAACCTCGTGGTGGGTTTCGGGAGGATCGACGGGCGCTCCGTCGGAATCCTGGCCAACCAGCCCGCCGTGCTGGCCGGAACGCTCGACATCGATTCGTCGCTCAAGGGGGCGCGCTTCGTCCGCTTCTGCGACTGCTTCAACATCCCCCTGATCACCTTCGAGGATGTTCCCGGCTTCCTTCCCGGAACGAACCAGGAGTATGGCGGGATCATCAAGCACGGGGCCAAGCTGCTCTACGCCTACTGCGAGGCCACCGTTCCCAAGATCACGGTAATCACCCGCAAGGCCTACGGCGGCGCCTACGACGTGCTCTCGTCCAAGCACATCCGCGGCGACATGAACTTCGCCTGGCCCTCGGCGGAGATCGCCGTCATGGGGCCCGACGGGGCGGTGAAGATCATCTTCAGGAGGGAGATCGAAGAGGCGGAGGACAAGAAGGCGGCCGAGGAGAAGCTGGTGAACGAGTACAGGGAAAGGTTCGCCAACCCTTACATCGCCGCCGAGATGGGATACCTGGACGAGGTGATCCTGCCGTCCGAGACGAGGTGGAAGCTCGTTTCCGCCCTGCGGCTCCTGGCCACGAAGAGAGAGAAGAATCCGCCGAAGAAGCATGGCAACATCCCGATCTGAGACCGGATCGAGTCAAGTCGTTAGAGGCAAGGAAAGCCCATGGTGTTCAAGAAAGTGCTGATCGCGAACAGAGGTGAGATCGCTCTCCGCGTCATCCGGTCGTGTCGCGAGATGGGCATCGAGTCGGTGGCCGTCTACTCCGAGGCGGACAGGGACAGCCTGCACGTCCGCTGGGCCGACGAGGCGTGGTGCATCGGTCCTCCTCCTTCGTCCGAATCGTATCTTTGCGCGGACAAGATCCTCGACGTGGCCAGGCGCTCCGGCGCCGAGGCGATCCATCCCGGCTACGGCTTCCTGGCCGAGAACGCCGGGTTTGCCGACGCCTGCGAGGAAGCCGGCTTCGTCTTCGTCGGCCCTCCCGGCAACGTCATCCGCGCTATGGGGGACAAGATCGAGGCGAGGCGGCTGATGAGCGGGGCCGACGTCCCGGTCATGCCCGGCACGGAAGGGGAGATCGCCACGATCGACGAGCTTAAGGCCACGGCGGAGTCCGTCGGCTTCCCGATGATGATCAAGGCGTCGGGCGGCGGCGGCGGAAAGGGGATCCGCATCGTCCACGAGGCCTCGGAGATGGAGAAGGCCTTCGACATGGCCCGGTCCGAGGCGGGCAAGGCCTTCGGCAATCCGACGGTCTACGTGGAGCGCTACCTGAAGAACCCCCGGCACATCGAGTTCCAGGTCATGGCGGACAACCATGGCAACGTGATCCACCTCTTCGAGAGGGAGTGCTCGATCCAGCGCCGCCACCAGAAGATCATCGAGGAGACACCGTCGCCCCTGGTGGATGAGAAGATGCGCCGGCAGATGGGTGATGTGGCGATCCGGGCCTGCACCTCGATCGGCTACCGCAATGCCGGGACGGTGGAGTTCCTGGTGGACGAGAATCGGAAATTCTATTTTCTCGAGATGAACACGCGCCTCCAGGTGGAGCATCCGATCACCGAGCAGGTGACGGGGATCGACCTCGTACGCCTCCAGCTCGATATCGCCTCGGGCGTGCCGCTCTCGATCCGGCAGAGCGATCTGAAGCAGCGCGGCCACTCGATCGAGGCCCGGATCTGCGCCGAGGATGTGGCTTCGGGTTTCCTTCCCTCCATCGGCCGCGTCACCAGCCTCGACATCCCCGGCGGATCGGGTGTCCGTCTCGACTCCGCGCTGTTCAAGGGCATGGACATCCCTGTCTACTACGATCCCATGCTGGCCAAGCTGGTGGTTCGCGGCGCGACGCGCGACAGGGCGATCGACAGGCTCAAGCGCTGCCTCGGCGAGCTTCACATCATCGGCGTCAGCACCAACGTCTCCTTCCTCCTGGCAATCCTGGAGACCAACGCTTTCCAGTCCGGTGCGTATCATACGGGATACGTGGAGGAGAGCCTGGACGGGATCTTGAAGAAAACGGGTCCGGAGAAGAGCGAGAACATCGCCCTGGCCGCGGCGATTCTCTCCCACACCCAGAGAAAGCACAGGTCGCGGCAGCTCCAGGGGCGTAGCCAATCCGGCCTCTCGCCCTGGACGGCTGCCTTCAGGCCGGGGGAGCCGAGTCGATCATGAAGTACTACGTCACGATGAACGACCGGGAGACCGAAGTCGATATCCGCGAAGAGAAGGGAGAGGTCCTGGGCACGCTGGATGGAAAGACATACCGTCTGCACTGTTCGGTGGTGGAGCCCGGTTCCAAGTACTCCGTCCTGATCGGCCACGAATCGCTCAACGTGACGGTCAATCCGCTGGCTTCCGAGCTGGCCATGGTCATTTCAGGCCACCTCTACAGCACGCGGGTGCTGGACGAGCGGGAGCGAGGGGCCCTGGCCCTGGAAAAGACGTGCGAGCAGAAGGGCGGCGTGGAGAAGAGCGTGATGCCCGGCATCGTGCGCAAGATCTTCGTGGCCGAGGGCGACGAGGTGGAGGCCGGATCGCCGCTCCTCATCCTCGAGGCGATGAAGATGGAGAACGAGATCGTTGCCAGCGGCGTGGGTATTGTGTCGAAAGTGCATATCAAGCAAGGAGATGCGGTCAACTCGAACGACCCGCTCGTGACGATAGGGTAGGATCCGCTCCCAGGATTCCTTTTGATGATTTTGCTGAAATCATCGGAACCGGGGAGAAAGAGAACCGTCTAAGAGTTATTACGTTGTTGACGGATCGAATTATTTCAGCTAATCCGGCGTTTTCCCGATGAATTGCCGGACGAAAATAACTGCCGAATATACCATTTGAAAGGTTCTGCAAATGTTCTGGTCACTAAAATCTGTCCTGTTTGTCCTGCTGGTCCTTTTCATTCCTGCAACCGCTCCATGCTTTGCAACGGAGTGCGTTCCCGAGGCTGCTTCCCTGGCTGTAGCCGATCAGCCGGGCACGAGCCAGGATACGGGCGATGATCCCGTGAAGAAGCCCCAGGAAGATCCGAAGAAGAAGGACGAGGAGACCAAGAAGGGCAAGCTGGAGCGCCTCAAGAAGGGCGACAAGAATTCCGGCGGAAAGAAGCCCAGGCTCGTCAAGCCGAAGACCTCGGATCCGGCGACGAGGAAGCAGCGCCAGGCGACGCGAGCCAAGCAGGAGCCGAAGGTCGTCGAGGATATCGTGGCTTTCCGGCAGGAGCCTGCCACCATGACGACCAAGCTGGAAGAGCGCTTCAAGCTCGATCTCTCGGACGTGAATTACGACGCTCCGATCATCGCGACGATCAACGGCGAGAAGATCACGCGGGAGATGTTCCGGATGAACGTGGTCGATTCGGTGGGGGCGCTGGAAGTCGACCGCTTCACCACGGCGTTGCTCACCGAGATCATCAAGGAGAAGCTGATCGCCGAGGGAGCCGACCCGAGCCTGTTCGACGTTCCCGACAAGATGGTCGAGGACGACATCCAGACCCAGGTCATGATGGCCAAGCAGCAGGACCGGACCGGGAAGTTCGACGAGGAGACGTGGAAGTCCCAGATCGCGTCCACCTTCGGCTGGGATCGATTCGTGGCCATGACGCGGTCCAATCTCGCTTTCGGCGTGGCCTACCTGCCGGAGATCGAGCCCGCTCCCGAGGAGACGCTCAAGGAAGACGATCCCGTCTCCACCGGCGAGGCCTTCGCCAAGCCGGGCGAAGAGGTGGAAGTGCCCATCGATCCCTCCCTTCCCGTTGACAAGGATTTCCAGGGGAAGGAGGTCAACATCCACATGCCCCTCCATACCTGGAAGATGCTCGATCGCAGCGATCAGGACCGCAATCTGAGGGATATCATCAACAAGGCCTACAGGATGAAGAGCCCTCTCGGGGGCTTCATGCGGCCCCACTACATCAGGATGGTCCAGGAGGCGGTGGTCGCCAAGACCGAGATCATCTATCACACGTCCGGCAAGCTTCCCGAAGGCGTCTACATGAGCGTCGGCGGCAAGAACATTCTCCTCGACGAGATCTATTCGATCGTGACGGGCCGGTTCCGCCCCGAGGACCGGGAGCTCGTGCTCAAGGAGATGCTGGTCTACAAGGCCATGGACAGGGATCTGAAGGCGAAGGGCTACTACCCGACGGAGGAGGATTTCGAGGCCGCCTTCACGGAGCACGAGAAGACCTACGAGGGCAGCCTTTTTCCTCTCCGGTTCATCATGCGGATCAACGGCTATCTCTCCAAGGAGAACTACAGGAAGATGTACCTCCGCCGGCACGGCTTCGAGAGCATGCTCAAGGGCGAGGGCAAGTTCACCGACGAGTGCCTCCAGGGCTTCTTCCAGAAGAGCGGCCGGCTCTTCTATCAGAACGGCGGCGTGAAGGTGCAGCTGATCTTCATCGGCGCCTTCGACCACAAGGAACGGAAGATGCGCGAGGACGGCTTCGCCTATGCGAAGAGTGAGATGGACAAGGCCCTGAAGGAGCTCGCGGAGCCCGGTGCCGATTTCCTCACCGTCGCCAAGAAGTACGAGAACCCGAAGGGGACCTACACGACCTGCGATTTCGATTACCTGAGCCGCAACGATCTCCGTTCCACCTTCGACGAGAAGACGAAGACGATCCTGAGCGAGGGATACAGCCTGGCGGACGACATCTTCTACAACAAGAAGGATGGCGACATCGTCGGTCCTCTCATGGTGATGCGCGGCGATTTCGGTGTGCCCGTGTTCAAGGGCGCCTACCTTGCAAAGGTCGTGAGCTACCGGACGATGCAGGATCTCAGGCCCTTCGAGGACAGCCGTCCCATGGTGGAGATGGATTACGTGGATCTCGGATTCCTCCGCTGGTCGTCCAAGGTCCTGGCGGACTCCGAGATCGTCCTGTCCAGGAATTCGTGACTCGGGACGGAAAACAGACGTGACCGCTGAAACGGGCTTCTGGTATCTCTCCGATTCGGGAGCCCGCCATCCCCACGACAACATGGCGCTCGACGAGGCGCTGCTCCATCTGCCTGCCGGGCATCCGGTGGTGCTCCGGTTCTACGACTGGAATCCTCCCGGCCTGTCCCTCGGCTACTTCCAGAAGCACGACGAACCGCCGGGACCCGACGCCGCGCGGTATGGCGCCGTGCTGACGCGTCGCAGCACGGGCGGCGGCGCGATCCTTCATGCAGGCGAGATCACCTTCTCCATCGCCGGCGACGAGGGGCGTGCACCGTTCAACGGCACGATCGAGAGCTCCTACCACCTGATCCACGACGCCATCGCCAAGGGCCTGCAAGAGCTCGGCATCACGGCCCGCCTGCGGGAGAGCCGCCGGATCGACCAGGGCAGCGAGCCCGAGGCCGGGCGGTGCTTCTACAAGGTGACGGGCTACGATCTCGTGGCAAGGGGCCGCAAGCTGGTCGGCTCGGCCCAGCGCCGAACGGGCGGCCGCGTGATCCACCACGGCACCATCCCCATCGACCCGAATCCCATGACCCCGGCCTCGGCATCGGTGCGCGAACTGGCAAAAGCTGATATTCCGCCGGAACGGAAGGCAATCCAGCAAGTGATCTGCGAGGGATTCGAAAAGGTCTTCAAGATCCGCCTGGAGAAGTGGCAACCGGGATTAGATGTCGAACAGGAAGCCGCCCGCCTGGCAGCGGAAAAATACGCCACCGACCCCTGGATTCGCCGTCGCTGATAACCTATCGGACTTTTGTCGTCCGGACGCCTACCCTGGCTCGAGGTGGTCGAAATTTTGCTCCCTCAGGCATTCTTTCCTGCGGAAAGAATGAAGTCGGTCGCAAGAATCCCGACCACCTCGATCCGTGCAAGCTCCCTGCGCGTCAACCGAGTCCGACAGGTTTTCTTCTTCTCAATAATTATTTTGGAAGGAACGGCGCACAACTCTCCCTCTGTCCCACTGCAAATGAGCAGACCAGTCTGCAAACAATCTTTGTCAGGCCCTGAAGGCGCACCCAATCCGGTCTTGAGCGGTTCGTTCCCTGTCTTTAAAGGGCCGTCCCCGGCCCGTCCAGACAGGGAACGGACTGCTCAAGACCGGCCCGTAGGCCCCCTGTCGATCATCTTCAAGACAAAGCAGTAAGAGAGGGCTCCTTGACGGCGCGAACCTCGTCGGGACGCCCGATGGGGGTGTTGTGCGGCGATTCCTTCAACGTGTCGGGGTCCTCCTCCGCCTCCCGGGCAATGTCGAGCATGATCTCCACGAACCGATCGAGCGTGTCCACCGACTCGGTCTCGGTGGGCTCGATCATCAACGCCTCGGGAACGATGAGGGGAAAGTAGACGGTGGGCGGGTGAACGCCCCTGTCGATCAGGCGCTTCGCCACGTCCATGGCGCGTACCCCGTTGGGAAGGCCCTTCGCCGTGGCGACGAACTCGTGCATGCAGGTGGTGTCGAAGGGGACGCGGTACGCTTCTCTCAGCTTCACGCGGAGATAGTTGGCGTTGAGCACGGCGTTCTCCGCCACCTCCTTCAGGCCGTCACGGCCAATGGCGAGAATGTAGAAGAAGGCCCGCACGATCACGCCGGAGTTGCCGAAGAAGGATCGCGTCCTGCCGATCGTCAGGGGGAAGTCGCGGGAGAGGCGGAGCTCGCTGTCCTGACCGACGACGCGCGGCACGGGCAGGAAAGGATCGAGGTGCGCGGCCACTCCGATGGGACCCGAGCCGGGCCCCCCGCAGCCGTGGGGCGTGGAAAAGGTCTTGTGCAGGTTGAAGTGCATCACGTCCACGCCGAAGTCGCCGGGCCGCGTGTACCCCATGATCGCGTTGAGGTTCGCCCCGTCCATGTAGACCTGCCCGCCCGCCTCGTGCACGACGTCGCAGATCTCGACCACGTCCTTCTCGAACAGGCCGAGCGTGTTGGGGTTGGTGATCATGATGGCGGCCGTGTCGTCGCCCACCTTCTTCTTCAGGCTCTCGAGGTCGACGAGGCCCGTCTCCTTCGACGACTTGATCTCCTTCGTCCTGAAGCCGGCCAGGGTGCAGGAGGCGGGATTGGTCCCGTGGGCCGAATCGGGGATCAGCACGGTCCGCCGGTCCTTCTGCCCGGCCGCGTCGAGATAGGCCCGGATCACGAGCAGGGCGGTCATCTCGCCGTGGGCGCCGGCCGCCGGGTGGAGCGAGATGCCGGGAAGCCCGGAGATCTCGGCCAGGTACTGCTCGGTCAGGCGGAAGAGCTCGAGGATCCCCTGGACCGACTCGTCCTCCTGCTCGGGATGAAGGTCGGCGAATCCGGGCAGCGCGCAGGCCGCCTCGTTGAACACGGGGTTGTACTTCATGGTGCACGATCCGAGCGGATAGAAGGCGCTCGTCACCGCCGTGTTCCTCTTGGCCAGGTGGGTGAAGTGGCGCACCAGATCGAGCTCGCCCACCTCGGGCAGGGAGGCATCCTCGTTCCGGATCAGCTTCTCCGGGATCAGGGATTCGATGGGGGGAAGATCTTCTTCACCCGGAAACCGGACGATGCGCCGGCCGGGATGGTCCTTCTCGAAGATCAGTCTATCGTCGAACATCAGGAGATTCCTTTCAGGCAGTCGACCAGCCGGTCCACGTCAACCCGGGTCGTCATTTCCGTCACGGCCAGGATCATCAGATCGCTGCAGCCGTCGTATTCCTTCTCCGCCTCGAAGCCGCCCACGATGCCGGCATCGAGGAGCTTCCTGTTCACCTCACCGGCCGGAACGGGGCAGCGGATCGTGAACTCCTTGAAGAACGGCGCTGCGAAGGCGAGCTCGAATCCCTTCACCTCGCAGATCCGGCGCGCCGCCTCGTGCGCCGCGGCGGCGCAGGTCCGTCCGAGGTTCCTGAACCCCTCCCGCCCCAGGGCGGCCAGGTAGACGGCGGCCCGGAGAGCGATCAGGGCGTGGTTGGTGCAGATATTCGAGGTGGCCCGGGCGCGGCGGATGTGCTGCTCCCTGGCCTGGAAGGTGAGCACGTAGGCGATGCGCCCCTTCTCGTCGACCGTCTTTCCCACGATCCGGCCGGGCATCTGGCGGATGTGCTTCTCCCGCGCCGCCAGGAATCCGAAGCCCGGTCCGCCGTAGGAAAGGGGGGTGCCCAGGCTCTGTCCCTCGCCCACGACAATGTCCGCGCCGAGCTTGCCGGGCGGCTCCAGGATAGACAGGGAGATCGGATCAACGCTGACCGCCGTGAGCACACCCTTCTCCGACGCCGCGCCGATCAGGCCGGCAGAATCCTCGATGCACCCGAAGAAGTTGGGGGATTGGAGAAGGAGGCAGGCCGTCTCGTCGTCCAGCGCATCGCGAAGGGACTTCTCGTCGACAACGCCGTTCTTTGCCGGCACCTCGGTGATGGAGATGTCGGTGTGCCGCAGATAGGTGGCCAGCACGGCCCGGCTCTGCGGGTGCAGCGTCGCGGCGGCGACGATCTTCTTCCTTCTCGTGAGGCCCACGGCCATCAGCGCCGCCTCGGTGAGCGCCGTGGCGCCGTCGTACATCGAGGCGTTGGAGATCTCCATCGCCGTGAGCATGCAGATCATGGTCTGGTACTCGAAGAACGCCTGGAGCGCACCCTGGCTGGCCTCGGGCTGGTAGGGGGTGTAGGCTGTCACGAACTCCGACCGCCCCGCCAGGTTGTCCACCAGGGCGGGGATGAAGTGGCGGTACGATCCGGCGCCGAGAAAGCTGGGCCGGCATGAAGCCGTGATGTTCCTGTGGGCCAGCTCGTACGCCCTGTTCTCGAGCTCCACCTCGGTCATCGAGCGGGGGATGTCGAACTCCCCCTTCCAGCGGATCGAATCGGGGATGTCGGTGAAGAGATCGTTCACCGATTCGGCTCCCACCGCTTGAAGCATCCGGGCACGGTCGCTGTCCGTGTTCTGGATGTAAGACATGGCAAGGCTTCCTTTGTAAAATGGATATCAAGAGCTGCGCCTCGAGACGGCGAGCTCGCATGGCGACGATGCCGGATGTCGCATCAGGATGTGGATCCGACGATCTTCTCTATCAAGGCCCGCGGCATGAACGACTGTCCGCGAACAGGAGCCCGCGTCGGCAGAGTCCTCTATCGTTTCGTGCGGGTTCGGATCAGTCCTCTTCTTCCTCGACCCGTTTCTGATACTCTGCCTCATCGAGGAGGCCCTCGTAATCGGTAAGATCCTTTACCTGGATCTTGACCATCCAGCCTTCACCGAAGCAGTCTTTCGAGATCAGCTCGAGGTTCTCGGCCACGCTCGTGTTGACCTCGACGACCTCGCCGGAAACCGGTGCGTTGAGCTCCGAAACGGCCTTGACCGATTCGACCTCGCCGAAGGGATCGTTCTGATCGACCTTGTCGCCCACTTCGGGGAGCTGGATGAAAACCAGGTCGGACAGATGCTTGACCGCGAACTCCGACAATCCCACGGTGACGATATTGCCCTCCTGCAGGGCCCATTCGTGACTTTCCAGGTACTTTCTCTCCCCGGTCATGGATTTGACTCCTTTCAATGGATGGATTTTCTACCGAATCGCCCGCGGGTTGAACGCCGGTCCCGACCGGGATGCCTGGCGGAACCGTCCGCGCTGTCCGGGTAATGCATCGAATCACGTTGGAAAAACACCTAGTGATGAAAACAAAAACCCGGGAAGCAAGCAAGATTCTGGAACTGTTTCTTGCCTGATTTCAGCGTGCGCCGAACGGCCCGGAGGGAGGGGGATCCCCCTCGAATAGGGGAGAATCCGGAGGTTCTTTCCGGTCAGAGCTTCACCGTGACGAAACGCTCGTCGTCGCCGGCTGCGATCTCCACGTCCATGCGGCGCGTGGTGTAGCCCGGACAGCTCACCTTGAGGTGGTAGACGCCGGGCGCATACCGGCCGAGGGGGTACTGCCCGGCCGTCGCGGAGTCGGTGGAGTAGATGATCTCCATCAGCTCGGAGATGCCGATCAGGCCGGAGAGGCAAAGCCCGGAGCCGTCCTCGAGATCGAGAATCACCCCCGTGAGCGGATCCCCGGTCTTCTCATCCTGCACCCGGACGGTGACGGCAGCGCCGGGCTGAAGGGTCAGGTCGAGCGTGGACGTCTTCTCCTTCCTCACACTGACGTCGTACACCAGGGTGATCGCGTGGTCCTTGTGCTTGACGGCAGCGGTGTAGCTTCCCTCGCGAAGGCCCGCGAAGCGGTATTCCCCCTGCGAATCGCTCAGGCAGTCGGACCACTTTTCGAAGGAGCCCTCCCCCGTCTGCTGGAAGTAGATTGTGGCGCCCGCCACGGGCCGTCCCTTCCTGTCGGTCAGCGTCCCTTCGACCACGCCGCCCTTCTCCAGCTCGATGCGCAGGCCGCCTTTCTTCTGGCCCTTCAGGATCCCGATGCCCGGCACCTTGCTCCTGGCGTATCCGCCCGATTCGAAGCCGAGCATGTTGGCACCGCCGGCGGTCAGCTCGTACGTTCCCTCGCGCAGGTTTCTCACCCTGAAGCGTCCCTCGGAGTCGGAGTAGATCTCGCCGATGCGCCCGCCCACGGCATCTGAAATGGGATCGCCGCTCTCCGTTCCCTCGGAACGGGTGATCTGGATCCTCACCTGAGGCAGCCTTTTCAGCGAGTCCCGATCGATCACGATCCCCTCGATCGAACCACCGGGGAGATCCATGTCGTACTCGTAGCGATCCCTGTCCGGCACCTTCACCCTGAAGACCGTCTCGCAGGCCGATCCCGGAACCATGCCGTCCGTCCTGACGATCCGGAACGTGTAGTCGCCCGGTTCCATGTTCTTGAACAGGTAGCGTCCAGCGGTGTCGGTTCCCGCCGTGTACGTCCTTCCCTGCGCCTTCTTGCCTCCCCCGACCGGAACGGCGCTGATGAACGCGCTCTTCACCGGATCGCCCGCGTCGCGGATGACTCCGGTGACGACCCGCGAGCCGTCATCGACGTTGACCCGGAAGTCCAAGGTCTTGATCTGATCCTTCTCGAGCTTCACCGCCTTGATGTCGAGGCCGCTCATCAGCGATCCGAGGAAGTCGTCATCCATGTCGAATCGCATGGCCAGGCGCGTCACCTGGTACGAGCCGGGCGGCAGCCCGCTGATCTCGTAGAATCCGTCCCCGTCCGTGCGTCCCGACTTCATGGTCGAGGCCGTGGGAGTCGAGACGATGAGGCTCGCGCCGGAGACCGGCCTGCCGTCCGGGCCGTAGACATGGCCCTTGATCACGGCGCCCCGTGTGAGAAAGAGCTCGAAGCCCTCGACTGTCTCTCCTTCCATCACGACGATACGGTCGAGATGGAGCGGCTCGTACCTCTGATGGGAAACGATCAGCTTGACCGGTCCGGCGTCGAGGCGGCCGAAGCGGAACCGGCCCGACTCGTCCGAAACCACCAGGTCGCCGCCCCTGAAGCGTTCCATCAGGTTCTCGATACCCGTCTTGAGCGAGACGGAAGCCCCCTCGACAGGCTCGCGCGTCTCGGAATCGTAGACCGTGCCGGCGATCGCGGCCTCCTTCGGCATCAGGATCATCAATCCGCGGACCGACTCCCCTTCCTCCACCTGAATGCCGCGGAGCTTGCGCGTGGCAAAACCGTTCGCCGAGAGGGTGAGGTTGTACCTGTCCGGCTTGACGTGGGCGATCTCGAACCTGCCGAGCTCGTCCTTCTCCTTGTGGCGGATCCTCGACTTGAATCCGTAGGGATCGAGCATGTCCTTGTTCACCGCGGGATCGAGGAAGATCGTGTATTCCTGCACCGGTTCACCGTCGATGGCGGAGACCACGATGCCGGAGATGGCGCCTCCCTCCTTCAGCCGGATCAGCACCTCGTCGTCCCCGGGCCGGAATCCGGTGTGCGAGTTGTCGGCAGTGCCTTCCCAGGTGATCTCCAGGTCGTATTTCACATCGCGCAGACCCTGGCAGCAGAAACGGCCCTCCGCGTCGGCGAGGACGGGCTTCGCGGTCTCCTGCTCCCTGAGGTTGTCGATCAGGGCCGCCAGGTTGAAGTGGGGGAAGGCTTTGACCCGGGCTTTCGCTGCCGGCTTCCCGTCACCGCGGACGATCCTGCCGGAAAGGGCCAGTCCCCTGTCGAGTACGAGCTTCAGGTCGTCGTGGGATTCGCCGCCCGCCAGCTTCAGCCCCTTGATCGTGGCTCTCAGGAATCCCGGTTCGTTCAGGGAGATCTGGTAGCTGCCCGGGGCGAGAGCGTCGAAGCGGAAGGTGCCGTCCTTTTCCGTGTCGGCCTTCCTTTCCATCAGCTTGTTGTCGCCTGCCGTCACATTGGTGAGCAGATCGTCCACCTTGAGAGCCATCACCGAGATGTCCGCAACGGGCTTCTCGTCCTGGTCGAGCACGATGCCTGAAATCGATGCGGCGTCGGGAAGCACGACCTCGGTGGTGGTCGCTTTACCGGCTCTGAGGGAAACGCGGCTGGCCAGGCAGGGGGAGAAGCCGTCCGCCATGGCATCGACGATCATCTCTCCGCGGCACGGCACGGCCTGGAACCTGAAGCGGCCGTTCTTGTCCGCCGTTGTCGTGAAGGGAGTGAGAAGCCCGTCCTGTCCCGAGAAGACGATCATGGGATCGAACTTCTCTCTCAACGTCACCGTGGCACCGGGGACCGGGTTGCCGCGGCTGCAGACGACCGTTCCCTCGAGAACGCCGCCCTCGCTCAGGATCAGGCGCACCGGAACATCGGGCTTCCTGTCGCTCCATGACAGGGGGCGTGGCTTCGAGAGATAGAGAAAGTCGTCGTCAGGCACGAGATAGACGGCGTCCTGCTTCGGTATGGCGATCGAGAAGCCGCCGTCGGCGCCGGTCCGCGCCCGCGAGCCGCTTCTCGCTTCGTCGAGCATGGCCTGGTCCTTGACGGTGTTGTTTTTGTTGTTCTTTTCCTGATCGAAAGGCACCAGGGAGAACGGCGGCTTGCGGATACTGCAGACGAGCGAGACCGGGCCCTCGAGGTCGAAGCCCTTTTCCAGGACCGCTCTGCCGTGGATCACGGCCTCGCCGCCCCGGTCTTTCGAGATGAGGACTCTCGCCCCTTTTTTTCCGGACTCGCCCTCCTCCATGATCTCCGTGACGGGCCCCTTGTCCCCGGCTTCCGTCTCGTACAAAGCCGGCGTCACGTTGCCGGAGCCGGTGCCGATATCCTGCGAGTCCCCGAGGGAGGGGCGATCGTCCGGCACGGTCTTGTCGTTGAAGAGAAGGATCGCAACGAGCCCCACGACCAGGACGGACGCAATCAGCAGGAGCGAAAATGGTTTGATGCTTGATCCCATCGTTTTTCATTCCCTTGGTCCCTCGGCGAGGGACAGGACATCGATTTCGGAAAAACCATTATCAGACTGACCCAAAAGGATGCGCAAATCCTGTTCCCGATTCAGTCGAAATATGATTCGGCTTAATAGATTGAAATACAAAATGTTACACACGGATCGAGTTCCCCGGCACGACCAGGGGTGTGCTGAATAGGCACAGGTTGGTTTTTTGCACAACCTTCGATGAGAAGATGAGTTAAAATGACCGGATCGAATCCGGCACCCTTCATCGCTCCGGTCAGACCGCGCTCCCTGGCGCGAAACCGGTTTTCAACCTGCAGCTAAGGAGCAGACGGTCCCATGGCCTCCCCGGATTCTGTCAAGCCGGTCTATCTCGTCGTTGTCTTCGGCATGGTGATGGCGGCAGCCGCTGTCCTCGTATTGTACGATCCCGCAGGTAGTGCGCTGGGCGGGAATCCGGCCGACGCGGCTGATCCTTCCGCCCAGTACGGCCAGGATCTGTCCACGCACCGCACCGGCGCCCGATCCGGCAGCCCTGGCGGGCATGATACCGACGCCCGGCAGGACCTTTACGACTCTTCCCTGACCGAAGCGCCCGTCCGCGAGGCGATCTCCGATTCGGTTCTCACCTCGTGCGTCAAGGGGAAGGTGAAAACGCCGCAGGGAGATGGCCTGCCCGGCGCCGAGCTCCTGCTCCATCCCGGTCTTCCTCAGGCTCTTCGTCCGCTCCTGGCAGGAGGCTCGTACTCGGCAGAGGCGACAACCGGGCAGGATGGCACCTTCGAGATTCCCCTGCCGGCGGAGGGGGTTTTCCGGCTCGAGGTGAAGAAGGAGGGCTTCGCCTCGGCCGACGTCGGCGTTGTGCTGCCGGGCGACGATCTGGCCGTTGTGCTTCAGCCGGGACGTTTTCTCGAGGGCGAGGTCCGCGACGCCCTCTCGGGCGACGTGATCTCCGGTGCGGCGATCCGCGCGCGTCATCACCGCCAGACCTTCGAGGCCGAATCGAAGGCGAACGGCACGTTCCGATTCGGCGATCTGCCCGAGGGGATCTATTCTCTCGAAGCGTTTCACGAAAGCTATGAGGTGGAGCGTCTCGAGGGAATCACGGTCTCGAGCGGAAGCTCGAGCGATGTCACCCTGGAGCTCCGTTCAGGCGGTACGATCAAGGGGAGGGTCTCGGCCCTCGACACGGGCAAGCCCGTTCCCGAATCCCGCGTGACCTACACCGTGGTGTTCCGTGGCGAGGCGGGGCGCGAGGAGATGTTCCGGCAGGAGGCTTTCACCAACGAGAAGGGCCTCTTCTTCTTCGAGAACGTCTCCCGGCGGGGAGCGCGCATCGTGGCCGTCGCCGCCGGCTTCTCGCCGGGCACTCCGGAGCCTTTCCTGCCTCCGGAAGCGGATCCCGGCGATGAGATCGATATCGAGGTCTTCCTGAAGAGGGAGAGCGGCGTTGCCGGAGTCGTTGTCGATCCCGACGGCAATCCGTTGAAGGGCGCCGCTGTCCGCGCACTGAGGACACGGATGTCCTCCGGCCGGGTTCCCCGCGCAACGACGGATGCCGAAGGCGCCTTCCGGCTCGAAGGGCTGGAGGGCGATCCCGGCTTCGTCCTTGCCGCCTATCACGGCCTGCACGGCACGGCTTTTTCCGGCTACCTCCTCGCCGCCCGGGGCGAGATCCTCGAGGATGTGACTCTCCCCCTGAAGCGCTTCGCCTCGATCAAGGGTGCTGTGTCCGCCCCGGACGGGCGGCCTTTCCAGGGCGCGCGCGTCACTCTCGACGGCATTCGCGGCTTCATGAGGGAGGAGGAGCGCGCGGCGCCCCTCGTGGTGACCGACGAGGAAGGTTGCTTCGCTTTCGAGAAACTGGTGCCGGGCAGGTACTGCCTCGCCTCGCACAAGGGCAATCTGAGAAGCGAAGCCCTGGATCTGACACTCCTCGAGGGCGAAACGCTCGACGCGGCTCTCACTCTGGAGAACGGTCTCGCACTGACAGGCAAGGTGGTCGATCCTCTTGGACAGCCCCTGGACGACGTCCTGGTGACAGCGGTGGCGATCGAGAAGGAACAGACAACCAAGCGGCCCCAGCCGAAGGGCATCGACAAGAAGAAGAGCAGCCGGAAGGCCGGCAAGGAGGCTCGCCCAGCTCAGAAGAAGTCCCCGCAGCGGGAGAACGACCTCCTGCGCCGGAGCGGCTTCGCCCGCTTCCGCGGCAATGCGCGCAGCGACGAGGACGGATTGTTCTGCCTGGCCGGACTGCGCCGGGACGACAACCTCGTTGTCACCTTTCGCCGCTACGGATACCTCACCGAGACGGCGGCGGACATCTCGCCTTCCCTGGAAGGCCGGCAGGTCACCCTGAAGCCCGAGGCCGCCCTGCAGGGCCGGGTCGCCGACTTCGCCACGAACCGCCCGCTGGAACGGTACCGCGTCGAGTGGATTGCGGTGGAGCCGGGCGAGACGGGAGAACCGGCCGAGATCTTCAAGAGGAAGGCGCGGCAGAGCCGGGCGCGTTCCGTCCAGACGCTGGACGGCAATTTCCTGATCGAGCGCGTCGAGGCGGGAGAGGTGGTCCTGCGCGTCTCGGCCAGGGGATATCGCAGCAGCGAACCCCGGCGTCTCTTTGTATCGCCCCTCTACGGCGCCGCGTTCCAGAGTTTCCTTCTCGACAAGGGCGGCGTGGTGACGGGAAGGGTCGTCGCCGCGGACTCGTCGCCCGTCGAAGGCATCCCCGTCCACCTCGGCAAGGCCGACCAGGGAAGGGAGAGGAGGAACAAGAAGAAGAAAGGAAAGAAGGAGGCGGGAGTGAAACCGGCCAGGACGTCCAGGGGAGGGCAGTCGCGCCGGACGGACCACAAGGGCCGCTTCGAGTTTCACAACCTGCCTGAAGGATCGTACCAGCTCGTGGTGGGCGATTCGAAGCGCCCGCTCGTCGATCCCAGGAACGTCCGTCTCCGCCGCGGAGACAACGTCTCGAAGTCGTTCGTTCTCCGCGACCTCTGCGGCGTCGAGGTGCGCGTGACCGGCAAGGCGGGATCGTGCCGGGCTGACGTGAAACTGACGGGCGGACCGGCCAAGGCCGTCTTCCGCAAGAGATCGGGAAACCTCGGAATCGTGTCGTTCCGGAACCTTCTTCCCGGAAAATACAGGTTGCACGTCCAGGCCAGGGGATATAAGTCTTTCTCCGGAGGCCTGGAACTCGAGGAGAAGGGCCGCATCAAAAAGGAAGTGTCCCTCGAGGAGCGGCGACCGCGATAAAGAGGAGCGGCGACCGCGATAAAGAGGAGCGGCGACCGCGATAAACCTGTCTGAGACTATTCCATGATCAAGCTTTTCCCGCGATCCGGACCAATGACTCTCCCGAGGCATCTTGCCCTTGCCGCCGCCGTCGTCCTGATCGGCTTCGCGGCCGCATCAAGCGATGAATCGGCCGCTGACGCCGGCGCCACCTACACGGAGCGCCACCTGGCTTCCGCCCGGACGCATCGCGACGCCGGACGGTCCGAGGAGGCGCGGGCCGAATTCCTGAAGGTCCTGGAGCGCGACGGCGGAAACTTTCATGCCCTCGAGGGGCTCGTGTCCCTGGCCGTTGAGGCCGGCGAGGAGGACGAGACGGTCTACTACATGTACCGTTTCGTAGACAGGGCGTCGAAGCTCAGGGACCTCGATGCCCCGCATCGCAAGCGGCTCAAGGAATACAAGCTCCTTCTCAAGGAGAAGGACCCGAACCACGGCAAGCTCGGATCGTATCGCGCCGCTCACCTGCGCCGCCTCCTCAATCTCGGCGCCGCCCACATGAAGAAGGGGCGCTACCACTCGGCCAAGGCGATCTTCGAGGAGGTCCTGCACATCGCTCCATCGAACGCCGAGGCGCGGGCCGCGCTCCGCCGGATCCGCACCGACGCGGGCAACGAGCTGGCCGAGGAGAGGCCGGCCGGAACGGAGGACCTATTCTCCGACGTGACCCGCGAGTGGATCGAGAAGCAGGACGCCCGCCACTCCACCTGGGACACGGCCTGGGAGAAGAAGCTCGACAACTACACGATTTTCACCGATGCGGGATACGAGGTTCTCGAGATCATCGCCCTGGCCCTGGAGCAGCTCGATACCTTCTTCAGGATCTTCTACGACTACAAGACCGACGGCAGCGGCACGCCGCACATCCAGATCAAGATCTACAAGGACCGGGCCGAGTTCATGCGGCTGGGAAAGCCCCACGTGGACTGGGCCGCCGGCTTCTACAACGGCAGCGCCGTGGTGACCTACGATCCCCGGGGGAGCCGGGCGGCAGGCGACGGCCGCTCCGAGATGGAGCCGTCCCGCTCCCTCAAGGGATTGATCCAGACGCTGGCGCACGAGGTGAGCCACCACTTCGTCAGCATCGCTCCCGGCTCGGGCGTGCCGGCCTGGATGAACGAGGGCTTCGCGTCGTTCTTCGAGGGAACGCGGCTTCTTTCCAACGGGCGGATCGAGTGGAACATCGTGGCGCCGCACCGCCTGAGGCCGCTGGTCGAATACCTCCAGTCGGAGAAGCCGCCGGACCTGGCCAGGATCATCTCCTGCCGCGTGGACGACTACAGGATCTTCTATCCCTACGGATGGGGTCTCGTCTACTTCCTCTGGAACTACGAGGACGAGGAAGGGAACTACCTCTACAGGAATGTGCTCCGCGAGTACCGCGCCCTCTACGTGGGCGGGGTGGACCATTTGGAGCGCTTCACGAAGTTCATCATCGAGAGGCCCGACGTGCCCGGTATCTCGAACCTGCAGGAGTTCGAGGAGGTGTTCACCGGCTATATCCTGAAGGTCAACGAGGAATACCTGGGCCGCACCGAGGTGGCGCGGCAGTACGAGGAGCGGGCCGACGAGTTCATGGAGAACGAGAACGTGGAGAAGGCCCTTCTCTTCTACGAGAAGGCCCTGGCGAAGCTCCCGGAGGATCCAGGCCTTCTCTGGAAGCTGGCCCGGGTGCTCGAAGCCCTGGGAGAGAACGACCGGGCCGCGGGAACGTACCGGACCTTCCTGACCCGGGCCGAGTTCCACGGGATCACCGACGATCCCCGTCTCGCCGCGGCGCGCGAGAAGATCGAGAAGCTCGATCCCATCGCCGGCCGCTTCCGGAAGATCCGGGAGCAGTTCGAATCGGACATCCTCTTCGTGGCGCGCACCTACAGGGATCTCGGCCTCTTCCTGATGGCTCTCCAGACGGCGCGCGAGCTTGCCGTTGCCGACAACCCGTCGATCCCGGCGCGCGACTTCTACCTCGACGTGGAGAAGGAGAGCGGCAAGACCCTCGAGCAGTGGCAGGTGGCGTTCAACGAGACCGACCTCAGCGGGTGGTACGGCGAGGACATCGTCGACGAGTTCCGCGTCGAGGACGATCGCCTCGTCGGGGAGGTGGAGGAGGGCGACGTGCCCGACCAAGGCAAGGCGACGCGGACCGGCTCCGACATGGGGGAGAAGCCGACGATCCCCTACAAGATCTTCCTTCTCGACCGGGAGATCCAGGGCGACTTCTCCTTCGACACCGAGGTGCGTGCGCCCGAGGCATGCGAGCTTTACGGGATCTGCTTCGGGGCCAGAACGAAGGACGCCTTCCAGTCCGTTCTGCTCAAGAGCGATCAGAATCTCGATTTCTCGACCTTCGACGGCGGCTGGACGATCCTGCGCCACATCCCCGTGATGTTCGATCCGGCGGAGTGGAACAGGCTGCGCGTCGATGTCCGCGGCAGGCTGGTCAGCATCAGGATGAACGGCGAGCTGGTGGAGGAGCTCGAGTTCGAGTCGGGTGCCGAGCTTCGCGGCGACGTGGGCATCCTGGTCGGCAAGGGGCTCGCTGAGTATCGCAACATCCGCTTCCTCGAGCGCAACTGGCGGCTGCCGTCGCGCCGCATCAAGCGCACCTTCGAGTCGCGCTACAGCCCGGACGCCCTTCCCGAGAGGGCGGGGCCGGGTCAGCTCTCCTACCGCGGCAAGTTTCCGCCGCCTCTCACGATCGGCGCCTGGCGGAACACGGCCCCCCTCACCCTCGACAAGCTGATCGGCAAGGTGGTGGTCCTGGCCTTCTGGTCGCAGGACCAGGAGAGCTCCCTGCCCACCCTGCCCGTTTATCAGAAGCTCCTCGAAGAGTACGGCGATACCGACGTGGAGCTCCTCGTCGTGGCCAACGAGAAGGAGTACGTGGTGGACGCCTTTCTCGCCGAGTGCGGGCTGCCGCTGAAGATGGCCGTGGACCGGCGCGATCACCGGACGATCATCGACTACGGCATCCCTGACACGGGGCTGCCGCGATTCCTTCTCATCGATCTGAACGGCAAGGTCGTCTGGGACGGAAACCCGGACTGGAGCAAGAAGTACGGATCGTACCTCGACAAGCCGCTGGCCGACCTGGTGAAATCGCTCCGCCTCAGGGATATCGCCAGGCTCCGCGCCCGCTTCCCTGAAGCGAAGCAGGCCCTGAGCGAGGGCCGGTTCAAGGAGGCGCTCGACGTCTACGGCGGATTCCAGGGGATGAGCCCGGCGCACGCCGACGTCCGCTTCGCCCAGGGCGAGTTGGAGAGGATCCGGCGGGCCTCCCGCGACCTCCTCGGCCTGGCGCAGCAGCGCCGGGAGAAGGGGAACTATCTCGGGGCGCTGGACCTCCTCGAGAAGCTGGCCGCCCAGTTCCAGGGCTCACCCTTCGCGGGAGATCCGGACAGCGAGATCAGGAAGTTGAAGAAGGAGCCGCTCTTCGAGGACGCCCGCTGGATCGAGTTCCGTGCGGTCTCGGCCATGGAAGCCCTGGGCAAGGGCGGCACCGGGAAGTTCGCCGATCTCTTGAAGCGGATCGGCGACCGCCTCGAGCGGCTATCCACTGCGGGAAAAGGCGGCCTGCGCGAGATCGAGTTCGCTCTGATCCGCTCCTGGCTCGCTACGGGGCAGAAGAATCCCGCCGGCTTCGCAGGCCGCCTGGCTGCGCACAGGGAGATCAGGATTTCCCTCGAGACGATCGAGGAGATGGCCGCCGGTACGCGCCTTTTCGAAGCCAGGCGACTCCTGGCCGAGCTTGTCGCCAGGGCGCAGGGCACCCCGTACCAGGAGATCGTGGACCGCCTCCTGGACCGGCTCTGAAAACGGGATCACTGCCCCTCTTCCCGATCATCCGCGGAGGAGGAGAGGCTGCGGTACTCGTCCGCCTTCTCCGGTTTTCCCCATTTCTCGTAGAGCCTGACCAGCAGGGCTATCGCCTTTCCGCGGAAGCCGCCGTCATCCTCCTGTTCCTCCGGGACGTTTTCCAGCACATCGAGGAGAAAAGCCTCCGCCTCGGAGAACCTTTCCTGATCGGTGAGGAAGCTCCCCAGGGAAAGGAGTGTCATGCTTGTTTCGGGATGGCTGTTTCCGAGGAGCACGCGCCGTCCTGCGAGCGCCTCGAGGAGAATACGTTCTCCCTCGACGGGCCTGCCCTGCTTCACGTGCATGGCCGCCAGGTTCGCCTTCAGGGTGAGCGTCCGCTGGTTCTCCACACCGCCGTGCTTGCGATCGTGCGCGGCGAGGGCATTCTCGTACAGCGCCTGGGCGTCGGCAAAGCGCCCCTGGAGCTGGAAAAGAAATGCGAGGTTGTTGATCGTGATGATCGTCTGGGGATGCGCCTCGCCCAGGAGGAGTTTCTGCCCTTCCAGCGATTCCCGCATCAGCGTTTCCGCCTCCTCGTATCGTGCCATCTTGCCGAGCACGAGAGCGAGGTTGGCCTTGACCAGATGGGGCGCCACATCGTTTTCGATCCGCATCTTCCTGTAGGCATCGAGACACTTCCTGTAGAGCGCCTCGGCATCGTTCAGCCTGTTGCGGCTTTCGAGCGAGAGAGCCAGGGTGTTCATCGAGGCGATCGTGTCCGGGTCGCTTGCACCCAGAACGCGGGTCTGGGTGGAAACGGTCTCTTCAAGCAGCTTCCACGCCTTACCGTACTGACCCTTGTTGCAGAGTATGTCGCCCAGGAGGTGCTGCGTTCTCAGCGCTGCACGATTCTCCTTTCCCTCGAGGCGCTCCTGCGTCCAGAGCACTTCGAGGGTGAGCTTTTCCGCCTCGTCGAACCGGCCCAGCTGCGCGAGCGCGGCTGCGAGGTTGTTCTGCCACTCGAGGGTCGTTTCGTCCTCCTTGCCCCTCATCCGGATCGACGCCTCCAGAGCGGCCCTTAGAAGCGGCTCCGCTTCGACCGACCGGCCGAGGCTGTGATAGATCGCTCCGAGGGTGTGGCGCAGCGAGGCTTCGATGTCCGGATTCTCGGACGAGTCGGTGTTCACCTCGAGGACAGCCTTCTCCAGGGCATCGACGACCTTGATCTCCCGGCCGTCCAGCCCGGGAATGGGAGTCGAGAGGATCGCGTTCAGGAAGGCGGAGACCGTGGCCGCCAATTCGCGCTCGGCCCGGGCCAGCGCCTCGCTCGCGGCCCGTCTCTCGCACTCCTCCCGGACTTTCCTTTCGCTGGCTGCCCGCTTCCGGCACTCCTCGCGGGCCGTCCTCTCGCTGGCCACGAGCTGGGGATACGACCAGAGCATGTAGCCGACGAGAACGACGAGCGAGAGGACGGCCACTCCCACCGCCGCGCTGACCAGCGGATACCTCCTGATCCGCCGCATGAGCTTCCTGGTCAGGCTCGCCGGCTTGGCCCGGATCGTCTCGCCCTGGAGAAAGCGCTCGATGTCCTCGCTGAGCTCCTTCATGGTCGCGTAGCGCGCTTCGGGCTGCTTCTCCATCGCCTTGATGCAGATCACGGCCAGGTCGTTCGGGACGCGCGGATTGACCTTGCAGGGGTTGCGGGGATCGATCAGCACGATCTTGCGCAGGACCTCCTGCGACGTCTCGCCCTGGAAGGGGCGCTCCAGGGTGAGCAGCTCGTAGAACGTGACGCCCAGGGAGAAGATGTCCGTCTTGTGGTCGATCCCGATGCGGCGACTCATCGCCTGCTCGGGCGACATGTAATAGGGAGTGCCGGCGAAATCGCCTGTACGGGAAAGGGCCAGGGCGTCTTCCACCTTGGCCAGGCCGAAGTCCGTTATCTTGGGGCGTCCGTCTCTTGTGAGAAGGATGTTCGTGGGCTTGATGTCGCGGTGGATGACCCCTGACTCGTGGGAGAACTGGAGCGCCTCGGCCAGCGTCTTCACGATCCCGGCCACCTCGCGGAAGTAGCCGATCCGCGGCGGGGATTCCCCGCGTATCTCGTCGAGCCAGTCTCCCAGGGTGCGGCCGTTGTCGATGAGCTCCTGGGCGATGTAGTGAACACCCTTGTCCTCGCCAACGCCGAAGATCGAGACGATTCCGGGGTGGCTCTGCCGCCCGGCGGCCTCTGCCTCGCGGTGGAACTTCACCACGGCCTCGTCGGAGTAGCTCAGGTGCGAGGGAAGGATCTTGAGCGCCACTCGGCGCTTCATCGGGATCTGCTCCGCCTCGTACACGGTGGCCATGCCGCCGGCGCCGATCTTCCGGGTTATCCTGTAATCGCCCAGGATCTTCGGCGCTCCGTCTCCGGCGTTCTTGTCGTTAATGGAATCGAGATCGATCTCAACGGGCCGGCGGGCCTTGATCCTGGCGAAGAACTTCTCGAGATCCTTCTTCAGCTCGGGGTAGAGCCGGAGGTACTCCTCGGGATCGACCTCTTCACCCGATTCCCTGCGGGAGAGGTATTGCTTGAATACCTTTTCGGATTCGCTGAGCCTTTTCTTCTCTTCCGGCGAATCAGGGTTGTTCCTGTCGCCGCTCCGGCCTGCCATCAAGCTTACCCCTCTCGAAGTCTATTCGATCCCTGCGTAAAACGGTCGGTCAAGGCAGAGCGATTTTTTCAATCTTCCTCTTTTTCCTTGTTCCGCTCATCGAGGATGAAGTCGCTGATCCGCATCAAGCCGCGGCTGTACAGCTTCCGGACAGCCTCGGCCGACTTGTTCATGATCTTGCCGATCTGCTCGAAGGTCATCTCGTCTCTCATCCTGAGCACAAGGGCCTTGCGCTGGGGATCGGGGATCCTGTCGAGCAGACGGATGAACCTATCCAGATCCTCATCCTGCATGGCCGCCTCGCTCGGTGTGGGATCATCGGATGGAGGCGGAGGCGCTCCCGGTGTCACGGAGTCGTCATTCACCAGCCGCTTTTCCCTGCCGATGTCCCGCTTGCCCGAAGCGAAGTAGCGTCCCTTGTCCTGGATCTTGTGAACAAGGCGTGTCAGCAGCCAGCGGAAGAATGAGTCCGGGCCACGATATTCGAACCCGTCCATGTCGCCCAGCACATCCTTCCAGACGGACTGGACCAGGTCCACGCTTTCCATCCTGTCGCGCAGCCTCCTGCCCAGCCGCATCTTCACCGCTCCCTGCAGCCTCTCCGCATAGAGGCGGTAAAGGTCTGCCATGGCAGCCTGATCCCCCGCCTTGGCCTGAGAGAGCAGATCCCTCGTTTGGCAGTTGAGGTCGTCGCTCTGATCGCTCATCGGATGCATCATCTCCTCCAGTGGTGTATGCGTCAAGATTCGCCGGCATTATTCGTATGCCTCGCGCGGTATCGAATGCGCCGGCCGGAATCCCACGTGGCCGCAGTTGCGCAGGGGGGCGCTCATTCCGCGGTTCGCCGAACGGCAGTAGCTGTTCTCGCGGCTCAGGAAGGAGCCGCCCCGTTTCACGCGGTAGGGGCTCGCGCCTTCATCCCACGAGGAGCCGTCCCGCGGGGCATCTCTGTAGCTGTCGTGGACCCTGTCGCTGCAGAGCTCCCAGACGTTGCCGTGCATGTCGTGAAGCCCGAAGGCGTTGGGCCTTTTCCGCTTCACCTCGTGCGGCCGCCCGCCGGAGTTTCCCTTGTGCCAGGCATAGATGTCGAGCTCGGACTCGGAATCACCGAACGAATAGGAGGTGCGCGTGTCGGCCCGGCAGGCGAACTCCCACTCCGCCTCGGTGGGGAGCCGCAGCCCCGCCTTGCGGCACCAGTCGGAGACCGATTCCCAGCTGGCGCCCTCGACCGGAAGGTCGGCGCCGATGAACCGCCGGTCGTCCTGACCGCCTAGGGCGTCCCAGGCCTTCTTGGTGCACTCGGTGCGGCAGAGGAGAAAGGGCTGCACGGCAACGGGGTGGGGAGGAGATTCGTCCTGGTCCCCGTCCCGCCAGGAAGACCCCATCAAGAAGGTCCCCCCCGGTACCAGGACGAATTCCAACCCCGTTCTCTCATGAAAATAGATCCGCATCTTTCGTGTCACGCTTCCGCATGAATAGGTGTCTTCTCGGAGGTACCGGAACCCGGGAATCTCGAGGTCGACGGGCAGGGTCGTGATCTTCGCCGCGCCGCACTGCCAGCTGGCCTCTCCCCTGCCGAGCCCGGGACTTGCTGTAAAGCGGGATCCGGAACCGATCAAGGTCGCTATTCCCAGCAAGAAGAGGATTCCGCCTGGTATTTTCATCGCTCTGTTCCTTAATGTAATCCGTGAGTCGGTTGTCTCGATCTGAACAGGTGAGCGAAAAAAGGCCGGGGAACCGGACAGAAAAAACGGGGAGGGCAAAGCTGTTCGATCGCTTCAGAGAAGAGGGACGAACCGCACGTCGAGGAGGGTGTCCTCGCTGAAGCGCTCGCCGCTCCGCTTGACCTGCTTGAGGACCTGGCGCCCCTTACCCACGGGAAGCACCATGATCCCTCCGTCGGCGAGCTGTTCCGGCAGGACGAGAAGGTCGTGTTCCGGCGCGGCGGTGATGATGATCCTGTCGAAGGGGGTCTCCTCGGGCCATCCCCCGCGGCCGTTTCCGATCCGGAAGGCGATGTTGCCGTAGTTCATCCGGAGAAGCCGTTCTTCCGCCTCGCGGCCGAGGGGCTCGATGATCTCGATCGTGAAGACGCTTCTTGCGAGCTCGGCGAGGATGGCCGTCTGGTAGCCCGATCCCGTGCCGATCTCGAGGACCTTCTCGTGACCCTCGAGCCTGAGGGCATCGGTCATGAAGGCCACGATGTAGGGCTGGGAGATCGTCTGATCGTGCCCGATGGAGAGCGGGCCGTCATGGCATGCGATATCCCTCTGGGAAGGAGGAACGAATTCGTGGCGTGGAACGTTGCGCAGCGCCGCCAGGAGGCGCCTTTCCTTGATGCCGCGCCGCTCGATCTGGTCCCTGACCATTTCGGCTCGTGCTCTGGCGTAGTCGATGGCGGATATTCCTCGTCAGGTGTCAGGTCTTACTTGAACTCGGTGGTCCAGTCGAAGCCGATCTCGGGATCGTCATAGGGCTTCCGTTCCTCGTCGGGATTGTCCGGGTTGTACGGCTCCGTCGTGTGGTAGAAGAGAGCTGCCGACTTGTTGCCGAGAACGCGGTATCCGTGGGCCACGCCGGGCGGAATGGAGAGCAGGATCCTGTTGTCGTCTCCCATGTAGAAGACGTCGGTGGTCCCGTGCGTCGCCGACGTCTCGCGAAGATCGTAGAGAACGACCTGCGCCATTCCCCTGCTGAAGAACCAGATGTCCGTCTGAACGTTGTGCCAGTGGAAGGCCTTGATCGTGTTGGGATAGGTCACCGTGTAGGTGGTTTGCTTGATCTCATCGAAGATCGGATCCCCTGCCTTCACGATCTCCAGCAGGATCCCCCTGTCATCCGTGTGGATTTCAAGCGTTTTAACTTGAACGCCTTCGATTTCAGGCATGCATTCACCTCCAAATGCTGTTCCACAGCAAGAAAAGCTGCTGCGCGTACGATCAAGAATTGCCTTTTTTCTCTTTCCGGTCAAGACCTCGCTTGGCCCCGTCCCCGCCGGAACGCGGGACAACGACCAGGAACACCCAGCCGACGAGGAGGCCTGCCGGGAGGTCGATCGCATAATGGGGGCCGCCGTAGACGGTGGACACGAAGAGCCCGGAAAACAGGACGAGTAAAGGATACCGCACCGCTGATAGCAGCCGCCAGCCGAAAACCAGCGCGATCAGGGACACGGCCACGTGGGAGGAGGGGAATGCGCCCGTGGCCTTCTCGAAGCTCTGAAGGACCTCTGTCAGGAGGGGGCCGAAGATGTAGCCTTCCCAGACGATGCGTCCTCCCTGGAGATGAAACTGCGGTCCGGCCGAGGGCACGAGGCAGAAGAGGAGGTAGCAGAAGTAGAAGCAGGCGGCCACGGTGAGGACGTATTCCGAGAAGAGGCTTTTCGCCCTCAGCCAGACGACGAGACCCATACCCGGGATCAGGATGTAGTAGGAGAAGTAGAAGAAGGCCATGACCTCCCGGAACCAGAGCTGCGGCAGGAGGGCGGGGATGGCGGTGGAGAGCGTTTCATCGAAGAGGAACCGGTCCGTACCGGTCAGCCATGGATCGATGCAGGGGATCGGGCTTCCCGGGTTGATTATTCCGGTTTCCAGGTAGAAGAGGCTGAACAGGAGGAAGGGATACCATTCGAGGAGCGCTCTCTTCCACCGGCGGTCCGAACCGGAAAGGGCGCGGTAGCAGAAGGGAAGGACCAGGGCGGCCGTTCCGTGGCCGAGGGCGATCCATCCCCCCGCCTGTTCGGGATGAAGAAAGAGGGCTGCCAGGAAACCCGAGAGCAGCAGGTAGACCACGGTGAGCAGGTCGACGGGCCGGATCGCGGAAGGCGCGGGAAGATCTCTCAAATCCACCCCTCCTTCCTGTACCATGCGGCCGTGGCTCCCATTCCTTCCTCGAGGCTCCATCTCGGCTGGAAGCCGAAATCCCCGGCCGCCTTCTGCCGCGAGCAGAGCCAGGCGTCCTGAAGGATCTCGCGCGCCTTGTAGCGGTTCAGCGTGACGGCCCGCCCGGTGACCATTCCGGCCGCCTCGGCGAGATAGGCCGCCGCGGCGAGGATCGCTCCTGGAAGGCGGATGCGAAATCCGCGCCCCACGGCCCGGGACACGGCCTGGGAGAGCTCCTTCCAGTCATGGTCGCCGCTCGTGATGAAGTAGGTCTCGCCCTCCGCCCTGGAGGAGAGCGCGGCCTCGAGGATTCCCCGGACCAGGTCGAGGACGTGGACCAGGGAGAGGATCCGGTCGGGGCGGCCGACGATCGGCACGATCCCGAGAGAGGCGAGCTTGAAGTAGATGAAGATGTCCCTGTCCCTTGGACCGTAGACGGCCGGCGGCCTGATGATCGTTGCAGGAAGATCCTTCGCCCTCTCGAGCACGGCCCGCTCGCCGGTGAGCTTGCTCCGGCCGTAGGGGGTGATCGGCCGGGGCATGGCCTTTTCGGTCACGGGGACGCGCCCCTCGGCCGGTCCCGCGGAGGCCTGGCTCGAGATGTAGACGAACCGTTTCAGGCTGCCTGCCGTCTTCAGGGCCGCCTCGACCATGGCCCGCGTGCCGTCGCCGTTGGTCCGCAGGTATTCGCCCTCCGATCTGGCCTTCACGAGGCCGGCTGCGTGGAAGATGTAGTCCGCACCGGCTGCCGCAGCGGCCAGGGAGGCGGGATCCTCGAGGCTTCCCTCGATCTTCCTGACTGCGGGAATGAGGTCGAGCCAGCTTTTTCGCTTCGGCGCGCGTACGAGGGCCGCCACCTCCCACCCTTCATCGAGGAGAAGCTCGGCCAGGTGGCTTCCCACAAAACCGGTCGCTCCGGTCACGAGAGCTTTCATCCCACGAGTTCCTCGATCTTTGCCTCCCAGATGGCGTACCTCTTGCTGATCCGCGCCTTCATCTTCTCGAGGATGCGGCGCATCATTACGTTGTCCTCCAGGATCCACGAGAGCTCGGCCGACCCGTAGCCGAGGCCGAGGCCGTTCTCCACCGTCTTGTGGATCATCATGGACTCCAGTCCGATCCCGCGAAACTTCTTTCTCACGCCCAGGGTAAGGACCCGGGTGTGGGTGATCTTGCGCTGCTCCCGAAGGAACCGGATGAAACCGAAGGGGAAGAGCCGGCCGCGAAGACGGATCAGCGCCTGGTTGAGATCGGGCAGAGTCAGGGAGAACGCCGCGGGCTCTCCGGCCTTCTCGGCGATGAGAGCCAGCTTGGGCACGATCACCGGCTTCAGCTTCTTCGCCTGCCAGAGGAACTCCTCCCCGGACATGGGGACGAAGGCCCAGTTCCTTTCCCAGGCATCGTTGTAGATCGTCCGGACCAGGGCGATCTCCTTCTCCATCTCCTTCACGCGGATCGGGCGGATCTCGATCGACTCGCGCTTTGTCTGCCGCTCGAAGAGCCGCTTCATCCGCGAGTAGTCGTTGCTCTCGTCGACGAAGTATGCGAGAAGCTCCCTGGCTTTCCGGAGCCCGGCCGCCATCAGCAGTTCGGGGTACCATTCGGGATTGTAGGGCATCATCACGGCGGGCGCGGTGTCGAACCCCTCGATCAGGGTGCCGCACTCCTCGTTGGTGGAGAAGCTGTACGGCCCCCTCAGGACGGTCATCCCCTTCTCACGGGCCCAGGCCGCTGCCGTGCGGATCAGCGCCTCGGCCACTGCCGCGTCGCGGCAGAACTCGATCAGGCCGAAGCCGGCCGCCTGCTCGCCGTGGAAGCTGTTGTGAGACTCGTTCACCAGGGCGGCCACGCGACCGACGACCTCGTTTCCCCGGCGCGCCAGGTAGAACTCCGCCTCCCCGTTCCTGAAGAAGGGGTGCCGAGCC
Organism: uncultured Phycisphaerales bacterium; assembly: GCA_964482235.1. GTDB lineage: Bacteria > Planctomycetota > B15-G4 > B15-G4 > CAYZWU01 > CAYZWU01. Next base: position 40,739 of record CAYZWU010000030.1, read on the forward strand.
CGGTCGAGTTTCTCCTTCATGTCGCTGAAAAGGGGAGCCACCCAGCAGGGATCGTTCCGAAAGAGACGAAAGGGAAGGTTCAGGAATTCGCGCCTGTCGCGCCGCCCCCTGACGGGGTGAACGGTGATGGCGGCTTTCATTCTTCAGATCAGTCCCAGCTTCTTGCCGACCTTCTCGAAAATTCCAAGAGCCTGGTCGAGATGATGCCTTTCGTGGGAAGCCATGATGCTCACCCTGACCAAGGCCTGGCCGGTCAGCACGGCCGGCGCGATGATGGGGTTCACGAAGATCCCTTCGCGCCGGAGAGCGAGCCAGGTCTTGAAGCAGAGCAGGTCGTTGCCGACGATGACCGGGATGATCGGCGTTTCGCTGTCCCCGGTGTTGAAGCCGAGGTCGTCGAGTCCCTCGTGCAGGTATCTGGTGTTCCTCCAGAGTCGCTTGACGAGCTCCGGTTCCTCGTCGAGCAGATCGAGAACGGCAAGGACTGAGGCGACCTGTGCCGGAGGCAGCGAGGCGCTGAAGATCAGGCTCCTGGCGTGGTGGCGGATGTAGTCGATCACCACCCGGTCGCCGGCCACGAATCCTCCGATCGAGGCGAAGGATTTCGAGAAGGTTCCCATGATCAGGTCGACGCGGTCGGAGACCCCGAAGTGTGAGCAGGTGCCTTTCCCGTTCGGTCCCATCACGCCGAGGCCGTGGGCATCGTCCACCATCAGGTTGGCGCCATGCCTCTCGCACACTTCGAGAAGATTCGGCAGGTCGGCCACGTCGCCGTCCATGCTGAAGACGCCGTCCACCACGACGAGCTTTCCATTGCCGTTGTCGTTGGCCACGATGACCCGTTCGAGATCCTCGGGGTTGTTGTGGTTGAAACGGATCATGCGGCCGAAGGAGAGGCGTGCGCCGTCGATGATGCTCGCGTGATCGGTCTTGTCGATGAAGACGAGATCGTCCTTGGCCACGAGGGTCGAGAGCGTGCCCAGGTTGGCCTGGAAGCCCGTGGTGAAGACGATGGCGTCTTCCTTCTCCGTGAAGGCGGCCAGCCTCTTCTCCAGCTTCTCATGGATCTCCAGGGTGCCGTTGAGGAACCTCGAGCCGGCACAGCTCGATCCGTACTGCTCCAAGGCTTTGCGGGCGGCCTCCTTCACCCGGGGGTGGGTGGTCAGCCCCAGATAGCTGTTCGAACCGAGCATCAGCATCTTCTTGCCGCCCAGGGTGATGACCGGTTCCTGGGACGACTGGATGGGACTGAAGTAGGGATAGAAGCCGGATTTCCTGGTTTCATCCGCCCTGGTGAAGTTCCGGCACTTTTCGAAGATGTCTCTGTTGTTGTCGGAATCGGGCTGCACGGCTGGCTTTTTTTCCTCCTCGACTTCCGGGTTTTCTTGCTGTTGAAGGCCGGAACGCCACTTGAGAAGACCGCGCCCCCAGAAGCCGCGCTGCTCCACCGCAGATGCGCTTCGATTCCCTTTGTCCTGTCGCCAGCTCCAGCGCGACAGGCGGAACGGATTCTTCTGGAAAAAGGTCTTCGATTCCCCTTCCCGTTCCTTCAAAGCAGTACGATTAAAGAACTCCCGGATTTTCATCTCAGAGCTCCTGTCAAGAAGTCGGGTAGATGATAGAGTCAGCATCATGTTGAGGGCAAGTGGTTTTTTCACACATTTTTATGATGCTGCGTCCCGGAAGTGAGGAAAAGAAATTGACTAACAGGCTCGGATCCAGAATGATTTCCTGAGGTTATCGAGCGCGTTTCGGTGTCGATCCATTAATAGAAACGGGATTCGTTCCCATGATATATATCTATATCCCTGCGTTTAACGAAGAGAAGAACATCGGTCCGATTCTCGACGAGGTTCGCCGCACGCTAGATAGTGCGGATCTCAAGTATCGCCTCGTTGTGGTGAACGACGCCTCCACGGACAGAACGAGCGAGATCCTGGAGGAGTACGCCAAGACGATGCCCCTCGAGGTGGTCGCTCACGAGAAGAATCTCGATCAGGGCGGGGCGTTTCGATCCGGGATCTCGAAGATCCTCGATGAAGCGGTTGATGACGACTTCATCATCACGCTCGACGCCGACTCCTCCCACCAGCCCAGCAACATACTCGGCATCTACGACAAGCTTCTCGACGGTAGGGACGTCGTGGTCGCCTCTCGCTACAGGCGCGGCGGAGACGAGTGGGGGGCTCCCCGGTACCGGATCTACCTCGCCAAGCTGGCCAACTGGCTCCTGCACCAGTTCTTCCCCATCGAGGAGGTGTCCGACTACACCGGCTCGTTTCGCGGCTTCAGGGCTTCGGCATTTCGCAAGGCGTGGGGCGACGAGGGTGTCGAAGTTCTCAAGGAGAACGACTTCACCGTCGTGCCGGAGGTGCTGCTCTGCCTCAGGGGCAAGGGTCTTACCTTCACGGAGATTCCCCTGATTCTCCGGTACGACCTCAAGCGGGAGAAAACGAAGATCAAGGTGAGGCAGACCCTGAAGGCCACCTCACGCCTGATCTGGCGCAGGATGCTTGGCGGGCTCAAGCAGCGGCGCAGCAAGTCCTGAATATCCCCTCCGGCTACTCTTCCCCCAGAGCCTTGCGGAACTCGCTCTCCAGGTGCTCGAGCATGGCCTCCCGTCTCCTGTAGAGCCTCTTCAGCGGGCGCTTCTTCGCCCTGGACAGGGCGTAGTGCGTGATGAGGGGCAGCGCCACAGTCGCGTCCATGTAGGCCACCACCGCGTCGGGCAGCTGGTCGGGATTGATCTTTCCCCACGACACCGCCTCGCTGGGAGTGGCGCCCGAGAGGCCGCCCGTGTCGGGCCGCGCGTCGGTGACCTGGATGAAGAAGTCGTGTCCGACCTCCTCGATGCCGAGGATCTCCTGGATGTGCGGCTCCGTCTGAAGGACGAAGTTCTTCGGGCTGCCGCCGCCCACCACGAAGACGCCGGTCCTGCCGGTGCGCTTGGCATCGAGGACGATCGACGTCGACTCGTTCACGTCGAGGGAGGGGTTGAAGCGGAGCTTGTGCCCCACGATCTCGAGCATGGCGATGTTCATGCCGATGGTGGAGTCGCCCGGCGAGCTGGTGAATACGGGGACGTCGGCCCGGTACGCGGCAGCCAGGACGGAGACGTTCCTGAGGCCGCTCTTCCGTTCCCACTCGGCGGCATACTTCCCGAGCAGCCAGTGGAATTCCGTTGTGCTCATCTCCTTCTGGAACTCGGGAGCGTCCACGATGTTCTGGAGGATGCGGTCCGTTTTCAGGAGGCAGTCGGTGTACCCGAGGAAGACATCGTAGATGCGGACCACGTCGTTCCGGTGCAGCTTGTCGTCATCCGTTTCATGGTGGCCCGCGTGGAGGGGGCAGTTGAAGGCGAAGTGGAGGTCGTGGTACAGGTTGGCGCCCGTCGAGACGATCCAGTCCACGAACCCGGCCCGGATCAGGGGGATCAGGCAGGAGCAGCCGAGACCGGCCGGCGTCAGGGCGCCCGTGAGGCTCATCACCACGGTCACGTCGTCGGTGAGCATCTTCTGCGTGTAGAGCTTGCACGCCTCGCCGAGCTTGCGTCCGTTGTAGGCGAGAAAAGCGTTGTCGAGGACCGTGGCGAGCGATTCGCGTCCCGTGATGCCGCGCGGGAGGATCCGTTTCCCCGAAAGCAGGGCTTTCTTCTCCGCTTTCTTCATTCCCTTGATCCAGTGGGCCTTCTTCTTGAGATAGGGGAATGTCTTTCGAGGCATGCTCGGATCTCCTTTTCGGTCTTGTCAGCCGGCTTGTCAGCCGGTCTTGCCGATCGCTTCCTTCAGGGCGGCCACGCGCTTTGCATCCACAGGTGCGCTCACCTCGCCGTTCGCCTTGCACCATGTCCCCACGATGGCGGCATCGGCAAAGCGGAAGACCTTTTGGGCGTTATCGGGATTCAACCCGCTGCCGGCGATCAGGAAGGCGCCGGGAACGGCGTTGCGGACGGCCTCCAGGTCCTCGATGGCCGGGCCGGATCCTGTTGCCGGACCGGTGACGATCAGGGCGTCGGCCCGGCCGCGATAAAAAGCGTCGCAGGCGGACCGGGAGATCTCCGCGGGAACCAGGGGGCTGGCGTGCTTCACGTGCACGTCGGCCGCGATGGCGATTTCGGCATCGATGCCGCTTCTGTACCGGAGGAGATCGTGGGCCCTCCCCTCGATGATCCCCTGGTCCGTGACCGCGGCGCCGGTGAAAACGTTGACACGGATGAAGGCCGCACCGGCGGCGAGAGCCGCGCCGAGGGCGGCAAAGCCGTCGTTCCGCAGGACGTTGATCCCTACGGGGCAGGGGAAGCGCCGGCCGATCTCGCGGGCGATCACGGCCACGAGGGCCGTTGTGTGGGGTTTCACAGTCCGGGGATGAAACGGCGCGTCGCCGAAATTCTCCACGATCAGGGCGTCGGCGCCGCCGTCGATCCAGGCCGCGGCGTCGGCCAGGGCTCTCTTCTCGATCTCTGCGATCGAAGCCCTGTGCCCGGGGCTTCCGGGAAGTGGCGCGAGATGGATCGTGCCGATCAGCGATCCGGCGGCGAGTGGAAATGTTCCGGAAATCATCTCCGCGAGGATAGCGGACGCTTTCATCCGGTTCAACCGGGAATCCGTCATTGTTCCCCGGCCGGCCGGTGAAGGGACTCTCGCGGAGGGACGAAAGGCCTTTTCAGGCGGGAAAGAAGAGGTATTAGCCAATTTATATATAAAGAATATCTGATATATTTCGATAATAGAAAGTGTCGGATAAAAAAACTTATAGGTCCGGGCAGCCAACCTGGGGGGGCGGCAGAAAGACAACACCATAACTCTTGATAGAAAAAGGGGTTGAGGATGAATCTCAAGACGATTTTCTGGTCCGTCATATTGTTGACGCTGCTGGCGCTCTGGAACTGCGGCGGCGGCGGGGGAGGCGGTGGCTCTCTTCAGGGTCCTGCCGAGACCGGTGACCGCGGCGGGGGCGGAGAAGGCGGAGGCACCGACGGAGGCAGCGGTTACGGTGATTCGGACTTCGAGGTCTCGAGGGGGCCCTATGGTGGGGACCGCTTCAATGTGGTGATCGATCCACTCGATCCCAACCACATCATCACCGATTCGTGCGATCAGAGCGGAATATGGCTGAGCGAGGACGGCGGCGAGGAGTGGCGCCGCTGCTCGCCGCAGGGCTCTGCTTTCGAGCGCGCCAACACGCTGATCGCCCTGATGCGCGGCAGCGAGGGCGGCCCTGACGAGATCCTGGTGGGCATCGCCGATGAGCACGAAGCCACGAGCGCATTCTGGAAGGTCCCGCTCCGGTCGCCGGACGTCGAGGCGGCCCAGGAACTGCCCGGCGTCGTCTCCCGCATCAAGCGCCTCACCGTGGACCCGCATCCCTCGCGTCCCGGGCGGATCGCCGCGGTCTCGTTCTCCCTTGCCAACCTGCTCGAGGTGAGCCTGGGAAACATCGTTTTCAGCAGCGACAGGGGCGCCACCTGGAGTCGGTGGTACGCAGGTTCCCGCTATCATGCCGTTCTCGATCTCTGCTTCGCTCACGGCGGCGAGCGCCTGCTCATCGCCTCGGCCGGCTCGCTGTCGGTCACCGACCTCAATCTCCTCTACGAGGATGAGGGGACTGACGGCGTGCTCGAGGTCATCTACTCCCTGGAGAGCAACGTTCCCATCAGGCCGGATTGGGTGGCAAGGTATTCGATCGATGAAGTTCCCTGCGTCGTCGTCGCCGATCCCCAGACCGGTGCGCTGGTCGAACCGTACACCCTTCTCACCGGAAGCCGTGTCCAGGCTTTTGCCATGGATCCCGGCCTCGAGAATGTGATCTGGTTCGCCCACTCCCTCGGCCTGGCCCGATCGGTCAGCAACGGGATGACGGCCGAGGACGTGCAGATGGCTCTGACTGGATCGCGGAGCGGTTTCATCACCCCGATGAAGCACCAGGGCATCACCGTTCTCGATGATCCCGGCTCCGGCGGGGAGGAGACGGTCTTTCTCAGCCTCGGCGGCGGCCTCAGCTGGAACAGGGGGATCTTCAAGCTCCAGTACGACGTGGAGTCCTCCCTCTGGCAGGCGGAGCGGGTATCGCCAGGTCCATCGACGCGGTTCCAGGAATATCCCAAGGGCCCGGTCTGCGCCGCGCCGTCGGACGGGAGAAGGCTCTATGCGCCGTACTGCCAGGACTCGATTCTCCGCTCCGACAACTTCGGGGAGATCGAGACCTGGACGGTGGCGAAGAAGGGGCTGACAGGGGTCAACGTGTTCGGCGTGGTCGAGGATCCGTCGGACTCGAGCGTGGTGATGGTGACCGGACAGAACGTGATCCGGCGCAACAACAACCGGATCGCGAACTCCGAGTGGCTGCCCTTCGTGATCCAGCAGGACCAGGTGACCGCGAACCTGAGGGCCGGAGCCATCGTCGATCCCGAGGATTCGAACCGGTGGCTCGTGGCAGGCGGCGCCGGCGCCGGCGTCAACCTTAACGGCGGCGCCTGGCTCACGAACGACGGCGGATACACCTGGGAGCGCACGCTGGGCAGCAACGAGAACCAGGAGACCAATCCGCAGGTCTACGCCATCGCGCAGCATCCCGAGTATCCGGAACTCGTGGCGGCGGCGAGCGGGCTCTGGTGCGGCCACGGTACGGCGGGTGTCTTTGCCAGCCTCGAGCGGGGGGCGGCAGGGAGCTTTGTCCAGGTCCTCGGCGACGGAGCCTACGGAGCCCTGGCCGCACTGGAGATCCCTGGCGAGGCGGGCACCATCCTTGCCGGCGGGGAAGCCGGCCTGGCTCTCCTCACGATCTCCGCCGGCGGCGAGGTTGAAGCAATGAAGCTCGCGTGGGAGAACGGAGCGATCGCCGCCCTGGCCTGGGACGGCACCACCGTCTACGCCGGGACCGCGGAGGGGAAGATCTTCTCCATCGAGGACGATTCGCTGCGTGAACCAGGCGCGTGGTACGAGCTCGACGACATCGGATGCGAGATAACGGCCCTGGCCGTCTCGTCGGCGAGACCGGGCGAGATCTATGCCGGAACGACGGAGAACGGGATCTTCCGCAGCCTCGATGGAGGCGGGGTGTTCGACCTGTTCGCCAGCGGGCTGGAGAGCAGCGAGCAGAAGGTGTTCTGCCTGCTCATCTCATCGAGGGGGGACCGGCTCTACGCCGGCACGCTCGGCGGTCTTGCTGTCCGGAAGCTGGATTGAGGCAAGGGAGGAATTCAAGTGCCGGTCCATGACCGGCAGCTGAGATAACCGAATCCGCGCTGCTTGAGGGGGCTCTGCGCGGAAGAAGGGGCTGGGCCGCCCATCACCCATGGAAGAACCAGGTGGGTGATGGTGCGGTCCTGGCTTTTTGCTCAGCTCCCGAAGCTCCGGCCCATCTCCAGGGCCTTCATGTTGATTTCCACGGTCCTCGGCTTGACCTGCAAAACCTAAGTCTATCACCAGGGGATGATATCAAGACGAAGACGTCTGTCTAAGGGTGTGGAATTAGTCCTTGGCGTATAACGCGGACGGACTTTTCCGGAGGGGCAAAATCTAAAAATGAACTTGCAAAATAGAAATAATATTCTAATTTGCAAGACGTGATACGAAGAAGAGTTCGGCAACAACTTCTTGAGCGTCTGAAAATCCATCCGGCTGTGGCGCTGATCGGGCCACGCCAGTGTGGCAAGACCACCTTGGCGCAAACTCTGGGCGGAACCTATTTCGACCTGGAGCAGGAACCCGAACGCCTGCGCCTCGATCTGGAATGGGGGAGTCTCGAGGCAGGAAAGGACCTGGTGATTCTGGACGAGGCTCAGTCCTGGCCGGAGGTCTTCACCCGCCTGCGAGGGGCCATCGATAAGGATCGCAAGCGCATGGGCCGTTTTCTCCTGCTTGGATCCGTCTCTCCCTCGTTGATGGTTCAGGTTTCCGAATCCTTGGCAGGTCGCCTGTCGTTGATCGAGTTGACGCCGTTCTTCATGACTGAACTCACTACAAAGGCATCGCGGGAACACCTTTGGTTGTTTGGTGGGTACCCGGATGGCGGTGTGCTTGAACCCAAGCAATATCCGCGATGGCAACTGGACTACCTGGCACTGCTGAGCCAGCGGGATTTACCTTCATGGGGATTGCCCGCCAAACCGCAGACAACCGACCGCTTGTTGCGCATGCTTGCCGCTTTGCACGGTCAGGTATGGAATGCTTCGCAGGTGGGGCAAAGCCTGGGACTTTCTTATCAGACAGTCAACAGCTACCTCGATTACTTCGAGGGCGCCTTTCTGACACGGCGACTCCAACCCTTTCAGGCGAACATCAAGAAACGGTTGGTCAAGAGCCCCAAGGTATACTGGCGCGACAGTGGTTTGCTTCATGCTCTCCTGAACGTATCGGACGAACGCGGCCTGCTGGCGCAACCATGGGTGGGGGCCAGCTGGGAGGGTTTCGTGATTGAGCAGGCGCTCGGCGAAATGTCTTCGCGCGGGCGGAATTTCAATGCCTACTACTTTAGAACCAGCGATCAGCACGAGCTTGATCTGGTGCTGGACTTCGGAAAAGATCGCTGGGCCGTCGAGGTGAAACTATCGTCCTCACCCGGCCTGGATGACATGAGACAATTGGATAAGACCGCTGACATGATCAGCGCAACACGTCGTTTCCTGGTATCGCAGACAAGCCGGTCGAGCGATGATGGGCGCCGGGTTTCCTGTAATCTGCCTTCGTTTCTGAAGCATCTTCGTGAGGAATCATAGTCGTATCAGAAAAAACACGGTCCGCCCGGTGCGCCTCCGGGTGGGCGAAAGCCTGGCAATGAACCATGGTTATACTGAACGACATGATCAAGACCGGATGTTCTTGTCGTGCGGGCATCGGACCGCGATCGCTCAGTGCACACCCATGAGAGGGCCAGGTGGGTGCATGGAGCGGTCCCGGCTATTAACCCTTACGTTTTACAGTATCAGCTACCGAAGCTCCGGCCCATCTCCAGGGCCTTCAGGTTGATTTCCACGGTCTTCGGCTTGACGTTCTTCTGCAGCGTATCGCGCCAGTTCTCCATGTCGAAATCGAGATGGTTCGAGAGGACGCCCAGCAGGAGCACATTGACGCTTCTCACGTTTCCCGCCTCGATCGCCATGGCGTTGGCATCGAGAAGGACCGTCTTCCCGGCCTTCTCCTTGATCCGGTCTTCCAGCTTCTCCGGGTAGGTCTCCTGTCCCGAGGGAAGGAGCTCCATCGTGTTCACGATGGCCACCCCGTCGGGTTTCAGGAAGTGGAGCCACCTCAGGGCCTCCATCTTCTCGAAGGCGAGGATGAAGTCCGCCCCGCCTTCCTCGATCAGCGGCGAGTGGATCTTCTCGCCGAACCGGACGTGGCTCACCACCGAGCCGCCGCGCTGGGCCATCCCGTGCACCTCGCTCTTCTTCACGTCATAGCCCTGATCCAGAGCGAGAGCCGAGAGGATCTTGCTCGAGAGGAGGATTCCCTGGCCGCCCACACCGCAGATGAAAACGTTGGTCATCTTCTTCGTCATTTTTCTACTTCCTCATTTCATGGCTCGTGGTCTCTAACAGAAAACACGGCCTCCCGTCACTTCCCCTCGAGGGGCTGGATGGCTCCGGTGGGGCAGACCTGGCCGCAGACGTTGCACACGTCCCCGGCGCAGAGGATCGAGGTGATGTATGATTTCTCCTCCCCTTCCCCGCCGACCTTCGAGATGGCGGGACAGCCGGTCTTGCGGCACATGGCGCAGTTGATGCAGGTCTCCGCTTCCACGGTGCGGGGGTCCCTGCCGGCCTCGCGGTTGCGCAGGATGCAGGCGCCGCGCACGACGACGAGCGAGGAGACATCCTTCGACGTCTCCTCCTTGAGCGTCTCGAGAACGGCCTTCACGTCGTAGGCGTCCACCAGGGTGAAGCTCTCGATCCCCACGGCCTTGGCCAGCATCTCGTAGTCGACGGCAACGGTTTCCTGGCCGGAGAGGGTCTTCCCGCTGCCGGGATGATCCTGATGTCCGGTCATGGCGGTGATCGAGTTGTCGAGCACGATCACCGTGGAGGTTCCCTTGTTGTAGGCGAGGTTGATCAGCCCGGTGATTCCCGTGTGGACGAAGGTGGAGTCGCCGATCACGGCCACGGTCTTGCGGCCCTCTTCGGGGTCGAGGGCTTTCTGCATGCCGTGGGCCGACGTGACGCTGGCACCCATGCAGATGCAGCTGTCCATGCCGTTCAGGGGCGGCAGGGCGCCCAGCGTGTAGCAGCCGATGTCGCCCATGGCGTGAAGCCTCAGCTTGCGGATCGCCAAAAAAGCGCTGCGGTGGGGGCAGCCGGAGCAGAGGACAGGGGGGCGGCCCGGGACTTCGGCCGGGGTGAACTCGGTCCTGCTCTCGGTCAGGCTTTCCCGGACGATCCTCTGGTTCAGCTCGCCGCAGAGCGGAACCTTCGCCTTGCCGACAACGTCGATGCCGGCCAGCCGGGCGGCCTCCTCGATGAACGGCTCGCCCTCCTCGACCACGTAGACCGTGTCGACCTTGGCGGCGAAGGCCTTGACCTTCTCATCCGGGAAGGGATAGCACATGCCGAGCTTGAGGAAGGAGGCCCCGGGGAAGGCTTCGCGCGCATACTGGTATGAGATCCCTGAAGCGATGACGCCGATCTTCGTGTCGGCCATCTCTTCCTTGTTGAGATCGCTCGTCTCCGCGAGCTCCTTCAGCTTGCCGAGCCGCTCCTCAAGGTCCTTGTGGCGGACACGGGCGTTGGCCGGGATCAGGACGCGCTTGCGCATGTCCTTCTCGTAGCTTACCTCCTTCGGCTGGACGGGATCGTTCGTTTCCACCGGTGTGAGAGCGTGGCAGAGGCGGGTGCTCATCCTGAAGAGGATCGGCGTCCCGTACTCCTCGGAGATCTCGAAGGCCCGGACCAGGAGGTCCTTCGATTCCTGCGAATCGGTGGGCTCGATCACGGGGAGCTTGGCGAACTTGGCGTAGAGCCGGTTGTCCTGCTCGTTCTGCGACGAGTGCATTCCCGGATCGTCGCAGCAGACGATGACCAGCCCGCCGTGGGCGCCGATGTACGAGGCGCTGAAGAGGGGATCGGCCGCCACGTTGAGCCCCACGTGCTTCATCACCGCCATGCTTCTCTGGCCGGTGAAGGAGGCGCCGAGGGCGACCTCGACGGCCGCCTTCTCGTTGGGGCACCACTCGGAGTAAACCGTTTCGTACTTCACGAGATTTTCGAGAATCTCCGTGCTGGGTGTGCCGGGATAGGCGGCTGCAAGCTTGACCCCCGCCTCGAATGCACCCCTGGCAACGGCCTCGTTTCCTGATATGAGTTCTGCCATCGTCAATCACCTTTCGATGCTGCCGAAAAAGTTCGTCCCTTCGAGCCGCTCCGCATGGGCGGCCGGGAAGGGTTTTCTAGCGATGATATTTCATGAGATTTTTCCAGGACCGATCATACGTCTTCTCGCCCTCTTCTGTGAAGAAGCAAGCGGGAATCTCGCCGTTGTCCCTGTGGTTGCGGACACAGAGACAGCAGTTGCCGTGGTTCGGGCACGCAGTGTAGGTGCACCTGCAGTTCTTGATATTCTCGTTCTGCCTGCATTCCATGAAAAAATCTCCTGTCACGTCATCCCGCCGAGAAGGCGGATCACTGCTCCCGGTTCGCTGATCGCCATGAACCTGTCGAGGATGTCATCCTCCTGGAGAAGCTCACCCAGGTGGCGGTAGATTCTCAGATAGACCTTGTCGTCGTACGGCGGACCCACGATGGGAACGAAGACCTGGACGTCCAGGCCGTCGGCGGCGCCGAAGGGAATTCCCTCGCGCGACCGGAGAAAGCCGACCACCGTGCTCTTGGCCTGGAGCGTCCGGACGTGGGGGATCGCCACGGCATTGCCGATGGCGGTGCAGGCCCGCTTCTCCCGGTTCAGGAGATCGGTGTAGAGCTTGCTGCGATTGCCGACCCGGCCCGACTCGTAAAGGAGGTCGGAGATCCTGCCGATCACGCTCTCACGGTAGTGGTTCACGATCCGCTTATCCAGAGCCGTTTCCTCCAGTTCGAGATCGCGCGGGATATCGAGCTCCAGGTCGATCAGGCTTTCATTGATGTAGCGGGTCAAGCTCATGGTGTTTCCGTTCTGGTGGCCCCGCCCCACTGCTTCGCCGGTCCGGAAAAGCCCTGGTTCGCCTCCTCGAAATCGGAGCGGACCGCCATGACCTGCGTGTAACGGATCGAGTAGTGAAGCTTACCCTCGGTGCAGAACCTGTCGGAGAGGCGGCGGTCCTCCTCGAGGATCTTCCCGCTGTGGGCGGCCCAGGCCTCGGCGTCGAGCGCCTCCAGGTCGGCAGCGAGCCTGCCGTAGGTGCCCTCGAGCCCGAAGCCGGCGCGCCCGTTGACGTACCAGTGGAAGCAGCGCCTCAGCTTCTCGATGAAGAGGGAGAGGCCGGGCTCGAAGCGAAGCACGCTTCCCTCGTAAAAGGTGTCCTTGCCCTCCATCAGCGATCGGTCGACCAGGTTGTGCCTGTCGCAGATCTTCTTGATCTCCGTTCCCGGGAAGGGAAAGAAGACCGACCAGCGGAACCGTCCGGGACGGACGCGGGCCACGAGGTCGATGGTGGCTTCCAGGTCCTCCCTCTCCTCGAGCGGCAGCCCGATCATCAGGAACGCCGACGTGTGAAGCCCCGCCTCCTCGGCCATGGCGAAAGCGTCCACGATCTGCGCGTTCGACATGATCCTGTGGAGCACGTCCCTCCTGATCCGTTCCGACCCCGATTCGATCCCGAACTTCACGATCATGCAGCCCGCCTCCTTCAGGGCCTCTGCCATGTCCCGGGTGAAGCTTTGCACGTGGGCGTTCACCACGAAGGGGATTCCGAGTCCCAGCTCCCTGTAGCCGCGGCAGAAGTCGAGGACCGTCTTCTCGTCCAGGGTGAAGAGGTCATCGTCGAAGATGAACGTCCGGATCCCCGGATGCCGGGCAGCCAGGTCCCCGGCCTCGCCGAGGACGCGTTCGAGGGGGTACCGCCGCAGGTACGCGGCCGGCTTGACGCCCGCCTCGGTACGGTAGCGGTTGACGATCTCGTGGTTGAAGCAGTAGGAGCAGCGGAAGGGACATCCCCGCGAGGTGAGGAGCGACATCCAGCCGTTCATCCGGTCGAGCATGTGGTCGAGGTCGAAGATCTCGAAGTCCTTCGGCGGAAGCGACTCGAGAGACGGGAAGGGGCCCAGGGCGTTCCGCTTGTACTCCCCGTCGCGGAACGCCCAGATGCCCTGGACCGCCGTCACGTCGGCGTCCTCCTTCATTGCAGCGACCAGGCGCGGCAGGGAGACGTCGCACTCGCCGATGGCAATGAAGTCGAAGATGCGGTCCGCGGCGATCCCTTCAGGGTCCATGGCCGCGTGCACCCCGCCGATGGCCAGGGGGAAGGAGTACTTCTTTTTGATCTCCCGGGCCAGGGTCAGGGCGTACTTGTACTGCTGCGACATGACGGAGAAGCAGATCAGGTCGGGATCGAACCGACGGATCTCGGCGAGAAGCTCTTCCGTCGTGGGGAGGTCGTAGAGAGAGTTGTTCAGGTTGATCAGCCTCGTTTCCGCACCGATATCCTTCAGCGCGCCCGAGAGGGCGGCGATGCCGTGGTTGAAGCCCTCCTGGCTGTTGATATTCGGATAGATGAACAGGATTCGAGCCTGGTATTTCACGAGATTAGATCCATCTTCCGTCGATGCGGTGCTGCCGCTGCTTCCTGCTCCCGGGTCCTTGCATCCGAAGCAGACGTTAAAAGTTGAGATATTACTATAAGAGGCAGGGTTTCATCCAGCCGGTATTGATAGATATTTGTGAAATATTTGTTCGAAAAGGGGACTGCCCATAGAATACGATCTCCGAGAAATACGGATGGAGGCTTCTCATGGCAATCTCTGCTTCCCGATCCCTGTTCCTGGTGATCCTGGCTGCTCTGGGCGCCGGGCTGATCGCTCAGGAGTCGGCCGCCCAGGATTCCGGCCGCGACAAGATCGAGTGCTATACCTGCCGCGACACGGGTCTCGTTCCCTGCGAGGACCACAAGGCCTCCGCCGACTGGTGCCGCGACTTCCATTTCTACTGCTCCGAGTGCATGAAGGAGCAGGCCTGCTGCCGGGGCAGGGGTTACAGGCCCTGCGATTGCGTCGATCGTGACTGGGAGAACCTGGTTCTCGATCCGGGATACGAGCTGTTCGATGGCGGGATCGAGGCCCGGCAGCCCCTGGTCGAATTCATGAAGGCCGATCCGATCTATCTGGTGACCGAGCACTTCTTCGTGATGAGCACGCTGGAGGGGATGAAGCTGTCGCCCAACCAGGTGGAGGAGATGTCCGCCGACCTGAATCCGATGAAGAAGAACTTCCCCTGGGTCTTCCGGAACCTGCTGAACATCTCGCCCCACGCCATGGCCCATCTCTACGCCCACAGGCTGGAGAAGATCTACGAGAAGTACTGCGAGGCCATCGGAGTGACAGTGGAGGAAGACCGGGGCATCCCCTACTCGGGGCGGCTCACCGAGGTCTTTCTCTGCGGCCAGGTCAAGGAGCAGAAGGCCTGGCAGGCGCGGCACGGCGGGGCATCGCTGACATCGGGGTCGTCGGGAAAGTTCGCCCTGTCGCCGCTCTCGAGCCCAGCCGGCGGGCGGCATCGCAAGTCGTACGGGCCGAACGTGAGCGGCGACACCAACTTTCACGACGGGGTGATCCACCTGACGTCGCGATGCCTGCTGGAGCGGTTCTTCTGCCGCCAGGGCGGCAAGTTCCCGCCCGGGTGGCTGAAGGTCGGCTTCCCGCACTGGATGGAGCAGCAGATCCTCAAGCAGTGCAGCTACTACCTGGTCAACATCGAGGTGAAGGGGCTGAGCGAGGAGTGGGTCGTGTCGGGCTGGGACCGCCGCGCCGTCTCCCTGGCCCGGCGCAGCAACACCGTGACCTTTCCCGTCCTGTCGAAGAAGGACTTTGCCGATCTGGGTTTCAGGGAGCATGTGCTGGCCTGGAGCTTCGTCGACTTTGTCCTGAGGAACCAGCCCAGGGAGAAGTTCCGGGATTACTGGGACAACCTCCGGAGCCGGATGCATCCCAGGGACAGCCTGTTGACCGCCTATGACTGGTCCGAGCTCACGCTGGAGAACAACTGGCGGTGCGATCTCCTCATGCAGGCGAACGAGTTCGAGGACCTGTCGCGGGCCGAGAGGTTCGTGGCCGAGTTCGATCGCGCGCTGCTCCACCCGGACCTGGAGACCCGTGCGTCGGCTTCCTACTTCCTCAAGTACAGCAACACCCTTGCCGCAGCCGAGCGTATCCTTCAGGCCTTTCAGGAGAGCGAGGTTGTCGTGCGGGCATCGGCGCTGGCGGCGCTGAAGGAGTTCGAGAGCGAGGCGGCGCTCCGCTGGGTGGTGGAGAACGGGCTGACCCACGCCTCCGAGCGCGTGAGGCGCAACACGGCCATCGCGCTGGGAACGATGCCGGGATTGCTGGAGATCACGCTCCCGCTCCTGCTGAAGCTTCTCGAGGACGGCAAGGCGGCGGCCCGGGCCGGCGCCGTGCGCGCCCTGGGCGAGCTGCACCCTGACGAGGCCTTCCTGCCCGTGGCCGACATGGCGACGGACAAGAGCCCCGAGGTCAGGGTGGAGTGCGCCCTCGCGCTCTGGAACTTCCGGGAGGACGGGGCCCTGACCCAGGTGCTGACACTGCTTCGCGACGAGGTGTGGGCCGTGCGTCTCGCCTCGATCCGGTCGCTTCATTACATCGAGGACAAGCGGATGATCCCCGCTCTCATCGAGCGGCTGCGCGCCGAGACGGGGAGGCTGCGCGAGGATATCCTCGACCTCCTGGTGAAGAAGACACATCAGGACTACGGCCTCAAGCCGGACCGGTGGACCTGGTGGTGGAACACCTACGGCGGGGACTTCAAGTTCGGCGCCGGCAAGTCCAAGTCGCAGGAGCACAAGATACGGTACGCCATCCAGTACCACGAGGTGGAGACGTGCTCCAAGAAGTTCATCTTCCTCGTGGATACGTCGAGCAGCATGAACGAGATCGTGGCCGTGGAGAAGGTGGGCGGCAAGACCTACGGCAAGGGCGACCTCAACAAGAAGAAGATCAACGTGGCGCAGATCGAGCTGGTCCGTCTCCTGCGCGAGTTCGACAAGAACATCCTCTTCAACATCATCACCTTCAACGACGAAGTGGGGCAGTGGAAGAAGAACGTCGTGGCCGCATCGGGGGGGCAGAGGAAACAGGCCGAGAAGTATGTCTGGGACATCAAGCCGCCCGACAAGGCGGCCACCAACATCTACGACGCCTTGATGATGGCCTTCGACATGGTGGACGCCGGCTTCGCCAAGCGGAAGTACGAATCCGTGGTGGACACGATGTTCCTCCTGTCCGACGGCCGTCCCACGGCGGGGGCCGTGACGGACGTTGACATGATCCTCCGGACGGTGAGGGAGCGTAACCGCGTGCACGGCATCAAGATCCATACCTTTTCCCTGGGCGGCCGGAGCGGCGATCCCTATTTCCTCAAGAAGCTCGCGGAGATCACGGGGGGGCAGTACCAGGTAATCCGTGTAAGGTGATATTTCGGTCTCCTGCTTTTACTCCCGCTCCCCGTAACCTACTTTATACAAGCGGGTTCAGGATTGGGAGAGGGGGGCAAGAAACACTTTCTTCTGTCTGATCAATCCGTACTCATTCCAGAATAATCCCTTCTTTGCAATGTAAGAACAGGGGACAGCACCGCTCTATTCGCCCATTGATTTTTCATCCGGTTTTCAGGGCCTCTCTAACCCGAGCAAAAATGCTGTTGAGGTATTCCTGAGAACGGATCGAGGAGGTGAGACATGTTGATGAAGCGCAGCCCTGTCCTCTTTCAGTACCTTGCCTTGTTTCTTGCCATGGCGGCACCGGCGGCCCTGCCTGCCGGCTCCCTGGGAACGACTCACGTGGACAAGGAAACAGGCTTTTCTATCCGTGTACCAAAGGACTGGAAATTCGTGGCATCGCCTGACAGCGAGCGTTACATCGTGGGCAAGTTCATCGGTGAAAGGGAGCTCTGGTCGCGCACATCCGGCAGGGCCAGATACGCCCACACGCCGGAGATGCGGATCATCGTCTTCTCTCCGGAGAACAGCGGGATCCGGGAAGAGAAGAGCAGCGGCACGCTTTTGGGAAAAGAGATCACCGTCGTGGCGCGGCAGAATCCCTATCGCGACTTCAAGGAATACACGAAGCGAAACAAGAAGGGGTTCTACTTCGGCGAGGAGAAGAAGGATCGGATCCGCGGAATCGACTGCACATGGATCGAGGTCGTGATGGAGCAGAGAACGCCTCCGTCGAGGCAGCTGGCCTGCATCTTCCACCTCGATGACATGGATGTCGCCGTCTCCTTCGAGATCATGGACGAATGGTACTCCAAATACGAGAGGCTGTTTTGCTCCTCGTGCCGATCCTTCAAGAAGGTGAAGCGCACGGTGAAGAAGACGGATTCCGGCAGCTCGATCGACGAGAAGCCGAAGAGCCGCAAGGAGTTCGTCAAGTCCGTGGCCTCGAAGCTTCCCAAGGGCTGGGTCGTCAAGGAGACGAAGAACTACCTCGTGATCTCCCACACCGGCAAGAGGTTCACCCAGAAGATCGCCGCCTTTGCCGAAACGGTCCACAAGGCCATTGAGAAGGATTACAGTGGCATGGCGTTCTGGTCTGTCCAGGACAGCGAAGGGAACGGAACCGGCGTGACAATGCCGATCATCCGGATCTGCGCCGACTACGCGGAAAGAAATGCCTACGTGGACAACTCGCGCGGACACAGCGTCTTCAATGCCGACGCCAGCGAGATCGTGATCCATGACGGGATGAAGGAAGGCAGATCGATCGAGTACACCATGCAGCGCCTTGCCAGGGGGCTTCACGCCCGGTTCGTCGCGGAACGGTTCGGGCTGGCCATCCCTCACCCCTGGTACAACGCCGGCAAGCAGTACTACTACTATGTCAGCTACAGCGGCGGGGGCTCCCGAGGCAAGTACAAGAAAGATCCGTGGGACGTCGAATTCCTCCGCGACGCGGTCCGCGGCGGCGACTGCCGTTCGTTCCGGACCCTGATCTGCCACGAGTCGACCGGCCTGAGCTACGAGGAGTCTATCAAGCTGGGTACCCTCTTCTGCTTCCTGCAGACCCGGAAGGGCATGAAGAAGCCGTGGAAGGGTGTGACCGGCTCCTACCTGGAAAACATCGAGGACGCCTACATCGAGTTCTCGGCAAGAGCCGGGGAAAACGTGGAGAACTACTCGGAGGACGGCTCCTCGGGAAAGCAGAAGAAGGACAAGGGAAAGAAGAAGGGACTGACCGTCAGCATCGAGGAGATCAGGAAAGAGGCGGTCGAGAGGACATTCGCCAGCTGGACCGACGAGGACTGGAAGAGGCTCGAGGCGGCCTGGCAGGACTGGGCTCTATAATCGAAGAAACCTCCCTGCCTCTTCCGGGCAGGTTTTCAGGATCCCCTTGGGGGGCTTCCCATCCACGTCCTCAGGGCGTGGATTTTTTTTTGCTCCACTCTGACTTGTTCTGGGTTGGACGTGAATTTGGCCGGCACGAGGTCTTCCCATTCCAACTGATCGGCGATCCCCCGTATTCAGTATTGAAAACCCGGACCACCGCACTATGCTTGATCTTGCCGCAAGCAGGAGAAATGAGGCGCCTGGAGCGGCGGCCATGGAAGTGATGGGCACCATCGTCTCGGCCGTCCGGAGATCGGGAAAGGGATATCGTCGATCATGAATCCGACCAAGGCTCTTGTCATCCACAACAACTGCACCGGCGGCTGCCGGTTCTGTTTCGTCGAGCCCTACCGCAGGGACGATGCCGAGGAGACAGCCAGCCTCCTGGACGAGACGAAGCGCCTCGGCATCGATTCGAGGCTCTTCCATCTGGGCCGGATCGATGAAGAGCTTTCAAGGCGTCATCCCCAGCCCGAGGAGATGCAGTGCTTCGGCAACCGGGGCCGCGACGGGTACTCGAATCCGGCCGAAGTCAGCTTCAACCTTCACGGACCCAGCGCCCAGGTCCATGAGCTTCTAGCTCCCCGGGGCGAGTTCGACGCGATTCTCGAGGAGATCGGGAATCACCGCGACAACGGAGCGGGCCCCCTCATTCAAATATTCTCCGTCATCCACGAGAAGAACTTCCGCCTGATGGAGGAGATGTGCCGGCTGTTCCACGAGCTCGGCGCCGATCGCGTCTTCTTCCTCAAGCTCAGCTATGGAGGGAGAAACAGGAAGCTGCCCGCGGACATGTTCATGACGCGGGACAGCATCGCTCGCTTCCTGACCTCCTACGACCGGATTCGCTTCCGCCTGAAGCCCACGAGGTTCCTGCTCCTGCACAACTGGGGGCCGAGATACTCCCACTTCAAGCAGCTCTGCGGCAGGCTGCTCAGATGGTTCTCCACGGGAGCGTTCTGCGAGACGGGAAGAGACGAGGTCGCCGTCCAGGCCTCCACGAAAGAGATCTACGCCTGCCGGTTCACCGTGACCGTTCCGGTCTTCAGGATGGGGCGCTTCGATCCCGACAGGGGGATGATCATCGACAACGACTGGTTTCCAACGCTTCACGAGAATGTCGAAGAGCCGTGCCGGAGCTGCCGGGTCTTTCACTCCTGCCAGGGCGGTTGCCGTTCGGAAGCGGTCTCGGAGAAGTACCGGCTGACCGGAGAAATGGACGTCAACGCCGGCTTCGACAACTGCATGGTCAGCGCCGGTTCGGTCAGGCTCATCAACTGGCGGGAGGATTCGATCTCCGTGCTGAGGGTGCTGGGGAAGCTCTTTCCGTTCTTCAGATGACCGCCGCGCCCGGCGAGGGCTGCCTACCTGCCCAGCCGATGCATCATCTTGATCCACATGCGGCGGAAGGGGAGCAGCTGCTTCAGGACCCAGACGGCCGGTTTGAACCAGAACCGCTCGAAGTCATTTGCCACGTCCTCGAGAAGGTCGGGGATCGCCAGGTTCTGCGGGCACTTCTCGATGCAGCTGCCGCATTGCTGGCAGAGCGACGCATTGGAGGGCGTTCCGCTCATCACTCCTCCCAGGCGCGCGATGTAGAAGAAGCCGAAGAACTTCCTGCCACCGAACATGTGGACATGGTTGTACATCAGGAAGCATCCCTGGATATCGACACCCGATGGACAGGGCATGCAGTACTGGCAGCCGGTGCAGCCGACCTTCATGAGGCGCGTGTAGGCGGCGGCGACCTGCTCGACCAGCTCGAGCTCCGATCGGGACAGCGAACCGGGATGCGCCTCCGCTGCCGTCGCGATGTTCTCGTCAGCCTGGCTCTGCTCGTTCATCCCCGAGAGGATCATGGTCACCTCGGGCCGGTTCCAGATCCAGCGGAGAGCCCACTCGGCCGGAGTGCGCCGGACTTCCGCGCCGTCCCAGAGCGCGGCGACCTCCGCGGGCAGGTTGCGGCAGAGGTTCCCGCCGCGGAGAGGCTCCATCACGATCACCGCGAGATTCTTCGAGGCGGCGTACTCGAGTCCCTCGGTGCCCGCCTGGTTGTACTCGTCGAGGATGTTGTACTGGATCTGGCAGAACTCCCAGTCATGGGCGTCCACGATCCGCTTGAAGTCCTCCTTGCTGCCGTGGAAGGAGAATCCCCTGTTGACGATGCGGCCGTCCCGCTTCGCGCTGTCCAGGAACTCGAGGACGCCGAGGGCCTCGATCCTGTCCCAGGTCAGGCCGTCGAGGGTGTGAAGGAGGTAGTAGTCGATCCGATCCGTCTCGAGGCGCCGGAGCTGCACCTCGAGGTAGTCGTCCATGTCCCGACGCGTCAGTACCAGCCACTGCGGCATCTTGGTGGAGAGCTTCACCTTCTCCCTGTAGCCACCTGCGAGAGCCTTGGCCACCAGGGGCTCGCTTGCCCCGGAGTGATAATTCCAGGCCGTGTCCACGTAGTTGACACCGCTGTCGATGCAGCGGCGGATCAGCTCGATCGACGCCTTCTCGTCGATCCTGCCGTCGGAGAGGGGCAGTCTCATGGCACCGAATCCCAGGATCGAGATCTCGTCGCCCGTCTTGGGGACCTTGCGATAGAGCATCCTGTATCTCCGATGGTCCATGAAGAGGATCTGGAATGAGATGCGGCTTCATCATAGCTTCCGATTGTCTCTGTGAGAACCGGTTTAAAGCCTACAAGAGCTTGTTCCTTCTCTCTTCAGGCTTAGCCAAGCAGATCGTTTGGATGAGGATGGTCCGCCGTTTTACACGAGGACTCGTCCGCGGGAACGAACGAGCCCTCGTGTTGTTCTCGATAAAGAGGTCCTAGAGATTGAACTCCCACCAGTCCGTGACGGTGATCACCTGGCCGGAACCGTTGAGAGCCGCGGCGCGCCACATGTAGACTCCCGCCTGGGCGGAATTCCACGACGACTGACTGGGGTAGTAGTAGTTGTCCGACAATCCCGTCAGCGTGATCGTGCCGCCCGAGGGGAGCTGGATCTGGATCGCGTAGGTGGCGGCGCCCGCCGTCCCGGTCCAGCCGAATCCGAAGGGGCTTGCACCGGAGTTCAGCGTCGAACCGTCGCCGGGCGTGAGGAGGGCGATCTGGGTCGGATCAGGCACCGGGACCGTCAGCGCGCCGTAGGCGTCGAGGCGGCCGTCGCCGAACTGGAAGTCCCAGCCGGGCGTCCCGAGATCGACCGTGCCGGCGCGCACCATCTGCCTCACCTGGCTCGCGGTGAGCGTGGGATCCAGCGAGCGGACCAGAGCCGCAACACCGGCGGCATGAGGGCAGGCCATGGAGGTACCGTCAGCGGTATAGTAGCCGCCGCCCTTCCAGGTGCTGAGAATGTTGACGCCCGGAGCGGCGAGCTCGACGTTCGCTCCTTGCGTGGAGAAACCGGCCAGGCTATCGCTGCTGTTCGTGGCGCTCACGGCCATCACCTGCGGATAACCGGCCGGATAGTTTAGAGCCGTGTTTCCGCCGTTGCCCGCTGCAGCCACGAAGAGAACGTCGAGGTTCTCGCCGTAGACCACGGCGGCGAGCTCGGCCTGCGAGAACTGGGTCGAGCCGAGGCTCATGCTGACAATGTTGGCACCGTTGTCAGCGGCATAGAGCATCGCACTGATGATGTCGGAGGAGTAGCCCATGCCGAGAAGCCCGCCGAGAGCGCGGATCACCATGATGCGGCAGTCCGAGGCAGTGCCGGCCACACCGATGCCGTTGTCCGTCGCGGCAGCCACGGTGCCTCCGGTGTGCGAACCGTGCCCGTTGTCGTCCTCCGGGTCGGGGTCCTCGTCGCCCTCGGGCGGAGGGATGAGACCGAAGAGAGCCGTCCCGAAGAAGTCGTACCCGTAGGCGTCGTCCACGTAGCCGTTGCCGTCGTCGTCGATCTGGTTGTTCGGGATCTCATCGATGTTGATCCAGCGCTGATTGACGAGCTCCGGGTGGTCCTGGTCGACGCCCGTGTCGATCATGGCCACGACGATGTCGTTCGAGCCGAGGGTGATGTCCCAGGCGCTTTCGGCCCGGATCTTCGGGAAAGCCCACTGCTGGCCGTAGCTCGGATCGTTGGGCGTGAAGAAGGTCTGCCGGACGTAGTTCGGTTCGGCGAACTCCACCTCGGGGTAGAGGGAGAGGAGCTCGATCGTCTCGGTCACGCGCCTGTCCGCCACGCGGAAGAGATGGACGTCGATCTGATCGTAGGTGTGTTCGCTGACCATGCCCGCTTCCCTGGAGATCCTGGTCACGGCGGCCGATTCCACATCGGGCCGGAACTTCACCAGGATGGTGTCGAGGGCATAACCCTGCGACATGATCTGAGCGGCATCGGCCGGAATGCCCTGACCGTGCGCCGCAAGGGGCAGAAGGGTGAAGAGGAGCAGGGTGGAGGCTGTCGATAGCAGAAGTCGTTTCATCTTATTGTCCCTCCTTCGATGGAAAATGTTGCCAATTTTTGATCACACTTCTGATCAAAAGTCTGTTTACTGGGTTTTCTTACTTCAGGCTTTGACCGCATTCACGGACGTGCGCCCGGGGGTGCTCTGCGGCCCCGCGATTATAGCAGAGAAGGATGAATCGCTCCTATTCAGAAATGCGAAGGGCTTCTCTGCACCTTGCGTGGCCGTGCTAATAGATCGATAGGCGGACGCGCCACGGCATTTCGCATCTCTTGGATGCGATGCGACAGCAGGAGGGGAAATGGCATCGGACACGATGGATCAAGATGGCCGGGACAGGGGCGATTCTTCCGGGATCGACGAGGTCGACCTCTTGAAGGAGTATCTGGAGGGTGGATCGGAAGCGAGGACCCTCGGCGACTTCAAGATCGTCCGCGAGATCGGCAGGGGCGGCATGGGGACGGTCTACGAGGCGATACAGCTCTCGTTGAACCGCAGGGTCGCCTTGAAGATGCTGCCAAGGCACCTGAGCTTCTCGATGGACGCCGTCGTCAAGTTCCAGCGCGAGGCCGAGGCCGGCGGCCGGCAGAGGCACCCCGGCATCGTGGCCGTCCATGCCTTGGGGGAGCACGAGGGGGTGCACTACATCGCCCAGGAGCTCGTGAAGGACGGCGTCACCCTTCACGACCGGATCGAATCCCTGCGAAAGACCGGGCGTCTGGAGAGGGGCTACTTCCGCGATACGGCACGGCTCGTGTCTGACGTGGCCTCGGCTCTCCATCACGCGCACCGGTCCGGGGTGATCCACCGCGACATCAAGCCGTCCAACATCCTGATCACCGAGGAGGGCCGTCCGAAGGTGACCGACTTCGGCCTGGCCAAGGTTGAGGATGCACTGGCCCTCTCGCGCACCGGTGATTTCGCCGGCACGCCCTTTTACATGTCGCCCGAGCAGGCGCTGAGCAGACGCATCGGGATCGACCAGCGGACCGACATCTTTTCCCTCGGCGTCACCCTCTACGAGATGATGACCCTGAGCCGCCCCTTCGACGGCAAGACCTCGCAGGAGATCCTGAAGAAGATCGTCCTCTTCGATCCGAAGGATCCGCGCAAGGTCGATCCGCGCGTGCCGCGCGACCTGGCCGTGATCTGCTCCAAGGCGCTCGAGAAGGATCCGGCTCGGCGGTACCAGACCATGACCGAGCTCAAGGATGACCTGGAGCGCTTTCTTTCGGGCGACGTGATCCTGGCCAGACCTGCGGGGCCCGCCTCGCGCTTCTGGAGAAAGGTGAAGCGCAATCCCGTGATCAGCGTCTCGTCGGCCGTCGCGATCTTCGCCGTCGTGGGGGCTGTCTGCTACGTGCTCTTCTGGGCCTACCCGCGCGTGCGTTCCGAGAAGGAGAAGGCGCTGCAGGCCCGGAAGGCGCTCGAGGAGCAGGTCGATTTGACCAACGAGCGGTATCATCAGATCGTGGGGCTCTCCGATGTGAAGATCCTCGCCGACCTCGAGGCCGAGATGGAGAAGATCTGGCCGGCACATCCCGACAACATTCCACGGATGACGCGCTGGCTCGAGACGGCGGAGAAGCTGGTGGAGCGGGTTCCGGTCCATTCCCGGACGCTCGAAACGCTCCGCGCCAAGGCGTCGGAGCGGGCGGATGGCCGGTCTTCCGGCGAAGGGGCGGATAAGGCGGATGATGTCCCGCGAAAAGGCGATGCCGGTGTATGGGAGTTCGACACCACCGCCCTGCAGTGGCAGCACGACACGGTGGAGTACCTGGTCCGGGAGATCGAGAGCCTGTCTAGCGGTGAGAAGGCGGCCATCGATCGGATGCGGGAGCGGCTCGCTTTTGCCGCGTCGATCGAGGAGAGAAGCATCGCTTCGCATCGGGAGGTGTGGGATCGAGCCGTTTCCTCCATCGCGAACAGGGAGGAGTGTCCAGGCTACGAAGGCCTCGCCCTCGACTTCATGGTGGGTTTCGTTCCCCTCGGTCCTGATCCCGATTCCGGGCTCTGGGAATTCGTACATCTTCAGACAGGCGGCATTCCCGAGCGCGATGGCAACGGACGCCTCGTCCTGACCGAGGAGACAGGACTGGTCTTCGTCCTGATCCCGGGAGGGACGTTCCGGATGGGGGCGGAAAAGCCGTCGACGGGATTTCCCGAAGGGAGCGCCAACGCGGATCCCCAGGCGGAGGATCTCGAGAAGCCGGTCCACGGCGTGGACCTGAAACCCTTTTTGATCTCCAAGTACGAGATGACCCAGGGACAGTGGCTCCGGTTCACAGGCGAAAACCCCAGCCTCTACATGCCTGGAAAGACCCTGGGCGAGCCGATCAACCTGATACACCCCGTGGTGCGTGTGAGCTGGAACGACTGCCGGGAGGTCCTCCATCGCCTGGGGCTGCGCTTTCCCACCGAGGCGGAGTGGGAGTACGCTGCCCGCGCCGGAACGACGACGATCTTCTGGACGGGGAACGAGAAGAGCTCGCTCGAAGGGGCGGCCAACGTGAGCGACAGCGTCCTGAAGAAGTTCATCAACCAGCCGACCATGAAGTACGAGGCCTGGTCGGACGGCGCGCCTGTCCATGCGCCGGTGGGAATCTTCAGGGCCAACCTGTTCGGCCTGCACGACATGCACGGCAACGTCTGGGAGTGGTGCCGCGACTCCTATGTCCCGAGCTACGAGTCCGCTCCGCGGGACGGCTCGGCGATGGAGTCGAGCGAGACGACGAAGCGGATCGGCCGCGGCGGTTCATGGTACGACTTCGCGCGGTTTTGCCGTGTGGCCAAGCGGATCGGCTTCGAGCCCACTATCCGCAACGACGGCGTGGGGCTCAGGCCGGCCTGCTCCATCCCCTGATTTCCCGCCCTCCCGAGCCGGTTCACTCCACGTCGCCCGGCTCCTGGACGCTTTTCTCCTTCAGCTCGTCGCGCACGCTCGAGCAGGTCTCCTTGATCCTCTTGCTTCGGCGTAAGAAAAAGAGAGCCACGCCCACGAGAAGCATGTCGACGATGGCGGCAAAGAGATCGTCGCCCGAGCCGTCGCGGGAATAGAGAACGAACCTGTAAGCAGCCATCCCGATGAGGACGATGCCGTAGATGATGCAGCAGACGATCATCATACCGGCTTCCTTCATCATCATCCCGGCCAGGCCGTCGTAATCATTGTCCTTGAGAAACTTCTTGTGCTGGTAGAGCAGGATCTTCTTCTTGCCCGTCAGCTTCTTCTCGATCTCCTCGTTGATTGCCTTTTCTTCGGTCACTTGGAATCTCCAGGTAATTCACAGTTTTCCGTCCTTGCCGGAATCGCCTGATGCAGTGCTCCGGACGAACGTGCGCGGGAATGACCATGTTTGCGACGTTCAGCCCGGCTGCGGACCGTCGCGGTCAGGATGCACCGTACCGAGCGTGCCGTCAACTCGAAAGAGCGGAGCAAGGGTGTCGGAAAGGACCGCTATTAGGGGGCGCGGAGTGGTGTCAGATTCGGTGATGGCATCCGGCAGAAGAAGAACGCTCCCAAACCTGTGTCATGATTCAGAAATCTGTTCACCCAGGACTTGATCACACCGGCTGCGATGTCGCCTGCCGGTGGAGAAAGAGTGTTTTTCGAGAAACAGGACAATCAATAGGAGATACATCATGCCACGAATCACGATCGCTTTGTTGCTGTCGCTTTTCATGGCGGCTTCCCAGGCAAGCGTCCTGGACAGGGACGGCGATGACCTCCGATTCGCAAAGGTCGGTGGGAAACTCTCTCGACGGGGACTAGCCGGGCAGGGTGACGATCACGGAGCGGGTCTCTCCTTCCTCGATGGAGAGATCGAGGTCCATGTCTTCGCCCGGCATGGGGAGGCCGTTGAAGAGGCCGCCGCCTTCCAGCGAACGGGGAAGGTCGGCGGAAAGCTTGTAGCGGCCTGCCGGCAGTGGATGGATGCGGAAGCGGCCGGTCCGGTCCGCCATTACGGAGAGGAAGAACGAGCCTTCCTGCGACTGGACCCGTACCTTGGCGCCCGGCACGGCGACGCCGCCCTTGCTGAGCACGCTTCCTTCCAGCGTGGCCCCCTGCTCGAGGGAAAGCCTCCCCACGTCGACTTCGCCGTTGTCAATCACCGCCACCCCGTCGATGCGGAAGGCGGGGAAGGAACGGTGGTTGATCTCGACCTGATAGGCGCCCGGGGAGACGGCTTTCATCTCGAAGGAGCCGTCGCGGCCCGTCCGGACCGGCCTGGTGCGGATCTGGAAGACGGCGCCGAAGACCTCCTCGATCCGGCTGGGCCTGTAGCGGTCCGGCTTCAGCGAGACCAGCCCTCCCTCGAGGGGCGATCCGTCAGGTTTCAGAGCCATGCCGCGGATGATGCCGCCGCGGCAGAGGGTGATGGAGCCCGCGTCAGCATAGAAGTCGCGCGTCACGACGATGGCGCCGCTCTCCGTGGCCGCGTGGCCTCTCCCCATGATCTCCAGGACGTAGGTCCCCGGATCGAGGCCGCCCACCACGAACCGGCCGTGCCTGTGGGAGTACTTCCTGTGGATGCCGAGCTCCACCGTGTTGCCGTTCTCCAGGATCTTCTTGACGTTGATCCAGAAGGCCGTCACCGGCGCGCCGGTCGGGGCGAGGACCTGGCCGTTGAGGCCGGTGCGCGGCTCGAGGCGGATCACGAGGCGCTGCCCGCCCGCCTCGACAGGGGCGACGCGGTTCTGGGTGAAGGTCGAGTAGTCGTCATGGCTCACCACCAGGCGGTGGTCGCCCGTCCCGAGGCCGCCGACGACGAAGGCGCCGTTCGGGTCGGTGAGGGTGGTGAGGGGGATGTGGGTGTTCTTCCGGCTGTGGTAGACCTGGACCAACGCTCCTTCCACCGCGCTGTCGTGGGCGTTCACCACCGTGCCGGAGACCGTCTTGCCGCGCTCGAGGAGGAAGTTGAACTCGAACTCCCGCGACGGCGCGAGCAGCTTCGTGTTGCGCATCGTCTTGCGCTCGAAGCCCTTGGCCGACGCGGTGAGGGTGAAGTTGTTCTGCTTGATGTTCTTGATGCGGAAGCGTCCCTTCTCGTCGGTCAGGACGATGCGGTCGGGCTCGGGGTCGCGGCTCGATGAGCCGTCCCGGAAGCCGCTTGTGTAGACCGCCACCTCGGCGCCGGCAAGCGCTCCGCCGTGGGCGCTGCGCACCCAGCCGTAGGCGGTCTTCCCCCTCTTCAGGACGATGGGAGGGAGGGCGACCTCGGCGCCGGCGGTGATGTTGATGTTCTCCACGATCGATTCGGCGTAGAGGTCGTGCTCGGCCACGATCATGTAGCCCATGCCGGGGCGGAGCGGGCCTAGGGCATAGCTGCCGTCGGTCTTGCTTTTCGCCTTGCGGATCGGCTTGAGCGTGGCGTAGCGGGAGAAGCGGCTGGCGCTCCGGCCGGCCTTGCGGCTGCGAAAGACGGTGAGTCGGACGTTTTCGAGAGGGCTTTTTTTCTCGTCGATCACCGCGCCCGCGAGGCGGCCCTGCTCGAGCACCGCCTCCTCTGTCGGCTGTTCGGGCTCGTAGGGGGTGCCCCGGTCGCCCTCGATCTCCGAGAGGACGATTTTTTTATTCTGTTGCGGGGATTCAGTGGCCGCCTCGGCCTTGACCCTGTCACCGTCCCGGGGCCCGCTGCCTAAGTCACCGTAGAAAAAGAAGATAGCCAGGGCGACCGCAGAAATCCCCACCAGGGCGACAAGAACGATACCAGTGATTTCGTGGCGTTTCATGGTTCTTTTACGTCACTATACTTCGGCAATCGAAGGGCATTCAATTTTGTTCAAAGTTTTTCTTGATCAAGAAAAGGGGAAGATTAAAATGCCACGTTCCGAATGGAGGCTAAAACTACCAAGCTGCGAAGCCCCTTCGGAACAAAAAAAGGAACAGAGAAACAGAGGCCCCATAGTCTAGCCTGGTCCAGGACGGGTGGTTCTCAGCCATCAAACAGGG
>CAYZWU010000031.1:0-68802 GCA_964482235.1 uncultured Phycisphaerales bacterium
CGACTTTCAGTCGTCTTTCTTTAATCCACCTGCTTTAGCAGGTGGTCGTTTAATCATATTGATAATCGGCACCAGGGATAAGGATTCGATCAGGAAGTCGTGAGATTTCGGCTGCGGGGGAAGAAAAAAATCAGATCAGGCAGGCTGTCGCCGTTGCCGCTGCCATGACGAGGCTGATGATGCCGTTGGCCGTGAAGAAGGAGAGCGTCACGCGGGAGAGGTCGTCCGGTTTCACGATGGCGTGCTGCAAAACCAGGGAGACCAGCACGGGGACGAGACCGGCCCAGTAGGGCCAGGGCAGATCGGCCGCGTATCCCACGATGCAGAAGATGCAGAACGCCGCCCCGTGAAGAACAGCCGACACCCTGAGCGCCGCGGCCACGCCGGCCCGGGACGGCAGGGAGAAGAGCCCCTCCTTCCTGTCGTGCTCCACGTCCTGGCAGGCATAGATGATGTCGAAGCCGGTCACCCAGAGACAGACTCCGGCTCCCAGGACGAAGGAGAGACCGCCAAACTCTCCGGTGACGGCGATCCATCCTGCCACGGGAGTGGCGCCGAGGCAGAGCCCGAGCACCAGGTGGCTGAAGATCGTGAACCTCTTGGTGTAGGAGTAGAAGAAAAGGATCAGAAGAACGGGAACAGCCAGAGTGAAGGCCAGCGTGTTGAGGCAGAAGGCTGCCAGGAGAAACAGGCCGGAGGAGAGTAGGGTGAAGACGATAACCTCTCCCTTCCGCAGCTCGCCGGTGACCAGGTGGCGCCTCTCCGTCCGCGGATTGGTGGCATCGTAGCGGGCGTCGGCCAGGCGGTTGAACGACATGGCCGACGACCGGGCGCCCACCATGGCCGCAACGATCCAGCAGCAGACAGGGAGCGGAGGGAGGCCGCGGGCGGCGAGAAAGGCGCCCATGAAGGCGAATGGCAGGGCGAAGATCGAGTGGCTGATCTTGATCATGTCGGCGAAGAGCGCAAACCGTCGGAGCATGGCGTCTCGATCCCTCAGCCGTCCCAGCGCGGGGCCAGGTCGTTCTCGATTCCCAGTTTGTCCAGGATGCGGCTCACGAAGGCGTCCACCAGGTCGCCGATCTTCTGCGGATTCCCGTAGAACGCCGGCATGGCCGGCATGATCAGGGCGCCGGCGTCGTGGGCGGCCAGCATGTTCTGGATATGGATGCGGTTGAGCGGCGTCTCCCGCGGCGCCAGGATCAGCGTTCGCCTCTCCTTCAGAGTCACGTCAGCCGCTCTCTGGATCAGGTTGGCGGCCTGCCCCGTGGCCACGGCCGTCAAGGTCCGCATCGAGCAGGGCACTACCGCCATTCCGTCGGTGTGGAAGGAGCCCGAGGCCACGGGCGCGGCGATGTTGTCCTCGTCGAGAAGCGCCACTCCGGGAAGATCGACAAGACCCGCCGGATCCTGGCCGGTCTCGAGCCGCATCACCTGGGCGGCAGGCTGCGAGAAGATCAGGAAGACCTCGTGCCCGCCCCGGGACAGGACCTCCACGAGACGCGTGCCGTAGAGCGTTCCCGATGCACCGGTCAAGGCCACGACGAACCTTTTCCCCTCTGTCATCTCAACTCTCCTTCGTTCCGCCGCCGCCATGGTCGAGGCCGAGCTTGTGCCAGAGGCCCGACACCTTCTCGCGGACCGCGGCATCCATCTCGATCACCTCGGGCCACGGCCTGGCGAAGCCCTCCTCCGGCCACTTCCTCGTGGCGTCGAAGCCCACCTTGGATCCGAACCGCGCCATCGGGGCGGCATGGTCGAGGGCGTCCACCGGCCCGTCCACGAAAACGGCGTCCCGCCGCGGGTCCACGTTGTTGCCGAGCCGCCAGAGGACCTCTGCCGTGTCCTGAACATTCACCTCCTGATCGACGATGATCAGGAACTTGGTGAACATCATCTGGCCCAGTCCCCAGAGGGCGTGCATCACCTTGCGGGCGTGGCCGGGGTAGCGCTTGTCGATGGAGATGAACGCCAGGTTGTGGAACACCCCCTCGATCGGCAGGTTCATGTCGACGATCTCGGGAAGCGTCTTCCGGATCAGGGGGAGGAAGATCCGCTCCGTCGCCTTGGCCATGAAGCAGTCCTCCATGGGCGGGCGTCCCACGATGGTGGCCGGGTAGACCGGATCGCGGCGCATGGTCAGACACTCGACGTGAAAGACCGGGTAGTCGTCCTCGAGGCTGTAGTAGCCCGTGTGATCGCCGAAGGGGCCCTCCACGCGGCGCTCCTCGGGATCGACGTACCCCTCGAGAACGATCTGGCTCTGGGCCGGCACCTCGAGGGGAACGGTGACGCACTTGACCATCTCCACCGGCTTCTTGCGGAGGAATCCGGCGAAGAGCATCTCGTCGATCCCTTCGGGCAGAGGAGCCGACGCGGCAAAGGTGGTCACTGGATCGGGGCCGATCGCCACCGCCGCCGGGAGGCGCTCTCCCCGTTTCTCCGAGGCGCGGTAATGCTGGGCCGCGTCCTTGTGGGCGTGCCAGTGCATCCCCGTGGTGTTCCGGTCATAGACCTGCATGCGGTACATGCCCACGTTGCGCGTTCCGGTCACCGGATCGCTGGTGATGATCACCGGCAAGGTGATGAACGGCCCGCCGTCCTGCGGCCAGCACTTGAGCACCGGGAGCTTTCCCAGATCGACTTCGTCTCCCTTGAGGACCACCTGCTGGCAGGGGGCGGATCTCACCGTTCGCGGAAAGATGTCCGAGAGCCGCTTGATCTTGGGAAGAAGCTTCAGCTTCTTGATCAATCCCTTGGGCATCTCGGCCTCGATGAAGTCCGTGATGTCGTTTCCCACGTCATCGAGGTCATTCACGCCAAGGATCAGGCGCATCCTCGCGAAGGAGCCGAAGGCGTTCATCAGAACGGGCATCGAGCTGCCGGTCACGTTCTCGAAGAGAAGGGCCGGACCGCCAGCCTTGCAGACGCGGTCGGTCACCTCGGAGATCTCGAGGTCGGGGCTGAAGGGCTCGCTGATCCTGGCGAGCTCGCCCTCCTTTTCCAGCCTGCTGATCCATTCCCGGACATTTTCGATGGCCATTGGCGCTTTCCCTCACTGATGCTGCGCGATCGCTTTCATCCCGGCTTCACGGCGGAATAGACTCCCACGATCCCCATGGTCAGGCGGGAGACGGCCGCTGACCGGAATCCCGTCTCCTCCATGAGACGGAGCAGGTCCTCGGGTTCCATGAACTCCTCGATCGATCGGGACAGGTAGTGGTAGGCCTGCTTCGATCCGGTGATCAATGAACCGGCCGCCGGCATGAGCGTGCTCTTGTAGAAGTTGTAGAGCGATCCGAAGAGGCGGTTCTCGGGCCGCGTGAACTCTAGGATCACGAGGCGGCCGCCCGGCTTGAGCACGCGATGGACTTCCGCCAGCCCGGCACCGGGCTGGCAGAGGTTGCGGATCCCGTAAGCCAAGATCGCTCCGTCGAAGACCGCATCGCAAATCGGGATCTTCTCGCCGTCGGCGCAGATCAGATCGATCCGCGTCAGAAGATCCGGCGACAGCCTCTCCATGCCCACCTGCAGCATGTCGGGGCAGAAGTCGAGAGCCGCCACGCGGACGTTTTCCGCGGCGCGCAGGATGTCGGCCGAAAGGGTGAGGGTGCCGGCGCAGAGGTCGAGGATGCGGTGGTTCTTCTTGAGCTCGAGGGCGGTGACGGCGGTCTGGCGCCAGGCCTTGTCCACCCCGAAACTCGTCAGGCTGTTCATCAGGTCGTAGCGCCGGGCGATCCGGGAGAAGGCGTGTCGGACGTTTTCCTTCGTTTTTTCCATCCCGTTCACCTCGTCGCCGCTGCTTCGACCCTGCCTGTCTTCCGGAAGAAGCGCAGCTCCACGTGCGGTTCGATCTCGCCCCGCTCCTTCAGCATGCCGTAGAACCGCTCCAGGCTTTGCGTGTGCAGGGGGCCGAGTCCGTAGTCGATCTGCTCGAGGTACCTGCCGCACGAGCTCTCCGGCAGGCCGAGCCGTCCGGCGGCAAGCCGCGCTGCGCCGTTCAGGTCGGCAAGGCCGATCTCGAGGCTTCTTGACAGTGCGGTCCTGACCGACTCGACGGCCTCGGGCTGCTCGCGTGCAAAGGCGGTCCGGACGCCCCAGAGGCCGAACACGAAGGGAAGCCCCGTTTCCTCGAACCAGAAAGCCCCCAGGTCGAGGACATGGGGAAAGAGACCATCGATCTTCTGGGTCAAGGCATCGTCGCCGATGACGAGGAGGCCGTCGAGATCGTCGGGAACGGATCCGCTCGTATCGCAGTCGATGTAGGTTGGCCGGCGGTGGAGAAAATCTTCGAGGATGATGCGGGTCAGGGCGCGGGCCGTGGCGGACCGGATGCTGAGGCCCACACGGCCCGTGAGCTCGTCCAGGGGGCGGCGCGAGTAGAGCAGCACCGACCGGACCGGCCCGCGGGAGCTGATCGAGAGCCCGGGCAGGATCATTAGGTCGGGAAAGAGGTCCGCGTAGGCGACTGACGAGATCGACGCGATCTCGATCCGCTTCTCGCTGATCAGCCGGTTCATCTCGGCCGGCGAGCCGCTCCGGGCCTGTCCGGGACAGAGCACCCGCCCGCTGTCGATGCCGAGGTAGACCGGCGCCGTGTTGATGAAGTCGATCCGTCCGACGGAGAAGTCGATCAAGTTCCTTTCTCCTGCAATCGCCGGCCGATGACGGGCCTGCTCACAAGATCCTGCCTTGGAGCAAACAGGCCGACCGGGCGTCCTTGTCGAAGCCTGCTAATATAGCGGGCTCCTTGCGCCTTTTGGAACAGAAATCCGGTCCCGATGACGAGATACCTTGGGAATCCCCTCGAAAGGGATCGGAGGCCTGATCCCGGCGACCGAAAGGCACGGGAGTCTCCGCTCGAATCAATGGGATAGCCGATCTTCACCCTGTGGGGGCAAAAAAAAACGTCAGGCTTCATTCAAGGGGAGTATCCTGCCCGATGCACCGGCGCGGACAGCCTGGGTCGCAGGATCGCTGTCGCCGCCTCCCTCGAAGGCGAGGAAATAGAGTTCAGGACTCTCTCCCCGCTCGATACGCCCGTACCGGGCCGGCAGCCGGAGCGCCTCGGCGCCGTGGAGCGTTCCCATGCGGAGCGCCGTTTCCGCGCCGATGCCGCGGTCCATGATGATTTCCATCTCGCGGAAGAGGCTTTGCGACTCGCCCGATGAAAGGCTGTCGGTGCCGAGCGCAGGTCTGAGGCCGGCGCGGAGCATCGTATCGATCCGGGGCAGCCTTCCGACCAGGTGGAGGTTGCTCGAGGGGCAGAGGCAGGGCGTGACGCCGCGCCGGGCCAGGAGCTCGAGCTCCTGATCGTCGGCCTGCACCAGATGAACGGCCAGGAGGCGCTCGTCGAGGCAGCCGATGCTGTCGAGGTAGGCGATCGATCGTGATCGGGGCGAGGGGATCTCTCGGGGCTCGATCCCCCGCGAAAGCATTAGATCCCGGAGCGGACCGCCCCCGGTCAGGAGGAGCTCGGTCTCCGCCTCGGATTCCGCCACGTGGGCGCACCATGGGGCGCCGCGGGACGCTGCCGCCTGCGACGCGGCGCGGAACGTCTCTGGCGCCGCGGAGAAGGGAGTGTGGCAGGCCGGCAGGAGAGCCAGGATCTCCGGGGGCAGCTCCTCCTCTTCCAGCGAATCGAAGGGAGCCGGTTCCCGGCCGATCTTCTCCAGGAAGACCTTGGCATGAAGACCTGTTCCATCCAGGGCCTTCACGGAAAGGAGAGTGCCCGAGATGTCGGCCACGCAGACCGTTCCCATTGCCTTGTGATCGGCTGCCGATCGCCTGACCTTTTCGGCGGCCTCGTCGGGGTCCAGTTCTTCCTTGGCCGCGATCATCCGGCTCACCCAGGCGGTGAATCCGCCCTCCGCCGAGAGGGGGCCCACGGCGTCGAGCTCCAGGTGGGTGTGGGCGTTGATCAGGCCCGGGACGATCGCTCCGGGAGGAAGGCGCCGTTCCGGGATCCCGGGAAAGCGGCTGCGCAACGCCGGCGCCGGGCCGAGATCAACGATCCGGCCGGCTTCGATCAGCAGGGCGCCGTCCCGGACCGGCGCTTCGGTGACAGGGAAGAGCCAGTTGACGGAAAGGAGCTCCATCAATCCCACCACTCTTTCCAGTCGGACCGGATGTCGCCCCGCAGCCTGTACCGCTCCAGGGCCTGCCTGCAGGAGCAGTCGTCCTTCGCCTCTGCCGCCGCCTTCAGAAGGGAGAGGATGGTCCCGGGGAAGCTGTTCTCCATCGCGCGGACCTTCTCGAACTCATCGTCCGAGGCAAGGCCCTCGAAGAGCAGCGTCGGATCGTGGGGCGCATCGCGGAGGCCTTCCGCCTGGTTCACCACCAGGCAGACCGATCCGTAGCAGATCTCGATCTCCCGAGCGAGAAAGACCTCGGGAACCACGGTCATGCCGACCACGGCGCCGCCCAGGAGGCGCAGCTTGGCCACCTCGGCCCGCGTCTCCAGCCGGGGGCCGCGCGTTCCGGCGTAGACCCCGCCGTCCCGCGCCGCGATCCCTTCGCGATCGAGAGCCTCCAGGAAGGCGTCCCTGAGGCAGTGGCAGAAGGGTGAATTCATGCGGATCACCCCGATCCCCTTCCCCTCGAAGAACGAGATCGGCGCGGAGCCCGTT
Organism: uncultured Phycisphaerales bacterium; assembly: GCA_964482235.1. GTDB lineage: Bacteria > Planctomycetota > B15-G4 > B15-G4 > CAYZWU01 > CAYZWU01. Next base: position 6,630 of record CAYZWU010000031.1, read on the forward strand.
TCATCCAGCACATCGTCGGGCACCACGAGGTCGCCGCCAAGGATCGTCGGATCGAGGGAGCCCGGCGAGGACCAGGATACGATCCGTTCCACTCCGACCTCCTTCAGGGCGAAGAGGTTGGCCCTGTCGTTCACCCAGGGGGCGGCCTTTTCGTAGCCGCCCGTCTCCCCGTGACGCGAGATCAGGGCGAAGGCGATGCCGCCGCTCTCCATCATGTGGATCGGGTTGCTCTCGCCGAAGGGCGTCTGCTTCGAGAAGACGGCGGTCTCCCGGACACCGGCCTCCAGGAGAGGCTTGTGGGTTCCGGAACGGGCGATCACGGCCAGGCTGGCTCGGCTTCGGCTCATCGGCTTAGATCCTCCAGAATCTCGTAGGCCTGGTTGCGCTGCGCCGGCCGGAACCCGGCGGCCCGGATCAGCCGCTCGATCTCGTTGCCGCTCAGGCGAAAGGTCACCCCTGCCGCGGCCACCACGTTCTCCTCGATCATGGTGGAGCCGAAGTCGTTGCATCCGAAGAAGAGAGCCGTCTGGGCGACGCGGTCGCCCTGGGTCACCCACGAGGCCTGGATGTTGGCCACGTTGTCGAGAGCCAGCCGGCTTGCCGCCACGGTCCGGAGGTAGTCGTGGCCGCCCGATTCGCGCCTCTCCTTCAGCACCGTGTTGCCGGGCTGGAAGCTCCAGGGGATGAAGGCGGTGAAGCCGCCTGTCCTCTCCTGGAGCGAGCGGATGGCCAGGAGATGGTCCACCCTCTCCTCGATCGTCTCGCCGTGGCCGAACATCATGGTGGCCGAGGTCTTCAGTCCCAGGCCGTGCGCCGTTTCCATCACGTCGAGCCACGTTTTCGTGGTGCACTTGTTCGGCGAGAGGCGGGTGCGCGAATCGGGGGTGAGGACCTCGGCGCCTCCTCCCGGTATGGAGTCGAGCCCGGCGTTGCGCAGGGCGCGGATGATTGCTTCCGGGGAGAGCCCCTCGATGCGGGCGATATGGTCGATCTCCGGCGGCGAGAAGGCGTGGATGTGAATGTCCGGAAAGCTTTGCCCGATGTTCTCGAGCATCGCCGTGTAGAAGTCGAGGCGGAGATCGGGGTGCAGCCCGCCCTGCAGGAGGATCTGCGTCGCGCCGAGCTCGCGGGCTTCCTCGATCTTGCGATGGAGATCGTCTCTTTCGATCACGTAGGCGCCCTCCTCGCCCTTCGACCTGTAGAAGGCGCAGAAGCGGCAGCCCGAAACGCAGATGTTGGTGTAGTTGATGTTGCGGTCCTTGACGTAGGTCACGCGGGCGGGATCGGCAGACGCGAGGCGCGCCTTGTGGGCGAGGCTGCCGAGCACGGCCAGGGGGGTGTCGGTGAAGAGGAACCCGATCTCGCTCCTCTCGAGCCGTTCTCCTGCAGCGGCCTTATCGATGATCCTGTTCAGCATGGGCAGCCTTCTCCGCCGCTCCGGTCCCGGGAAAGAGGTTGTAAAGCGTATCGCGCTCCACCGGCTCGCGCCCCGCTTCGACGATGTAGCGCCTGAGCTCGTCGACGGGGAAGACCTGGTCCGTCCGCGCGCCGGCCATGTGGGTGATCTTCTCCTCGATCACCGTGCCGTCCATGTCGTCGGCTCCGAAGGAGAGGGAGATCTGGGCGAGCTTCTTGCCGATCATGATCCAGAACGCCTTGATGTGATCGAAGTTGTCGAGCAGAAGCCGCGCCACGGCGATGTTCTTCAGGTCGTCCACGCCGGTGGGGGCCTCGAGAAAATCGAGCTGCGTGTTGGCCGGGTGGAAGGAGAGGGGAATGAAGGCCAGGAAGCCGCCGGTGCGGTCCTGGCTTTCCCTGAGACGCACGAGATGCTCCGCGCGCTCCCTTGCCGTTTCCACGTGGCCGTAGAGCATGGTGGCGTTGCTCCGGATCCCCAGCCTGTGAGCCGTCTCCGCCGTCTCGAGCCATCCCTCCGGCGAGAGCTTGGAGGCGCAGAGGTCGTTCCTGATCCGCGACGAGAAGAGCTCGGCTCCGCCGCCGGGCAGTGATCCGAGCCCCGCTTCCCTGAGGTCGATCAACGTATCCTCCACCGTCTGTCCCGAGATCCCGGCCAGGTGGGCGATCTCCACGGCGGTGAAGGCCTGGATGTGCACGTCGGGCCGGATCTCGCGGATCGCGGCGAGCATCTCCAGGTAGTAGGAGTAGGGGAGGTCCGGATCGCAGCCGCCCACGATGTGGAGCTCCCGGATCGGCTCGCCCAGGCGCTCCTTCACCTTGCCGGCGACCTCGTCGACGCTCATCCTGAACCCGCCGTCCGCCTCGCCCTTCCTGAAGAAGGCGCAGAACCGGCACTCGTTGCCGCAGATGTTGGAGTAGTTGATGTGCTGGTTGTAGATGTAGAAGGCCCTGTTGCCGTTGATCCGCTCGCGAACGATGTTGGCGAGACAGCCGACCAGCGTCAGGTGGCGCGATTCGTAAAGCCGCACACCGTCGTCGACGGTGAGGCGATCGCCTCCCAGGACCTTCTCGAGGATCTCCTCGAGTCCCGATCCGCTGAATATCCGTTTCATCTTTCACCCGTTGTCCGGTTTCTGCCGGATGAAAAAAGGTCCATCAGATCGATTCGTCAGCTTGTGTCAACCCTGACGTTGCAAAAAACCGGCGAGCGCAGGCGGGCCGATTCCCGGCAATGTCACGGTCGAGCCCGGGACGCCGAAAAATGAAAACCCGGTCAGCGCAGGATCTGCGGTGCGGCCGTCTCGCTGGCATAGCCTCGCCCCCTGATGGGGATCGTGACGGTCCCCTTCTCGTTGGAAAGCGCGATTCCCCGGCTCATGGCCAGGACCGTGAGGTGGAAGAGGTTGTCCTCGCCGAAGCTGACCTTGGCCGAGAACTGGGGCTGCCTGCCGATCACGCTGGCGGCCGGCGTCTCGAGGACGACGGGACGGTCGGGCAGGCTGGTGCGGATTCCCGCCTCCCCGTCCTGCAGTGCCAGGATCAGGCATTCGCCTTCCGGCCGTTCTTCCCAGCCGATCAGCAAAAGCTCGCTGCCGGGAAAGAGCTGCACCTGGACGGCCTGGACCACGTTGAGGGCGATCAGGCTTCCCTTGGTGCGGATCGTTGTGCCGGCCTGCAGGTCCTGAAGGCCGGACCGGGACGTGAAGGCCGTCTCTCCAGGGAGGCGGACCTCGTAGGGAAGGGCCTGGGTGGCCACGCGTGCCAGGGGAGGAGGTGCGGTCGAGGATCCGGACGGCTTGTCCGACGTCTCATCGCCGTTGCATCCGGAAAGCGCTGTCAGAGCGGCCCAGGCCAGTGCGGCCAGAACGACCGGTCCCAGGGCGAGAACAAGAAAACGATGCCGGAACGGTTTTCCGACCAAGGTGTTTTTCATCCGGTTTCTCCTCTCCATTGCTGGATCGGATCGATTCTTTTTCTTTCGGTCCCTGTCGATTATAGCATCTGTCTTTTACCTCTTCCCCCATTACTTGACGCTCCTATGACCATCTGCTAACGTGGCGCCACATTCCGGCGAGTTCTCCGGTATCCTTTTCTCTGTGGAGTTCCCCTTATGAAGGTTCTTGTAGTTGGCGGAGGCGGTCGCGAGCACGCCATTGTCCGAAGCATCTCGAAATCCCCCCTCCTGACGAAGTGCTACTGCGCCCCCGGAAACGGCGGGACGGCGGTGGAGGCGGAAAACGTCGATATCTCGGCGGAGAACGTGAAGGGGCTCCTCGGTTTCGCCAAGGAGAACGCCGTGGATCTCACCATCGTGGGACCGGAAGGCCCTCTCGTCCTCGGCATCGCCGATGCCTTCCGCGCCGAGGGGATGAAGATATTCGGTCCCGACGCCAAGGCTGCCGACCTCGAGGGCTCGAAGGCCTTCGCCAAGGAGCTGATGCGCAAGAACAAGATCCCCACGGCCGGATTCAAGACATTCAATTCGGCGGACGAGGCCCTGGCCTTCGTGGAGAACTGCCGCTCCTTTCCCATGGTGATCAAGGCGGACGGCCTGGCTGCGGGAAAGGGCGTGATCATCGTCGACAACCGCGAGTCTGCCGAGACGACGGTCAGGAATATCATGCTCGACAGGATCTTCGGCAAGGCGGGCAACAGGCTCATCATCGAGGATTTCGTCGAGGGCGTGGAAGCCTCGGTCTTCTCCCTCGTGGACGGCAAGACGATCTCGGTCCTCGAGACGGCGCAGGATCACAAGCAGGTCTTCGACAACGACCGCGGCCCCAACACCGGGGGGATGGGCGCCTTCTCGCCCGCTCCCAACATCCGGGGCAAGGTCTACTCCCAGGTGGAGGACCAGATCATCGTGCCCACCGTGCATGCGATGGAGAGCGAGGGGCGGCCCTTCCGCGGGCTGCTCTACTACGGCCTCATGATCACGCGCACCGGTCCCCGGGTTCTCGAGTACAACGTCCGGGGCGGCGATCCCGAGATGCAGGTGCTCCTGGCCCGGATGGAGACCGACTTCCTGGCCATCGCCCTGGCCACGGCCGAGAGCCGGCTTGAGGAGATCGGTCAGATCGAGACGGACCGAAGACCCGGCGTCTGCGTCGTCATGGCGTCAGGGGGATATCCAGGGAGCTACAAGCAGGGCTTCCCGATCTCGGGAATCCCCGAGGCCGAGGCGATGGACGACGTCTGGGTGATCCATGCCGGTACCAGGAAGGAAGGGGACGAGATCGTGACGGCCGGCGGGCGCGTCCTCAACGTGGTGGCCCTGGGTGACAACCTGGAAGAAGCCAAGAGAAATGCCTACGCCGCCGTGAGCAAGATCAGCTTCGAGGGCTGCCACTATCGAAGCGATATCGGGGACAAGGGGCTCGAGGCCGAGAACTCCGGTTCCATCATGGGCCTTTGAGCTCGTCCAAGTGACGGCGCACATTTTCGGGCAGGCGCGAGTCCGCCTTCAGCCGTTGAAGACGGTCGCGGACGGCCTCCGTTCGGATCACGAGGTCGGGCGGATCGAATGGCTCGCCCCGGGCGGCCTTCGCCACGGCGGCGATGAGATGCGCGGTTCCGTCGCCCTCGCCGTAGCGCAGTGATCTCCTGGCACTCCTCTCGGCCTGTTCCCAGTTCCCCTTCTCGAGCCACTCGATGGCGATGGCCACCTGCATCAGGCGGAAGACGTCGTCTTCGCCGCCCTGCCCCCGTTCCCTGAGGCACCGGGCGAGAAGGTGGAGACCGTCGACGTGGAGGGGAAACCGGATCAGGAAGGCGTCGGTGTAAAGGGCTGCGGGGACGTGCTGCCCGGCTTCGAAGAGCGTCTCGGCATGCTTGAGCAGCTTGCGGGGATCGTCGGCCCACGTCTCGGACAGGAACCGCGCCGCGTCGGGGAGGCGGCCGGCTTCTTCAAGGATTCCCACGGCAACGCTTTCCACAGTCTGCGACGAGCCGGTGAGCTCCAGCGAGCGGGCCAGCATGCGGCGGGCTGCCCTGTGGTCCCCCTCGAGGAGCTTGAACCGCGCCAGGGTGCGGAGCGCCATCGGGTGATTGGGGTGCCTCGCCACGACCTGGCCGAGGATCTCCTTGGCTTCCCCAGTGTATCGGCCCTCCTTGTCGAGGGACGTTCCCGCGAAGAGGGCGGCGAACTGCCCCGTGAAGTTGAGCATGTCGATATCGCCGTCATCGAGATCCGCGGCCTGGTGGAGGCGGTCCTTCACCGAGAGCCAGCAGGCATGCTGTTCCTCGATGGTGGTGTATTCGCCGGACCCGATCTCCTTGCCCGCGTCGGCGTAGAGCAGATCGGCGCGGATGGCGGCCTGGCTGATGACGAGAAGGGTCACCCCGAGCACTGCCCCGAAGCCGAGGGTGAACAGGATTCGCCTGCCGGACGAGGGGATGAGGGACGCATCGACGCGCCATGACTCGATTGTTCCCGCGGCGAGGAAGAGGATCATCGCTGCCGAGGGATTGTGCAGGGGAGAGCGCACGAGACAGAGAACCGAGAACGCGGCGATCAGACCGGCGATGCCGCAGGCCAGCGCGGCCCTGTCTTGCCCGGCCTCGGGTTTCGCGGGCCTGTAGCGTGCCGCCGAAAACGACTGGACCAGGAGGAGGAACAGGAAGAGCAGGAGCGCCAGGGCAGCACCGATTCCTCCTTCGGCAGCGCTCCAGAGAAACTCGTTATGCGGATCCTCCACCTCCGTCACGGAACCCTGGAGGCCGCGGATCGCCGCCTCCTCCGGATCGCGGTAGGGCGGGAAGGCATAACGGAACCGCCCCGGCCCGGCGCCGAGCACCGGATGATCGCTGATCATAGACAGAGTACTCTGCCACATCAGGAGACGGATCTTGGTGGTGGGATACTCGGGGCTCAGGATCGACGCGTCGGTCTCGATGTTCTTGAAGGGCGCCGCCCTGTCGCTGCGGATAAGAGCTGCGGTCAGGACGCCGGCAGCGATCAGCAAGAGCGCGACGATCGCCCACTTTCTCCCCAGCGGCTGCCGTAGAGGATGAAAGCCTTCGAGGCAGGGCGAGAACCGCACGGCGACGAGGAGAACGCCCAGTCCCGCCAGGGCGGCGAGAAGACCGCCGCGGCCGCCGGTGGCGTAGAGCCCGGCGGCAAGGATGGGCAGGCTCGCCAGGCCGAGGAGCCGGAACGCCCGTCCGGTCACGAGCAGTGCCGCGGCCGCCAGGGGGATCAGCAGGGAGAACACCTCGGCGGCGGCATTCGTGTTTCCCAGGAAGGAAACAGCCTCGTTGTTCGCGTTGTCGACGTAGAAGGGCTCATATCCCGCGGTCTGCGCCACGGCATAGATCGCCGCAGCCGAGCCGGCGAGCGCGAGGAGAGAGGGGATCAGGAAAGGCTTCTCCCAGGCTCCGTCGCGCACGACGGCAGCCGTTGTGACGAGAAGGAGGATGCCGATCGAAAGCCGGAGATCCTCTGCCGTCGGCTGCCCGCACCTGAAACAGGAGAGAAGAAAGAAAAGAGGAATGGCCGCCGCAAAGAGCAGGGCTGGAGAAAGCGGAGCAAGGGCCGAGAAGACCAGTCCCCTTCGCAGGGCAACGGCCAGCGAGGGCAGCAGCAGCAGGAGAAGCAGGCTCCACTTGATGCGGTCCTGATCGTGCGCCCCGGGATGAAAGAAGAAGATGACGATCGCACCGACAAGCCCGGGAACGGCAACGCGAAGGAGAGAGGATCCCCAGGGGGATCGAGCCGAGTTGCCGTGATCGTCCATCATGAAGAGCGGCTATATCATAGTTGCCCCCAGGAAACAATCGAAGAGTCCGTGGTCTCTGTGAGCGCGGCATGAAATCGCATCCCCACCCCGGAGTGCCGGCTGGTATACTATAATCCTCAAGCGGACTCATATCGGAGGACACCATGCGCAAGGCTGCAATCGTTCTGGCTGTAATCGCGTTCGTCGGGGTGCCGACTCTTGTGGCCGACCAGACCGTGTCAGGCGATGTATTCGGGACATGGTACTCCGGCGAGACGATCACTGTTGTCGGGGATATCCGCGTCCTGCCGGGAGCGCGCCTCCTGATCGAGCCCGGCGTGGATGTGCTGTTCACAGGGCTGTACAAGTTCACCATCAAGGGTCTCATCACGGCTGTGGGTACCCGGGAGCAGATGATCGTCTTCACGCGGGCGTATCCCACCGAGGACTGCAGGTGGCGGGGTTTTCGCTTCGATGGTGCTGATTACGGCTCGATCCTCGAGTACTGCCATCTGGAATGGGCCTGGGGTCACGGACCCTATCCTGATGTCAGGGGTGGCGCCGTGCAGGCCATGCACTGCTCGCCAACAATACGGTATTGCCGTTTCAACGACAACTTCACTCACAATGAGTTCTTGAACGGGGCCGGCGGAGCGATCCACATGGAGTCTGATTGCTACAGTCTCATCGAGTTCAATCATATCGTCCGCAATCAGGCGGACTCGGGCGGCGGAATCTGTGTGGGCTGGGAGAGCGATCCCGTGATCCGCTACAACATCATCGAGGAGAACGAGGCATTCTTATCAGGCGGTGGGATCTATGTCGGTGCCAAGGGACAGGCGACGATCTACGGAAACGTCATCAGGAACAACATATCGAGCGGTCTCAGCGGAGGAGGAGGAATCACTCTCTGGAGCGGGACGCACCTCTATGGGACTTTTTCCTATGTCTTCGACAACCTGATCATCAATAACAGGGCGACAGACTCAGGCGTCGTGACCGGCGGTGGCGGGATCTACAGCAATTATGATACGTCCAGAATCTACAACAACACTGTTGTCGGCAACGAGGCGCTGCGGGGTGGCGGTCTTTACGTGACAACAATTTCCGTTCTCCCTCCTCTCGTCACGAACTCGATTTTCTGGGACAACAGGGCATCGACTGGTCCGCAGATCTACGCTGACCCTTTTTACGGAAGCGCTGTCACGGTCAGGTACTGCGACGTAGAGGGCGGCTACAGCGGAACTGGGAACATCGACACCGATCCGCTCTTCAGCGATGCCGCGGAAGGCGATTTCCATCTCACGTGGGATTCGCCCTGCCGGGACGCAGGGAAGAACATCTCCTACCTGTCGGATGTCGATTTCGAAGGCGATCCGCGGATCGTGGACAGTGTCGTGGATATGGGTGCCGACGAGTTCCACCGGCACCTCTACCACGTGGGCCCCGTGGTCGCGGGGAGCACCATGCGCGTGAACGTGGTGGGCGATCCCCGGGCCTCGGTGATGATGGCCGTGTCGATGTATGTCCAGGACCCCCCTCAGTCCACCATGTACGGGGACCTCTACCTGGACTGGCCGGTCATTCAGGGATCCTTCGGCGCGATCCCTTCGAACGGAATCCTGAAGAAGACCATCGCGGTCCCCTATTTCTGGCTTCCGGGGGAGCAGTGGCCGATCCAGGCGTTGGTGGGACCCCGCGGCAATCCCGACTCCCGCCTCACTAATCTCGACATCCTGGAGGTGGAGTAACTTATGCTTGTTTGGGTGCGACAGGTGTCGCTGTCTCGGGCGGCCGCTCGTACAGATCCGTTCCTGTCGCACCATTTATGCTGTACAGGTTCAATCTCTGGTGATATGGTTAGTTTTTAATATATCAGTTCTTGTGACAGGACTACTCAAAGAGGACAAGATGCTCAGAGTCATGGCGATCGTGATCTCGCTTTTCGGCATGGAAGCATCAGTCTTGCTAGCCGACCAGACCGTGTCAGGCGATGTCTTCGGGACGTGGTACTCCGGCGAGACGATTACTGTTGTCGGGGACATCCGCGTCCCGCAGGGAAATAAACTTTTGATCGAACCCGACGTGGATGTGCTCTTCACCGGACTTTATAAGTTCACCATCCAAGGGCTCATCACGGCTGTGGGAACCCAGGAGCAGATAATCATTTTCACGCGGGCGTATCCTAATGAGGACTGCAGGTGGCGAGGCTTCCGCTTCGAGGGTGCTGATGACGCCTCGATCTTCGAGTACTGCCAGGTGGAGTGGGTTTGGAATCAGGGGAGTTACGCAGACGACTGGCACGGTGCCGTCATGGCCAAGAATTCTTCACCGACCTTTCGGTTTTGCTGTTTCAACGACAATATCTCTTACCGAGGCGGGGCCATCACTACGGAGTCTAGCTGTTACAGCATCATCGAGTTCAATCATATCACCCGGAATCAAGCTGATTCGGGCGGCGGCATCCGTGTGGACTGGGAGAGCGATCCTCTGATCCGCTACAACCTAATCGAGGAGAACGAGGCGTCCGGTTCGGGGGGAGGAATCTATGTCGCTGCCAAGGGAAAGGCGATAATCTACGGCAATGTCATCAGAAACAACATATCGAGCGGTCTCTTCGGTGGTGGAGGAGTCACTCTGTGGAGCGGGACAATCTACTACGGTACCTTCTCCCATGTCTTCGATAACCTGATCATCAATAACAGGGCAACAGGCTCAGACATCGCAACTGGCGGCGGTGGAATCTACAGTAATTACGATACGTCTAGAATCTACAACAACACTATCCTCGGTAACGAGGCGCCGCGGGGTGGTGGGCTTTTCGTGACTACTGCTTCCTTTCTCCCGCCTCTCGTAACGAACTCGATCTTCTGGGCCAATGCAGCACCGACGGGCTCGCAGATCTATGCCGATCCGGTACACGGTAGCACTGTAACGGTGACCTGCTGCAACGTAGAGGGCGGCTACAGCGGAACTGGGAACATCGACACCGATCCGCTCTTCAGCGATGCCGCGGAAGGCGATTTCCATCTCACGTGGGATTCGCCCTGCCGGGACGCAGGGAAGAACATCTCCTACCTGTCGGATGTCGATTTCGAAGGCGATCCGCGGATCGTGGACAGTGTCGTGGATATGGGTGCCGACGAGTTCCACCGGCACCTCTACCACGTGGGCCCCGTGGTCGCGGGGAGCACCATGCGCGTGAACGTGGTGGGCGATCCCCGGGCCTCGGTGATGATGGCCGTGTCGATGTATGTCCAGGACCCCCCTCAGTCCACCATGTACGGGGACCTCTACCTGGACTGGCCGGTCATTCAGGGATCCTTCGGCGCGATCCCTTCGAACGGAATCCTGAAGAAGACCATCGCGGTCCCCTATTTCTGGCTTCCGGGGGAGCAGTGGCCGATCCAGGCGTTGGTGGGACCCCGCGGCAATCCCGACTCCCGCCTGACGAACCTGCATGTCCTGGCGGTGGAGTAGAGAAAGGAGATGGGAAATGAGGGCATCGGCCTTTTTGCTTTCAGTGCTTGTGACCGGTCTTCTGTCCGCGACTGCCGGCGCGCAGTGGATTGTCGACGAATGGTCGACCGGCGGCTCCTTTGCCGGAGGCCTCGACTACGACGCCGGGACCGGAACCATCTGGGTAGCGGACCCGACGGACGACATGATCCGGCAGTTCAACCGGAGCGGAACGCTTCTTCAGAGCTTTCCGGCACCGCGGGCGAATGCCGTCGGCGTAGGAGCGGATTCCTCAACCGGCAACCTTTGGATCGGGGACGAGTCCGAGACTGTGGACGAGGTCACATCTGCGGGCGTGCCTACCGGCCGGTCCTGGACCACGATTCCCCATGTCACGGACCTCTCCGGCGTGACCTTCGATCCGCTGGGCGGACACATCTATGTCTCTCAGGACAGCTACCCTCAGCAGATCGTGGAGTTCGACCAGAGCGGCACCTGGATCCGGACGATCGACGTGACCGGCACCGGCAGCATTGACCCGGACGGACTGGTCTACAACTCGGTGACATCGACTTTTCTGCTCGGGGACGAGACCAATGAGGAAGTGATCGAGGTCGACGGGAACGGGGCCCTTCTGGACTCCTGGGACATGCGCGCCCTGCGGATCAGGCCCGAGGGGATGGGGCTCGACAACCAGGCCGGAACGGTGTTCATCTGTGATGGATTCCGGGCCATGGTCTTCGAGGTGGGCGGGATCATCATCAGCGGACCGCCGTTCTTCACGCTCACCGTGGACCCGGATCCCTTGCAGGGATGGCAGACCGCGAATTTCGTCATCACACACGGGGATCCGAATACGAACACGTGGCTGGCGTGCAGCCTCACGGGTCCCGGCAGCATGTGGGTGCCTCAGCTCGATGTCACTCTCGGCCTGGCCAATGCCTGGCAGGGGGCGGGACCGAAAATGACAGACAGCGCGGGCAGTCTGACCTGGGTGCTTCCGGTTCCGAACGCACCGGGTGTCGACGTGTGGCTTCAGGGGATTCAGTACCGCCGTGTCACAAACGTGGTGGCTACCTCGATCCAATAAAGGCTCAGCGGGGGAGTGCCGCCCCAGTGAGCAAAGGGATGTGCTTGTCCTACGACCGAAGTACCTGAGCACCCGATTTCTTGAGACGGCTCTTGACCGAGGCGGCGCAGATGCTCGAGTTGCGTACGCTGAATTGGACCGTCATTCACCATGGTATCACCTCATGATTACCGCCAGGGACCGGGTGCTTTCCACTTGTCGAGGAATGGGTGTTTCTTCGCAAGTGCTGTCGCTACGGGCTGAAGAAATCCATTGATCGTTGTCATCACATCCCTGAAGGTGGCCGGGAAACTGTCGAGCTTCGCCTTTGTGGTGAATCCCCGCCACTGAACTTCCTTTTCCTTGTCTTCAGCGAAGGCAGGCTCGAAAACAGACGGTTTTTTGATGATGGGTGTCTTTCGATTCGCAAAGGTCTTCGCGATCGCTTCGGCCAGAATTCCGCCTTCGAAATCGAACTGACTGCAGAGCATCCAGATATCGAAGAAGTCCTTCATCCGGCTGTTCAGTTCTCCGAAGGTCACCATGGCCCGGAATTTCTCTGCGACGGTGCTCTCCCTGGTGTAACCTTGAAGTTCAGGTGCGGGAAAATCGAGCAGTACGGGAAAGGTCGCCTTGGCTGGATGCGGCACGACCACGTCCCCGAAACCGATATCCACCTGGAGGGAAACGCGCGCGTTTCCGAGGCGGCCGCGAAGGCGGACACGCACGCCCTCGTACTCAGCATCCTCAGCGATCCTGGTGGCGGTGACCGAGCGGCTGTCGAAGCTAAGACCATCCGGCTCGATATCCGCCTGGCAGGCGTCTTGCATGGCGGCGATGATCACGTCCCGGCTGTTGCTGATCTTTCCGAGGAGATCGATATCCATGGTCGGCCGTGATGTCGGTCTGCACCAGACGGCGAACATCAAGGCTCCCTTGAGAATGAACCGGTCTGCGTGGGAGCTCCGGGAGAGCCGGTAGAGAAACCGTTCAATGGCGAAGTACTGCAGGAGCTCGTTGAACGGACGTCCGCTTTCCTTTGCCTTGTTGAGGAGGCGCTGGTGGACCGATGCGGCGATATTCGAGAGATCACGTCCCATCAGAGCAGCGCCTCGATGTATGGGCGGATGACCTTCGCCACCCGGCAGATCGAAGCGTAGCGCATGAGGTCGTCGACCCGCATTCTTCTTCGTTCCCGGTAAAAGCGGATCGCCTCGACCACAGTATCGAGACCGATCCTGTTTCGGAACTTGAAGCAGTCAGCGATCGTTTTCTCCGGGGAGTAGATGCGCACTTTGACCCCGTCGAGCTCGTGAATCTCTATCCCTTCCGAGAATGCCTCGCCCGTGAAACGATAGGTTTTGAGCGGCGGATGATCCAGTCGAGGTTCCTCGGAACCGCCTGCGAGGGCCAGATGAACTTCGTGGGGGATCTGGGTTGTGAGGTCATGAAAGGCCAGTGCGGAAATAAGGCAGATCACTCCAGCGGGGATCCGGGTTGAAACCGTGACAAAGTCGGGATTGCCGAGTGGAGGGCTGCCCGCGAGGCGGTAGACTCCGCGACTCACGATCTCCAGAATCCCCCTATCCCGCATGGAATAGAGCGTACCGGGATGTATGCCGGCGCGAAGAGCCTGAGCTGTTCGTAGTATTCCGCCATGTTTCCGGAAAACGGCTGCTGCCCTATCGAACCTGTCGCCGTTTATCGGTTGTGTTCGAGATGTCATTGATAAAAACACCTAAACATACATAAAGGTATCGGTAAAACTATCAACATTATATCGGCCTGTCAATTAGTATTCGATAATCCAAGTTGCTTTGGTGCGGTGGATAAATCAGTGACGGCTTCGAACCCAGTTAGTTTCGCTCCGCAAAGATTTCCAATCCCGATACTAACTGAAGAAAAGCGCTCCGACCGGAAGGCGTTTTTTATCAGGCAGCAAACAGGATAGGGGAGTAGGAAAGCGAACCAATCACCAACGAGAGCGAAAATCACTCCAGCAGCGCATCGACGAAGGAGGCGGCGTTGAAGAACTCCACATCCTCGTACGACTCGCCCACGCCGATGAACTTCACGGGGATGTCGACCTTCTCGCGGATCGAGACGACTGCTCCGCCCTTGGCCGTTCCGTCCAGCTTGGCCAGGAAGAGCCCGGTGACATTGACGACACGGGAGAACTGCGTCGCCTGCTGGATGGCGTTCTGTCCCGTGGTGGCATCGAGGACGAGGACCACCTCGTGGGGCGCGTCGGGGATCTTCTTGGAGATCACGCGGCGGATCTTGTCGAGCTCCTGCATCAGGTTTTCCTGCGTGTGGAGACGCCCGGCCGTGTCCACGATCACCACGTCCGCCTTTTCCATCAATGCCGTTTCCATCGTGTCGAATGCCACGGCCGCCGGATCGCTGCCCGTTTCCTTCTTCACGATCCGCGCGCCGATCCTCTCGCTCCAGAGGGTCAGCTGCTCCACGGCCGCGGCGCGGAACGTGTCGCAGGCGCCGAAGACGACCTTTTTCCCCGCCTTGGCGTAGATGTGGCCGAGCTTGGCGATCGAGGTGGTCTTGCCGCTTCCGTTCACACCGACGACGAGGATCACTGTGGGGGGGGCGTCGGCGGCGGGCAACTCGATCTCCTCGTAACGCATCAGGCCTTTCAGGTGCTCTTTCAGGTAGGCGTGGACCTCCTCGGTGCTGCTGATCTCGCGGTTCTTGTAGGCTTCCTTGATGTGGTCGATCACGCCGACGGCCGTGGTTCCCATGTCCGAAAGGTAGAGGATCTCCTCGAGCTCGTCGAGAAAGTCGTCGTCCAGCTTGCGGCCCATGGTGAAGAGGGACTTGAGGCCCGAGGCAAGCTTTTCACGGGTTTTCGTGAGACCCTTGAACAGGCGCTTGAATACCATTAGGACTCCTGATGCGGGTTGGTCTTGTCCGGGGAAATCGGGTCAACGGCCGGTCTCAGAGGTTGTTGTCGCGTTTGATCCTGTCGAGGATGCCGTTGATGAAACCGCCCGAGTTGGAAGTGCTGTATTTTTTCCCGAGCTCGATCGCTTCGTTGATGGAAACCTTGGGGGGAATGTCCTCCCTGCAGAGAAGCTCGTAGATCGCCTGCCGCAGGATGTTCCTGTCCACCGTGGCGATGCGGCCGAGCTCCCAGTTCTGGGCGGAGCTCTCGATCGATTGATCGATCACTTCACGGTTGTCCGCCACACCGCGCACGAGGCTGACGGCGAAGGAGATCACATCGGCGTCATCGGTCTGCTCGGCGAAGAAGATCTCCTCTTCGCCCTCGATGTCGTGTGCCCGGATATCCAGCATGTAGAGGAACTGGAGGGCATATTCCCTCGCCTTGGTCCTCTTGCGGATATTGGCGTCCGACATGTTCTCGTTCTGGTTGTTCCGGATCTCGGTGTCGTTCATCGTTGTGGGGTGACTCATTTTACTTTTTCCGAGACATCTGCTTGAAAAGATCAGCCATTTCCAGTGCGGACTGGGCGGACTGGAAACCCTTGTTGCCTGCCTTGGTTCCGGCCCGATCGACAGCCTGTTCCACGGAGTCGCAGGTCAGAACACCATAGATGACAGGCGTCTCTGTTTCCATTCCGGCCTGGGCCACTCCCTTGCTGACTTCGGCGGCCACGTAGTCGAAGTGCGGCGTCTCGCCGCGGATCACGGCACCCAGGCAAACGACTGCGTCATAGTTGCTCGAGGAGCCGAGCTTCCTGGCCATCAGCGGGATCTCGAAAGCTCCGGGAACCCAGACCACGTCGATATCCTTGTCCATCACGTCATGGCGCGTCAGGCAATCGACGGCACCGTCGAGAAGACGGGACGAGATGAACTCGTTGAAGCGGCTTACCACGAGAGCAACTTTGATGCCCTTCCCGGATAATTTGCCTTGGAAAGTCTTCATCATAACTCCCTTTATATGATCCGACTTATCGAGCCTCTCCCACGATTATTAATCAGCAGATCATAACAGATTTACGGTTTTCCACAATGAACTCTCCAGATGGTTGAATAAAAAAGAGAACCGGTTACGCCGCTCCCGCGATTGAATTCTTTACTGCCCCGGATCGATGCGCGTATTTTTTCACGCCCTCGCGGGGGAATTCTCCCGGTTTCGCGGGCTCAAAATTTTACTTGTACCGGACAGGTTTCCGGGTACGGTGCAGGCGGTCTCGGTTGGGCCACGCCGTTTTGGAACAGAATGGAGGATCCCGAATTGGCTAAAATCACGATTCAGACGCCCGACGGTCCCAGGGAGGTCACGATCCCCTGGAAGCCCGTGGTGATCGTCGTTGTCATTATTCTCGGCTTTCTCATCGTGAACTCGACTTACTACACGATCCAGACGGGTGAAGTCGGGGTGGAAACGCGGTTCGGAAAGTACCTCAAAACCACGCCGCCCGGCCTGCACTTCAAGCTTCCCTGGGGAATCGACGACGTCACCCCGGTGAAGGTCGACTACGTCTACAAGGAGGAGTTCGGCTACAAGACGATCGAGGCCGACGTTCAGACACGCTACGCGCCGGAGTCCAGGAAGATGGAGGATGTCTCCCTCATGCTCACCGGCGACCTGAACTGCGCCCTGCTTACGTGGAGCATCCAGTACGACATCAAGGATCCCAGAGCCTATCTTTTCAACATTCGCGAGCCCATCAAGACGCTGCGGGACATGAGCGAGTCGGTGATGCGCGAGGCGGTCGGCGACAGGAGCGTGACTGATGTGCTCACCTCGGGCAAGGAAGCGATCATGTCCGAGGTGGCGGTGATGCTCCAGGAAACCCTCGATTCCTACAAGGCCGGGATCAACATCCGGGAGGTGGTCCTGAAAGCGGTGAATCCGCCGAACGAGGTCAAGGCCTCGTTCAACGAGGTGAACCAGGCCCAGCAGGAGAAGGAGAAGGCGATCGAGGACGCGTGGAAGGAATACAACACCGTCATTCCCGAGGCCGAAGGTGTGGCCAAGCAGATGGTCAGCGAGGCCGAGGGTTACGAGGCTGAGCGGAAGAACAGGGCTCTCGGGGATGTGGCCCGGTTCAACAACCTTCTCGTTGAGTACCAGAAAAACAAGGAAATCATGCGCTGGCGGCTCTACATCGAGGCCATGAGCGAGGTGCTTCCCAAGGTGGAGCGCAAGACGGTGATCGACAGCAAGGTGCAATCGATCCTGCCTCTTCTCGATCTCAACAGCGAAAGGGGGGAGAAATGAACAGGGCGCGTTTGACACTCCTAGCTATCGTCGTCTTGCTCCTGCTGATCCTGCTGCCCAGCACATTCTACACCGTCTCCGAGACCGAGCAGGTGATCATCACGCGCTTCGGCAAGCCCGTTCGCGATCCGATCTTCGAACCCGGTCTGAAGATGAAAACACCCTTTGTGGAAACGGTCAACCGATTCGACAAGAGGCTCATCGAATGGGACGGCGATGCCAAGCAGATCCCCACGGGGGGCAAGAGGTATATCTGGGTCGATTCCACGGCAAGGTGGCGGATCGTGGATCCGCTCCTCTTCTACAGGAAGGTCCGCGACGTGCGAGGCGCCATGAGCCGCATCGATGACTTCGTCGACAGCGACACCCGGACCGTGATCTCCGATCTGAAGATCATCGAGTCCGTCAGGAGCTCGAACAAGGAGCTGCTCCAGGAGGGGCGGCAGGACATGCGGGAAGACCTCGTCCAGGAGGAGTTCAATGTCGAGGTGGGGCGGCACAACGTGGGCATCAAGATCAAGGAGATGAGCGCACAGAGGCTGACGGCCCTCGGCATCGAGCTGGTGGACGTTCGCCTGAGAAGGGTGAACTACGTGGAGCGCGACAGGCTGAAGGTCTACGACCGGATGATCTCCGAGCGGAGACGGATCGCCGAGAAGTACCGCTCCGAAGGGCTGGGCGAGAAGGCCAAGATCGACGGCATGCGCGAGAAGAAGCGCCTGGAGATCGAGTCGGGTGCCTACAAGGAGGCCGAAGAGATCCGGGGACGGGCCGATGCTGAGGCGGCGCGCATCTACGCCGAGTCTTTCGGTGCCGATCCCGAGTTCTACACCTTCATGAAAACCCTCGAATCGTACAAGGAAGCCCTGGCAGGCCAGGTGCATCTCATCCTGACGACCGATTCGGATTTCTTCATTTATCTCCGCGGATCCGGGATGGATATCGACGGGAGCGGAAGCAGGGATGGGAAGTAGCGAGCCGCGATCCCGGGCGGGGGGGGGCGGGAGCGCCTGGTTGAAGTGCGGGCTACTCCGGCTGCTGGCAACCCTCGACCGCGTGCGTCCGCGGCGCGATATCCTCCCGGTGCTGAACTATCACGGCATCGATGAGGACTGCAGCCCCGTTTCCCTGCCGCCCGGCGAATTCGCGATACAGATGGAGATCCTGGCCGAGCGGGATTACCGTGTCATCCCTTTCCGCGAGGCTCTCGATTTCCTGGCCCGGCCGGATTCGCTGCCGGAGCGCACCGCGGCGCTGACCTTCGACGACGGGCTCGAGTCGGTTTTCACCGCGGCCTTGCCCGCGATGCGGCGCCACGGATTCCGCGGGACGGTCTTTCTCGTCACCGGAGCGGAGGGCAACAGGGTGAGCTGGGAGCGCGAGGCCGCCATCAGGCCGCGCCGTCTGCTCGAGGCCGCGCAGGTGAGCGAGCTCGTTGATAACGGATTCGAGATCGGCGCCCACACCCGATCCCATCCCCACCTCACGGAGCTGTCCGATGAGGAGCTGGACCTCGAAGTGGCAGGGAGCCGCGACGACGTGGCGGCACGGGCGGGCAGAGCCCCGGAGACATTCGCCTACCCTTACGGGGACCACGACGACAGGGTCGTCGCCTCGGTGAGGCGGGCCGGCTTTTCCGGCGCCTGCACGGTGCGCCCGCCGGGCAGGAGGATGGGGCGCGATCTCTACCGGGTGGAACGGTTCGACACGAGCCGGTTTTCCGGACACGGCGGGGCGGTGGGGGAGCTCTTTTTCCTCTCCTGCCTGAACGGTGTTTTTGCCGATTATTTAAGGATCAAGATGTCTCTCCCTTGGTTTCGTGCCCACACCTTCGAATACAGGGAGAATAGCAGGAAGCAACGGCATGGTTGATGCGAGCAACGATCGAGGATCGACTGCGGGGCGTGGCTCCTTCCAGGGAGCGATCTCCGTATTCTGCCTGATCTCGGTCCTGGCCATCGCCCTGGCCCTCGGCATGACGTACCACCCGCTCATCGGCCCGGCTGCAGCGGCCGCCGTCCTGGGCGGCTGGATCTTCATCCGGTATCGCGAGGCGGGGATCCTCGCCGTCTTCTTCCTCGTCCCTCTCGGCCCCCTGCTCTGGCTGACGCCCGACGGGACGGTGTCCGTGCAGAAGGTGCTCTCCGCGCTGCTAGTCTCCATCTGGGCCGTGGAGATCCTGCTCACTAAGGACAGGGAGATCTTTCACGCTTTCCCGCGGTCCCGCCTCAATACCTGGGGAGCCCTCTTTCTCGTCGTCTTCCTGATCTCCCTGCCCTGGTGCCTCGAGGTGGGCAACGCGCTCGACCTCATGATGCGCTGGGTGTTCCATCTCCTGCTCTACTACTTCATCGTCTTCAACGTGAAGAGCTTTGCCATGCTGCGGCGCTGCTTCATGGCCGTCCTGGCGGTCGGTGTCCTGATCGGCGTCATAGCCGTCTTCGAGAGCTTCACCGAGAAATCGGTGCTGGAGCTGACCGGAAGGAAGGTGCAGCTCATCAAGGGCGAGGAGACCGGCAAGCTGATCTCCACGAAGCTGGAAACCTACAGGGAAAAGAGCGAGGTGGCGTGGTCGCGCTCGATGGCCACGTTCAAGGGGCCGAACGAGCTCGGGCTCTTCCTGGTCTTCGTGATGGGGATCACCCTCTTCTTCCTGTTCCGAGCCGCCACGTGGAGGAGGAAGTCGATCTACCTGCTGATCCTGTTCCTGCTCGTCTGGGCTCTCAACACGACGGGCTCGCGCGGAGCCCTTTCCGGGATGATCGCCCTATTCGGGGTGTTCATCCTCCTGACGCGGTTCCCCTTCAAGTGGTTTCTCATCACGGCCGGCTTTCTTGGCTTCATCGTCATGCTGGGCGCCGGGTCGACCGATCTCGGCGATCAGTGGCGAGGCGGATTGAGCCTCGAGGAGATCCGCGATGACGACAGGGTCGAGTGGCTGCAGATGAGCCTGATGATGGTGGCCGATCACCCGGTTGCCGGCATCGGCCTCGGGCAGTTCGAGCCACGCTACTTCGAGTACCGCGTTCCGGACATCCACAAGGATTACAGTCCGCCGCACAACATCTTCTTCCAGATCTCGGCGGAGAGCGGCCTTCTCGGCCTGTTCCTGCTCCTCTTCATGATCTATGCGGTGATCAGGGAGACGGGCCGGCTCCGCGTGAAGCCGAGGGCCGCCGATCACGTGACTCTCTCGAACGTCCTTCTGGCGACCTTTGCCGGCGTGATGACCTTTTCCATGACCTCGAACGTGTTACTGGACGAAACATTCTGGACATATATCACCATTGCCGCCGTCGTCGCGAGCCTCTATGCCGTCCACCCCGAAGAGAGAGAGGTGCCGGAGATTGCCGAGGAGATGACGGTTGTTGTCCTGCCGCAGTCCTTCTATTCCCTGCCCCCGGCCGGAGGGGAGAAGTCATGATGCGGTGTTTTTCGGCGAGGTGGAAAGGTAGACGATTTCCTGGGTGGCATTGCCATGAACCGTGATCTATCAGACAACATACTCCGCGTCATGCGCGAAAGTGTCAAGGCCACGTCAGTGAAGGACCTGAAGAAACGCGGGCTCACGAACGTGACGCTCCTCGACCTCAGGAACCTCGACACCCTGATAAGGGAGGCCGTGAGCAGGACGCTGCGCCAGCAGGGCGTGAAGCTCAGCTCGAGCGAGATGAAGACGCAGAGCGACCGGGTGAAGAAGGAGTTCTTCAAGGTCGTCAGCGAGAAGAACAGCATGGAGGCGGAGAAGAAGGGCCTCGAGGGAGAGCTCGATGAGCTGCGGCGGAATTTCCAGCGTCTCGCCGTCAAGGTCGAGGCGGACAGGACCCTGCTTGCCCAGGAGGAAAGCCGGATCGCCGAGGATGGGGTCTCCATCCCGGACTCCCGGCTGGCGACCTTCGAATCGAAGCTCAGGCTGAGGCTCAAGGAGCTCTTTCACGAGACGCCGGTGGACAAGAAGCTGGCGAACAGCGTTGTGGCCGCGGCCCTCGATCTGTTCGAGAGGGAGCGGCAGGCGGCCTTCCAGGAGGCCAGTACCGAGCAGGAACAGAGGGTTCTTCTCCTCAAGCGTCGGCTCGCGAAGCTCAGCGCCAAGCTCGAGGAGACCGAGAAGGTCCTTCTCCAGGTCGAGGAAGCCCGGGAATCCGGAGAGCCTCTTCCGGCGCATTTTCAGGATGTGCAAGAACTTCTGAAGACCGACGAGAAATACGTCGAAGAGAGGCGTGAGGCGCTGCAAAAAATGTTCGAGCTGAACATGGAGCTCAAAAAACTCTTTGATGAGACTTGATTCCGGCAGGACCGGTAACAATATATGAAGAAATTATGAAGTAATTTCAGATTCTGTAAAACGATATGCGAACGTTAAGGAAGCAGTAGTCATGGATAAGGCCAACAAGACGGAAAAGAACGTGAAGCCGGATAACAAGGTGGAAGAGGCCTCCGCTGAAGACAAAGGTATCCTTCACATAGGTATCGACCTCGGAACCTCCAGAACGGCGATCGCTTCTTCTAACGGCGCCAGGGAAACCCTGCCCAGCGTGGTCGGATACCCCAAGGACGTCGTCTCCAAGAAGCTCCTGAAAAAGGAGATCCTCTTCGGGGAGGATGCGATGAAGAATCGTCTCTCCCTGAACTACTACCGTCCGCTCGAGAAGGGCGTGATCAAGGGTTCCGGAAACGACGAAAGCTACTCCGAGGAAGAGAAGAAGGCTAACTTCACCGCGGCCAAGGACCTGGTGAAGTACGCCATCTCCCTGGCCCGCCCGAATCCCGACGAGCTGGTCTACGGAGTCATCGGCTGTCCGGCGGAGTCGAGCATCAAGAACAGCAAGTACCTGATCGACGCGGCACGCGAGATTCTCGACTCCGTGATGATCTGCTCCGAGCCCTTCGCCGTGGCCTACGGCCTCGACTGGTTCACCGACGTGCTGGTTCTCGATATCGGAGCCGGAACGGTGGACCTCTGCCGGATGCACGGAACCCTGCCCGAGCCCGAGGACCAGCTCACGCTGGACACCGCCGGCGATTTCGTTGACGGGGAGCTGGCCCGCCTGATCAAGATCTCCTATCCCGAGGCTCAGTTCTCCGAGAACATGATCAAGGCAATCAAGGAGAGGTACGCCACCGTGGTCGAGGAGGGAAGCGACATCATCGTCGACCTGCCGGTGGAGGGGAAGCCGAAGAAGTTCAACATCACCAAGGAGATGAAAACGGCCTGCCAGGCCATCATCACTCCCATCGTCGAAGCCCTGGGCAAGCTGGTGGCCACCTTCGATCCGGAGTTCCAGATGAGACTGAAGGACAATGTCCTGATCGGCGGCGGCGGCAGCCAGATCTACGGCCTTCCCGAGGCAATCGAGGCTGAAATGAAGGAACGGCTCGGCCACGGCCGCGTGGTCGGTGTCGAGGAGCCTGTCTACGCCGGCGCCAACGGCGCTCTGAAGATCGCCCACGACATGCCGGCGGAATTCTGGGAACAGCTCAGCTGATCAGAATCAAGCTGCTTCTGTTTTCTCTGTTCGCACTCCTCCTCCTGCACGGGGATCCTGCTGCAGGGGGGGGAGGCACGGAACCCGGCTCGGCCGGGTTGTCCTCATCCATGGCGACAGCCATCCCTTCCGTCCATGAAAGAGCCTGCGACCTCTGCAATGCGTCGAGCTGGATCCCCTGCCAGCGGTGCGACGGCAAGGGGCGCTACAAGACCGTCTGCACGAAGTGCAGCGGGAAAAGGCTGCTCGGCTGCCCGATCTGCGACGAGGAAGGGCGGCTCACCTGCTGGAACTGCAGCGGCCACGGCAAGCTCTTCTGGAAGGGGGGGGACACCGATCCGTGCAAGATCTGCAGCAAGGGCTCGATCCCCTGCTACTACTGCAACAAGTCGAAGAAGGTGCCCTGCACCCTTTGCAGGAAGCGGGGACGGGTGGAGCGTTTCTGCGGCGCCTGTCTCGGAGCCGGCGGCTTTCCCTGCCCCACCTGTCCTCCGGCGTCCCCCTGCCGGGTCTGCGGCCGCAGCGGCCAGATGCCCTGCGTCTGCTGCTTCGGCGAGCAGGGCTTCAAGGTCACCTGCAAGAAGTGCCGCGGCCACGGGAACATCCCCTGTCCGCCCAAGGCGTGCGTGGGCGGGCGGTACGTCTGCGAGGAGTGCCACGGCACCGGCAGGGTCCGCTTAGTCATGCATGGTTCCAAGAGCAAGGCGGGGACGCGCAAGTGCAAGCCGTGCAACGGCCGCGGCTGGTGGAAGTGCGAGGACTGCAAAGGCAAGGGGATCCTGCCCTGTCCCCCCACGTCGGGTGTGGACGAGTGCGCCGAGTGCAGCAGATCCTTCGGCACGGTTCCCTGCACGTTCTGCGACGGGGCAAAACGCTGATCCTCTTCCGAAGCCCTGCCGTTGAAAGCTCCTACCGTTTTGCCGGCGCCCTGTCCACGTAGAGTCCGAACTCCTTCACGGCGTTTTCATCGACGGAAATGAAGCAGGCACGCTCGAGAAGCGTCCTGGCGTGGTCGTATTTTCCTAGTCCCGCGTAGGCTGCGGCCAGCGCAGCCAGACGTGTATCGGCCGGGTCCTCCTGAACCAGGAAGAGCACGTGGGGAAAAACAGCGTCGAGCTCGGCCGGTGCGAAGTCGAGCGCCAGGTGGAGCCATGAATTGACGGCGGGCTCGTGGGCCGGGTCGTGCGAAAGCGTCAGTGCGTAGGCGTACCGTGCCAGCGAGGCCAGCGCGATGACGATCTCCTTCTGGAGCCGGATCAGGGCGGGATCCGAACCCTTGGCCGAAGCGCTCTCCGCCTGCTGGAGGAGGACGTTGAAATCGCAGGCCACCATGTCGTCCTCTTCCTCGAAATCGCCAGTCTGCCAGATGGACAGCAGTGCGCTGTGCGCAATGAGCCCGGCATCGCTGGCCAGATGGACATTGGCGGGATCCTCGAGAAGATCGTCGATGATCCGGACCACCTCGCCTGCAGTGTAGGCGGCCTCGCGCGCATCGTAGTTGAGGCAGCTGGCTCGGGCAAGGAGGGCGCGGGCCTGCTCCAGCCGGCAGAGGGCCTCGAGATCGCCGCGAGCCAGGTCGTTCGCCCTCCGGAGCCACTTCTCTCCCCGGTCGAGGAGGAGGCGTTTGTCGGAAGCCCTCTCCTTGCTCTTCCGGCTGGCGGCATTCCTCAGGCAGCATCGAGCGAGGTCGAGGCACCGCTGCGGCGTGCTCGGCAGAAGCTCCTTCTCGACAAAAGCGGTCCACTTCGCCTGCAGTTCCCCCGGCGCCCCGAAGATTTCCCGGAACAGCTTGTTGGTGATCTGATCGAGGTGCGACTCCGATTCCTCGTCATTTTCGTCGATCTTGGACGCCTCCTGCCTGAGCCGGCGAAAGAGCTTGCCCAGCTTGCCTTTCATCTCGGGATCGTTGTGCAGAAAGCAGATCCACGACCAGGCCGTCGCATACTCCCTGAAGCCGTATTTCTCGTACGGCGTGTTCATCATCTTCTCGAGGGTGAGGACCCGGTTCTTCCGGATGTCTTCCAGCACGGTGAAAAGGCAGGAGGCTGCGTAGGAACCGGCGAATTCCGGTCCGTCGGCTGCGAAGTAGACAGCCAGCCCCTCGTTCAGCCAGGGAGCGGTCTGGGCTCCCTTCAGGCAGTGCATCAGCAGGAGGTGGGTGCATTCGTGCTTGGCCGTGTTGAACACACTGGAATCGTAGGGATCGTCATAGAAGCAGACAAGGGAACGACTGTAGCTGAAGAAACCGGTCGTGTGCTCCCCGCTTCTGCCGGCATAGCTGCAATAGAAGTCGAGATAGTCGCTTCTCTTCGCGAAGATCAGCACGATGATGCCGACCTCGGTCTTCGTGACCTGGAAGAATCCCTTGAGCCGGTCGTAGTACTGGTTCATCAGCCTCGCGTACCGGCTGCAGCGCTCCTTGTCGATGTCGGTCCAGTACTCGAACCGGAACGCCTTCTTCCCCATCTGGAACTTTCTGCTCCGCCCCTCGTTCAGCAGGCGAGTCCGGTCCCTCGCAGCCTGGGAGCAGTCGGGTTCGGGCAAGGAGATCGTGGCCGGCGTGGGGAAGGAGCAGGTCCACCCGTCCTTCGATCGGCTCTGCCAGAGCAGGGCGCGGGCGTCCACGTCGTCGGGCCTCTCCTCGAGGATCAGATCGATCTCCCGGAGCATCTCACGGAACAGTTTCTGCTCCCGGCATCGAGCCGCCAGCGCCAGGCGGGAGGCGATGTCGCCCTTCTTGATCTCGCGGCTCCTGTCCAGGTAGTCGATGTCGTGGTGGCGCGAGCGGCCAAGTTGAGCCTGCGACGTCTCCGCGAGCAGAAGGCATAGGAGAAGGATGCCGAGTGCCTTGATATTCCTTCTTTCCATACCGCGAGGATACGGATCGGTGTAATGGAATCAAGGCGAAAGAAAAAGGGGCTCGAAAGGCCGGGGGCTGCCCTAGAAAAAGTTCCTGTGCTTCATGAAGTAGCGCATGATGCTGCCGGCGTGCTTGATCGTCATCTTGTTGAACGACCGCGCGCTCTTGCGCTGGTAGTGATGGATCACCTCGGTCACGGGCGAGTAGAGGACCTTGAGGCCCAGCCTCTGCGCGCGGAAGCAGAAGTCCACGTCCTCGTAGAGGTAGAAGTATCCCTCGTCGAGGAGGCCGATCCGGTCGAGATGGATGCTCTGGATCACGTGGCAGGCGCCGAGCGTCCAGTCCACGAACTGCTCCACGTCATGGTCCGCCTCCTCCATCAGGTGCGTCTTCACGGCCTGCGACTGGGGGAAGAACCGGCGAAAGGGCTTGCTCCTCAAGGCCAGCGCGGTGACGGTCTGGAAGGTCCGGCACGAGAGCTGGAGCTCGCCGTTGGCGTAGAGCAGCTTCGGAGAGACCACGGCCGCATCGGGGAAGTCGTCGAAGCGCTGCACGAGCTTGGCGATGGAGTCCTCCCGGAACTCCAGGTCGTCGTCCAGCAAGGCCATGAAGTCGCCCTCGCGGATCCGCATCGTCTTGTTGCGTGCCGTGGCCACGCCGAGGTTCTCGTGGTTCTCGATCACCTCGACCATGGGGAACCGGTCGCGAACCATGGCCACCGTGCCATCCGTCGAACCGTTATCGCAGAGGATGACCTTGTAGTCGCCTGCGTCGTGGAACTGGTAGAACGACTCCAGGAGGCGGTCCAGCTTGCCCATGGAATTCCACGAGACTATTCCCACCGTGATCTTGACCATGTTCGCTCCAGGTCCAACGTCGAACAAGAAAACCGGAGAGGCGAATAGAACAGCCTCTCCGGCAGACAGTCAACTCTTTTTCGTCCTGTCGAGGCGTCAGCGCGGCGATCTCTCAACGGCCGGGCCGGCCTGTTCGACGTCCTGTCAAGGCTCGAGGGTCATGAGGTTCGTCAGAATGGAGCTCGAGCTGCCCATGGGGCCGAGAAGAGCCTGGAAATGGTACGACTGGCCGGGGATCCACGATCCGGGCACCGTTGCCGGAATGGAGAGGACGCCGTTGGCCGGCATCGTGCCGAGGGGGAACCGCTGATAGGGCGACTGGATGTAGAGCAGGCCGTAGATCGTGGATTGCGGAACGCCGAGCAGACCCGAACCGAGCGCCAGGGTGACGGGCGTCGTGGCCGGCGATCCGATGACGCGGATACGGATGTCGCCGCCCGGCACGACGGAACCGACATGATAGAGGTGGGGGTGGAACTCGTCCGCTCCGATATCCGACGCCGCGCCGGCGATGCGTGGGTCGCCCTCGAAGTCATGGGTGAGCGAGGGTGAGCTCGAGCCCGCATCCCTGCAGGGCGAGTCGTGAGGCAGATGATAGTCGCCCCCGGCGGGATCGATGAGGAACGGATCCGAATCGATCATGCCCGTTCCCCAGTTGAGAAAGCAGCCCGCTTCCACGTGCACCGAGGTCTGGCCTCCCTCGAGGTCGGAGAAGGCGATGTCGAACATCGAGGGATAGAACGCGCTCTGCCCCACGTAGACCTCTTTTCCCGTGGGCGCCTGGTCGCCCCAGAGAATCGTGCCGGTCACGATCACGGTGGAGACCCAGTCGCAGCAGACGCCGCCGCCGACGCCCGTCGACGAGTTGCCGTGGATCGTGTTGCCGTCCAGCACCGCGACTCCCATAGTGCGTCGCGGATCAGGGTTGTCTGCCATTCTGAAGACCGAGATCTGCGCTTCGATCTGCGGCAGCAGGCGGCCGAATGCGAAGCAGGCCGCCAAAAGGATCACTGTTATCTTGCTTTTGCCTTTCATCTGATGTTTCCTCCAGAGTCTTGTTTTGTCCTTGATCACTGAAATCTTCCTTTCAACGCGATGGCTGAGATACCTGCCGGCTGGTATTTTTTGCCCTCTATCCCGAGGAGCGGAGGAGAAGGGGAAAGCGAAATCGGAAAGTCGGATTTCTCTGAAAAAAACGATTCACACGACGACTGGCAGGTAACTTACCCTCTCGCCCGCCTTGACACTCCGCGGGACCGTTTATATATTCCTCCGGATGTCGAGGCCAACATCGCTCGAGAAGCGACGTATCTACCTACCTAGACGGAGTTGAGAGCCTCTTTTGAAGACGAGGAGAATCGAAGATGCAGGTCGATGTTCAGCAGATCAGGGAGCACGTGGCGGCAAAGGCCGACATGGTGCACCGGCTCCGCTCCGAGGTGGGGCGGGTCATCGTTGGTCAGGACGAGATGGTCACGCGGCTTCTGGTCGCGCTTCTGAGCGATGGTCACATCCTTCTGGAGGGCGTGCCGGGGCTGGCCAAGACCACGGCGGTCAACACCCTGGCCCGGGCCGTGTCCACCGCCTTTCAGCGCATCCAGTTCACGCCGGACCTCCTGCCGGCGGACCTGGTGGGGACCCTGATCTATCTGCCCAATGAAGGGAAGTTTACGACTCGCAAGGGGCCGATCTTCTCCAACTTCATCCTGGCGGACGAGATCAACCGCGCCCCCTCGAAGGTCCAGTCGGCCCTGCTCGAGGCGATGCAGGAGCGCCAGGTGACGATCGGAGACGAGACCTTCCCCCTCGACAGGCTCTTCCTCGTGCTGGCCACGCAGAACCCGATCGAGCAGGAGGGGACCTATCCGCTCCCCGAGGCCCAGGTCGACCGGTTCATGCTCAAGGTGAAGATCGGCTACCCGAAGCCCGAGGAGGAGCGCAAGGTGATGGACCAGGCTCTCGACGGCCGGTCCGGCGAGGTCAATCCCGTTGTCACGGCCGAGGAGATCTTCGCCATGCGCGAGGTGCTCGGCATGGTCTACATCGACGACCAGGTGAAAGACTACATCCTGAGCCTCGTCCTGGCCACGCGCGATCCGGCGGCCTACAAGATGAAGGACCTTGCGCCCCTCATCGACTTCGGTGCCTCGCCCCGCGCCTCGATCTACCTCTGCCAGGGCGCGCGGGCCATCGCCTTCCTGAACGGGCGCGGCTACGTGACGCCCCAGGACGTGAAGGACATCGCCTACGACGTCCTCCGCCACCGGATCATCCTCACCTACGAGGCCGAGGCGGAGGAGATAACGACGGAGAACGTGATCGAGCGTCTCCTCACCGAGGTTCCGGTTCCATAGGTTGGGAGAAGGTGCCGTGCCGGAACAGAGCGTTGCCGAGATCATCAAGAAGGTCCAGCGGATCCAGATCGTGGCCAACCGGATGGTGAACGACATGTTCGCCGGCCAGTACCAGTCCGTGTTCCGCGGCCGCGGCATGGAGTTCGAGGAGGTGCGCGAGTACCAGCCCGGCGACGACGTGCGCAACATCGACTGGAACGTGACGGCCCGGACGGGGAACGCCTTCATCAAGAGCTACTGCGAGGAGCGCGAGCTCACCGTGATCTTTCTCGTCGACGTCTCGGCGTCGGGCGCCTTCGGCTCCCTCGAGCGGTCGAAGCTCGAGCTGGTGATCGAGGTGGCCGCCATGCTGATGTTCTCGGCTCTCAAGAACAACGACAAGGTGGGATTGATCACCTTCTGCGACGACGTGATCCGCTACTTCCCGCCCGGCAAGGGGAAGGCCTCGGTCCTCCGCCTGATCCGCGAGCTCCTGTCGGCCAGGCCCGTGCCGCGCAAGACCGATCTCGGCAAGGCGCTCGAGTTCCTGAACCGCGTGCAGAAGAAGAGGGCCGTGGTCTTTCTCATCAGCGATTTCATCGACGCCCTGCCGGCACGGACTCTCGCCGTGTCGAACCGCCGCCACGACCTGATTCCCATCGTCGTCTCCGATCCGAGGGAGAAGGCGGTGCCGGACGTGGGCTTCATCCGGCTGCGCGACGCCGAGACGGGCGAGGTGGTGGAGGTGGACACGCGGCATCCCGAGGTGCGGGCTCTCTTCGCCTCCCGTGCCGGTGAGGCCGGCGAGAAGCTGTCGGAGACCTTCAAGAAGTACGGCATGGACGAGCTGTGCATCGATACGGGCGGCGAGTACATGAAGAGCCTTCGCCGTTTCTTCCGCATGCGCGCCAGGAGGTTTCGTTGATGGAGGAGCCGTCTTGATCCGCATCGACCGCCGTCTTTCTCTTTTCCTCGCCGCCATCGGGCTCGTTTTCTGCATTTCCTGCAGCGAGGAGGAGGCAGGGCAAGGGGCGAAGGCGCAAGCGGCTGCCGATGCGGTCCGCAAGGAGAGCGAGCGGGGACCGGTGAAGGTGACGCTGGAGCTGGCCCCCAGGGAACCGCGGCTGTCGGACGATATCGAGTTCACCTTTTCCATCGAGGCCGAGGAAGGCGTGGAGGTGGCCCTGCCGGTCTTCGGCGACGGGCTCGGCGATTTCATCATCCGGGGATTCCGCGAGCCTCTCGTCGAGAAGAAGGGAAAGAGGAGGACTCTCAGGCGGATCTACGATCTGGAGCCGGTGCGCACAGGCGAGCACCTGATCTATCCCATGCTGGTGCCCTTCGTCGATTCGCGTGCGGACGGCGACGGCAAGGAGCTCGTTGTCGAGACGGAGGGGATCTCGATCGCCGTGCAGTCGGTGATCGAGGAGTCGCTGCCGACCCTCGAGGGACTGGGGGAGCCCGAGGCGCCGCGCCCGATTCCTGCCGAGCCCTTCGATCGATCGTGGCTCCTCCTCGGGCTTGTCGCCCTGCCCCTGGCCGCTGCGGTCCTCTTCCTCTACAGGCGGAAGAGACAGCTGATCGGCGAAGCCCCCCGGCCGCTCACGCCGCAGGAAAGAGCCAGGCAGGAGCTGGAAGAGCTGGCCGGGGCAGGTTTCCTCGAAAGGTCGGCGTTCCAGGATTTCTACCGGGAGCTGACCGGGATCGTCCGCCGGTTCATCGAGCAGACGACTGGGATCCGTGCCCCCGAGCTGACCACCGAGGAGTTCCTGCGAGAGATCGGGCTGGAGGACCCCTTCGACGCGGACGAGCAGGGGAGGCTTCAGGCCTTTCTCGAAGCGGCCGATCTGGTCAAGTTCGCGGCCATGCGGCCCGGACGCAACGAGATCGAGGACTCGTTCCGGAAGGCGGGAGCCTTCATCGGCCTCGATGGCGAGGCAAACGGCGTGGGCGTCCCGGCGCTTGTCGAGGCGGCCTTCGCCGGCCTTTCCCGGGCAGGAGAGGAGGAGGTGCCGGCATGAACGCCTTCCGCCTCCAGGATCCTGTCTGGCTTCTCCTGGCGATCCCCGTCGTGCTCGTCGTCTGGCACGACCTGCGGCGTCAGAGACGCTCGGCCGTCCTCTTCTCGAGCGTCCACATCCTGAAGACACTGCCCAGGACCCTGGCGCTCCGCTTCCGGCGGGTCATGCCGTGGGTTCTGCTTGCCGGGCTCCTTCTCGTGGCGATCGCCCTGGCCCGTCCGCAGAGGGGACTGGATGAGTACAGGATCCACGCCGAGGGGATCGCGATCCAGATGGTCTGCGACTGCTCCGGATCGATGCGGGCTCTCGATTTCACCGAGGGCGACGAGCCCGAAACTCGGCTTTCCGTCGTGAAGCGCGTTTTCCGCGATTTCGTGTCCGGCAAGGGCGATCTCCCGGGGCGGCCCGACGACCTGATCGGCCTGATCGCCTTCGGCGGGTATCCGGACAGCAAGTGCCCCCTCACCCTGGACCACGGCGCTCTTCTCGAGATCCTCGAGTCGGTCTCGATCCCCAAGGAGATCTGGAACGAGCGGGGCGAGGTGATCAACGGGGAAGAGTTCCAGACGGCGATCGGCGACGCCCTGGCCCTGGGAGTCGACCGATTGAAGGATGTGAAGGCGAAGAGCAAGGTCATGATCCTCCTGTCGGACGGCATGAACACGGCGGGGGCGGTGGTGCCGCTCTCCGCTGCGGAAGCTGCCGCTGCTTTCGACGTGAAGATCTACACCGTGGGCATCGGTTCGACGGGTATCGTTCCCGTGGCCTACACGGACAGGTTCGGTCAGGTCCGCTACGGAAGGGAAAGGGTCTACCTGGACGAGGACCTTCTCACATCGATCGCCGGGAAGACGGACGGCCGGTACTTCAACGCCCGGGACAGATCGTCCCTGGAGCAGGTCTACGCCGAAATCGACACCCTGGAGAAAACGGAGACCGAGGGAGTTCTCTACACGGAGCACAGGGAACTCTACGGCTTCTTTCTCTTTCCCGGGATCGGACTCCTGGTGCTCCATCTGATACTTGCGTGTACACGGTTCCGCTCGCTGCCCTGAGGCGCCGGCGGACCGTTGAAGAATTCGGGAGCGAGGTTGAACGGATAAACGGATGAACTGGGAATACCCGAACGTCCTCTATGCCCTCTGGATCCTGCCCCTGGCAGCGTTCCTGCTGGTGCGCGCCCAGCGCCGGCGCAGGGAGACGGCGCGACGGTTCGCCGACGAGGCCATGGCGCGGCGGCTCGTTCCCTTCCTCAGTCCCACGCGGGCCTGGATCAGGGGGGCGCTTCTCCTCGTGGGGATCGGCTTTCTCGTGACGGCGGGCGCCCGGCCGCGCTTCGGCGAGTATTACGAGAAGGTCACGCAGCGCGGGCTCGACCTCTTCGTTCTCCTCGACGTCTCCCGCTCCATGGAGGCCGACGACATGAAGCCGAGCCGCCTCAAACGGGCCTGCCTCGACATCGAGGACCTCCTCGGAAGGCTGCCCGGCGACCGGACCGGCCTCATCGTCTTTGCCGGCAAGCCGGTGGTCAAGGTCCCCCTCACCACGGACCGCGGCTTCTTCCTCGACATGCTCGACAGGATCGGGCCGCACTCCGCTCCGCTGGGGGGGACGCTGATCGGCGACGCCGTCCGGCTCGCCCTGGCCGGCCTGGAGGAGAGGCGCGACAGGGACCAGGTCATCGTCCTGATCACCGACGGGGAGGATCACGCTTCCTATCCTCTCGAAGCGGCCGGGAAGGCGCAGGAGCGGGGGGTGAGGATCTTCACGATGGCGATCGGTTCGACGGGAGAGGGAACCAGGATTCCCCTGCGCGACGAGACGGGCAACCTGACCTATCTGAAGCACGAGGGCCAGGAGATCTGGTCGGTCGCCGATATCTCGCTGCTCCGCGATATGGCCCAGGCCACTTCTCCCCCCGACCTGCCTGTTCCGTTCCTCCATGCCAGGCCGGGCAAGGACTACAATCTGGGCCGGTTCTTCATGGACCACCAGGAGAAGCTGAAGCGGGCCGAGATCCGCGAGGACAGGAGGCAGCGCCTGAAGCAGCGGTTCCAGATCTTCATCGTTCTGGGGCTCGCTTTTTTCCTCGCCGGGCTGTTCATCGCTCCCTGCAACGGCAGGGAGACGAGAGGGGGTCTCGATCGAGCCGTTTCTCCGGCGAACGAGGGAGGAGCCTGATGCGGACCTTGTGGCAAAGAGCTCTTGCCGTCCTGCTTGTCCTGACCTGTACCGCCGCTTCCGGTTTTTCCGACGAGGGGCGGGACAAGGTGAAGGAGGGGATCCGGCTGTTCGAGAACGGCGAGTACGTCAGGGCGGAGAAGGTCTTTGCCGAGGCCGGCTCGCTGATCTCCGATGCACCGGCGATCGCCTTCAACCAGGGGTGCGCCTTCCAGGCCCGCCGGGAGTGGGACCAGGCGATCCATCACTACTCGAAGGCCGCCCAGGCCAGGGAGACCGGTATCGCCACCGCGGCTCGGTTCAATCTCGGAACGGTCAACGTGGCGAGGGCGACCGAGCTTTTCGGCGAGTCTCCCGAGGCGGCTGATCAGGAAACGCGGGAGAAGGGGCTCGATGTGCTGACGTCCGCCATCGGCTGCTTCCGCGAATGCCTCGACGTGAATCCCGATCACGACGGCGCCCGCCGCAACGTGGAGGCGATCCGGATCTGGATCAAGCAGATGACCGCTCTCTGGGAGGAGCTGGACAGGCAGAAGCTGCGCGACGAGCTCGATCTCTTCCAGTTCCTCGAGATGATCATCAAGGGGCAGAAGGAGATCCGGGACACGACGACGGACCTGGGCGAGGCGCCGGAGTCGCCCCGGCGCCGCCAGGCCGCCTGGGTCCTGGGCCGCAGCCAGAAGAGGCTGGCTGAAGAGATCGTCTTCCTCAAGAAGAAGATGGTCGAGTTCCTGACTTCGCAAGGGCTTCCCGGGTCGCCCCAGGGAGAGAATCCCCTGGTCAAGCTGAACGGCCTGGCCGATGAGGCCGGTGACGCCATGACGCGGTCCAGCGAGATTCTCTGCCTCGGCTCGGTCGAGGATTCGCACGAACCCCAGCAGGAGGCTCTGGACAGGCTGCAGCAGATCAAGGAGGAGCTGGAGAAGCTGAACCAGGAGGAGGAGAAGGAGCCCGACCTGCTCGAGGTGATCGACAAGATCCAGAAGAAGCAGCTCGATATTCGCGAGGCGACAACCGAGGCGGCCCGGTTGGACGAATCGCCCGAGCGCCTCGAGTCGGTGCAGGGGATCGAGAAGGACCAGAGGGATCTGATCGAGGAGACGGAGGCCCTCGACGAGAAGATCGAGGAGACCTTGAATCCGCAGGCCCAGACTCCTCCCGGGCAGGCGCCGCCACCGGAGGACGAGAGCCACGAGATTGATAAGGCGGTGGCCTTGCTTCAGAATTGGGCGAAGGAGGCCGGCCAGGCCATGGATCAGGCGGTCGGAAGCCTGGCGGCCCAGGCGCCCGACGAGGCCCGCGAGCCCCAGTGGCAGGGCTTCGATCATCTCGACAGGATTTTCGACGTCGTTGCCCCTTTCCAGAACCTGGTCGGGAGAGCCGTTGGCGCGGAGAAGGCCCTGGTGGACGAGACGACACCGCTGGCCGAGGATGCCGGGCTAGAAGAACCGGATGCCGACGCGCGGGACATGCGGCGGTTCCAGGACCGGGTGACCCGATGGGGCGAGCTCTTCCCCCTCAAGGCCGACGCCATGCTGCAGCAGTTCGATGCCATGGAGAGCCAGGCCGCCGCGCAACCCGGCACCCAGCCCGGGGCGCAGCCCGCTCCTATGCCCGACGAGGCGAAGGAGCAGATCGCCAAGATCAGGGAAGCCTGCGCCAAGGCGAAGGAGCTGTCGCCCGAGATCGTGAAGCTCTCCGGCGAGGCGGCCGCGCTTCTCGAGCAGAAGGAGTTCGAGCAGGCCCTGCCCAAGGAGGAGGATGTCCTGGCCCTTCTCGAGGAGATCGCGAAGCTCCTGCCGGAACAGAAGCAGCAGAAGAAGGGGAACGATGGGGAGGACCGGCAGAAGGACGAGGAGGAGAAGGAACAGGACGAGAACAAGGAGGAGCAGGAAAAGCAGCCGGAGCAGCAAGAGGACAAGGAGGAGGAAGAAAAGGAGAAGGAGGAAGCCGAGCCGCCGTCGTCCAGGGAGCTGACCCCCGAGGAGGCGGAGGCGATCCTGCGCCAGGCGAGGGAACGGGAGCGCCAGTACCAGGAGGAGAAGGAGAAGGCCCGGAAGGCCCGCGCCGTGCGAGGCGGAGTGGAGAAGGATTGGTAGATCGATGAGACGCATCGGAACGGTTCTGATCGGTATGGTTCTTCTGGCCGCATTCTGCGCATCGGCCCAGGAGGAGCCCGAGATCGTCGTGGAGACGGACCGTTCCCGGATCTACGAGGGGGAGAGGCTCCTCTACCGGATCACGCTGAACAGGATCAAGGGACCGGTCCAGCCCGACTTCAGCGCCTTCGAGGATTTCGAGCTGGAGCAGCTGGGCGAGCCTGAGACGTTCAACTACTCGATGCACAGCAACTTCAACGGCCGCATCCGGGAGATCGTCCGGTTCGGGATCACGTTGAACTACGCCCTCACGCCGAAGCGATCAGGAACTCTGACCATCCCGGCACCTGTGGTGGAAGTGGCCGGCAAGACGTTGAAGGGACGCACCCTTACCCTTGAGGTCGTACCGCCCGGAGAGCAGGATCTGGCTTTTCTTTCGATCGAAGTGGACAGGGTGGATTTCTATCTTCTTCAGCCATTCACCGTGACGCTGGCGGTTGACGTCAAGTCCCTGCCCGCACAGTACCGGGAAGAGAGCCCGGTCAGCCTCCGCAACCACGTGCCC
This sequence comes from uncultured Phycisphaerales bacterium, assembly GCA_964482235.1. Lineage (GTDB taxonomy): Bacteria > Planctomycetota > B15-G4 > B15-G4 > CAYZWU01 > CAYZWU01. The sequence goes on from CAYZWU010000031.1 coordinate 41,905, forward strand.
CATCTCTCGGTCCCCTGGGGAAACGTGCCGCAAGGCCTCTCGGCCGATCCGATGCCGGAGCTCAACTGGCTGTCGCCCTTCACGCGCTCCGGCCGCGGATTCGGGATCAACGGGCACAAGGCACGGTCGATCAGCCTGTTCGACAGCGCCAGGTATCAGAGGTACGACCTCGAGAGCCGCCGCATCACCCGTCCCGACGCCTCGGGCAAGGACGCCGAATATGTCCGGTACACGTTGAAGCGGCGGTTCGTGCCGAAGCAGATCGGCGAGTACTCCTTCGGCCCGGTCACCCTGAAGGGGGGCTTCGTCAGCGGAATCAATGCCCGCAGGGAGCTGCAGCTCGAAGATGTCTATGCCATCTCGCCCGCCGTTGCCGTCCGCGTCCGCGATGCGCCTCTCGAGGGGCGTCCCGATTCGTTCACGGGAGCCGTCGGCTGGTTCGAGCTCGATGCAGACCTCAAACCTCGGCAGGCCAGGGTGGGCGATCCGCTGACCTTGACCGTGACGCTCACCGGCGAGGGGACGCTCGACATGGCCTCGGCGCCCGAGATAGCCGAGCTTCCACTGGTGAAGGAGGCGTTCACCGTCTACGACGCCACGGAGGAGACCGATGGGCGGAAGCGGATCTTCACCTACAGCATCAGGCCCTCCACACCGGAGATCGAGGTCTTTCCTCCCCTGGAGGTGGCGTTCTTCGACGTGGCGGAGAACCGATACGTCACGCTGCAGACCGAATCGATCCCCATCGAGATCGAGCCGGCGATTTCGGCCGACGAGGACGAGACCTTCCCCGCATCGCTGGAGAACGGCGGCAAGCGGAAGCTCGAATTCCTGAAGGAAGGCATCTTTCCCAACGTGGTTGTCCTGTCGAGCCAGAGGGACGAGACCGTTCACCCGGAGATCTGGGTCGCCGTTCTGGCGGGGATGGTGTTCTTCTACGGGGCCTCGCTGCTGGGGGTGCGCATGGCACGGAGGCGGTTCGGCGATCCCGACCTGCAAAGAAGGCGCGGCGCGCCGGGGCATGCCAGGACCGTTCTGCGGCAGGCGAAAGTCGCCTTCAAGCAAGGGAGGCCGAGCGAGAGCCGGGCGCTTTTGAGCGGGGCGCTGACCGGCTTCGTGGCCGATGTCACCGCCAGCTCGGCGGAGGGGGTGACTCACGGGGATGTGCAGCAGAGGCTCGAACCGCTCGGCCTTTCAGGCGAGACGGCCGGGAAGCTTGCCGCCATCGTGGAAGATTGCGACGCGGCAAAATACGGCGCATCGGCTTCGGAGGTCGATAGCCTGCTGGCCGAGTCGGAGAGCGCCCTGGCCTCAGCCGTCAGGGAGCTCAGGTCCCTGGGGAGGCTGAAGTGATGAAGCGCGCCACCCTGATCCTGCCCGGAGCAGCAGTACTTCTCCTCGGCCTCTGCCTGACCGGATTCTCCTGCGGCCGGGCGCCGGATGCAGAGATCGATGCCAAGCTGCGCGAGCTGGATGCGGGCTTTGCCACGGCCGATTCCCAGGAGGATTTCGAAGCCCTTGCCAGGTTGTGCCAGGACGTGCTCGACAGGGGATTCGTCAACGGAGACCTGTTATTCTGCCAGGGCAACGCGTTCATGGAAGCCCACATGCCCGGACGGGCGATCGCCGCCTACCAGAATGCCAGGCGCTTCAGGATCCGCGATGCCAGGCTCAAGTCCAACCTGGAGACGGCGCTGGGCGGCCGGCTCTCCGAGGATTCGCGTTCCCTGATCGATCACTTCTTCTTCTGGCAGGCCTGGCTGAGCTATCCCGAAAAGTACCAGGCCGCCGTCCTGGCTGGCGTCATCACGCTTCTCCTCGGGCTCCTGCTTTTCCGGTACAAGCGTGCGGCCGCTCTCAGGAGGAGCGCCCTCCTTTTTCTCTTTCTGACGCTGATCCTCTGCGCGTCCACGGCTCTTGACTGGTACTGCTACGATTTCACGCGGCACGGGGTGATCGTGACCGATGATGTCTTTGCCTGGAAGGGCAACTCCATCTCATCGAGCAAGGCGTTCAAGGAGCCGCTTGGTGAGGGGACCGGATTCGTGGTGCTCGAGGAGTGGGGGAAGTGGGTTCGCATCAGGCTGGACAGTGACCAGGTCAAGGGCACGGGGAAGAGCGGCGAGAGCCGCAGGACCGCGACCGAGTGCTGGATTTTGCGGGATGCCGCTGTTTTCTACTGATCTTCCGCCCGGCTGTCCGATGAATAAGCCGGATAGAAAAATATTTTGGATGGATGGCTGATGAGCAATGAAGGCAAGGGGATCCTGATTCGCGCCAGGGGGAGCTCTCCGAACCGCCAGCCACTCCTGCTGCCCGAATCGGAGCTGGTTTTCACCTACATTCGCTCGTCCGGTCCGGGCGGGCAGAACGTGAACAAGGTGGCCACCAAGGTGCGCCTTCAGTGGTGTCCGGAGGTAAGTGATTTAGTCAAAGGCCTTTCCGACGACGACCGGCGCCGTCTTCTTGACAGGCTGGAGTCGAGGCTCACGGGTGGCGGCTTCATCCAGGTCGTGTCCCAGAGGTTCAGGAGCCGGGAGTCGAACCGGGAGGCATGCCGCCTCAAGCTGGCTCTCCTGATCCGCGACGGCCTGAAGCGTGAGAAGCGGCGCCTCGCCACGAAACCGACCCGGGGGTCCCGTGAGAAGCGGCTCAAGGAGAAGAAAAGAGTGTCCTCGATCAAGAAAATGAGGGGCAAACCGAGGCTGCGTGATGAATAAACTAAAAAAAGAGGTAACCGGAGAGGGAGATTATTGTCTAAAAGTTGTGACAGCCAACGATTTGGCGCTGTATAATCAAATGTCGGCTCTTTTTCGATTTGTTGAAATTTTTTCCCGTCAATCACGTTAAGTCTTTTGGACGTAATGTATAAGAAGTGATTGGCCCGAATATCCGATAATAATGAAATGATGCAACCGCTGACACGAACACTTTTTACTATCCTGGCAGGTCTGATGCTTGCCCTTTCCGCCCCGGCTCAGGACGGCGTCTTCGACTCCGTGCCGCCGGCTGCGGAGGACGGAACCGGCACGAGCTTCTTTATTCCTTGCCGGTCCGTGGATGAGAAGGGTTTTCTGGCCCGGTACGATGCCCTGTCAGGCTACCTGGCAGGAGGGGTGGATGTTCCCGGCTTTCCCGGGAAGATCCTGTTCAACCGGGACGGCAGCCGGGGGTTCGTGCTTCTCGATTCCGACGAGATCGGCGTCTTCGACGCTCTGGAATCGAGGTGGCTCTACCGCTTCAGGACCGGCGTGGGGCTGCTGGATATCGCCTTGACGCCCAACGGCAGCAAGCTGATCGCCCTCTGCTCGGAACGCGGGCCCGACGACGACGGCCTCCAGGAAAAGGGCGCTCTCTGGATCTGCAACGTGGCTGGGATCGACTCTTTCGAGAGCGGGCTCGAGATCGAGCGGCGTCCCGTTGCCGTCGATTTCGTCCGGTCGGCCGGCACGGAGCGTAGGCTGGCCGTCTGCGAGAATTCGAGGCTCCTTTTCATCAGGACGAATGGTCCCTACCTCACCATCTACAATCTCAATTCCGGCGCCGTCATACCTGTCAAGCTAGGCAATCGCTACTGCTCGCCCTGCACGGTCATGGACATCCAGGTCCTGGGCACTTGCCTGACCGCTCTTCTGATCAAACCCGATGGCTTCGGATACCTTTGCATCTTCAATACCCAGACGCGCACGAAAGAGTACATTCCACTCGGCTGGGAGCCCAAGATCTTCAACCTCTTCAAGAAGGACGGCAGACCGATGGCCGTGATCCTGCACTCGTCTGAGACCGGCAGTGCTCACTTCCTGAGGCTCTTCGACCTTTACAGCGCCACGGTGGCCAAGACGATCGCCAACAACCTCCTCCAGGGCGTCAGGGACGTGGATATCAACGGATCTCGTGATGTTGGCGCCGTTCTCTACGTTCGCGGTGGGGAGGGGGCACGGTACGGCCTGGTCGGCTTCTTCGACAAGGAAAACCTCGAATGGCGGCGCGAGGTGGTCAAGGTGCCCGTTGATTCGGATACACGCCTCTTCCTGGCGAGTTCGCCGCTGATCAACCGCTGCTACGTGCTCACGGGCAGCGGGGATCTGATTCCCATCGACCTCAATCTCTATCGTAAGGTGGGCGAGCGAATCGAACTGGATGCCGAGGTCGTCGACTCTCCTTCAGAGCTCTTCTAGAACCCGCTGTCCCACTCGCCGGAATCCCGCTGCAAGTATCTGATTCCTACGGCAGATAGGTCTGTTCGGACCAGGTGAGCTCGTGCCGGCGCTCGACGATTTCATGCAATGTGGGGATCGAGGCCGGGCGTAAAGTCTTGACAAACGCCGTTCCCTGAAACCATACTCGTCGGCAATTCCTTTTTGACTTGTTTTCCGGCCCTGCATCGAGGGGAGTTTCTCTGCTTTGCCAACCACCAAGATAACACTTCAATATATCTGCAGCGGGGACGGGAAGTTGCGCGCCATGACCTTCGGCGGTCTCGATGAATCGACGGTCAAGGCTTTCGAGGAGTTCGAGGTCAACATCGGTTATCTGCGTTCGAAGATCGGCGAGATGCTGGGCTGTCTTCGCAGCGCCGCCGCCTCGGCCGGGGGAGGGGCGCGGAGCAACGGGACGCGCGACAGGGTTCGCGAGATCGGCCAGGACCTGTACCAGGAGCTGGTTCCAGCATTCTGCCGTCACAAGCTCGGCGAGTACAGGGGGCATGACCTGCTCCTTGCCATTGACGGCAACATTTCCTGGATCCCCTGGGAACTGCTTCATGACGGCAGCGGCTTTCTTTGCCGCGTCTTCAACATGGGCCGATCGATCAGTGTGCCGGCGGAATCGACGGGTGTGCGTAAGCGCTCCCTGAGCATCCCCGTACGCCACCTGATAATCGCCGATCCGGAAGGATCATTGCCCGCCGCCTCGCGGGAGGGGAAGGCGACGCTCGACACGCTTCTCGAGATCGGCAAGTCGGTAGTGCCGGTCCTTCTTTCCGGCCACGTGGGCGAAACCGGCTTTTTCGACGGTCTGCGAGGTGCGAGCGTGCTTCACTACGCGGGGCACCTTGACGGGGAAGGCGACGATGCCCGTATTCGTCTCAACGGCGGAGGGTGTTCGGCCGGTCAGATCGCCAAGTCCAGCGGGCGATTCAACTTTCCGCCCCTCGTCTTCCTGAACGGATGCCGAACCTCGGTGGAAGCCGCCCCCCTCACGATCGAAGCGGGCCAGCATCGGGCCTACGGGATGGCTCGAAGCTTCCTCCTGTGCGGCGTGCGCCACTTCATCGGGACTCTCTGGGATCTGACCGATTCGGCCGCGGCCGCGGCGGGAACGACCTTTTTCAGGAAGCTCTACTCAGGTCTTTCGGTGGGCGCTGCCCTGAAGGAGACGAGGCTTCAACTGGCCTCGGGAGAGGGCGAGCAGACCATGGAATGGGCTGGATACGTTCTCTACGGCGATCCGTCGTTCAAGATTCCGGAGATCCGCTCCTGAAATCCATTCGGATTGCGTCAGGCTGTCACCTTCCTCTTGACGTCAGCCGTTCCTGGGCCACTGGGTCTGCAGCTCGTGGAGGTGCGTGTAGACGCCGTTACTGCTGATCAGCTCCTCGTGCGTGCCTGTCTCGACAAGCCTCGTGTTGGTGAAGACCAGGATCATGTCCGCGTTGCGGATCGTTGAAAGCCTGTGGGCGATGACAAAGGTCGTTCTCCCCTGCATGAGGCGAGACAGGGCTTCCTGCACCTTGGTCTCCGATTTGGAATCGAGAGCCGACGTGGCCTCGTCGAGAATCAGGATCGGGGGATTGCGGAGGATCGCACGGGCGATGGCGATGCGCTGGCGCTGCCCGCCCGAGAGGGCCACGCCGCGCTCGCCGATGTGCGTGTCGTAGCCGCTCTCCATCTCCATGATGAACTCGTGTGCGTTGGCCGCAGTGGCGGCCGCGATGATCTCTTCTTCCGAGGCGTTGGGGCTGCCGTAGGCGATGTTCATCCCCACGGTGCCCGAGAAGAGGAATGTCTCCTGCGACACGATTCCGATCTGTCTCCGCAGGGAGCCGACCTTGAGCTTCCTGATGTCGATGCCGTCGATCGTGATGGATCCGGCGTCGATGTCGAAGAACCTCGGGATCAGGTCGATCAGCGTGGTCTTACCCGCCCCGGAAGGCCCCACGATGGCAATGATCTGCCCCTTCGACGCCGTGAACGTCACGTCGGTGAGCACGGGGATCGTGGGATCATATCGATAGGATACGTTTTCGAACCGGATCTCCTTCTCGAGGGATTGGATATCTCTGCTGTCCGGCGCATCGACGATTTCCGGATCGCTGTAGAGAAGCGAGGCAACGCGGTCCGCAGAGGCCAGCGCGGCCTGGACGTTGTTGTTGCAGCGGGCAAGGCGGCGCATGGTGGCGATCAGGTAGACGAGAGCCATCGCGATCGTGGCGAATCCGCCGAAGGTCCAGTAGTCGCCCCTCTTCAGAAGGACGATCATCAGCGATCCGTCCGTCCGGGGGAGATAGTGGCAGGCAGCCAGGAGGTTCTGGTCCTTCTCGATGACATAGGTGCTCTCGCGGTCGTTGATCCACTCCCGGGCGGCCTTGATCTCATTTTCGTCGGGCTTCCTCTCTTTCCACGCCGCGGCCTGAAGTAGCGAGGCGCCCGATTCTGTCGAGAAGATTCCAAGTCCGCCTGAAGCGAGGCTGTCGGAAAGAAGATCGATGTATTCCCCGGTCACCGTGCCGCTGACAAGGGCTTTCAAAGCGGGATTGCCCGGGCGGCTGCCAGCTCCGGTGACGAGCAGCCTGCCGTCGCGGTTCTCGAAACCGCTCCTGATCCCGCCGTTCCAGCCGGGAATGATCCGGCCGTCTTCGAGGCTGATCGAGAAATCCGATTTCCTGCCATCCTCGAATTCTGCTTCCAGCCGGACGAGCCAGTCGGACGGCCCAGGTGGCAGGCTTTCCTTCAAGAGACGGCGGACCTGTTCCGCCACGGCGCCTTGATCGGCCCCGCCCGGCCCGAGCAGCTGCAGCAGGGCCGGATCGTTCAGCAGGCTCCCGCCCGCCTCCTCGGCCTTGGCAACGACCTGCTCAAGGCGGACGGCCACCTCGATGGCGCTCTCCGTGATGTCGTCCTTGAGCTGGGCGCCGGCGATCACCTTGGTCCCGCCGTACCACATGAGAACGGCGACGGCGAGAAATCCGAGAACCTCGACGATCGGGGCTGTCCGCGATCGAAGCCTGGCGCTCTTCATCGTGTTGCGGTAGGTGGTCTTTCCGATATCCCTGAACCTGTCGTATTCGTACTCCTCGGTATTGAAGGCCTTCACTATCTTCTGGCCCGAGAGCGCCTCGGTGAGCTGGGAGTAGATGAGCGATCTGGAGCGCAGGATCTGTTTGTCGCGCCGCCGGATTTTTCGTGCGATCGCCTGAACGGGGAGGAAGATGCCGCAGACGCAGGCCGATAGGACGAAGATCTGCCAGCCGCCGAGCCAGGCGAGGGCGATGACGCAGACGACGAACTGCGTGGTGTCGCGGATCATCTCCACGGCAGTGTTGGTGAAGAAGGTCCCGAACACGTTGATATCGCCCGTTATCCTCGATACGAGCTTGCCCGAGTGGTTCTTGTTGTGGAACCTGAGGGAGAAGGACATCACCTTGGCGAAGAGGGCGTTGCGGATGTCCATGGTGATGCTGTGCCCGGCCGACCGGATCAGGATGGACTGGAAGTAGTTCAGCGTCTGCTCAATGATGATGACGAGGGTGAAGATCACGATCAGCAACGCCAGCTTTTCCCTGGCCAGGCTGGGATCGAACTCCGAAGGGGCTTCCGCCTCGGGAGGAGCCTCCTCTTCCTCGTCGTCGGAGCTGAAGAGGCCGAACACGCGGTCCTTGACCCTGGAGATGACGTCGGGATCTTCCTTCTCCTCCTTGACCACCTGCTCGGGGTCGATGATCGGCTGGACCCCCTCGTTGATGAACCAGAGCTTGGCGCCCATCAGGCTGGCCGCGACCCAGGTGATGATGAGGCTGATGATGATCTTTCTCACATAGGGACGGGCAAAGGAGAAGAGCCTGTGCCAGTGCATGACGCCCGATTGACGGCCGGGCCTGACAAGGTCTAGAAGCGAGAGCTTCTTCCTCCTGCTCTCCTGATCGATCTCGTAACGGTCGAGATCCTCCAGGATCACATGGCGTTTCTCCGGGCTCTTTTCATTTTTGGTCATGGGGCTTTCTCGCATGAATCAAACTCGATCCTGCCCGCTATCTACCGTGAAGAGGAAGCTGTTTCGCTTTTTCGTCTTTCCCGGTCCAGCAAAATCAGGATATATGGTAATAAGGCGGCGTGTAAATGGAAGCCTTGTGCTCCGAATTCCGCACTGAATAGTATCTCTTTTTCTGGCGGTCTGTTGTGGCTGTCTATCGAACCGAGTCGATATGCATTTTCAGGACTCCCTTCCGCGAGACGTCACAGGTGGTCCATCTGCTGACGCCGCGGATGGGGCGGCTCGCTGTCCTGGTCAAGGGGGCTTTCCGTGGAAAGAACCGATATCAGGGCAATGAGGATCTCCTCGTCCTGAGCAAGGTTGTGCTCTCCCGACGCGGTTCGAGGGGCCTGGATCTCCTGAGAGAGCGTGAAGTCCTTGATGTATTTCCCGGGCTGCGCCAGGATCTGCGGCGCTTTTCGGCATCATCGCTCATTCTTGAAACATTGAGGGCCAGCATCCCGGCGGGCCATCATGTTCAGGGGATCTATCCCCTTTTCAAGGATACCCTTTATGCGCTTCAAAACGATGTGGCGGACACCGATATTATCCTGTTTACCTATCTGGGGGCCTTCCTTAAAATAATAGGTTTCGAGCCCGTACTGTCCCGATGCACCTGCTGCGGCAGGGTTCCCGGAGACAAAGCGAAGCTCTATGTGAATCCCAGGAAGGGCGGCGTGGTCTGCCGGGTGTGCCGGTCGGACATGAACGACGGCCTGACCCTTTCGAGCCGGGCGGCAACGCTTCTCAAGCGAATCCCGGCGCTGGACCCGGGTTGCTCCGACGAGGCGCATCTCCCCCTGCAGTCGAGACAGGAAATCTGGTCGTTCTTCGAGGCATTCGTGCCCTATTTTCTCGAGAAAAAAATAAACTCCCTGGCTTTTGCCCGGCAGTGCACAGGAGGTGCAGCATGATGAGAGTCAGGACGATTGGTGGCGGTTACCGTTTGGATATCAAGGAATTAGGCGGCTGGTCCATCCTTCTGCTCCTCTTTGTTCTCTCAGGTGTGAGCTCTTGTTCGTATTCATTCACGAGGATCGAAGGCAAGAGTATTTCCGATTGCACGGCTGCCGAGATTCTCATGGCAGCCCAGGATGCCTACGCCATGGAAGAGTACGAGCATACCATTCACCTGGTCGAATACGTGGCAGAGGAGCATCCCGATGCCCCGGAGGCGGAGGACGCCCTCTATCTCGCCGCGGAATCGAACTTCAAGCTGGGCGAGCCTGCGGAATCGCTCGTGTTTTTCAAGGAACTGAATGTCAGGTACCCGGCCTCGCGCTACAGTGGTATTATTGCGGAGCGCGATTTTGCGATCGGTCGGGCGTTGTTCGAAGACGATTCGTGGTTCCTCGGATCCTTCACCCGTGCACGTGGTGTGGAAGCCATGAACCATCTGCTCAAGGAGTTCTCCACCTCGGAGCTGGCTGATGATGCCAGGATGGAGCTGGGCCTTTACTTCTATTCCGAGCGCGAGTATCAGGATGCGATCGCCATGTTCATGGAGCTGATCGAGGAGAGTCCCGGTTCGGAGTGGGAGCACAAGGCTCTTTTCATGATGGGGCTCAGCCATTTCGAGAGGAACCGCGGAGCGTCGTATGACGGAAAGTCTCTCAGGCAGTGCATCACCGTTCTGTCCACGTACAGGGAGAGATATCCCACGGGGTCCTATGTCCAACAATGCGAAGAGGTTATTCTTGAGGCGCGGGAGCGGATAGCCGAAAAAGAACTGGAGATCGCTCTTTTCTACCTGGACCAGGATCAGGAGATGGGCGCCAGGCGCCACCTGGCCAACGTGGTGATCCTATACAAGGATACCGGGGCTGCGGCGAGGGCGGAGGAGATCCTCTCCTGGAACGGCTGGGATCTCTCCTTTCACTCGGTGGATACGCTGGCTCCTGAACAGCGAGAACCCGGGAGGCTGCCTCCCGTGAGACGCTGATCGGATTGGACGAATAAATGACGGCAAGATCTTGGGTGCGTTTGATTTTCCCGTTGATCCCGCTCCTTGCTGCCGGGGGGTGTGCGGGATGGAGCACCGACTCGCTCGTCCAGGACGGGATGGAGAGGATCTATGTTCCCTACTTCCAGAACGACACGTTCTACCGGGATCTGGAGGTCAATTTGACCCACGAGGTCATTGCCAGGATCCGGGAACGGAACGACCTGATACTTGCCGACAAGGACACGGCAGAGATGATCCTCGAGGGCCGCATCGTCGGATTTCGCAAGCTGGTCGTAAGCGAGGATCTCAACAACAATACCACCGAGACGGCAACCGTCATGGCCGTCCATGTGCAGTTGATCCGCAGATCGGACGGAAAAACGGTCAACCAGGCGCTGCTCACCGACGAGGCCGAGTACTTCAGCCCCCTGGGCGAGACGCAGGAGACTGCAGAGCGCGATTCTTTCAGGCGCCTGTCCCACAGGATCCTGAGCATAGTGGAGAAAGGTTTCTGATTCTCTGATGGATAACCAGCAAAACAGGGATAAAGACCCGCTCAAGGACAAGAAGAAGAAGCGGAGCCGCTTCAACATGCTGTTCACGCTCCTCTTCGTGATCGTGGTCTTTGCTCTCCTGCTTCAAATGATCGGCGGCGATTCCTTCGGCGACACCAAGGAAATCAGCGCCATGACCTTCTACAAGCTTCTCTATACGTGCCGGATCACGAGGCTCGAGGTTGCAGGACCGGACAAGATCGAGGGGGATTATATCAAGCCGGATTCGTCTTTTGATGACGGCGGATACGGTTCAACGGACGACGGCGGTTACGGTCCCTCGACGGCTGACGGCAACCTGGGCCATTTCGTGGTGCAGCTCAACGAGGGAGATCTTCACGCCCGGTCGCCTGAACTGAGCAACTTCCTCGGTCGGACCGTCGAGGAAGGAACTCCTTCCGAGCTCCTGGGCTACCTGGATGAGGATTTCATTCACATCAACTCCTATTACCAGGTCGTGGCCGACGATTTCGGAACGGTGGAGAGCGCCGCCATCGAGGCGGAATCCTCCCGCCGTCCGCGGGAAGAAAGCGCCGGCAGCACGGGTACGCTGCTTTTCGTGGATATGGTCGACCCCAGGGGGGTGTCCCGCTTCATGAAGTATGACTTTTCCGGAAGGGGCGATTACTCGAGCGGCCTCTCCAGCCTGGTTCAGGTCCTGGCAAAGATCAGGGAGAAGTTCCCCGAAGCGGCGAGCCAGGCCCAGAAGTACTCTGTGCGCAATGAAGGCAGCCTCGAATACAACCAGACCAACTCGTTCCTCACCTCCCTCATGGCCACGCTGATTCCGTGGATCCTGATCATCGGAATCTTCTGGTTCTTCATCCTGAGGCAGATGAGGGCCTCAGGCGGCGGCGGCGGCGTCTTCTCCTTCGGCAAGTCGCGCGCCACGCTGGTCAACAAGGAAAAGACCACGGAGACGTTCGAGGATGTGGCCGGCATCGTGGAGGCCAAGGAAGAGGTGGTGGAGATCATCGAGTTTCTCAAGAATCCGGGTCGGTTCTCGCGGCTGGGCGGCCGGATCCCTTCCGGCGTGCTGCTCGTGGGACCTCCGGGCACGGGGAAGACGTTACTCGCAAAGGCGATCGCCGGCGAGGCCGATGTGCCGTTCTTCTCCATCTCCGGTTCGGATTTCGTCGAGATGTTCGTCGGCGTGGGGGCCTCTCGCGTCCGCGACCTCTTCCGGCAGGCAAGGGAGAGCTCGCCCTGCCTGATCTTCCTCGACGAGATCGACGCCGTGGGCCGCAAGAGGGGATCGGGGCTCGGCGGGGGGCACGACGAGCGTGAGCAGACCCTGAATGCCATTCTCGTGGAGATGGACGGCTTCGAGAAGGACGAGGGCGTCATCCTGCTGGCCGCCACGAACCGTCCCGATGTACTCGATCCCGCGCTTCTCCGTCCCGGCCGCTTCGACAGGGAGATCATCATCGATCTTCCCGACCTCGGCGGACGGGCGGATATCCTCAAGGTCCACTGCCGCAAGATCAAGTTGAGCGACGATGTGGACCTGAGCATCGTCGCCAGGGGAACCCCGACCTTCTCCGGTGCCGAGCTGGCCGCGCTGACGAACGAGGCGGCGCTCATCGCCACGATGAAGAACAAGGATGCCGTCCACATCGAGGATCTCGAGGAGGCGCGCGACAAGATCCGCTGGGGCAGGCAGAAGAGAAGTCGCACCATGGATGAGGAAGACCGTCTCATCACGGCCTACCACGAGTCCGGGCATGCCCTGGTGGCCCACCTCCTTCCAGAGGTCGAGCCGCTGCACAAGGTGACGATCATCCCGCGCGGGATGGCTCTCGGCGCCACGATGCAGCTGCCCGAGAAGGACCGCTACCACAATCGCAAGAAGGAGCTCCTCGGCAACATCATCGTGCTGTACGCCGGCCGCATCGCCGAGCAGACGTTCTGCGGCGATATCTCGAGCGGCGCCCAGAACGACATCCAGCGAGCCACGGAGCTGGCACGGATCATGGTCTGCCGCCTCGGCATGTCGGAGAACCTGGGGCCGATCTCGTACGATGAACAGCAGGATCATGTCTTCCTGGGCGAAGAGCTCGTCCGCTCCCGCGGCCACGGCCCGGAAACGATGAAAGCCATCGACAGGGAAGTGAAGCTGATTCTGGACGGCTGCTACAAGAATTGTGAGGAGCTGATCGCAAGCAACCGCGACATGATCGAGAAGATCTCCCGCGCCTTGATGGAGTTCGAGACCCTCTCGGGCGACGAAGTGGACGCCTTGATGCAAGGCGAGGAGATCGAGGAGATCGGCAAGGCGCGGAAAGCCAAGCTGGAGTCGAAGAGCTCTCCGCCTCCCATCCCCGAATCGGAAGCCCTGGAGCAGGGCGGGGAGACCGAGGATCCCGACGAGGGCGATCTACCTGCAGAGGGCGAATTCGCCTACTGATCAGCTGCGGATGATCTCGCCGAGCCAGGCTTCCGGATCGGCGAGATGAAACCTGATACGGCCGCCGCCCCTGATGGCCGCCCTGACGAGAAGGACCTTCCCTTTTCCTCTCTTCTCCGTTTGGAACCGGCCCTTGTCCGTGCCGGCACACCCTCGAGGCCCCACGGGGACCTGCAGGATCTGCTTACGGGTGAGCCAGTGGAAGACCACGAGCCGCCTGTCCGTCAGGTAGACGTCGGCCAGCACGATCTTCTTGATCAGGGGAAAGTTGAACCGCGTCCAGACGCGGCGCTGCCGGTGCAGTATGCCCTCCGACTCCAGTGCGGAGCGCAGGGCCGGAAACCGGATCCGTCCCCTGATCGTCCGGAATAGGATCATGGCCGCGACGGCGATGAGAATAATGAAGACAAGATCATCAGCTATCGGCATGGTTTTCTATTCCACCTTCGGCGTTCTCAAAAAAAACACCTTATCTTCGAGCAGACGCCTTTTCCAGAAGATTGATCCGCCGCGGCGAAGGAGCTATTCTAGGAGTGGAGACCGCTCATTAAGAGACTGCTTCAAAGGATCCGCTCAGCGACCGAACGATCACCTTGATTGATCCTCGATCGATCGGATCGATTGCGGGTATTGCTTACCCCAGTACGCCATCGAGCCCCGGAGAATCTCCTGATCCCCCTGCAGCATGGCATACAGACCCAGTAGGAAAACACGCGCATTCGACGAAGCATCATCTCCTGACTCTCTCCGTGGGCCATCACGTTGAATTCCTTTTTGGTGGGAGGTTGATATGTCATCGTCATTCAAGGTCGTTGTTGTGGGTGGAGTCGCCGCGGGAATGAAAGCAGCATGCAAGACCGCCCGTCTCCGACCCGATGCGGAAATCGTTGTCATCGAGAGAGGAGACCTGATCTCCTATTCGGGCTGCGGGCTTCCCTATTTCATCTCCGGCGTGGTGCACAAGAGAGAGGAGCTGTACAGCACACCGATCGGCGTCGAGAGGAACGCCGGTTTTTTCGAGAACGTGAAGAATGTCAAGGTCCTCACGCGTCACGAGGCCGTGAAGATCGACCGCGCCGAGAAGAGCCTGGAGATCAGGAATCTCGACGACGGCAGCACCAGGTCGATCCCCTACGACAAGCTCGTTCTCGGGACCGGAGCCGTTCCCGTGGTTCCGCCGGTCCCGGGTCATGATCTCGGCAATGTCTTCACGGTGAAGCAGGTCGAGGATGCGGACAGGATCAGCTCGAATGTCGAGAAGGACTCGCTGAGAAAGGCGGTCATCGTCGGCGGAGGCCTGATCGGCGTGGAGATGGCCGAGTGCCTGGCCGACCTGGCCATGGACGTGACCGTCGTCGAGATGCTGCCCCAGATCCTGCCCATGCTCGATCCGGAGATCGCGCTTCTCGTGCAGAATCACCTGGACGAGCAGGGGGTCACCGTGAGCACGGGCTCGGCCGTGACGGCGCTCGAGGGAGAAGGGGGACGCGTGACCGCCGTCAAGTGCGGCGACAGGTCCTTCGAGGCGGACCTGGTGATCTTCGCTATCGGCGTTCGGCCCGCCTCGGACCTGGCCAGGGAGGCGGGTCTCGACATCGGCCCCTTCGGCGGTATCCGCGTGGACGATCGCATGTGCACCTCGGATCCGGACATCTATGCGGCCGGCGACTGCGTGGAGGCGATCCACCTCGTCACCGGGAAGCCGGCCTACGTTCCTCTCGGTTCCACGGCCAACAAGCAGGGGCGCGTGGCTGCCAAAAATCTCTGCGGAGAGGAGGACACCTTCCAGGGAATCATCGGCAGCGCCGTGGTGAAGATCTGCGACTTCAACGTGGCCCGCACCGGACTGTCGGAGAGGGAGGCTTTCGATGCCGGCCTCGAGCCGATCGCCTGCCTCTGCCCGGCTCCGGACAAGACGCACTTCTTTCCCGGAGCGAACCCGGTGCTGCTGAAGCTCGTGGCCGATCGGAACACGGGACGGCTCCTGGGCGCCCAGGCCGTGGGACCGGGAGATGTATCCAAGAGGGTCGATTCGGTTGTTCCCGCCATCACTGCAGGCATGACCGTGGAGCAGGTGTCCAAGCTGGATCTCTGCTATGCGCCTCCTTACGCCTCCGCCATGGACAACGTGATCACCGCGGCGAATGTCCTCCGCAACAAGATGGAAGGGCGTATGAACGGGATACCGGCGGCCGAGGTGAGGGAGAAGCTCGAAAAGGGCGAGGATTTCTTCTTCCTCGATGCGCGCAGCCCCGGTGAGGTGGCGGAGAAGGCGATCACGGGCGCCACGAACATTCCGCTCGGCAAGCTGAGATCCGCTCTCGACGAGGTGCCGGCCGACAAGCCCGTTGTCTGCTTCTGCGCTCTCTCGCTGAGGGGGTACGAGGCGGCGCTGATTCTCGAAGCCGCCGGACGTTCCGATGTGACGGTGATGGACGGCGGGGTGGCCATGTGGCCCTACTAGACCACGCGGGGAGGATAGGAATGACGGAAAAAGGGGAGCGGGCGGGACCCCGCTGCCAGGCCGGAGAGATCTGGACGCTGGGAAAGGGGAAGGAGCTTCTCCTTCATGGCCGCCCCCGCATCATGGGGGTGCTGAACGTCACGCCCGACTCGTTCTCCGACGGAGGCCGGTGGCTCGATCCCGGGAATGCCGTCGCGCATGGCCTCGAGATGGAGCAGCTGGGAGCCGATATCATCGACGTGGGCGGGGAGTCCACGCGCCCCGGCTCCCGCCCTGTCGCTCCCGACGAGGAGATCAGGCGCACCGTCCCAATCGTGGCCGAGCTGGCGCGGAAGGTGAAGATCCCGATCTCGATCGACACCAGGCGGTCCGAGGTGGCCGAGGCGGCTCTCGACTCCGGTGCCGTGGTGATCAACGATGTATCCGGATTCACCTTCGATGAGAGGATGCCCGATGTCGCTGCCCGGAGCCGGGCCGGCCTGGTGGTGATGCACAGCCGCGGCGAGCCCCGCACCATGCAGGAGAATCCCCTGTACGACGACACCGTTGCCGAGGTGAAGAAGGAACTGCTCGAGAGGGTTCGGCCGCTTCTCGATGCCGGCGTGGACCGGTCGGCGATTGTTTTCGATCCGGGGATCGGCTTCGCCAAGACGTTCGAGGACAACCTCCTGATCCTGGCCGGGATCGAGCCGCTCGGGGAACTCGGCTATCCTCTTCTCGTCGGCTGTTCGCGGAAGTCGTTTCTCGGCGCCATCTGCAATCGCGAGGCCCCGGACCGCCTGATCGAGACGGTGGCCACCTCGGTGATCGCAGCTCTCTCCGGCTGCCGGATCATCAGGGTGCACGATGTGGAGGAGAACCGTCGGGCTCTCGATGTCGTCCAGGCCGTGCTGGAGGCAGGTGCCGCAAAGGGCAGTTGAATACGAAGATCCCGCTGTCCGGTCTTTTGAGTGGAATCCGAAGGGAAATATCCCATAATCGTGACGGCATGCACCTGCCGGCCCCGGCTGGCAGGTGCGGCCGTGAATTCGTCACGTTCGAAGTGCAGCTGATCTGATGGCGGCGTGCCGGCTCGGTCCGCCGGATCAACGAGCGGGAACCTGCATGCGGAACTTCTTCAACGATATCATGGGGATGACTGTGCTGCAGCTCTTCGAAGCTGCGGTGGAGATCCTCATCTTCGCCCTGGTCTTCTACGTGATCCTCCGCTTCCTCCACGGATCTCGAGGACTCGGGATCATGAAGGGTGTGCTGGCCCTCGTCGCCGTCCTCCTGATGGCGCTCCTCATCTTCCAGTGGGAAGGAGTGGGTGGGGTCACCCTCCCGCGCATCAGCCTCGTGGCCGACACGTTCCTGACCGCCACGCTCCTCGCACTCGTCGTGGTCTTCCAGCCCGAGATCCGGCGCGGTCTTTCACGCTTGGGGGAGGTGGAGATCTTCTCCCGCACCGACGACTACAGCTACAGCCCTCTCGTTCAGGGGATCATCCGGCTGGCGCGCAAGCGGATCGGCGCGATCATCGTGATCGAGCGGTCGGTGGGGCTCAATTCCTACACCGAGGGAGGGGTCAAGGTGAACTCGGAGATCAGCGCTCCGATCCTGGAGTCGATCTTCTTTCCGCGGTCGCCGCTCCACGACGGAGCCATCCTTGTGCGGCGCAACAGGATCTTTGCCGCCTCCTGTCTCATGCCCCTGAGCGAGAAGACCGACCTGCCATCGGAACTCGGAACGCGCCATCGCGCCGCCCTGGGGATCACCGAGGAGAGCGACGCCGTGGCCGTCGTCGTTTCTGAGGAGACGGGAAAGATCCGCGTTGCCTACAGAGGCGAGCTGATCCCTGCCCAGGACAGCCAGCAGCTCGAGGCGATCATGAACGACATCTTGCTGGAAGGCGCCGGCGGGGAGGAATCCCTGTGAAGAAAGGAACCTCCCTGACAACAGTGAAGAGAGCCGTTCGCAGGGATATCGGCCGTATCTTCATGGCCATCTTCCTGGCTATCCTCGTCTGGGTCTACGTGGCGCAGAAGGTGGTCAACAGCCGGGTCTACAGCCTGAACATCCGCGTGGTCACCGGAATCGACAGCTATCACGAGGAGGTCAACAGGGGGGGAGACACCTTCTTCATCATCCTGCCCGAGAGCCTGATGGAGCTGAGCGGGCCCGACGACAGGACGCTTCACGTGACGCTGTCCGGACCGGAAGAGAGGCTGCCCAAGGGGACCTACAGGCTGACGGGCCGCTACGAGATCACGGTGCAGCAGCACATGCAGAGCAAGGACAGGAGATCGATCACCGTCAACCTGGCCAGCGGCATGTTCGACGCCCTCCGCAAGGTCGAGGGGGTTCGGGCCTCGTTCAATCCACCGGAGATCCAGCTGCGGCTTGCCAGAAGGGAAAGCACCCAGATCCATCTCAGCGCGGAGAACAATCTCGTCGTGAAGGAGAAGCTGCCGGAGGATTCCTCGTTCAAATACTCGCCGGACGACGTTGACTTCGACCCGAATCCGGTGGAGATCTCGGGACCGGCTCCCGACATCCAGAAGATCCGGAGCGATCCTTCGATCTTCAAGCTGGGAGAGATCGATATCAGCAACGTCACAGGGAGCGACTATTCGAGGGACCTGAAGCCGTCGGCCAGCATGCTGACCAAGAAGGTGTCGCTCCTGACCCAGAACAACGTGGTTCGCATGCGCCTGAATCTTCGCGAGAAGGAGATCGAGCGCGAGCTGAAAGGCGTTCCTCTTGTGCTGCTGAGAAAAACTTCGCCTCTCGGACAGGTGGTTCAGGAGAAGCTGACTCCCGATTCCGAGGTTGTGGACCTGGTGCTGCGAGGTCCCGAAGCCCTGCTCCGCAGGTTGTCGGAGGCCCAGCTCCGCGAGATCTTCATGCCCGTGGTGGATGCCAGGAACATGACCCAGGACATCGATAACCTGCCCATCAAGGTGAAGTGCTCCGATGACTACAGGGAGATCCGCGTCGAGGTGAAGGGGTCGGGTGTCATGACCTTGAGCCGGGAGACGGTGGAAAACAAGTAAGGGCGGCTGTCCATCCGGCTCGGATCGCAACAGAGAACCACGTGAGGGAATCGAAGATGGCGGGAAAATATTTCGGTACCGACGGGATCAGGGACGAAGCCAACACCGGCAATTTGACAGTAGCGAAGATCGTCCGGGTGGCCCAGAGCCTGGGAGTGATCCTTCAGGCGCAGGCCGATTCGGGAGGCGACAGAGCCGGCAAGCCGAAGGTGGGGATCGCAGCGGACACCAGGATCTCGAAGGACATGATCCGGTCCGCCCTCTGCGCCGGGTTGAATTCGATGGGGGTCAATGCCATCGATTTCGGCGTGCTCCCCACTCCGGGCCTGGCATACCTCACACCGAAGAGAAGCCTCGACCTGGGGATCATGATCTCGGCTTCCCACAATCCGATGGAGGACAACGGCATCAAGGTGTTCGGCAGCGACGGGGGCAAGCTGTCCGGCGATCTGGAATATCTTCTGGAAGAACAGATCGATTGCGGCGAGCTTCGAACGGACCTCTTCCTGGGAGGCAAGGTCGGCACGGTCCGGTCCGATCCCACGGGTATCGACGAGTACGTGTCGAGCCTGGTCAACGCCTTCGATCCCCACATGCTCAAGAACACCACGGTGGCCCTGGACTGCGCCAACGGGGCGACCTGGAAGGCGGCGCCCGAAGTGTTCTCCCGCCTGGGAGCAAGGATCAACGTGATGGCCAACGCCCCGACGGGGACCAATATCAACGAGAAGTGCGGTTCGGTCCATCCCGGGGCGCTCTGCGAGCTCGTGACCACGGAAAAGTGCGACATCGGTGTGGCCCTCGACGGCGACGGCGACAGGAGCATCTTCGTCGATTCCAGGGGAGATGTGGTGAACGGCGATGCGGTGATGGCTTCCCTCGGGATCAGGATGAAGGAGAAGGGCACGCTCGCCCATGACACCGTGATCGCCACCGTGATGAGCAACATCGGTCTCGATGTGGCCCTCCGCGAGCACGGGATCGGTCTCGAGCGGACACCGGTCGGGGACCGCCACGTGACGGAGCGCCTCAGAAGCGGCGGGTTCTCCCTCGGCGGCGAGCAGTCGGGGCACATCATCTTCGGGTCGGAGATCAACTACACGGGCGACGGGATATTCACGTCGCTCAAGATGCTCGAGGCCATGGTGGAGACAGGGCGGCCGGTGCACGAGATGACGGGGACCATGCGCAACTATCCTCAGGTCCTGATCAACGTCCCTGTTACGAGAAAACCACCCGTCGAGGAGCTTCACGAGGTGCTTGCCCGTGTGAAGGAAGCTGAAGAGGATCTGGGCGACGAGGGACGCGTCGTTCTCCGATACTCCGGTACGGAGAAGAAGATGCGCGTCATGACCGAAGGACCGGATTCCACGATGGTGGAGAGGCTGGCAGAGTCGATCGCGGATGCCGTCCGGGCGGAAATAGGATGAAGTCGGTTTTCCGTACCTTGTCGCTCGAAACGTCGTCAGCAGCCGGCACCGCGGCTCTGATGGAGGACGACTCACTGATCGAGCTGCATTCCATGGGCGAAGGCCTCAACCGGACACGAGGCCTGGCCCGGATCGTTCGGGACCTTCTCTCCACCCACGAACTGGAACCAGGGGAAATCGATCTCCTTGCCGTCGGGCTCGGTCCCGGCTCCTATACCGGGATCCGCGTCGCCGCAGCCTTTGCGCACGGTTTCTCCCAGGGAACAGGCTGCAACCTTCAGGGCGTCTGCTCCTTCGCGGCAGTGGCATCACGGGCCCTCGACCGTGAAAGCGGCGATCGGACGGTGCTCGTGACCGATGCGGCCGGCGGGCAAAAGGACGAGTGGTATGCCGCAGCTTTCCGGAAAGCAAAAATAGGATTGGAAGAAATCGTCCCGCCGCAGGTCTTATCATGGACGGAGCTGCTGGAGAGGTTCGACTCGAAATGGCTGGCCGCAGGAAAGGGAGCGCCCCGTCTGAAGGAGATCCTGGGAGAAAAGGTGCAGACGCGCGAGGAGAAGGAGCCTGATGCCGGCGGTGTGGCGGTTCTTGCACGCGAGCTCTTCCTTTCGGGGAAGGACTGCCCGGCAGGCGGCCTCGCCCCCCTCTACCTGAGAAAGTCGAGCGCGGAGATCAACTGGTCCCTGAGAAAGAGGGAAGGCTGATAGACGATGTATTACTACAGGGCCTGGGCCGAAATCGATCTCGACGCCCTCACCCGCAACTTCGAGCGGATCGTGTCGCGCCTTCGGCCGGAAACGAAGGTGATGGCCGTGATCAAGGCAGATGCCTACGGCCACGGCGCCGTTCAGGTGGCGAAGCACCTCCAGGATCTCGGGGTCTGGGGATTCGGCGTTGGAGATTCGGCGGAAGCTCTCGACCTGCGCGAATCAGGCATCACCCTGCCCGTCCTGGTGCTCGGCGCCATCGTCGAGGGCGAGATCGAAAGGGTCATCGAGAACGGCATCTCCGTTTCGATCCACTCCCACAAGAGCGCCGAGCGTCTGAGCAGGGAGACGGCCCGTCACTCGCGGCGGCTGAAGGTCCATCTTCTCGTGGACACGGGGATGGGGCGCCTCGGCGTGCCTTGCGAGATGGCGGAAAGCCTGGCAAGGCAGATCGAGGCTTCACCCGGTCTGGACTTCGTCGGCGTGGGGACGCATTACGCCTCCACCAACGATCCGGACGATCCGTACACCAGCCTGCAGCTCGGCCGGTTCAAGGAAGTGGCATCCACCCTCTCTCGCGCCGGGATCTACCCGGAGATCTACCATGCATCCAACTCCGGGGCGATCTTCTCGTCCATCGCCGACCACCTCAACGTCGTGCGTCCGGGGATCGTGCTGTACGGGATACTGCCTTCTCCGGCCTTCGTGTCCGAGATCGAGCTGGATCCGGTGCTCTCCCTCAGGAGCCAGGTGGTCTTCATGAAGGATCTGCCGGCCGGGACGCCGCTGGGTTACAACTGCTCCTACATCACGGAGAGAGCCACGCGCATCGCGACCTTGTCGATCGGCTACAACGACGGCTTTCCCTACAGGCTCACCGGCAAGGGGCGGGTTCTGATACGCGGACAGTCGGCTCCCGTGGTCGGGGCCGTGACGATGGACTACATCATGGTTGATATCGGGCGCATTCCCGGTGTCAATGTGGGCGACATGGCCACGATCATCGGCTCCGACGGTGAGGAGTCGATCACCGTGGACGAGATCGCGGAAAGTGCGGGAACCATTCCCTACGAGGTCACCTGCTCCATCGGGAAGCGGGTTCGCCGCATCACGAGGAAAGCAAAGCCCGATTCCTCGGCGCCCTGAGATCGGATCGGGCTGTTCAAGATTGGGTGATCGGCATGACGGCTTCCGGCGGCACTTTTCTGAAGCGGGCACTCTCCCTTCTTTTCGTGCCGCTCATCCTGCTGTTTCATCTGTCGCTCGCCACCGTGCTTCTTTCCGTGACCGGCGTGCTGGAAAAAGCCCTCTCCAACTCCCTGTCGAGGATGACCGGGCTGGCCTGCGAGGTCGGTGGGGTGCGGATTGAGCTTCTCAAAGGCATCGAGTTCCGTTCCTTCTCCATCTCTCCGCAGCCAGGGGCTCCGAACTGGCTCTTCGCGCCCTCCGCCCTGATCTGCTTCACCAGGGGCTCCTTGCCTTTTCCTTCCAACATCGTCCTGAGGTATCCCGAGATCTCGATCCCCGATGCCGCGGAGTGGGGCGGCTCCACCGGTGGCGAGGGAAAGCTCTGGGAGATGATCTCGGGGAAGGAGCCGCTGTTGGGGGAAGACGACCTGTTCCCGCGGATCGCCATGCTGAACGGTTCGGTGTCGATCGGGCCGCTTGCCGCGCGGGCCACGGGATTCGATGCCCGGATCGACCGGGACACCGGGAATCGTTTCGTCTGGGAGGCGACGGCGAGGATCGCCGGATCGAAGCTGGATGGCCGGGGGGAGATCAACATCGCCCCTGAGGGAGGATCGTACCGCTTCTCCGTCGAAGGGCAGAAGATCCCATCCTCCCTCGAACTCGAACGCCTGCTCGATACGATGGGGGTACTCGATTACTATGCGGCTTTTCAACCCGATGGGGCGGCTGACCTGAAGGTGGAGGGCGAGCACACTCCCTTCGGCTCACCCTGGAGAGGCACCGTGGAGATCGCGCTGCGCAACGTCGATGGTGCCTTCGTGGGATTCCGCGATTCCGATACCGGCGAACGGGAATATGGTTTTCCTCTCCGCGTGAGGGATATGGACGGCAGGATCGTGGTCAGCATGCCGGCCGGCGATGTCGAGGTCGAGGCTCTGAGGGGAGTGGCATGCAACGGCCGCGTTCAGATCGATGCCTCCGTCCAGGACGGGGAGAGCGACACCGATTTCGAGGTGACGATCAAGGGCGCCGAGATCGATGTGAAAGCCCTGCCGGGAGAGAGCTGTCCCTTCATGGCCGCGCTCGAGGAGTCGCTTCCCCTGACAGCGCAGGTTCTCGAGGATCTACGGGTCAGCGGTACGACCGACATCGTGTGCAGGATCAGCGGCAACAGCGAGTACGATGTCGACCTGGTCGTCGACCTGGGTTTGAGGAGCGCGAAGATCCTTCCTGCCGTCTTTCCCGCGCCCGTTGAGAGCATCGAGGGGGAGATCTCCATCGTCAACGGCAACGTTTCCTTTCCGTCTCTCACGGGCCGGCTGGGACGTTCGATCCTGCGGTGCTCCGGCGCCTTCGAGCAGGAGGAAGGGCTTTCGCTCCTCCTGTCGAGCGGCAATCTCGAACTGGACGGCGGCCTGCGCGACGCTCTTCTCTCGTCGCTGGGAAATGAGGCGCATTGGTTCGAATCGCTTCAGCTCAGCAAGGGGATCTCCGCCGAGGTCGATGTACGGGACAGGGAGGGCAGCGATCCGGACCTGAGGATCCGTCTCGATCTCGACGGCTGCACGGCCAGCTCGGATCGTCTTCCCGTGGACCTCGAATCTCTCAGGGGGGTTGTGGAAGCGAGATCGTTTCCGTCGGGCAGATGGAGGCTCGAAGCGAGAGAGCTCAAGGGGTCCCATGAAGGGAGCGAGCTGAAGGCCGATATCGTGATGGAGGAGGGCCGTCTGAAGCGGTGCGATATCGTGGGAAAAAACCAGGCCGTCACGCCGCAGCTGCGGTCCTACCTGTCGGAAAAGGCTCCCGATTTCCACGACTTCCTGGATGCGGTCGAGTTCGAGGGGAGCGCCGATTTCCGGATCTCCGGCCAGGATGACGGATTCCTGCTGGAGCTGACTCCCCGCTTCAGCTCCTTCTCCGGTCCTCCTCTTCCCTTCCGGTTCTCCTCGCTTCAGGGGCGGATATGCTATCTCCTGGGAGGTTCGCGGATTTCCATCGAGAAACTGGTCCTCGGACTGGGGCAGGGGAGGTTCATTGTCGACCAGGCAACCGTTGACCTCCGAAACGGCTATCTGCTGCTTGCCCTGACGGGAAACGCCTACGGCCTGCCCCTCGCCGCGGACCTTGGCGACGGGATGGATCCCTCTGTCCGGGAGATCTGGAACGGCCTGGGCGCCAGCGGAATGATCAGCCTGAAGAACGTCGATCTGCATGCCCATGTCGTACCCGGCGAGGAGATCAGGGACGTCCGCGGATCGCTGGCCGTCGGATTCAGGGACGTGGCGATCGAGTCTCCCTTTCCCCTGTCGGCGCTCTCCGGCGATGCGCTGCTCGATTTCCAGTGGCCCGCGCCGGGAGCCACGGGCCGCATCGTGCGTGGCAGCCTGGCGAACACGTCGTTCATTCTCGCCGGGAGGCTCTTCTCCAACCTGGCGGCCGACTATGCCTTTTCCGGCGAGTCGCTCGTTGTCCCGTCCCTGGCCGGCCGGTTCTGCGGAGGCGGTCTCCGTCTCGGCAACGAGGACCTCGTTCTGGGACTCGACTCGCCGTGGCCGTTCAAGGGGCGGCTTCTTCTCGAGGATGCAGACCTGAAGATGATCCTGGACAGAAACCGATATTCATTGAAGGACATCGCCGGCAGGCTCGATGTGGACTTGGTGTTCTTCGGCGAGGTTGAGAACATCGACCGCCTGAGCGGCGCGGGAACGGCAAGCGTGGAGCGCGGATCGCTCTGGAGGCTTCCCATTTTTTCCCAGCTCTGGGAGAAGATCCGAGAGATCCGGGTCCTGGGGAAGCCGCCGACCTTCACCAGCGGGCAGGCCGGCTTCACGATCTCCGGTGACCGGATCGATTTTCAGGAGGTGGAGTTGGTGTCAACAGTGCTGGCCCTTGACGGGGAAGGATACCTGACCCTGAGCGAAGTCGATCTCGACGTGGTGCCGACCTTTGCTCCCGCTCTGGTCGATTCCATTCCGTTGATCGGGCCGGCTATCAATTTCATCACCTCCATACCGATGAATCTGATAAAGAACAATCTGGTGCGGTTCACGATCCGTGGTCCTTACGAAAATATCAATGTGGCCTATGCTCCTTTCCTGAAGAGGATCTTCGGCCGCGAGGAAATCAGAAAGCTGGGCCGCTGCCCCGCGCCCGTGCCGTTCGAGCCGGGTGAGAGGTTCTGAGTCAGCCCGGCTCATTGTTGCCATTCAGTGGAGAAAGGAATAGCAGGATGCTGTATGCCGTCATCATGGCCGGAGGCGCGGGGACGCGGTTCTGGCCGGCAAGCCGCAAGGCCCGCCCGAAGCAGCTGCTCGATTTCGGCCTCGGCCGGCCGCTTGTGGAGGAGACCATCCACAGGATCAACGACCTGATTCCGCCGGAACGAACGCTGATCATGACAAACAGCGAATACGTGGACATCGTTTCCGAGCTTCTTCCGGAGCTCCCGAAGCGCAACATCCTCGGCGAGCCGGCCTGCCGCGACACGTCCGCTTGCATCGGCCTGGCAGCCGCGGTGCTGCTGAAGGAGGATCCCGATGCGGTCATGGCCGTCATGCCCTCGGATCACATCATCCGTCCGTCCGAGCTCTTCTGCGCCACGCTGGCTTCGGCCGCCAAGCTCCTCGCCACCCGCAAGGAGACGCTCGTCACCTTCGGCATCGAGCCCACGGAGCCGGCCACGGGCTTCGGATATATAAAGGAAGGCGAGAAGGTGGGGGAGTACGACGGGACTTCGTTCTTCCGGGCGAAGCAGTTCCACGAGAAACCGGATATCGCCAAGGCGAAAGCGTTTCTCGACGAGGGCGGCTATTACTGGAACGCGGGCATCTTCGTCTGGCGCGCCGACACCGTTCTGGGTTGCATCCAGCGATTCCTGCCCGATCTTCACGACGGCCTCTCCCTCATCGCGGAAAAGGCCGGCACTCCCGGCTTCACCGAACGGCTGAACCAGGTCTACCCCGGCCTGAAGAAGATCTCGATCGACTTCGGCGTCATGGAAAAGGCCGAGGACAGGGCCGTGGCCGCGGTTCGCTACTTCTGGGACGACGTGGGATCGTGGCGGGCGCTCGAACGGCTTCTCAAGGCAGATTCCCAGGACAACTGCGTCCAGGGCGAGTTCCTGGGAATCGATTCGTCCAACCTGATCGTCTCCGCCCGGGGCGGCATGGTGGCCACCGTGGGAGTCGAGGGTCTTATCGTGGTCCACACACCCGACGCCACACTGGTCTGCCGAAAGGACGATGCCGAAGCGGTGAAGAAGGTGGTGGAGCAACTTCGCGACGAGTACCGGTAGATAGACTCTCGGTGGGGGCTTCCGGGTCGGAGTTGTGCGATCCTTCAGAGCCGCCGGACGTCGGAAGCCCTCCTTTAGGCGGCTCTGAAAGACCGCACAACTCCGATTGGATGGGATTGTATTACCAACGAGGATCGTTTCTTCGCGTTACTGCACATAACTGTGCCCTTGCATTCTCCGCCACTTGAACGCAGTGCTGATTGGCCAAGATGGCACGGGCACGAAGTGCCCGTTACCGAGCCCGCGCATTCTTTGTCAGTTTCACTTCAACTCGGGATCCAAGTGACGAGGATTTCGCATGATCAGTATCTAGCGCGTCGTCACATGGAATCCTTGTTTCTTTGGTTGAGATTGTGTGGACTCGCTATCTCCAACCTCGCAGTCTTCTCTCAATAATTAATAATATAGTGGGACGACTGTTGAGCCACCGGCAAGACGTTCAACGAGAGAAACTAAAACCAACGATCCGTCGGAGGTGCTCCCCAAAACTCGAAATGCCGACCGCCCGTGATCTATATCCAAGCTGCCTGCTGAAGAGATCCCGCTCCAATCGGTGTTGAGTGCTTCGTTGCGGAGATGTAAAGATGAAATGAGAAGGCCAGCCTCCCGGCGCAGTACCTA
>CAYZWU010000032.1:0-67286 GCA_964482235.1 uncultured Phycisphaerales bacterium
GAAAAACGGGAATTCTAATTGTCGCCAGACGGAAAAAATGCTTGTCGCTGGACACCGAAGATCGTGAAAATCCTCACCATCGTGCGGATCTGGTCGCGGAGCATGTCGTCCTCTCCCGAGTACTCGACCTCGAGGAGGAAGCCGTCTCCCGTTGTGTCGAGCGAGATGTAGGCTTCGGTGTCCTCGTTGATCAGGTCCTTCATCTCTTTCGATGCTTGGCCCTGCATCCCCATCGTTGAGAGCATCTCGCTCAAGTCCTTGGACGAGAATTGAGCGGCAAGCAGTTCCGTCCCCCCCACTTCGGCGTCCCAGCCGTCGAGGTCCTCGTCCCTGGCCAGAGTGGTGAGCATCCCGTTCGCCTTGTCTCCCCAGCCGAAAACGATGTACTCGTCGATCACACCGACCGTCGTATGGCTCCAACGCTCTTTTTCGCTGAAAAGGACATTCGGCTTCTCGACCTTGCCCACCTTCTTGTAGCCGACTTTCTTGGATATCTTTGCCACGCTGCTCGCCGCCTTATCCTCGTCGTTGATCCGCAAGAAGCCGACGAAGCCAAAAGAAGAAAGGCTCTCGCCGGCATAGAAGGCGATCCCCCCCGATCCGTCCTTCAGCAGATCCCCGAGCTCCTCGAAGCTCATGTCGTACTCGTCCTTGATGCCGGCCTTGATCTCGTCCTCTTCGACTCCCGCCTCGGTGGCAATCTTCATGAAGACGGCGAGCGGATCCTCGATGCTGAAAGTGACCGCGCCGTACGGCTCGTTCAGCTTCTCGAGGAAGGAGCGACACTTGGAGCCTGACTCGAAGAGGTCGAGGATCTCGGCCGCATCGTCGTCCTTCTCGTTGACCAGGAGGAAGGCGCTCAAATCGTTGTCCGTGAGAGCCGCGGCGAATCCGTCGACCAGGCCGAGGATTTCAGGCGGTCTCTCCAACTGCTTCCTGATCCTGCGCAGATTCACGAAAAGGTTGGCCGTTCCCCCGCAACCCAATCCGTCGAGCGTATCCTCGAACACCTCGTTGTCCGCCATGGGACGATCCAGCGCCTCCTCCACGTGATCGGCGAGCTCCGACGCCTTGAGATAGCGCCGATCGCCGGCCATGAGGAACAACCTGTCTTCCTTGATCGCCGCGCACAGCCTGATCCGGTCCCTTTCCGAGAACTCGATCAGATCGAGGCCATCCACCTCGGTATCCTTGCTCTTCATCCCGTTTTTCTTCATGATCCTCTTGATGAGAGCGACGGCATCCTCCTCGTCGTCGACTCCCACGCTGACCACCATGCCGACAGGTTCCATTCGCCCGTCCAGCTTGGGGATTGCCGCCGTCATCGGAACGCTCAGATCGAATCCGAGGTCCTCCCACTCTCCCGCATCGGTGGCGTCGAAGCCGGCGAATTCCTTGCTGCCCTTGGCCAGCTCTTCCCACATCTTGCCGAACACCTCGCTATCCTCTGCCTCCTCTTCGAGGACGTCGATGACCTCCTCGATCAGGTCGATCGGTTCGCTCAGGGAGATCATGCCGAGGCAGCTCTCCGGCACGACCGCGACCGCCTCCTCCACTTCTCCGATGCCGCTGCCGCCGAAGACCGCATCCGCGAGCCAGCTCAGCACCATGAATCCCAGCACGACAACGATGATGACGCCTGCGATGCAGCCGAGACGCTGGATCATACCGGGGGCTTTCCCGTCCACCGGCTTCCGTGCCGTGAAAGGACGGTCTTCTCCCCCCACCTGGGAAGCCATGGATTCCTCTTCCTGCTGCACTTCGCTTTCCGGGACAGCATCGTTCTTATCAGCGTCCTGCATCGTTCAATCTCCTCAACAAATCATTCGTTTCAAAAAAGGGACTTCAGTCGGGAATCTCGTAGGTTCCGTCCAGCTTGTCCCACATGTCGCCGTAACGCCGATCGAGCTCTTCCATAGCCTCATCGAATTCGGTTTTGGACAGAAAACCCGATCTGTACCTCGCCTCGATGGACGTCTTCTGCATCTCGTACCACTTGTCCGGATCGAAGTTGTAGGTCAAGGGCCGCTCCCGCTCCCGGTTTCGCTAACCGATCTGCCAGGGATCCCTGGTCCTCTCGAGCCAGCCGTTCAACTCCGAATCGATCAGATCCGCCACGATTCCGGGCTTCTCTGCGGCAATGTTCCTCAGCTGAAAGGGATCGTTCACATTGTCGTGGAGAACCTTACCGATGGTCCCGTCCTCCTTCTTCTCTATCACCAGGGTGTAGCGATGGGTGCGGACGCCGCGGCGCCCGATCGCCGGATTGCCGTAAGGCACCCACATGTAGAGCTGCGATTCCGGCCGTTCGCCCCGGCCGGTCAGAAGGATGGAGGCGCGGCTCCGGCCTTCCACGCTCCCCGGGATCCTCGCGGCATATCCCATCAGGTCGAGCAGCGTGGGATAGATGTCCGGAGAGGAAAGAAGAAGATCGTCCCGCCGCGGCTCGATCCTGCCGGGCCAGCGGATCAGGAAGGGAACGCGCATCGACTCCTCGTAATGGACGTTCTTGGATACCTGCTCGTGGCAGCCCAGGCAGTTGCCGTGGTCCGACGTGAAAACGACGATCGTATCCCGGCTCAGCCCCTCCTCGTCGAGAGCGGCGAGGATCCGGCCGAACTGGTCGTCCACGCCCGTGACCATGGCGAAGTAGTTCTTGATCTGCCGGCGCGCCAGCTTCGAGCCCTTTGTCTCCCTGGAAAGGTCGACGTTCTTCCGGTTGACCAGGTCCTCGGCGGTCTTCCCGCCATACATGTCGAGATACCTCTTCGGGACCATCTGATACGGCATGTGGGGCGGATTCATCGAAACGACGAGGGCGAACGGTCTATCCGGATCGCGGAAACGCCCTCCCTCGTTGCGGATGTAGCGTGCAGCCATCTCCGCCTCGTGCTCGGGCGACCACTGCTCGACCAGGGTCCGTTTGTCGCGGGTCGCGTCGGTGGTCCAGTACTCGGGCTTGAAATGGTTGTCGTACGTCCCGTAGGCGTACCAGAAGTCGAAGCCGTGCCGGCGGTGAGGGGGGCACCATTCGTTCCACGCGAACTTCTCGCTGTTGTTCGACGTGTCGACGTAGGGCTTCCTGGGGGAATCGAGGTGCCACTTGCCGATGTATCCGAGGCTGTACCCCTCTCCGTGGAGAATATCCGACCAGCAGGGATCCTGCTCGCCGAGCTCGTAGCCGTGTTTCGCGCCGTTGGAGTTGCAGTTCGCCAGAACTCCGTTGGAGTGCGGGTATCGTCCCGTCATCAGCATGGCGCGGAAGGGGCTGCAGACCGGGTAGTTGCTCACCGCCTGGGTGAAGACCACGCCCTGTTCCGCGAACCTGTCGAGAACAGGAGTGAGGACGGGATCCTCGTTCATGAAACCGAGCGCCTGGCCGCGCATCTGATCGGGGAAGACGAATACCAGGTTCGGCGGCTTCGATGGAGCTTCGCCGCTATCGAGGAGGCAGCCCGGACCGGCCAGCGCCGCCGCCGTTCCGGCGGCCATGGACATCTTGATGAATCGGCGCCGGGTATTTTTCATGAGTCAGGAGCTCCAGAGCCTCCGATAATCTGGAATAGACGCGATCGCACAATGCTTGCTGTGAAACGGTCCGATCGGGCAAGGATACAGAAAAGAGCCGTCTCTTGGCAAGTGGCCCGGCACAAAAGACCCGCCCGCGGCTGCATCGGTTTTGCGGCGGTCAGTTCGCCGGCGGTTACCTTTTCCCACTTGAAAGTCTATAAAACATGTCAGGCCTTTTCGCTGGCGACGATCTGGAAACCCGACTGGAGAGTCAGGAATGAATACCAAGACGAACAAACCCCCTATCATCTTCTGCGTCATCACGTTGCTGTCGCTCCTGTTCATGTCGCTGCTCGTTGTCACGGCAGAGAACGGCATGGCGCACGGCAATCCCGGCTACAATCCTCCATCTCCTCCCTATCCCGACGGTGGTGGTGGACAGGGCGGCGGACCGGGCGGAGGTCAGGGCGGAGGCCCGTCAACACCCGGCAATGGAGGCGACACCGGTGCGCCCAGGCTCCCGGGAGCCTGCACCGGCCCGGCGACACCCACCACGGCTGGACCGACGACAGCCGGACCGTCCGGACCCGCCTCCGGCCCGAGAGGACCTGCGCGAGGCGCCGGATCCTTCACGAAAAAGTCGCGGCGAGTCGCGACAGCGGCAAACAGCTGGGAGTACTGGTGGGCACGGAACCGCTATGAGTACATGGACTTTCCTGCAAGCGCATTCGAGGTCCGCGGCCCGACGACTCCCGTGGACGACCTCGATTTTTCCAGCAAGGCGGCCATGGAGAAGCTGCGGGGCCGCAGCATCGCCACCTTCCGCCTCTTCCTGGACGACAAGTCGGCGCGGATGAGGAAAGCGGCCCTGATCAGCCTGGGCAGACTCAACGATGTCCAGTCGCTGCCCAAGATCATCGAGAAGATGAAGGACACAAACCAGGCTGTCCGGTCGTCCGCCATCCTCGCTCTCGGCCTCGCCAGGGACGGCAAGGCCCGCTATACCCTTCTCAACATGGCGCGTGACACGAAGTACGCAGGCAAGCTGCTGGGCAAGGCCGAAACGTCGCCCTACATGCGCGGCACGGCAGGCGTGCTCCTGGCCCTCACCGAATCGAAAGGGATCGGGCCGGTCAGAGGTGTTCTTCAGAACATCGCGGCGGACAAGTCGTGCAACGACGAGGTCCGCGCCATGGCGCTCGAGGGCCTCGGGCTTCTCGGCGACGAGGACTCGGTCCGGTTCCTGTCGGAGTTCAGCCAGAAGAGCCGCACCGACTATCGGCTTGTGAGCGCGGCCGTGACGGCGCTCAGCAAGACCGACGATCCGACGGCGCTGCCCGTTCTGCTGCAGCACCTTTCCTCGAGACAGATGGCGGTGCGGCAGTCCGCTGCCGTCGGTCTCGGCCGCATCGGCCAGAAGAACGGGAGAAGCAAGGCGATCCGGAGCCTGTATCGCTGCTTCAGCCAGTCGAGCGATCCGTCGCTCAAGGGTTTCGCGCTCATCTCCATGGGCCAGATCGGTGGTCCCGACGCCATCGAGAAGCTGCGCCTCGTGGTGAAGCGGGGAACGTCGGCCGATCTTCCCTGGGCCTGCATCGGTCTCGGCCTCGCCCTCTCGAAGTCGATCGACAAGGAGATACCCGAGGACCTGATCACAACGCTGAAGAAAAGCCGCAACCGCTCCACCCAGGGGGCCGCAGCCATCGCACTCGGGCTGGCCCGCTGCAATGAGGCGGTCAATGACCTTCTCGCCCTGCTGAAGGACGGCGACGAGCCTTATCTTCGCG
Organism: uncultured Phycisphaerales bacterium; assembly: GCA_964482235.1. Lineage (GTDB taxonomy): Bacteria > Planctomycetota > B15-G4 > B15-G4 > CAYZWU01 > CAYZWU01. The sequence goes on from CAYZWU010000032.1 coordinate 5,298, forward strand.
GCTACTGCGCCATGGCGCTCGGCATGATCGGCGAGAAGAGAGCCCTGCCGCTTCTCAGAAAGGCCGTGCAGGAGGTCAACCTCCCCCAGGTCAACACCCAGGCAGCCATGGCGCTCGGCCTGATGCAGGACCACGATTCCATCTCCCGGCTGAAGGAGCTGCTCCTCGAGTCGCGGTCCGAGGCGTCAAAGGCCATGGCCGCAAGAAGCCTCGCCCTGGTGGGCAACCACGAGACGGCATCGAGCCTTCTCGACTTCATCAACACGACGCCTTCGGACGACGTGACGTACAGATACACCATGGACCTGATTTCCAGGTTGATCATGGAGCAGAAGATTCCCTACTGCGACAGGGTGGCGTCTTTTTCCAACTACACCTGCGAATTTCCGATCGTGACTTTTCTCCTTGATTTCGGTGTTTGAGTCATCATCCAGCTAGGAAGGGCGATGCCCTGCGCAGAAAAACCGGCGCCGTGACATACGGCGCCGGTTTTTTTTGTGGTTCTCAACCCGATCCCGCTCGCTCTACGAGCCCTCAGACCCCTCGATCAGATGCCTCCGGAAGAACTCCCACTGGGTATCGTTGCCGCCCGTGCCGTGGCCGGCCGTGGGAAAGAAACGGCTCTCGTACTTCTTCCCCGCCCTGTCGAGAGCGTGAATCAGCTGCCACGCGTTGTTGGGATGAACGTTGTCGTCGAGCAGACCGTGCATGATCAGCATCTTGCCCGAGAAGTTCTCCGCGTGCGTCGCGCAGGCTCCCAGGCGATAGCCCTCGGGATTGTCCTGAGGCAGGTTCATGTACCGCTCCGTGTAGATGGAGTCGTACTGGCGCCAGTCCGTCACCGCCGACCGCACCGCTGCTGCCTGGAAGACGTCGGGGTGCCTCACGATCCCGATGGCGGCCATGAAGCCGCCGTAGGAATGACCGTAGATGCCCACCCGCTCGCCGTCCACGTAGGGCCTCTGCCTGAGATAGCGCACGCCGTCGGCCTGGTCCAGGATATCGATCGTGCCGAGCTTGCCGTAGACCGCGCCCATGAACGCCTTGCCGCGGCCCGATGTGCCGCGGTTGTCGATCCTCGCGACCAGGTAGCCTCGGCTCGTGTCCCGCGCACCGTTCTGATAGGTGTTTCGGACGGCGCGCGATCCCGGCCCGCCGTACACCGGAACGATGAGGGGATACTTCTTCGATGGATCGAAATCCTTCGGCTTGTGAAGAACCCCGAAAAGATCGGTGACTCCGTCGCTCGCCTTGAAGGTGAAGATCTCGGAAAGGTTCTTCTCGACGCGCGGCCCTTCGGCCAGGACGCGGATCAGCTTGCCCTCGGTGCCGAAGAGCGCCGTGGACGGCGGCGTTTCCACGTTCTCGTACTGGGCCGTGAAATGCTTCAGGTCGGGAGAGATGACGAAGCGCGAGTAGTGGAAGGAATCGGGCGTGATGCGCTTCTGCCCCGTACCGTCGAGGCGGACTTTGTGAAGCTGGGTGCAAAGCACGTGGTCGTCGCTGCAGGCGGTGTAGAACAGCCAGCCGTTCTCCTCGTCCACCTTCACGATGCTGACCGCCGGGTACTCCCCTCGAGTGAGGGTGGCGATCAGCCGCCCGTCAAGGTGGCGCAGCTCGTACTGCTTCCACCCCGTCTTCTCCGTCTCCCAGATGAACCGCTTCCCGTCCGCGAGATACCGCATCAGCGGGGTGTTGCTCTGCCACGTCTCCTGGATTTCCGTGACAACGATTCGCGTCTTTCCCGTGGCGAAATCGAGAGCCAGCACATCGAGCCGTTTCTGGCGGCGGTCCGTGCGGTTGATGAGAAGCTCTTCCCCGTATGGTGAGCGGCGAATGTTGAAGAGGTAATGGTCCTTCGAACCCGTATCCACGCCCGTCGTTTTTCCAGTCTCGAGATCGTACATCTTGAGCGAGACGGCGGGATTGGGCGCGCCCGCTTTCGTGTAGCCCTCGGTGAGCAGGACGGTGTTGTAGCCCGTGAGCCCGGACGTGAGGTAGAAATCCAGGACCTCGCTTTCGTCGAACTCGTAGAAAATCAGCTTCTTCGAGTCCTTGGACCACCACATCCCGTGCCTGACCCTGAGCTCCTCGCCGTAGACCCAGTTCGCCGTGCCGTATCGGTACTTCCTGTTGCCGTCCGTGGTGACCTCTTTCGTCTCCCCCGTGGCCATGTTCTCGAGCACCACGTTCCACTCCCGGCAATGGGCTATCCAAGCCTCGTCCGGGGACGGCGCTCTCATGTACTGTCTGCCCCGACCCGGTCTCGGGCGGCCTCTCTCTCCGGCCCACGTCCTGGTCCGGTTGTCGAACCGCGACCTCCGCCTTCCCCCGCCGTCCGCGGCCGATTCCATTCGCTCGATCTTCTGCGAGTCCAGGTCGAGGCGGACGCGCGATCCCTTGTTCGTGAAGGAGAGACCGTCGCCGTCCTCATCCCATTCGACGCGGGAGATCCTCCCTTTTTCCAGATCGGGGTTTTCCTGTGCGGCCGCGCTCGGGGTATCGAGCCATGACACGGCTGCGGCGATGATCCAGACTCCGGTGATCCAGACAGCTCTTTTCATGGTACTCCTCGTCTCGATTCGTTCGCGGGTGCCGAGTTTCGGGACTTGCGCTGCAGTACGGCGCATCGCAAAGCTGAAGCGGGCGATCAGATCCAGCCGGATATTCTACCTACTCCTCTCCTCGAATTCGAACTTCCTGCCGCGGAACGACGATCCGGTTTTAGGCTCCCCAAAAAAAATACGATTTTCCCGTTCCCCCATTCGAGACAAAGGTCGCCTCTCCCTGCGAAGGGCGGCAGTTCCTTTTGCCCTTCTTCCGCTTGCCCGAGCTCAGCGGAACGACTCCGTCACGAAACAAGAAAAGAAAGAGAGGACAAGATGTACAAGTCAAGAAACATGGTCATTGCAGTGATTCTCCTGATCATCTCCTCGGTCGCGGCCCAGGCGGCCTGGGCTGACGCCTTGGAAGAGCAGGACAGGAGGGACAGGCTCGACTCCCGGCCGGCGGGGCAGATGCAGGATGTTCGACTGACCGGCGCCGACGAATCCCGAGGCAAGGCCTACTGCGTCCCGGCTCCTCTTTCCGACCGGAAGGCGGCTCTCATCGAGGAGCTGAAGCAGGCGCGGAATTCGGACGACCAGGAGCGTATCGACCGGATCATGTCCGAGCTCACCGACGGGAGCGGCAGGACCTCCGGCAAGCCGGCCGTTCATCATCCCGATATCGTGTTCGCCTCCCCGCGCTCGGGCGGCGCCCCCGATCCCCTCTACGGTGACGATGTTCTCGTCCTCGACGATGTGGACTGGGAAGGCAATCCCGACATGGTGAGCTCTGCATCGGGGACCTTCTACATCTCCGTGGAAAGCAAGACCGACTACGGCCACTTCACCTACAAGTCCGACGACGGCGGACAGACCTGGCAGCCTTTCTTCTGCTGCACAGGCGGAATCTACGACATGGCAGGATGCTCCATTACCGTCCCGGAGTATGCCGAGGACTATCTCTACCTGGTCTACCAGTTCGGCAACAAGATCCAGGTGGCGATCGTCGACATCGTGAACCACACCTTCAACTTCTACGACGTTTTCGAGAACGTCACCTTCGACGTGGGCCGGCCGCGCATCGTGACGGACAACCACGACTACTCGTCCTATTATGTCTACGTGACCTTCGTTTCCGAGACGCTGCTGAAGAGCGGCGGCGACGGCTACGAGGTCCTCTTCTCCCGGTCCACGGACAAGGGAGTCACCTGGGGCGGCCTCCAGAACATCTACATGCCCGACTTCGGCGACCCGATATCGCGCCCCGACATCGCCTACAGCGACGGGAACCTCTACGTCGTCTACGATGCCGAGGAGAGGGGCTCGTCCACGGAGCTGGACGTCTACATGAGGCGCAGCACCGATTTCGGACTGAACTGGGACAGCGCGGTGAACCTGTCCGACGCGACGTCGTACGACTGCTTCGACCCGCGCGTCGCGGCGATCCACGACAGCGACGAGGTCGTCGCGGTCTACACCAAGGACTGGGTCTCGGACACCGACGTCTACTACGGCTTCAGCCTGGACCAGGGAAGCACCTGGGATACGAACAACGCCCTGGCCGGCAGCACGACCAACGACGAGGAGCGGCCGGACATCGACGTTTCGCCCTCGCTGGGCCATTTCCACGTGGTCTACTGGATGGATTACGACATCTGCCACGAGTACGCGAGCTACAGCTCGCCCGACAGCTTCACGGGGCTGGAAGCGATCAACGACACCAACCAGGCCAGCCGCGTCTACTACCCGCCCACCGTTGCGGTCGACTGGACGTCGGGCGAAGCCGGAGTCGCCTGGTCCGACTTCAGGGATCCCGACTATGCGATCTACTTCGACCGCGCGGACTGGACTGCCTTCCAGGAACCGATTCCCGACGTCAAGGCGAACGGTAGCGACGTCCCGCTCATCGTCTCCACCACCGAGACGGTCTCGATCACCGCCTCGATGGATCCCGGCAACATGGTGAACGATCCTGTCGACTGGTGGGTCAACGTCGAGCTTGACAGCACCATCAACTACTGGTGGATCTATCCGGGCCGCTGGACGATCTCCACCACTCCCGTCAGGGCCGCGGCCGCCCCGCTGATGTCCCTGAGCAACCACCTGATCTACAAGGGGACGCTGCCGGCCGGGTCCTACGTGATCACCTTTGCCGTTGACGACCAGAACAACATCTACGAAGGCACCTACTCGGATACCGTGAACGTGACCTCTCTTTGATCCCTACATCCATGGACAATCGAAGATCCCCCCGCAAAACGAGTCCTGCGGGGGGATCTTCCTTTTTTCCGGGCGGGCCTGTTTTCGAATTGATATCATCCCCCCGAGCTCCATCCCGACCTCGCTACCCGGAAGGCGGCTTCATGAAGAGTGTCAGCATCCTGAACGATGTTCTCGGTCCGGTGATGCGCGGCCCGTCGAGCTCTCACACGGCCGCGTCGTACCATCTTGCCGCCCTCCTCGGTTCCCTCTTCGACGATGAGATCGAGGAAGCCCGGTTCACCTTCGACAGCAAAGGCTCCTACGGAGAGGTCTATCGCCAGCAAGGGGCGGACCTGGCATTCGCCATGGGATTCCTCGGCTGGCCGATAACGGATTCCCGCTTTCCCCGCGCTCTCGAACTGGCCGCCGCCGAGGGGATCAAGCTCCGCTTTGCCGTCGAGAGCCTCCAGTCCGCAGACCATCCCAACGTGGTGGCGATCTCGCTCCGGGGGCGGAAGGGACGGAAGCTCGAGGCCGTGGGCTGCTCCACCGGCGGCGGCGGCGTGGAGATCAGATCGCTGCAGGGATGGCCCGTGCAGCTCACGGGTAAGAGCCACGAGATCGCCGTGGAAGGCGACTGTCCCTCGGAAGAGGCGGCCCGGCGCATCCTCCTGGCCGGCGACGAGGCAGCCGAGGAAGCGGTGCGGCATTGCCGGGGAGAAAGGTTCTTCTGTTCCATCCGGCGGCGGACGCCGCTGTCGAGCGAACAGGCGGCGAAGCTCGAGTCGCTGCCCGGCCTCTCCAGGCTGTGGATCGGAGCACCGGTCTTTCGCGTCAAGCAGGGCCCCCCTCTCTTCGCCGGCGCCGAGGAGATGATCGCCGCGGCCGAGAGGGAGGAGGACTCCCTCGGACGGACGGCCCTGCGTCACGAATCGAGCCTTCTCGGCCTGTCCGCCGACGCGGTGCTGGCCGAGATCGAGGAGCGGATAGGCATCATGCGCGCCGCCGTTCACGACGGTCTCGGCAGCGACCTTGCGCCCATGCAGCTCCTCCAGCACAGGGCTGCCGACATCTTCGCCGCCGAGGCTGCGGGAAAAACGGCCGTCGGCGGCCTGCACACGCGCGCCGCGGCCAGAGCGCTGGCCGCCATGCAGGTGAACTGCGGCATGGGTGTGGTCTGCTCCGCGCCCACGGCCGGCTCGGCCGGCGTGCTGCCCGCCGTCCTGACCACGCTGATCGAGGAGAAGAAGGCGTCCGACGAGGCGATCGCCCGGGCCCTCCTGGCTGCCGGCGCCATCGGGGTGATCGTTGCGGAGAGAGCGACCTTTGCGGCGGAAACAGCCGGCTGCCAGGTCGAGATCGGCGCTGCGGGTGCGATGGCGGCCGCCGCGGTGGTCGACTTTGCGCAGGGAACGGCGGCCCAGGCCGCAGACGCTGCCGCGATCTCCTTCCAGAACACCATGGGCTCGGTGTGCGACCTGGTGCAGGGCATCGTGGAGATACCGTGCCACACCCGCAACGCCGCCGCCGCATCGTCGGCCTTCGTCTGCGCCGACATGATCCTGGGCGGCTACGAGAATCCCATCCCCCTGGACGACACGATCGACGCGGTCTTTGCCGTGGGCAAGGCCCTTCCCCGGGAGCTGAAGGTCACTGCGCTGGGCGGGCTGGCGGCCACGCCCTCGGCCAGAAGGTTGAAACGGTTGAGATGACCTTTGCTCAATAAGAAGGTGACATGGAGATCGTGATGAAGAAGTGTGGCTTGACCTGGTTCCTTTTCCTCTTCGCCCTCGCACCCCTTTGCGCACAAACGGAATCTCCGTCGGACCTGACCCTGGACAGGCTCTTCAAGTCCGGCGAGTTCCGGTCGAAAGGCTTCGGCCCGGCGCGCTGGGTCGACGGCGGCACGGGCTACACCACCCTCGAACCGTCGCGGGCGAGGACTGTCGGCCGCGACCCGTCGCGGGAAAAGCAAGGCGGCCGTGACATCGTCTGCTACGAGACGGCCTCGGGCAAGCGCACGATCCTGGTGCCGGCCGCGCGCCTCGTTCCTTCGGGCGAGGAGAAGCCGCTTCACATCGCGGACTACCACTGGTCCCCGGACGGCAAGAAGCTCCTCGTCTTCACCAACACGAAGCGCGTCTGGCGATATCACACACGGGGCGACTACTGGGTGCTCGACCTCGAGAGACATGAGCTCCGGAAGATCGGCCGCTCGCTGGAGCCGTCCACGCTGATGTTCGCCAAGTTCGCTCCAGACAGCCGGCGCGTGGGCTTCGTCTGCAAGAACGACCTCTTCGTGGAGGATCTGGCGGGCGGGACCATCCGCCGGCTGACGGACACCGGCTCGGACAGGTTGAGCAACGGGACCTTCGACTGGGTCTACGAGGAGGAGTTCTCCCTGCGAGACGGTTTCCGGTTCAGCCCCGACGGGCGCTGGATCGCCTACTGGCAGATCGATGCGGCGGGGATCGAGACCTTCAACCTGATCAACAACACGGACACGACCTATCCTCGCCTGAAACCCGTGCTCTATCCCAAGGCCGGCACGACGAACCCCTCCTGCCGCGTGGGCGTGATCCCGGCCGAGGGCGGCGAGACGCAATGGCTCGCCGTCCCCGGCGATCGGAGGGAGAACTACATCGCCCGCATGGAGTGGGCGGCGAACTCCGACGAGGTGGTGCTGCAGCAGTTCAACAGGCTGCAGAACACGAACAGGATGATGCTCGGCCGCCGCGACAGCGGCGAGGTGCGCGTCATCTTGACGGAGAGGGACGACGCCTGGGTCGAGGTCCACGACGACCTGAAGTGGCTCGAAGGGGGCGAACGATTCATCTGGGTGAGCGAGAGGGACGGCTGGCAGCACGCCTACATCGTCTCGCGATCGGGCGACGAGGTCCTGTGCCTCACTCCCGGGCCGTACGACGTGATCCGCATCGTGCATGTCGACGATGCCGGAGGCTGGCTCTACTTCATCGCCTCGCCGGACAGCGCGGCGAAGCGTTTCCTGTTCCGCGTTTCGCTCGACGGCAGGGGAGAGGCGAAGCGCCTCACGCCGGAAGGAGCCGGCGGCACGCACTCCTACCAGATCTCTCCCGATGCCGCGTGGGCCCTGCACACCGCGTCGTCCTTCGGCGTCCCGCCGACTGTGAGCCTCGTGCGCCTCCCATCCCACCGGCGCATCCGCGTCCTCGAGGACAACGAAGCCCTCGGCAGCAGGATCGACGCGCTGGACCGGGGCGAGGAATCGTTCTTCCGGATCGCCATCAGCGACGAGACGGAGCTCGACGGGTGGATGATCAAGCCGCCGGGCTTCGACAGCAAGAAGCGCTACCCTTTGCTCTTCTACGTCTACGGCGAACCGGCCGGCCAGACCGTGCTCGACCGCTGGGGCGGGCAGTATTACCTCTGGCACCTCCTCCTCGCCCGGAAGGGGTACGTGATCGTCAGCGTGGACAACAGGGGAACGCCCGCGCCGCGGGGGCGCGCCTGGCGCAAGTGCGTCTACGAGAAGGTGGGCCTCCTTCCCTCGCAGGATCAGGCTGCCGCGGCCCGGGCAATCTGCGCCAGGTGGCCGTGGATCGATCCCGCCCGCATCGGGATCTGGGGGTGGAGCGGCGGCGGATCGATGAGCATGAACGCGATCTTCCGCTACCCCGACATCTATTCCACTGCCATGGCCATCGCCACGGTGCCGGATCAGCGCCTCTACGACACGATCTACATCGAACGCTACATGGGCCTGCCGCAGACCAACAGGGAGGCCTACCGGCTGGGTTCGCCCATCACCTTCGCCGATCGGCTCGAGGGGAATCTTCTCATCGTGCACGGCACGGGCGACGACAACTGCCACTACCAGGGAGTGGAGCGGCTGATCAACGAGCTGATCCGCCACAACAAGAAGTTCACCATGATGGCCTATCCCAACCGCGGCCACTCGATCTACGAGGGCGAGAACACGACGCGCCACCTCTTCACGCTGCTCACCGGCTATCTCGAGGAGAACATGCCTCCCGGGCCGCGGTGACCTTCGACCGGGGTGACTTCGTGCAAAAAAAAACCGCGCCGGCAGGAAGGGCGACCTTCCGCCGGCGCGGCTTGTTTTTCGTCAACAGTCCTCTGCTACTGCAGGACGTGGATGTTCTTCTTGGCGCAGATCTCCTTCAGCTGATCGGGCCAGAGGGTCACGCTGCACTCGCCGAGGTGGGCGGTCCGCAGGAGGTACATGTAGGTGCGCGACTGGCCGATGCCGCCGCCGATGGACAGGGGGATCTCGTCGTTCAGGATCGCCTGGTGGTAAGGCAGCTCGAGATCCTTCTCGAGTCCGGCCATCTTCATCTGCTCGACAAGCGTCTCCTTGGTGACGCGGACGCCCATGGACGTGAGCTCGTGGCGGCGGTGCGTCACGGGGTTCCAGACGAGGATGTCGCCGTTGAGGCCGTGCATCGTCTCATCGCCCTTGGTGACCGTCTCGGTGATCCAGTCGTCGTAGTCCGCGGCGCGCATCTCGTGGGGGTAGCCGTCCTTCAGGGGCCAGCCGATGCCGTAGATGAAGACACCCGGGTATTCCTGGATGATCCTCGTCTCCCGCTGCTTCCGCGGCAGGTCGGGATACTTCTCCAGGATCTCCTCGGCGTGGATGAAGGTCAGCTCCTCGGGAAGATCGGGATACTTGTCGGTCTTCAGTTCGGGAAACTCCTCGCGCACCATCCGGCTGGCGCCGTAGATCACCTTCCAGATCTTCTTCACCACGTCGGTGAGGAAGTCGAGGTTGCGCTGATCGGGGGTGATCACCTTCTCCCAGTCCCACTGGTCCACGTACGAGCTGTGGTCGTGATCGAGGAAGTAGTCCTTGCGCACGGCGCGCATGTCGGTGTTGATCCCCTCGCCGACCTGGCAGTCGAAGAGCTTGAGGGCCATTCTTTTCCACTTGGTGGCCGCCTGGACGACCTGGGCGTTGAGTCGCTTCTCAAGGCCGAGACCGCAGGGAAACTCGACGGGGGTGCGCGAGCCGTCGCGGTCCAGCATGTCATTGACACCGCTCTCGCGCGTCACGATCAGCGGAACCTGGACCAGCTGGAGGTTGAGCGCCTCGGCAAGACCCTTCTCGATGTACTCCTTGATCATGAAAAGGGCTTTCATCCTCCTCTTCGGGGGGAGAAGCGGTTCGTAATCAGTGGGGAGGATCTTCTCCACCTCCTCGTAGGTACTGATGCCGGGCCCTGCCAAGTCAGCTTTCTTGTCATTCATTTCCTTCTCTCCACGTTGCCTGAAATATAAAAAAGAATGGTGATCGAAACACGCTACCACCGGGGATCTGGCTTGGCAAGCCCATTTCCAGCCGCTCGAGGAGTGCGGGAAATCGTGTCGGATTTCATTGCCCCTCTTTTACCGAGAATAATGTAAAACATGACAGAGATGGTTTTCAGGACGATCACGGATTGCGGATTCCGAAGTAATTCCGATGCCGCGGCCGTGATCCTTCGGAAAGAGCAAGCCATGAGCGACATCACCCGGATCATAAGCGAGGTGAAGAAGGGCGACAGCCGCGCCACGGACAGGCTGCTGGCCATGGTCTACGACGAGCTGAGAACGCTGGCCGCCAGAAAGATCGCCAACGAGAAACCGGGACACACCCTGCAGGCCACGGCCCTCGTTCACGAAGCCTATCTGCGGCTTCTCGGCAGCGAGGCCGGCGGCTGGGATAACTCGGCCTACTTCTTCTCCGCAGCAGCGGAAGCGATGCGGCGGATCCTCGTCGAGTCGGCGCGGCGCAAGGCCCGGCTGAAGCACGGGGGCGGCCTCAAGAAACGCGAGGTCGACGAGGGTGACGCCATCACCCTGCCCGATCCCGACAACCTGATCGCCGTTGACGAGGCGCTCGAGCGGCTGGCCCGCGAGGACGAGGTCAAGGCCGACCTGGTGAAGCTCCGCTACTTCGCCGGCTTGACGATCGAGCAGGCGGGACGCGTCCTCGGGATCTCCCGCGCCACGGCGGCCCGCTACTGGACCTTTGCCCGCACATGGCTCTTCAACGAGTTGAACAGGGACGAGGAGCGCGGCTAGAAAAATTCGCCCGATGAGACGTTCTTCTCTCCAACGGCGCATTGATAGGTAGTGAAAACGGCAACAGCACCCAGGGAAAGCTATTGTGAGCAAGAAAGAGCTCGACAAACTGGAAAATCTGTTCAGCTCCGCCCTTGCGAGAGAGACGCCCGCCGACCGGATGGCGTTTCTCGACAGGGTCTGCCAGGATGATCCCGATTCCAGGGACCGGGTGATGGAGCTGCTCGAGGCGCACGACAGGGTCGGTTCGTTCCTGGAAACCCCTCCGGTCGATACCGGAGCGGTAATGGCATCGCCGGAAATGGACGAGGCGCCCGGAACAAGGATCGGGCGGTACAAGATCCTCCAGAAGCTGGGCGAGGGCGGGTTCGGAACCGTTCACATGGCGGAGCAGGAAGAGCCTGTCCAGCGCAAGGTGGCGCTCAAGATCATCAAGCTGGGGATGGACACGAAGCAGGTCATCGCCCGGTTCGAGGTGGAGCAGCAGGCCCTGGCCATGATGGATCACCCCAACATCGCCAGGGTGCTCGATGCAGGCGCCACGAAGACGGGCAGGCCCTACTTCGTGATGGAGCTCGTCAAGGGCATCACGATCACCGATTACTGCAACCAGAACAGGCTTCCCCTGCGTGAGCGCCTCGAGCTGATCCAGCCGGTCTGCCATGCCGTGCAGCACGCCCACCAGAAGGGAATCATCCACCGCGATCTCAAGCCGAACAACGTCCTGGTGTCGGTGCACGAGGACATGCCCGTTCCCAAGGTGATCGATTTCGGCATCGCCAAGGCCACGAACCAGCGATTGACCGAAAAGACGTTCTATACCGAGTTCCGGCAGTTTCTCGGCACGCCGGAATACATGAGCCCCGACCAGGCCGATGTCAGCGGCCTGGACATGGACACGCGGACCGACATCTACTCGCTCGGCGTGCTCCTCTACGAGCTTCTCACCGGGACAACGCCTTTCCATGCCGCGTCGCTGCGCGAAACATCGCTGGAGGAGATCAGGCGGATCATCCGGGAGGTGGAGCCGCCGCGGATGTCGCAGCGACTGCAGTCCCTTTCCACGGCGAAGGAGAAGCATGACGGCGCCATGCCGGTCCACGGCGATCCGCAGACGCTCTCGCGCCAGGTCCGCGGCGACCTCGACTGGATCGCGATGAAGGCGATGGAGAAGGACCGCACGCGGCGCTACGCGACGGCCAAGGATCTGGCCGACGACATCGAGCGCTTTCTTCGGCACGAGCCCGTCCAGGCCGGTCCCCCGGGGATGGCCTACAAGTTCACGAAGTTCGTCCGACGCCACAGGGCGGCCGTTGCAGTCGGCTCGATCGTCGTGGCTGCCCTGCTGGCCGGGCTCTCGCTGGCCACCAAGGGTCTCGTCGAGTCCAACAAGGCCCAGGCCGTGCTCGAGGTTGGACGCAACGCGGCCGAGGAAGCCCGCGCGAGCGAGGAGAAGCAGCGCGCCCTGGCAGAGGCCAAGGCGGCCGAGGCCGGCCGGGAGGCGGCCCGGTGCAGGACCGTGAGCCGTTTCCTCGAGGAGATGCTGCGTTCCGTGGACCCGAACAAGATCCAGGGACGCGAAGTCTCCATGCGCTACGTGCTCGACGAGGCGGTCAAGAAGATCGAGGCCGGCGGCTTCTCCGATCAGCCCGAAGCCGAAGCCTCGGTCCGCCTGGCGCTCGGCGAGACCTACAGGACGCTCGGCCTCTACGACGCAGCTGAGGGGAACGTGCGTGCCGCCAGATCGATCTGGTGCCAGCTGTTCGGCGAAGAGCACCGGGACACGCTCCGGGCGGACCGCATTCTCGCCGGCCTGCTCCGGCATGAGAGCCGCTTCGCCGAGGCCGAGATACTCCTCCGCAAGACGGCTGACACGCAGCGCCGCGTGCTCGGCGAGGAAAATCCCGAAACGCTCATCACGCAGACGGAGCTGGCCCTGGCCCTGTGGGGACCGGGGAGATACGAGGAAGCGGAGGATCTGCACAGGAAGATACTGGAGATCCAGCGCCGGACGATCGGCGAAAACGATGCGGCCGCGGTCAAATCCCTCGCCTATCTGGGCGAGGCATGCCGCGCCCTTGGCAAGACGGATGAAGCGGAGCCGCTGCTCCGCCGCGCCCTCGAGCTCTGCCGCCAGGTCCTGGGGGACGACCACCCCTTCACCGGATCGGCGATGAACAACCTGGGCAGGCTTCTCGAGGATCAGGGGCAGGATCAGCAGGCCGAGAAGTACTACCGGCGAACCTACGAGCTGGACAAGCGGGTGCTCGGACCCGATCACCCCGATACGGAGATTCCGCTGAACAACCTCCTTCGCGTCCTGCGCAGTCAGGGAAAGACCGGGGAGATCCGCCCCTTTCTTGCCGACCGGCTCGCCGGTTTGAAGCGGGCGGCGGAGCGCCCCGATGCCACGGCACTCGTTCTTCACGCCTACGCCTGGGAGCTGCTCCACTGCGAAGTCGGGGAGCTGCAGGATCCCGATGAAGCCCTGCCCCTGGTCCAGCGGGCTGTGGAGCTTCGCGGGTACAGCGACGTCGGGATAGTGGAGACGCTGGCCTTCGCGTACCAGAGAACGGACCGGATCGACATGGCCGTCGAGAACCAGCGCCGGGCCATCGCCCTGGCTCGGGACGGCGGTCCATACGACCTGGAGAAGATGCAAAGCCGGCTCGACGACCTTCTTCTGGATCAGCGCGGCGTCGCGGTCGTCGATCTCTCGTGGCAGGACCTGATGTCGAACGTGAGCAGGGCGCTGGTGCCTTACACCACCTCCGACACGTCACTCATCCTCAAAAGCGAGGCGCTCATGGCGGCGGAGCGCTTCGAGGAAGCGGAAGAGGTGCTGCGCGGCTGCATGGCCCTGCGACGGAAGAATCTCTTCGAGGGACACTGGCTGATCGCCGAAACGACGAGCCGGCTCGGCAGCGCCATTGCCGGACAGGGGCGATTCGATACGGCCGAATCGATGCTGCTCGACGCTCATGACGCGCTCGAGAAAAACCGCCTGGCGACCAGGCAGATCAAGAACCTGTCTATCAAGCGGATCATCGGGCTCTACGAGGCCTGGGAAAAGCCCGACGCCGTCTCCAGGTGGAAGGAGCAGCTGCACGACAGCGACGGCAACGCAAATGGAACGGAGGAGTGACAGAAGCCTCCACGCCGTCGCGGAATCTCACCCTGCTTCACCCATCAGGAAACAAAATCGGCCGGGATCCATTTTCCCACCCCCCACAACATGACGTAACCATCTCAATCAAAACAAATTAAACGAAACCCGGAGAAAGAACGCAAAATCAGTGAGACGGTACGATTCCACACGTCGCATTGTACTACAGCTGACTCGTGCCGAGACTTTTCGCCCTGCACGGGAAAGCGGAAAAGGAGCCTGCCGATCGTACACGGCGGCGGGCTAGGTCGGACGGGGCCGCAAGGCCGAAAGATTCGAAAAATTCTGGTAGAGAAGGAACTGAAATGATGAGAACTACTCGATCCCTCCTGAAAGGCGTGTTGGCCGTTACGCTGATCGCTTCATCGTTCGCTGCCTCGACGGTTCTGGCCGGCGATGATTTCACCCTCGCCGAGTACACGCCGAACGATGTCCTGCTTTTCACGGCGACAAAGGGCAATCCCGAGCGCGACTTCATCGATCGCTACTGGGACGAAGTCTTCGACGAGCTGGAGAAGTCGGGACTCGACGAGGATCTGATCGACCTGTTCAGCACCCTGATCGGGCTGGCCGGCCAGGACCGCACGGAAGAGATCAACGAGCTCAAGGACCGCGCGCTTCAACTCATCGAAGGCGTCGACTGGGACGACCTGGGAGGAAGGGAGACGGCCTTCATCGAGAGGATCACGCCTCTCACCGATTTCTCGGACTCCAATCCGCCGATCCTGATGCCCGACATGGTCCTGATGCTTCGCGGCAGCAGCGAAGGAGCGTCGCGGAACTACGAAGGCCTCGTCAGGATCCTGGATGCCGCCGTCGCCGAGATCAACAAGGCCGTCGGCGCCAGGGTCCTGATCGTGAGGAAGTCCGCGCTCGAGGGGATGAAGATCGCGAGCGTGAACCTTCTGGAGATGGCTCCCGTCCGCCTGAAGCTGCCTCTTTCCGTGGCGCTGCGCGGCGACATCATCGTGATCGGCATCCGGGAGACCCTGTTCGCCGACGTCATGCAGATCATGGACGGGAACAGCAAGAAGAAGATCCTGGCAGATGATCCCCATTTCCGGAACGCTTTCGCCGGCCTGCCCGCTGCCGAGGACTCCAAGACGTTCTTCAACATGCAGGCCCTGATCAAGCCCCTGCGCTCCTCGATCGAGATGATCGTGACGAAGGAGACAGGCCCGCGCGACGTCTACGTCCATTCGGGGATGAAGGCCGATATCAACGGCACCAACGCCGATGCCATGGCCGCCTACAAGCGGGGCAACATCGAGCAGGCGCTGGCCCTGACGAAGAAGGCCTACGAGAAGGCGCCGAACAACTGCATCATCCTGTACAACATGGCCTGCTTCAACACGCTGGCCGGCAACAGGGACGAGGGGCTCGACTGGCTGGGGAAGGCGGTGAAGGCCGGCTTCTACGCGCCCCGGAAGATCTCGGGAGACATGGACCTCGACAGCCTTCGCGGCGACCCGAGGTACGAAGCCGCTCTGGCCATGGCAGCGGAGATGTCGACACGGCACCATGCGCGGGACGTGGTGGAAAACTATTCCAGCGAGGGGGAAGCCTACAGCATCCTCATGAAGGTCCATCAGACGTACGAGACCAAGGATTACGAGCAAGGGCTGAAGCTCATCAAGCAGGCCTATGCCATCGCGCCCGATGATTCGAAGATCATCTACACCTTCGCATGCCTTCACACCCTGCTCGGACATGCGGCTGAAGGCCTCGATTTTCTGGATCAGGCCGTCGAGGCCGGATTCTACTGCCCCAGGCACATGATGAAGGATCTTGACCTCGAAAGCGTCCGGAACCACCCTCGGTTCGAGAAGGCCGTCGCCGCGGCGAGAAAGAAGGCGGAGGAATACGCCGTTCGCCGGACCGACGGCCGGAGAGCCATGATCAAGCGGCTCATCGACCGGATAGCCGATGCAGCGGGGATACTCGACTACTCCGCCACTGTGGAGACAACGGACGGCTACTCGACCGAGACGGAATCGATCACCGTTCTGGTTCCCGGTGCAGAGAAATATCCTGTCTACAGCCTCTTCGGGAAGCGGCCCCTTCTGACCGACTTCGACCGGTACCTCCCCGAGGAGACGAAGTCGTTCTCCATCGCCGGCGGCATCGATCTGGATGCGCTCTACGAGTTCATCTGGGAGACGGTCGCCCTGATCGGTCCCGAAGGGATGAAGGCGCTCGCCGAGCTGGAGAAGATCCAGGAGCAGATCGGGATCGACATCCGGCGCGATGTGATCGACTGGATCGACGGCGACTCGATCAGCCTGACGATGCAGGACGGCAGTACGGTAACGTTGTTCAAGGTCAGGGACGAGAAGACGGCAAAGGACAAGATCGCCAAGGCCATCGACTTCGGCTCGAATAAGATGATGGAGGTGGTGTCCCAGAATCCCGCCCTTGCCGGCCTGGCGATGATGCGCATCCGCACCTCGCCGGTCAAGCACGACGCGCTCGAGGGTTTCCAGAACATCCACTTCACCATCTCGCCGGAGCCGCTCGTCTGGGGTGTGGCCGACGGTTACGTGATCTTCGGTTCCTCGGCCGACTCCATCGCGCTTTGCCTGGCCACGGCGCGGGGCGAGCATCCCAGCATCCGCAGCAATGCAAACGCGATGAAGGAGGCGCTGCTGCCCGATGGACCGTTCTGTGGTTTGTCCCTCAGCGACAGGCGCAGCCTCGGCGAGGATGTGGCGTCCGGATTCGAGGTCGGATCGATGGTCTGCGGGATGATGGGTGCCTTCATCCCCGATCCCAAGGCCCGGCCCGTGATCGGGAAGATCTCGAATATCTTCGGCAAGCTGGCCCCGGTGGCACGCAAGGTCGACTTCTACAAGTCCGCCGCATCGTGCACGACCTTCGACGGAAAGAAGTGGCATAACCGCAGCGTCACGCACTACTTCTCGCCTGAAGAACGGAAGTAGCGGCCTCTGACCGCACGGATCGATCGGGAATGGAGAGCCCGCCCGGCAGCGCTTGCCGGCCGGGCTTTTCGTTTTTTTGCGGGGAACGATCTCTCAGGATCCTGATCCCACGCCCGGGACAAGATTCACGTCGTCGAGCGAGCGCGGAACGCGCCGCTTCACCTCATCGGTCGACGGGGCCGCGTTCCACGTTGCACCGGGCCTGGCGTACCAGATCGTCAGGGGCGCGAAGTTGATCCGCCCCGCCTTCCAGTGCCAGAGTTCCATGTCGAAGCGGAAGGAGTGCTCGAAAGGAATGATGTCGAGGCTGCGGAAGCGGCAGTTCACGCTGAAGCCGCCGTCTAGGTTTCCCTCGCCCTCGGGTTGGGCGTGGAAGGGCGCCTCGAAGAACTCGGGGCGGCACCAGGCGTAGCCATAGTAGTCCTCGGTACCAGTTCCCACGTGGGAAGGAAAGGCTTCGCCGTCGACGAAGATCTTCTCGTCCCCCTCGCCCCACCACGCATCGGCGCCGTTGTAGACGGCCAGGCAGTCCCCCGCGTAATGACCGGTGCCGTTGATCCTGATGTAGTTCAGATCCTCGGCATGGGTGCCGGCCATGCCGTCCGGCTTCTTCGTTTCACGATGGGCGTACTGCCTCCAGGCGGCGTGGAAGAGGAGCGACCGGTCGTCCCATTCCCAGTCGCCGCTCCGGACGAGGCCCCTGTGCAGGCGCACCGGCTGCTCGCCGAGGTTCCGGATGGTCACCTGCGCCGACTTCTCGAAGGGCATGACCCAGTAGGAAGCCATCGACCCGTCCCGGGTCACCTCGATGTACCACGTCCGGTAGGGGCTCAGTCGATGGCCGGTGCCGAAGAAGTCGCCCACCGGGCACCAGACCGTGTCCCGACCATCGAAGCTGATCTTGAGGAGGGTGGAACGAAGCGCCTGCTCGGCGTCATCGGCATCCAGGTTCAGGACCAGCTCGCGGATGGCCGCCGGTCCGGAAAGAGTGATCGATCGGCTCTCGCCCGGCCCGAGCGTCCCCGCCTCGAGAAGGGACAGCCGCCCCTCTCCGGGCCGGTCAATGCGCGCCAGCTCGTGCTGGACTCGGGCCAGGAGGGGCTTCGCACGGGTGAGCGCCTCGCCGGTGAAGCTCTCCACAGCCGTCCCCTCCTCGTAGGTCCTGTAGTTGATCTGGTAGTAGAGCGCCTCTCCCTTCTGACCGCCCCGGTCCGTGATCTTGTCGCTCTCGTAGGTGATCTTGCAGCTCTCGGCGTACGGTATGGGGAGATAGAGGTTGTGGGCCCGGCGCCTGTATTCCGTCGAGGGCGAGATCGACGCACCGAGCGGGGGCGAGGCGAGGGCGCCGCCGCTGATCACCTCGGTGATGGGCCCCTCGATCACCGGCTGTTCGGACCCGTCGAGATAGATGCGGAGCGTCCCGTTGCTGAACTCTCCCCCGCCCGGACCGTGCCACGTCCCCCAGAACCGCACCACGGCGCCCGGCCCAT
The DNA here is from genome assembly GCA_964482235.1 of uncultured Phycisphaerales bacterium. Lineage (GTDB taxonomy): Bacteria > Planctomycetota > B15-G4 > B15-G4 > CAYZWU01 > CAYZWU01. Next base: position 23,707 of record CAYZWU010000032.1, read on the forward strand.
CGGCATCCATCAGCACGTGCTCGATCCGGCCGTCCTTCTCCTCCTGGCGGACAAACTGGCTCCGGTCCCAGTTGGCGAACCAGCCGGGCTGGCCGGGAGCGACGGTGTCGCGGTCGAAGCTGCTGAACTGGCGGCAGGTGAAGGAGGCGGCCGGCAGGCGGGCCGGCGCATCCCGGTCGGTCATCTCCTCGAGCAATGTCTCGAAGGTGATCGTCTCGACGCCTTCCGTCAACGTGCAGGCCATGGGCAGGGAAAGAAGAAGAGCAAGGACCAGGGAAAGGCGCATTTCATCCTCCTGAGGTCTCCCGGACAATCTGCCGGACCCGGCTCTCGACCGGCCGGATAACCGAACTGCCCGGATTGAAAATGGAACTACCGCTCGTTCATACACGACCTGGCCTTGGCCCGCACCCTCCGGATGATGTCCGCCGTCTCGATGGGCAGCTTCCCCCTGGCGAACAGCGCTTCCGCCTGCTCGAAGCAGGAACGGGCCCTGGCCTCGTGCTCGTCCTTGCCTTCAGGCTCCTCGGCAAGCCTCTTGTGGATCATGGCCAGAAAGTAAAGGTCGCGGGCATCCTCGGTCCAGTAGAATTCGCGCAGATCGCCGGGCCACCACCGTTTTCTCTCCTCCATGGCCTTTTCGAAGCTGTCCACCGCCATCTGATGGTAGCCGTAGAGATGCCGCGACACACCGCTGGCGCTCAGGCAGATCGGCGGCATCCGCTCGCCCGGCTGACGGGCGGGGATCGCGGCTTGAACCAACCTTCCGGTCAGGGTGACCAGCTCGTTCAATCCTGCACCGGGGTGCCTCAGCCGGTCCTCGGGAAAGGTCCCGATCAGGTGGCAGGCCTGGCTGAAGATCGACGAGGAATGGATCGCCATGAGGTAGAGATCTTTCAGGTAGACAGTCGCCTCGTCATACCTTTCGTTCTTGAGATGAATGCGGCAGCAGAGCAGGTACACGGGAGCCTGAAGGTAGTCGCTCTTGTCTGAAGGCACTCTCCTGATGCTCCTCTGCGCCGACGTCCGCAGCATTTCCAGGGCTTCCTCCTCCCTGTCCATCTGCAGGACCAGTTCGGTCAGCGCGATCCTGGCGGACACATCGGAAGGCTGGAGCTCCAGCGCTTTCCGGTAGTACTCCTCTGCCTCGTCGAGGCGGCCCTTCCTGGCGAGTGCCTTGCCGATGCCGCTGTAGACGTTGTGGATGTTGCCGCCCGTATTGCCTTTCTCCTGCTTCAATGCTTTCCTGTTGAGGGCAAGAGCCTTGTCGTTCTTGCCGCGGAGAAGGCAGACGGCCCCCAGGGTGTTGAGCACCATGTGGCTCGGGCGATCGCCCGCAAGCTCGAAAGCGCGATCGAGACATGATTCCGCCCTGTCGACCATGTCGAGGAAATCGAAGGACCGGGCGAAGAAATAATACGTCCTGCCAAGAAACGTCAGAACGGGCACGTTGTCGGGCCTGACGGTTCTGGCCTTCTCGAGCAGTTCGATCGCCACCTCGAACTCCTGGATCTCACCGCCTCGATGGAGATTCTCGAAGATGCTGATGCCGTTGTTCAGGTTCACCAGGAAATGCTCGGAATCGATCCGGATCGACTGGATTGCGGCCAGGGCCTTCGCGGGTGTCAGTTTCTCCGGATCCGCATCCCGCCAGACGAGGGCGTCCCCACCGACAGGATCGAACTCGCCGGCATCCAGCAGCGCCTGCCGGGCGCTTTCCAGGAGGCTCCTCTTCTCCTCCCGGTCCTCTCCCCCTTCTTCGGCCTTGGCCAGCCTGACGAGGCCGAGAAGGTAGTGGGCGTCCCTCTCGAGAGCAGTGTCGCCTCGCTCCCGGCAGCTCGACAAGCACTCCTCCAGAGCCGGCGCGGCACTTTTCCATCTCCCTTCTTCGAGAGCGAAAAGAGCCTGGAGCATCCGTCCGCATGGAGCCCCGGGATCCACCTCCCGGCACCACTTCCATCCATCCATCAGCTTGTGCTGACGACGGGTGATCGCTTCGTTCACGGGTTTGTAGCGTTCCCTGATAGTCTCGAACTGCTGCCGCTGCTGCGCGGCCTTCTCCATCAGGACGAGGGAGACGGCGCCTGCAAGGAGCAGAAGGGCCGCCGCGGCGAAGGAGATGACCTTGTGCCGCTGGATCCACCTGGCGGACTTCCTGGCCAGCGATGCCGGGCGCGCGGCAATGTGATCGCCCCGGACCAGGCAGCGCAGATCGAGTGCGAAATCGGCCATGGTCCGGTATCGCCGGGCCGGGTCCTTCTCCATCGCCTTGGTGATCACGGTCTCCAGGTCGGCGGAAATCTCGGAGTTCAGGAGGCGCGGTGATTTCGGTTCGATCGCCAGGATCTGGTGGAACACCTGCTCCGTGGTCTCGCCGTTGAAGGGGACGCAGCCGGCGGCAGCCTCGTAGAGCGTGACGCCGAGGGAGTAGATGTCGGTGCGGAAGTCGATGCCGCGACTCGAGGCCTTCACCTGCTCGGGGGACGCGTAATGGGGTGTGCCCCGGAATTCGCCTGTGAGGGTCAGCGTGAGCAGCTTGGTGTAGCGCGCCACGCTGAAGTCCATCAGCATGGGGTGGTTGTCCGGCGTGATCATGATGTTCGACGGCTTCACGTCCCTGTGGATGATCCCGGCCTGGTGCGCCGCGTCGAGCGCCCAGGCGATCCCGTGGATCCATTTCAGGACCTGCTGCAGCGGTAGCTTCTCGCCGCGCTCGGCCGCCTCGTGAAGCAGTTCGTCCAGCCCCTTGCCCTGTATCAGCTCCATGGCGAAGTAGCGGACGTCCTGATCCTCCCCGCTTCCGAGAACGGTCACGATGTTGGGATGGCGCAGCTTGGAAATGGCCTGCACCTCCCGGCCGAACCGTGCTTCAGCCTCGAAAGTCCCTGCCCGTTCCGAACGGATCACCTTGAGCGCCACCCGCCGCCCCAGCGACTCCTGCACGGCGAGGTAGACGGTCCCCATGCCGCCCGCACCGAGGCGTCGGATCAGCCTGTACTCGCCGAGGGATTCGAAGGGCAAGCCCTGCTCAGGCTTCATGTCGTCGTGATGCGTCCCTTCCGCCGCTCCGGGCTGAACGAACCGCGACCAGGCCGGTTTCTCGAGAAAATCGGGCCGGCGCTCGATGGCGTTGAGCAGTTCTTCGACGCTCCTGCGAAGGGATGGATCACCTTTGCAGGCCTCGTCGAGGAAGGCGGCGCGGCAGTCCGGTGCGCGCTCGAGGGCCGCGTGGAACACCTCCTCCACCCTGCTGCCCGGTTCAGCGGTCATACTGTCCTCCATCCCGTCGAAAAGATGAGATGAGCCCCTGAAAATTATAGGTAATCCGCGTGCAGGCCGTCACCCTCTATCAAGGAAATCGGGCCGATCCCTCGCGCGGGCTATAGCGCCGGACAGCCCGCAAATCCTTATTTTTCTGAAACGAACCCTATGCTAAGGCCCGATAATATGCTAGTTATGGATGTAGCTGGTTCAACGACTGAGTAACTTGTAGATGGGACAGAACGATTTCGATCCTGCCCACACTGGAATTCCTCAATCGTCCTAACTTAATATTTGGCCCGCGTAGCGGCCTCTTTCCAAGCGACCTGGAAAGGAAAAAGCAGGTCGATTACCCAAAGTGGAGATTGTCATGGGTAAGAATTTGTATGTTGGCAACCTGAGCTTCGATATGGACAGCCAGGGCCTGGAAGAACTCTTCACCGCCTACGGCGTGGTGGACAGGGCAAACGTTATCAATGACCGCAACACCGGACGGAGCCGGGGATTCGGTTTCGTCGAGATGAGCAACGACGACGAAGCTCAGGCTGCAATCGAGGCGCTCAACGGCAAGGAGATCCTTGGGCGTGCCCTCACCGTCAACGAGGCGAGGGATCAGGGAGGCCAAGGCCGGAGAGAGCGCCGCTTCTGATCCTCCGAAAAGGGCAACAAGCAAGAGGAAGCCGCCTTAGCGCGGCTTCCTTTTTTTTATCCCACCGCAATCAGGGTAAGGGCTGGCTCTCGAGGGACGCAATTGCTATCATGTTGCGTTTGATAGTCTAACACCATTCTCCCATCCAACGCCTGAACTTTGAACATGACAATGCATGCAGAGTGGAGTCCCCTCGATGACACACCCGAAATCACTTCTGTCGGTTCTGATTCTATTCCTGTTCTTTTCTTTCCCTGCTCTCCCAGCCGATTCTCCCTCGTCGCCCAAGGTGTCGGAAAAGATCGGACAGTGGATTGCTGCCCATCCGGAATCCGAAACGATCAAGGCATGGATCTACTTCCGGGACAAGGGGATCACTGATCCCGACGAACTGGCCGCCGCTCTGGCCGCTCGGCAGAAAGAGCTGAGCCCGCGCGTCCTCTGGCGCCGGTCCAAGGTGAAGAGCGAGCCGCTCGTCGACATCCGCGATCTCCCCATCCACCCCGCCTACAAGATGCAGGTCGTGATACCCGGAGTCAGGCACCGCACCGACAGCCGCGTCCTCAATGCCGTAAGTGTTGAAACGCCCATCGGGCACCTCGACCGCATCGCCGCTCTCGAATGCGTCTCGCGCATCGATCTCGTTGTGGGATTCAAGAGAACCGAGGTCACGGCTTTGCCCCGCGCCCCCCTTCCCGGTCAGACGGGGCAGGGTCCGCGCGGTTTCGACTACGGCTACTCCGTCAACCAGTTGAACCAGATCAATATCCCGCCGGTCCATGACATCGGCTTCAACGGCGAAGGCGTGATCGTCTGCATGCTGGATACCGGTTTTTACAAGGACCACGAGGCCGTGGCCGGGCTGGACCTCCTCGACGAGTGGGACTTCATCAACGACGACGGCAACACGCAGAACGAGGCGGGCGACGATCCGGATCAGCATGACCACGGAACCTACACGTGGTCCGCGCTGGGCGGCATGAAGGACGGAACGATGTACGGTCCGGCCTTCGGGGCAAGCTTCCTGCTGGCCAAGACCGAAGACGTCACCCAGGAGGTCCCGATCGAGGAGGACTGGTGGACCGAAGGCATCGAGTGGGCCGAGGCCAGGGGGGCGGACGTGGCTTCCAGCTCGCTGGGCTACACGGACTGGTACGACTTCAGCGACATGGACGGACATACGTGCGTGACCACCATCGCCGCCAACTGGGCTGCCGACAGGGGTGTCGTGGTGGTCAACTGCATGGGGAACAACGGCTGGTATCCCGGTGCCATCCTCGCGCCGGCCGACAGCGACAGCACCATATCCTGCGGCGCTGTCGATGATTACGGCTACCTGGCTTCCTTCAGCTCGACCGGCCCGACCTATGACGGAAGGATCAAGCCGAACGTCTGCGCCCTGGGCGTCTACACGTTCTGCGCCGTGACGAGCGGCACCTCGGCTTACGGCTGGGTGCACGGGACCAGCCTTTCCACTCCTCTCGTGGGCGGGTCCGTGGCCCTGCTGCTCCAGGCGCACCCGGACTGGACGCCGGCGGACATCAAGGAGGCCCTGCAGAGCACGGCGAGCCAGAGCACCTCGCCGGACAACTACCTCGGCTGGGGCGTGATGGACTGCCTGGGCGTGCTGGACGCCGGCGGGCTCAGCATGCTTGACACCGACGTTTTCACCCTTTCGGGCAACTGGGGAGGACAGGTCAATTTCACACTCAACGGCGGGACGCAGAACGCCAACCAGCCCTACACGCTCGTGGGATCCCTCTCGGGAACGGAGCCGGGAATCCTTCTTCCCGGAAGCACGGTCACGCTGCCGCTCAACGTCGACTGGCTCTTCAACTACATCCTTGCGCACCTCAACTCGCCCGGCTTCTCCAACTTCCAGGGAACCCTGGACGGTTCGGGCACCACGACCGCAACGTTGAACGCTCCTGCCGTTCCCACCTACGTGGGAAGCACGGCGCACTTCGCCTATGCCGTGGGCCCTCCCTGGACCGAGGCCTCCAACGCGGCGGCAATCATGATCGTCCCGTGATCGATGATCGGACGGGGATACCGAGCCCGCGCAATCTCCGCCATATTCGTACGGCGGCGCACACGGGTTCGGTTTCTCAGCACCCGAATATGGCGGAGATTGCGCGGGCTCGGTATCCCCGTCTCAGAACTCCCCGATATCCTTCTTTCCCGTCCCGATCAGGTCATCGCCCGGCTTCCAGTTGGCCGGCGCCGCCTTGCCGGGGTTTCGCGTCACGGCTTGGAGCGCCTGAAACTGCCGCAGGATCTCGTCAACGCTTCTGCCCAGGGGAGGCACCATCACCTCCAGCGCCATGATCCTGCCCTTCGGATCGATCAGGAAGTGGGCGCGATGATCGAGACCGGTTTCGCTCTGCCATGTGCCGTAGGTCCGCGACACCTCACCGTTAGGATCGGCGCAGAGCGGAAAGTCGACCTTCTCGAGGCATGGCGAGGTCTTCTTCCACATGTAATGGGTGAATTCCGTATCGGTGCTCACGGCGAGAACTTCGACGTCGAGGGCCTTGAAATCCGCATACCTCTCTGCAACTGCAGAAAGCTCCGTGGGTCAGACAAAGGTGAAGGCAGCCGGAATGAATGTGAGGTAAACCCATTTGCCTCTGTAGTCGGACAGCTTGATCCGCCTGATCTCGTCTCCAATCACGGCGGTCAGGCTGAAATCCGCTGCGATTTCACCGGGCAAGGGGATCGGCGCGATCACCAGGGATCCCTCTTCCCCGTTTTCGACCTGAGGGATCACGAACGCCGTTGCTCCCAGACAGAGACAGAGAACGGCAACAATGGAAACGATCTTGGGTGGACTCATTTTTCTTTCCCCATGGCCTTTGCCTCGACCATGCTGCTGTGCGCGGATTCCCCCTCGAGGAAGGAGCCGCCTTGTTTTCAGGGTCGAGAGCGAGAATGAAACGGTTTGAACCTTGGATCAATCCCTCTATTAGCATAAAGATAGCCCGGGACAACAATCGCGGCCGACGAAAGGTTGCGCTACCGCAACTCCACGATCCGGGCCAGCTCGAGCCCCCCTCTCACGAGCCCCTCACCCACGAGATAATCGGCAATATCCTTCTGGATGGCCCGACGGTCCTTTCCGCTCGTGACTTTCGACACGACAACGGAATCCCAGACAGGCTCCTTCCGGTCCCGGATCGCCACGCGGCATTCGCCCCTGTAGAGAAGGATCTTCGATTCCGCCGGGATCAGACTGTCCTCCACCTCCTCGAAGGCGAGTTCGAAGAGGATCTTCAGCTCGGACTCCTCCTCCCCTGTCAGCACGAAGCCCTCGCCTGCAAGATGTTTCGCCAGCTCGGCCTCGGCGGAAGAGAGGTCGTCGAGGAGCGATCCCTCGGCCGAGAGCCGAAAGGAGAGCCTGGTTTCGTTCCCGTAGAGGACGGCGGGCTCCGCGACGGGGGCGTGGCAGTCCTCGCAGGCCACGAGCAGCAGGCTTGACGAGAATGGCGAGTTTCTTTCCAGGTGGCAGCCATTGCACCCTTTGTGCGCCGCGTCTCAGAGAAAGGGAAGATCGCTCGATGCGACACTCGTGTGCGAGGGGTGGCAGCTGCTGCAGGCACGCGGCGGTTCGACCTTCGTGCCTTCATAGGCGTGATGGCAGAAACGGCATTCTATCGGCGCCCCCCTCTCGTCGCGGAGAAGATAATGCAGCCTGTGATTCAGGATCATCGGGCCGGCCTCAAGGGACTTCTCGGAGAGGAGGATCTGGTCGAGGGCGCCCGGCCTCTCCCTTTCAGCCCCGGGAAATAAGAGGCACCGGACGAGGAGGATGGGAACGAATAGGATCAGGACCAGGGCGGCTCTTCTACTCGAAGTCATTGTTTTCCTGCGAAGGCGTCACTTCTCCTGTCCATTGGATCCGATCGACAGGACGTCCAGGGGAAGCAGATCGACGAAGAACGCTCCGACGGCTTCGGCATCCCTGGTGAGCCGCTTCGCCTCGGCCAGGAGCGGTTCCTCCAGGAGAGCCAGGCTCAGGAGCTCGCTTGTATCGAGACTTTCCTGGATCTTGAGGTCCCATTCCGGCAGGTCCGATGCGGTTGCCGAATCGATCCCGTCGGCCTTTCCCGGGGTCTCGCCGCTACCTCGATCGCTGCGGAAGACCACGAAGACCAGGAGCAGCAGCAGGCACGCGGCCGCGGCCGGCACCCAGAGCGACTGCCAGGGGGACGTGCGCCGGATCTCGCGGACCCAGCCGCCTTCGTCGTCGACGGCGGAGACGATCCGCCGGCAGAGAGCGTCGCCTTCCGGGCATTCCGGTTCAGGAAGATCCTGCCGAAGCTTACCGGACATCGAGGAGAGCGCCTCGAAGAACTGCCGGCACGATGGACAGCTCGAGATGTGCCGCTGGAGGCGATCGGGAAGCGGACCGTCTCGATCCATCGAATCGGATATCGCCAACCTTTTGAAGAAGCACCTCACTGCTCAACGCTCCATCAATACGACAGGATCTCCTTCAGGCTCTCTCCGGCGCTTTGCCCGCTCCTCCCAGCAGATCGCCGCCTGTCAAGCTCTGCCAGCCGCTTCCTGGCACGGTAGAGCAGGACCTTTGCGTGCACTCGGGTTGTGCCCATGACGCCGGCGATCTCCTTCACCGACATCTCCTCGGCATACCGGAGCCAGAGGGCGTCGAACTGCTTCCTCGAAAGGGATCGAGCCATGATCCAGAGGTTCTCCCTCGCTTCCTTCCTGGCCGCGCTCTCGAGCGGATCCATCCCGCCCGGCAGGTCGCCCGGGATCGGCATTGCCCGTCGCCTTTGCTGCAGCCTGTAGTGGTCCACCATCAGCCGCGTCCCGATCGTGTAGAGCCAGGTGACGAACCGTCCGATCCGGCGGTACCTGTGAATGTTCCGGTACGCCTTGATCAGGGTGTCCTGAACGAGATCCTCGCAATCCTCCCTGCTCCGGATCTTCTGCCTGAAGTAACGATAGAGGCGGGGCCCGAAGCGGTTCACCAGCTCGGCGAAATCCGCTTTCGAGCCTCGCTGCACGCTGACAGCCAGATCCTCGGCCGTCGGGCTCTCGAGACGCGCTGCCTTTTCGTTCGAGTTCGGTCGGGACAACGGAACTCCTCAAGAGAAGATCGGGTGCCCTCCTGCTGTTTCAGTCCTGTTTCTTCAGAAACTCGAAAAGCTCGTCAGCCTGCATCGTCTCGCGAAGGGTGACCAGGCATCCGGCCTGCTCGACCTTCATCGATCCGGCAAGCTTGGCGAGCTTGGGCTGCTCGTCGCCCAGCATCATGCCCAGGGCGATGATCCCCTGGACGATATTGTACACCTGTCCGGCCGTCTTCTCATCCCTGGCCGAGAGCTTGATGTTCAGGAAATCGACCCCCTCGCACTCCCCGAAGAAGATCGCGAGGCTCTCGGCCTTCTGCAGGATCCTGGCATTGGGGTGCCTGTCGGCCAGGTTCCCGAATCCCCTGGCAGCGGCGGCGAAGAAGGTCCCGGACGGCAGGCTGTTCAGCATCTGCAGGTTCCCGCCGCTTTCGAGGCTCGCCTTGCTGCCCGACAGGATGTCCAGCTCTTCCTTGACCAGCTCGATATCGCTGGAGATCAGAAGCGTGTCACTCCGGAAAAAGCAGTAATGGAACTGCTTGTCGGGGGCGATGCACCTGAAGATCTTGAAATCGCCGTACACCATCTCGGTGCACTGGCAGTGCGTTTCCATCAGCGCCTTGACCTTCTCCCTGTCAAGGCGCCCCCTGACCACGATCAAGCCTTCCTCCTCGTTGAACGTCTTGCTGAAGGCCGTCACGCTGTGAAGATCCCTGATGGGATTGAAATCGAAGAGCTTGCCGAAGGCATCTATCTTCTGCATCTCCCCCTTGCTTTCCATCTCTCCCATGATGAGCTGGCCGATCCGGCTCGCGACCAGTGCATTCATGTCGAAGTGAGCGGCCCACTTGGCATCAGCGGGGATATCGCTCGTTCTCAGCGGCCCGCCCGCGAGGCTGCCGGCAAAAAACAGGCTCAGGCAGAAAATGCAGACCATGGATCGAGTCACGGTTTTCATTGTTCTTCTCTCCCGTATAAAACGATCGTGTTTGTTGATTCACGGTCCACTATACGATCCAGTCGTCCATCCGGTTACGGGCCCATGAAGGAAAATCATGATCAAGGCGGGCCCTCTCGTATCACATGCCGTAGAGATGCCCGGTGTTCACGTCGACGCCGAGCAGCTTCAGGTAGCCGAACAGGGTCGTCTTGTGGCTGATCTGATGCTCCACCGACATCAGAAGCTGGTTCCAGAGGGGCAGCGGACGGGGATCCCAGGGGGCGGTCACGATCTTGTTGCTGAAGTCGTCGTCGGAGAGCTCGGCGAGCTGCGTGGCCGCCAGCTTGCGGTCCTCCTCGAGCATCCTCTTCGCCTCGGCGACGCTCGCCACGGTGGGAAACACCTCGGCGGGAGGAAGCACGCCCTCCTCGCACCCCTCGAACTCCGGCATCTCGGGCCACTCGCCGGTGATGAAGCCCTTCATGCAGACACCCGTGGCCGTGGTCAGGTGCATGAGCAGCTGGCTGGTCGTCCACCAGTTGTTCTTGTCCGACGGACGCCAGTCGAGCTTGTCCTCCGGGACCAGATCGAAGAGCGTCATTGTTGCGCGATAGACCCCTTCGGCGTAATCGGCAAGACCTTTCGTGTTCATTCTCTTTCTCCTTGTTCTTCTTGTTCGGCTCCCGGACTTTTCCCGGCGGAAAAGACTCTGGAGTGAAATTCATGGAAGGTATAATAGCATGATCCTGCGGACCTGTCCGCAGTGCGCCCTCGCCCTTCTCGCCCCTGCGCCGTCTGATTGGTGCGCTTATCTACAGCTGCGAGGAATATCATGAAACGAATGACATCCTTTCTTCTCCCCCTGCTCCTGGCTCTCCTCGGCACATCGTCCTACGCCCAGCAGGCCGACCGGATCAAGGTCAAGACGATCCCTCTTGCTGAAAACGTCTCCATGCTGACGACACGGGCCGGCGGGAACCTCTGCGTCCTGGCGGGCGCGGACGGCGTGCTTCTCGTCGACTCGGAGTACGGACAGCTCTTCGACAAGGTGACGGCCGCAATCGCCGCCATCACCGACAAACCCGTCAGGTACGTTGTCAACACGCACTGGCACTTCGATCATGTTGGCGGCAACGAAAGCTTCACCCGGGGCGGTAGCGTGATCGTGGCGCACGAGAATGTGCGCAGCCGGATGGCCAGGAAGCAGGTCATCGGTGTCATCGATGCCGATGTCCCCGCCTCGCCCGAGGAAGCGCTGCCCGTCGTCACCTTCACCGACAAGCTCACGTTCCATTTCGGAGGCGAGGAGGTCACGGCACACCACTTTCCGAAGGCCCACACGGACGGCGACGCAGTCATTCATTTCAAGAAGGCCAACGTGGTCCACACGGGCGACATCGTCTTCTATTGCGGCTACCCTTTCATCGACGTCACAAGCGGCGGCACCATCGACGGCATGATCGCCGCGGTGGAAGGGATCATGCGTCTCTGCGACGAGAAGACGAAGGTCATCCCCGGCCACGGCCCCCTGACGGATAGGGCCGGCCTCGAGAAGTACTGCGGCATACTCCGCGAGTTCCGGGAGATCATCGCCAGGGAGATTGCTGCGGGCAAGGACCTCGACGCGATCAAGGCTGCAAAGCCCACCGAGGCTCTCGACAAGGTCTGGGGCCGCAACTTCTTCGCGCCCGACAAGTTCACCGAGTGCGTCTACCTCTCCTTGAAGTGATCCAGTAGATCGGCAGGCCGAGTGGCAGCAGGATGTACGAGATCGCCGCGGTCCACGGCATGTTCTTCAGGGCGTAGTCGACGGCGCTGTAGATCAGGAACGCACAGACCGCGCAGAAGATGATCGTCGTGAAGGGGTAACCGGTCACCCTGTAGGGTCGGCGGACGCGGGGATCCTTGCGGCGGAGGACGATGACGGCCAGGCTGGTGGCAAGGTAGAAGGTGTAGACCGCCGCGGCGGTGTAGATGACCGAGTTGAAGAACGATCCGAGAACGAGGATCAGGACCAGGGCGATCGTCCCCTGCACCAGTAGAGCCCAGGCCGGCGTGCCGGTGCGAGGATTCCATCTGCCCAGGATGCGGAACGCGCGATGCTCCGATCCCACGGCATAGGAGATCCGGGCTCCCGTGAAGATCAGTCCGTTCACGGCCCCCAGGGCGGAGATGCAGATCAGGGCGCTTATCAACCGCTCCCCCACATGCGGAAGAACCGTCGAGATGCTCTTCGTGGCCGCCTCCTCGCCTGCCGTTGCCAGGCCCGTAAATCCCAGAGTGTAGAGAAACGCCCCGTTCACCATGAGGTAGAGCACGGTGACGGCCAGGGTGCCCAGCACCAGGGCGCGGACGATGTTGCGCTCGGGATTCTTCACCTCGGCGGCCACGTAGGCCATCTCGTTCCAACCGCCGAAGGCGAACAGCACGTAGATCAGGGCGATGCTCAGCGGAAAGGGCTCGAATGTCGCCCGGCTCTCCGTTCCCAACGGTGCGAACAAGGCCACTCCCACGATAGCCAGCAGCCCGAGCGCCTTGACCATGGTGAGGATGTTCTGCGTCCACTTGCTCTCCTTGACGCCGGCGATGTTGATTGCGGTGAAGAGCGCCACAACGGAGCAGGCATAGATCTGATCGGCAAAGGAAAAATCGCTGCCGGACAGCGGGTCCCAGATCCCGCGCGCGAAGGTGGCAAAGGCAAAGGCCATCACGGCGATGTCGCCCGGGCGGACGATGGCGAGCTGGATCCAGCCGAAAAGAAAGCCGGCCCAGGGGCCGTAGGCTCGATTCAGGTAGACGTAGTCGCCCCCTTCTCTCGGATAGGCCGATGCCAGCTCGGCATAGCCGAAAGCGCCGAAGAGGGAGAGCATCCCGCCCAGTGCCCATAGAGCCAGGACGCCCCACAAGCACCCCGCTCCCCTGGCCACGTCCGGCGCGGTCCTGTAGAGACCTGCGCCGATGATGATCCCCATGATCAGGCAGGTGGAGTCGAAGAGCGTCAGTTCTTTTCTGGGAGCCTCGTGCAACGCGAATTCCAGACAGGGATCGGTTCTCCCGCTCGACCTAACGGCCGGGAATATCTGACCGATCAAGATATTTCAATTTGATATGAGTCTTTTTTGATTTATTATATAGGAAATACAACCTCTTTCTCGGGAGATCCTTGATGCAGCAGCAACCCATGGAATCGGACGATCGCAAAAAAAAACGCAAGCTCACCCGACTGCTGCTTCTCGACTGTGTCGCCACGACCATCGAGTTCGAGGATGTGGCGTTTCTGATCGTCTTCGACAACAACTCGATCAGAATCTCCCGCAACAAGGACAATTTTACCGTCATCAAGCTGATTAACCAGCAGGTTTCGTACAAGGCCACGATCCTGGGGGGATTCGCGCTGGAAGAGAAGAAGAACGGCGAGATCGACTACATGAAGTACTTTCTCGTCAACTGGGATGATGACATGTCCATCCCGGAGCTCCACTTCAGGAAAGCGCCCCGGATGGTGACGCGCCAGTACAAGGTGGGGCAGAAGATCGAGCTGGGTATCGAGGATATCAAGAAGTACCGGGTGGCCTACCGGGATGGTGTCGAGGCCCGGTTCGAGAGGGAGAACAGCAATGGATTCAAATTCTCCTTCAGCACCGGCTTCTATGGAATGTTCTGGAAGGATCCCGACGGCGCCTACAACCTCAAGTTCTGGGGCGACAGGCTGAAGCCCGGGGAGGACGACTACCGCTCCCAGTCGAAGTTCATCGTCTCCCGCTCGAAGTTCACGGGAAACATGCTGCTGATCCTTCAGGACAACGCCATGGTGGACCTGATCTGAAAAGCCCTGCCGGCAGACTTCGAAGCGCCCGATCAACGGAACTGCGCACGATCCGGATCACTCCCAGGGATTCCTGCCCGCCTTCAGCGATGCCGCGATCTCATCGGGCAGACCGGAAAGTCGTGTCCAGAAAACGGTCAGGCCCGATCCCGGCCAGATCGTCTCCTGCCAGAGCTCGAGATAGACGCGATCCCCTGCCACTCCGATCAGCTCGGTGTTCTTCATGGTGTGAACCGCGCCGATCTCCTTGGCGCGATCGAGAAACTCCGGCCCGCTGAGCTCCTTCACGCCGGCACAGCCCGACAGGAGCAGCAGGCAGCAGGCCATCAGAACCGCAGAGGGCAGTGCGCCCCGTTTGTCTCCATGCGTCACCCTTCGACTCCTCGATGAATCACCCCGGCCTTCTCCAAGGTCTCAGAGGCTCTCCGTGTTCCTGTTCCTTGCATGAGCGGCCAGCTTCATGCAGTACTTTGCGATGTCATGATCCCCGATGTGCTTGTTCAGGGATATTCTGTTCTTGAACAACCGGCGGCATCGGTCGAGGAAAGAAATGTTGGAAATCAGGCGGACATCGGAGCAGTCGGCCTTCTTGCAGTGCGTCAGGTAGCGCATATCGCCGTGATGCCTGTAGCCGCTCACCTTGTCGTCGAGCCACGATGCAGCGAACTCGAGGAAGGGAAAGACACCTCTGAGAAACCGGAGGATATCCACCGCGACCTCGATGAACAGCCCGGGCGGCAGGCGCGGAACGATATCCGCGGTGTTGACGACCCTGTAGATCGGCGGCTTGATCGAATCGGCGAACTCGCTGCTCCCGACCCGGGGGCTGCCGAACGTGTAGCAGGCCGCAATGTTGTCCGAAACGAGCTCCCTCGTCGCGATCAGGGCGAGAGCGCCGCCCAGGGAGTGCCCCGTGATAAAGATCGAATAGCCTTTCAGCTTCTTGATCTCGGCCTGCACCTTTCTCTTCACCTCGTTGAAGGCTGTCTTGAATCCGGTGTGGACCCGGGAACCGGAATCGTCGGTCACAAAGGCGTTCAGATCGGTGATGATGTCCTTGAGCTGGGTCGTCTCCGTACCTCGGAAGGCCAGAACGGCTATCTTCTCCCGGCCCTGCGCACTTCTGTCCGGGATCTGCTTCGCCAGAAAGGCCTGCGTTCCACCCTCGTCAAAGATCTCCACCAGCTGAAAACCGGCAGATTTCAGCTCCTTTTGAAGGTCGACCTTTCCCGACGTCTTTGCCAGATTCGGCACGAGCTTTTTCTTCAGGAAATCCTGGATCTCCTCGTTCGACGTCAGCTTCTTGATCTTCTCGGCCCAGGCCGCGAACTCGTTCTCCTTGACTTCGAACTTGAAGTAGGCGAGCTGCGACATGGAGGCCATGAGCCAGGCCATCCTGTCGCTGTAGGCAGCCCTGCAGCGTGATGGCTGTATTTCCAGCAGTTCCGATGGTTCGAAGTAGTTCATCCCTGATTCTCCTGAATATGGCCGGCCACCATCCCTGATCGACCGACCGAAGCCTACTACCAATCATAAGTTAGAGAACAAGACTCAACTCGCCGCAACAGGTTTCTTCCGCAGCCCGTCGATGTAGTGGAAGATCGCCAGGATTGGATGCCGGAAGATCATCCGGGGGCCGGCGTATCGCATGACCTTCCGAATCTCCTCCCTCATGGCAGGCTTGAAGCAATGCGTGGGGCACTTGGCGCACGTCGTCTTGCCGGCCTCGTAGGGGCACCTGTCAAGGCGCTCGACAGCATAGGCCAGGAGCTCGTCGCAGATCGAACAGAGCTCGCCGCTCTTTTCGTGGTTGTCCCGGCAGAAGAGCCGGATCATCGTCTCGACCGTTCGTTTCTCTCTGGTCAAACGGGATTTCATGCCTGCCGACAAGCTCCGCCTCGATCAATCACTGTTGCTGACTGAATTTCCGAAATAGCCGCTGACTCTTGTCGTGCAATGATTGAATTCCGACCAGATCCGCCCGGGATCGAAAATCAGACAAAGTCGCGATCCATCACGGTTTTGCGGCCGTCTTTTTTCGCATTCTCGATTGCCCTGTCGCAAAGGCTGCGAACGACATCCGAGACCTTTGGAGGCACATTGCCCGCCGTGTTCATCCCAGACACGGAACGGATGTAATCTTTCACCTTCGAGACGACAACCAACACGCTCTTTTCATTGCCAGCATCATCCATCTCGTTCCCTCCCGTTGAGTTGAGGGCAGCACGCAGCTCCCCACCGTCAAACCTCGACACATGACCGCCCTCAGACGTACTTCGTGATCGATAACGAGAGATGACGTGCCGGATCAAGATGCCCAAGCGCAGGCGAACCACCCGCGATTCGCCCGAGATATGCTAACGAGGAGCCGACACAGGAGTTCCGTTATCGCCACGAATGACTTCTGGGGCCGTCTCTCGGGTACGATAATCCACGATTAAAGGAGGATTTGCAAGAATTCAGGTAAAAGCTGGGCTCAGGCCGGATGGGATAAGCCGATCTGATTCCCTATTACAAAACCGGGTTGGCACGAAATCGTACCGTGTTATAATCCGCTCGAATAATCGGTTGGAGCCGAACTCATGGCGCATTCAAGCGATCATGAATTCGACTTCCAGAGTCTCGTGGGCAACTGACGCTTCCGCGGAAATACGTTTGGGACCGGGAAGTCTCCGTTTTTGAAAAACCTGGCGATCCAGGATCGAGTGCTTCGTGCGGCCGGATCCGAGCGGGCTCTGCTCGTCACCGACGGCCGCATCGAAAAAAAAAAGCCCGCAGCCTTGAGAACTGCATTCGATCGGCTAGCAGGGTTCGGCGGAACAGGCTGTTCCATACTCGCTCGAGTTCGGAAAAGACGGAGATCTGTCCGGCGTTCAGGGGCGTGACGTGTCCGCGCTGTCGCTGATCTCGACACCGTTGGATGGAAGGAGTGCATGATGACCGGAAGGAAAAAGAGTCCTCTGCCTGCCGGCCGGGCTGACATTACCAGCGTCCGGCACGATTCCGAAACACTGGGCAAAACCGGATTGATCGACCACATTTCACAGGTGGTTCCTTCTGCCATGATGGTTCTCAACAAGGAGCGCCAGGTCGTCTTCAAGAACCAGCAGCTCATGGATCTTCTGGCAACATCCTCGAACGACGATGTCCTGGGCAAGCGGCCGGGCGAGCTCCTCGACTGCGTCCATGCATTCAAGAACAGTGAAGGATGCGGCACCTCCACATACTGCCGGCAGTGCGGCGCCCTCCGGGCCGTCAAGGCATCGTGGAAGGAAAAAAGCGGGGCGAAGCAGGACTGCACGATCAAGACCGGCTCGGGCGCCGAATACGAATTCGATCTGCATGCATCCCATTACCCCGGGAACGGCCGGGAGTACACCCTGGTCACGGCGCATGACAAGGGGAATAGAAAGAGGCTGGAGGTCCTGGAGCGCATCTTCCTTCACAACGTGAACAACATTCTCCTCGTGATCTCAGGCAAGGCGGATCTCCTGGCCTGCACGGAGAACAAGGAAGAGATTGCCGGCTTCGTGGAGGATATCCGGGATGCCGCCGTGGAGCTGAAGAGGGAGATCACATCGCACCGAAAGCTCATCGAGGCGGAAAACGGAGACCTGTCTCTCAAGATCGAGTGCGGCATCAGCTCCCTGGAGCTGGTTGATGAACTCGCCAACATGTACGCCAGGAGACGGCCGAACAGCCCCGAACTCCAGCGGGGCGAGTGCGACGATTTCGTTCTCACGACGGACCGCTCCCTCCTGCTTCGCATACTTTACAGCATGGTCAACAACGCTGCGGAATCCTCCTCGAACCCGGGAACCGTCTCGGTCTGTTGCTTCCAGGACGACTCCTCGGGCGTCTTCAGCGTTCGCTATCCGGACTTCATGCCCCGGACGACGCAGCATCAGATCTTCCAGCGGTCCTTTTCGGCAGAAGGGAGAGAGCGCGGAATCGAGACCTACAGCATGAAGCTCATCGGAGAAAAATACCTCGGCGGCAAGGTATGGTTCTCCACATCCGGCAAGAAAGGAACGACCTTCTTCATCTCCGTCCCCCTCGTCTATGACGGATTCTAGCCCTTGCTGATCGACCTCCCCCTCGCCGCCGCTGACAACCGCTGATGTCGCCGGGCTGCGGACCTCTTGTGTCCGCCTGTCAATGCTGCTTCAATTGGGGAAGGAAACCGCCATGCGATTAGTCGAAGTCGTCGAATACAATTCAACGCGGCCCGAGATGATCGAGACGGCACGGGGGCTTGCAGAAGCGCCGGGAAGCCACTGGACCGATCAGCTGAACAACAGGGATCAGCTGGCCGGCTACACCCGGATGGGCGAGGAGATCTGGGATCAGACGGGTGGAAGAGTGGACGCCTTCGTCCAGAGCGTCGGAACGTCGGGATCGCACAGGATCGAGGGAGTCGGCGCCGGTTTTGCCGTTCCTCTCTGGACAAAAACTATCGCGGATCGCATCGAGACCGTATCAACAGAGGAAGCAATGGCAACGGCCCGCCGCCTGGCCCGGGAGGAGGCGATCTTCGCCGGTACGTCCACCGGGGGCAACGTGGCCGTGGCGCTGCGGGTCGCCGAGCGTCTGGGACCGGACAGGACCGTTGTGACCGCGGCCATCGATTCCGGCATGAAATACCTGAGCACGGGGCTCTATTCGGAAGTTGCGCACCCATGAATGGAATGACCTCATGAGAAACAAAACCGTACTGTCACTGTTGCTGATCCTTTTCCTCGTCGTCGGTGCGGCTGCCGCCGACGAATCGGGCAAGCTCTTCGACCGTGTCGTCTACACGTTGAACAGGCACTTCTACGACAGGGAGTTCCGGGAGAAGGAGCTGCCCGATCTTGCCAAGCGCTTTCGCCCCCTGGCCCAGGAAGCCGAAACAGTGGAACAGGAGCGTCTCGTGATTCGCGAATTCCTCTCGCACGTTCCGGCCAGCCATCTCGCCCTCATCTCGAGCAGCACCTACGAGAAGGTGATGTACGACCTGATGAACCGCGGATCCTACACTCTCGGCTTCTGCCTCGTTTCCCACGACGGCGGGCTCTTCGTCGATGCCGTTCTCGAGAAGGGTCCGGCGGCTGAGGCGGGACTTCTCCGGTGGGACCGTGTCGCGGAAATCGACGGCGTGCCTGTCAGGGAAAGCCCGAGGCTGGACTGGCGGTCCGACGACGCCTATCTCCCCGACCCTCCGGAGCATCTGCTGCTCTGCAAGAAGGGAGAGAGGGTCTCTCTCAAGGTGGAACGCACGCCCGGAGTCTTCCATGACATCGAGATCGCGGTCCGGAAATACTCCTCCTTCGAGGCGGCCCGTGTCAGCAGAAAGATCCTTTCCTGCCAGGGGAAGAGATACGGCTACATCCACTTCTGGCTCATCCACAACAAGGGGCTTGTGAAGCTGCTTCGGGAGAGCTGCGAAGGGACCTTCGCCCGATGCGACGGCCTCGTGCTCGATCTGAGGGGACGGGGCGGCTCGGGATCGGAAGTGAAGAAGCTGTTGAACTTCCTCCGTGAGGAGTGGTATCCGCGCCCCCTGGCCGTTCTCATCGATACCGGAACACGCAGCGCGAAGGAGATGCTGGCCCACGACATCCGGCACGACGTGCACGGCCTGCTCGTCGGCGAGAAGACGGCCGGCGCCGTGATCCCGGCCAGTTTCCGGCAGGTGGGACGAGGTGCGATACTGATGTACCCTTCCTTCACGGTCGGCAGCTACACCGAGAAGCTCGAAGGCCGCGGCGTCGAGCCGGACGTTCCGGTTCACGATGCCGGCCCCTACAGCGAGGGGGCGGATCCGATTCTCGAGGCGGGTGTGCGGGCACTGGCACGCGGCCTTTGCGTCCCCTTCTGAAACGAGGAGGCGCTCCGATCCAGGTCATTCATTCGGAAGCTCGATCTCTTCGGGATGGACCACCGAGGCCAGGAGCATCTTGCCGTATCGATCGAAGAGCTCGCCCTCGCCGAGACGATCGGCATCGCGGGGCAGCTCGACGGTGACGATCGGAATGCCTAGCGCCTCCCCGGCATAGGCGCCGAGCGATCCGGGCCGCGTGCCCAGCTTGCGGACCGGAAGGCCGCACAGCGCAGCCATGCGCTCCGCCAGGCTCCCGGCAGGACCGTCGTAGTCGATGCAGCTCAGCGGCTGATGGATCGTCACGATGCGGTCCGGCGCGTAGGTGGCGATGATCGCCTTGATCAGGCCCGCTTCCGGCTCCGAAAGGGCTTCGTTCCCGTAATTCGCATTGTTCCGGCGGTTGGCTGCCGGAAAGTTGCGGTTCAGATCCACACTCCTGGAGTTACCCCGCCTGCCGGCCGCCATTCCGTCCGGATTCGCCTCGGGGAGAAGGACGATCTGACGCCCCTCGACGAGCTGCGGATTCTGCAGCAGGAAGTCGGCCAGACGCGCGACGAGGGGGGTGCCTGCGCTCTCGTTGCCGTGGATCGAGGCCATGATGAAGACCACTTCGTCCCCGGCGCCGATCACGCGGATCTCGATCGGCCGGTTCTCCACGGAATAGCCGCCCACGTACCGGTAGTCGCGGATTTCTGCCGCGCGCAGCTCGGGATCGTTTTCGATGGCGGGCTTCGCTGCAATACCCGCGGCGCCGGTCCCTTTTGCGGGACCGCGATCGCACTCCCCGGGTGCCCGGCAGCCTCCGGCCAGAAGAGCGGACAGGAGGAAGGAGAGTGCGATCGACCTGTCGATCGCCTTTCTCATTCCCCTTCGCCCTGATCACGCATCATCGCTTCCACAGCCTCGGCCATGGCGTCCACCTGGGGGTTGTGCGGCTGGGATTTCAGCAGATCGAGATGGGCACGCGCCTCGGCCGGCTCCCCCATCTGGACGTCGATCTCGGCCAGAAGGCAGGCCACGATGCAACGGTCGTTGGCGGTGCGCAGATCGCCGTCCAGCGCCGCTGTCAGGAACTTGCGTGCAGCGACGAAGTTCTTCTCCTTGCCGGCCAGGACTCCCTTGATCCAGCTGTAATAAGCGCGGTGATGTTCGCTCAGCGATTCCGGAGACTGGATCTTCGCGATCAGCTCCTGCGCCCTGGCGTCGTCACCCTTCTGCAGGGCGCCGAAGGCCAGCCACACCGTGCCGCAACGGAAATGCACCCACATGAGGACCAGCGCCCCCAGAATGGGAATGAAGCCGTCGAGGCGGCCCTTGGTCAGACTCCAGACTCCGAAGACCAGACAGATGGTGACGATGGTGAATCGCAGCGGCGGGCTCAGCATGAGACGACCCTCTCGATCGGCATGAGTTTATCGAACGAACCGGCCATGGCTACCCGTTGTCGAGGATCTTGTTCCACTCATCGATCCTGGCGCGGTTCGCCTCGAGCAGATTGGCCGTGTCGCCCTCGATCGTCACGGCGACGATCTTGTCGTTCTGACCGATCTTGTTGACCACGTCCTGGTCCGAGCTGCTCTCCACGCGGCCGAACACGGTGTGCTTGCCGTCGAGCCACGGCGTGGCAACGTGGGTGATGAAGAACTGGCTGCCGTTGGTGCCGGGACCGGCGTTGGCCATGGAGAAGACTCCCGGCCCGTCGTGCCGCAGTTCCGGCTTGAACTCGTCCTCGAAGCGGTATCCCGGCCCGCCCGTTCCGTTCCCCTTGGGGCAGCCGCCCTGGATCATGAAGTCCGCGATCACACGGTGAAAGGCAAGCCCGTTGTAGAAACCGCGCTCTGCCAGGTTGACGAAGTTGGCCACGGTGAGGGGCGTCTTGTCTCCGAACAG
Organism: uncultured Phycisphaerales bacterium; assembly: GCA_964482235.1. GTDB lineage: Bacteria > Planctomycetota > B15-G4 > B15-G4 > CAYZWU01 > CAYZWU01. Next base: position 45,232 of record CAYZWU010000032.1, read on the forward strand.
GGTGAGCCTGATCGTGCCCTTGCTCGTTTCGAAAACGGCGGTGAGCGTGTCGGAATCTGCCATGAAGGTCTCCTTCTCGTCTGCTCCGGCGGAAGTTCACGGAAAAAGATGGAGTGCCGTACCTGCCGCCGGAACAATGGCGGGTCAGCCTCCTTGCGAAGCATTCCATTTATATGCCGCGTGGAAGCCGATCTCAAGAACGCTTTGAACTCAACTGGCACGATCAGCTCACGGTGAGCAGGCTGACCTCCGGCCTGCAGTTGATCCGGATCCCGTAGATGCTGCCCACTCCCTTCGTCGTGTGGATCAGTCGTTCCTTCCAGGGATTCAATCCCTCGACGTATCGCTTGTCATCGACAGGGGCAAAGGGCGCATAGCCCAGAAACGGAATGCGGAACTGCCCCCCGTGGGAATGGCCGCAGAGCATCAGGTCCCAGGGGTACGGTTCGAGGATCTCCTTGCTGTCAGGGCTGTGGGACAGGAGGATCACGGGCATCGAGTGCCCCTGTCCGTCGTCGCGGAATGCCGCGGCCGGTTCCGTATCGCCGGCGGCGATGTCGCCCACGCCGACGAGGCGGATCGTCTGTCCCTTGACGGTGATGACGCGGCTCCTGTTGTGCAGGCAGTCGATCCCGCCGGCGGAGAGCATTTTCTGCACCGCCGTGCTGTCGCTGAATCCTTTGCGCCGCTCGGCCCATTTTCCACCGTCGTGGTTTCCCAGGCTGGCATAGGTGGGAACCTGCTTCGAGAGCCGCTGCAGGGTTGCGGGGAATCGCGAGAAGTCGTGCCTGGGATTGGAGACGAAGTCGCCGGTCAGGCAGGCGATGTCGGGATTTCCGGACAGGCCGAGATCCACCGCATTATCGATGAAATCGTAGGGAACGTCCGCCGACGCGTGCAGGTCCGACATGTGCAGGATCCGGATCGGTTCCGCGAGCCGCTTCTCAGGAAGCTTCACGTCGACGTGATTCCGCTCGAGCCACCTCGATTCCATGAAGGTCCCGTATGCGGCCGAGCTGCATCCTGCCGCGGCCATCCCAATCGAGCCGATCAGCATGCGGCGGCGTGTCATCTTGAATTTGAAGCTCATCTCGGTTCCGGTCCTTTTTCGGTATTCTGGCTTTTCCGGTGGATCCGTCAAAAGAATACGTGCCGGAAGGAGGGAAGGTTTGACGTTGTTTGTCCCCTGTCGTATTTTTTCCGGGTACTTCGTCCCGCGATCCGGGATGACGCTACGAATATTGATTTCCCCAGAGATTCTCCAGAAAAAGCCGCCAGGGCAGGATGTCGATCCCCTCGTGACGCCTGGGGGCGTCTTCCAGGCTGACCACCAGGTAGTTCTTCAAAAGAGCTTCCTGCTTCAGAGCCTGAATCCCCCTCATGTCCCTGCTCGCCACATTCGGCTTCGCCTTGACTTCAATGGCGGTCTTGTCGGCGAGGATGAAATCCACCTCGAAGCCTGATTTCGATCGCCAGTAGCAGAGCGTTCCCTGTTTCATGTAATCGCAAAACGTCTTCAGCTCATGATGGATGAAAGCTTCAAATGCCTCTCCGAACTCGGGCGATTGCCTCTGCAGTCCCTTTCGCTGTTGAAGGAAACGTGCGACTCCAATGTCGAAGAAGAAGAACTTTGCTGTCGAGAGGGGTTTTCGTTTGACCGTCGCCTTCCACGCCGGCAAATCATCTCCAACAAGAGTATCCCTTAATATGTGGAAATACTCCTGAACGGTGGAAACGGGCACCTGGGAGTCGCTGGCAATGTTGCTGTAGTTGATGAGCCGGCCATTGCATGTGCCGGCCACGGTGAGAAATCTTGTGAATGCCGGTACGTTGCGCACAATCGCCTCGGCCACGATTTCTTCTCGCAAGTATGTGCCTACGTATGCCTCCAGATCATTTTGAGCGTCGTCTGACAGATAGATAGAAGGGAGCATTCCGATGTCGAGCGCCCTGATCAGGTCGAATGCATCGCCCAGTTCGCGACACGTTAACGGATGCATACGCATGGTTCGAGCCCTCCCCCCGAGGAGGTTCACGCTTTTGCGGCGCAGTTTGCGAGCGCTCGAACCTGTGAGCAGGAAGTGGATCCCCTTCTCCTCAATCAGGAGTTGGACCTCATCCAGCAGGAGGGGCAGTTTCTGTATTTCATCGATTATGACGATCCGGTCGCCCTCAGTGATCTCCTCACGGAGACGCTGTGGAGAATGATTCATTTTCAGAAAGACATCAGTCTTGAGAAGGTTGTAGTACTTATGTTTTGCCAGAGTCTTCCGGAAAAGAGAGGTCTTGCCCGTCTGGAGTGATCCGAAAAGAAAGCATTATTTTTTCTCCACGATCTCAGACAAATTCAGGCATCTTGGCATTTCCATGAATATGGATCTCCATTACTATTGGCATAGCTATCGCCAAATATCATGATAATCGCCAATTTCATTGGTAATAAAAAGACATGTCAACGCGATGTTCCGAAGAAACCTGAATTTCGTCCCAGTTGGCAAGTCTTCGGATGAGAATCCAACCATGGATCTATAAGTTGTTTATTTAAATAATGTTACAAGTCTATCAGAAACAACGCTCCTCCCACGCCCTCACAAATCGAAAGGTCCCAGGTTCAAATCCTGCCCCCCCTACCAACCAAGAAACAGCGGCCGCCGCCCCCGGCAGAAGCCGGAAGAGCGACGGTCGTGATTTCATCAGTACTTGAATGCAGCCCGAAGCCGCCCCGGATCAGTTCTTGATCGGGAACGGCTTGCGCTGGACCTTCTTTCTCGGCGAGATCGGGACGGTTGTCCACGTTGATGTCAGGTTCCACTCCTTGGTTCTCCAAGCCCCCCACAAGAGACCCTTCCCGACATTCTCCTCCCGCGCCGTACGGATGTGGCAAAGATTGCGCTGGCTTGGTATCTGCTGGTCAGTTGTTCACCTCGGGCAGCCATTCCGCAAGCTGATCCGCAATCAAACGGTGATCGGGATCGACGTTCGACCAGAGCAGATTGGTCCACTCCAGCGGGTCGCTGGCGCGATCGTAGAGCTCCTCGGTGTCGTCGTCATAACGGATGTATCGCCAGCAGCTTGTTCGCAGCGAGTGATTCAGTCGCGTGAAAGTCGTCAGTGCCGGCCGCTCCCAGGTGGCGTCTGGATCCCTCAGGAATGGCTTGAGACTCCTGCCTTCCAGACCCGGCATGTCGCTGAGCCTGCAAATATCCACGAGCGTCGGGTATATATCGGTGAGGCTTACCGGCTGGTCGCACCTCGCGTCCCGAGGGGTCAGACCGGGTACAACAAACATCAGAGGGTTGTGCGTGGCTTCTTCCCACAGGGTAAACTTTTTCCAGTGAAGCTTCTCGCCGAGGTGCCAGCCGTGGTCGCCCCAGAGCACGATGATTGTATTATCGCTATAAGCGCTGGCATCCAGAGCGTCGAGTATGCGACCGACCTGCTTGTCAACAAATGCAACGGTGGCAAGATAGGCGGCGACGCCGTCTCTCCAGCCGTTCGGGGAACTCTGGCCGGCAATCGCGTTGTGCACATCGGCGTCTGCCCATGATACGCCTTTCGGCGGGACATCATCGAGGTCATATTCGTTGATGACAGGCAGTGTGACGCTCTCGGGAGGGAACATGTTGAAATATTCCTCAGGTACACACCAGCTGAGATGAGGCTTTTTGAAACCGCATGCCAGGAAGAAGGGGCTATCGTAAGTTGCCCCGAGCTTCTCGGCCGCCCAGGTGGCAATTTTATAGTCGTTCATATCCTGCTCCGTGCCGGACACGGGGCCCCATTCGATATTGGCGTAAGGATTGCCGTAACGCGGATGAGATTGATCCGGCGGCGGATTTGCGCCAGGCGGGATCAACTCGTCCCAAGCACCCGGACCTGTATCAGGCTGCCCGCAATGATATATCTTCCCGCGGCACATCGCCCGATAACCATTGGCCCTGAAATGCTGGTTCAGGGTTATCACGTCGGGCATGAGATCACGCCATTGATCATTAGCCCGATAGACCCCGGAAGTCGAAGGAAGGATGCCCGTCATCAGTGCCGCCCTCGAAGGATTGCACTCCGGTGCCGCGCAGTGCGCACTGGTAAAAAGTACCCCTCTTTCAGCCAGCCTGTCGAGATTCGGCGTCACCGTGTCCGGATGACCGTTGAGACATCCGATCCAGTCATTCAGATCATCGATCGCGATGAAAAGGACATTGGGTTTGATCCGCTTCCTGACATGGACTTGGTAGGCCTGATCCGGCAGCAGGAGCCCCCCTGCTCCAACCACTGCACATTTCTTCAAGAACTCTCGGCGATTCATGATCATCTCCTTCAATAGCCGCGGCCGCATTGCCGTCAGCCATTTTGTCATCTGCGTTCAGGATCGCGGAGTGACCATGCGGGGTGATCTTCAGGTAGGCGGATGTCCCCCCGGGCTGCACCGAACAAGAAAGAAAATCAAATCGATCCGATTGAGATGAGTACCCTGAATTAAACCGTGCCTCCTGTTTCAAGAGGCATCGAATCAAGTAGCTACTTCACTGTTCAGTGCGTAGAAAAACCAGAATCTGCTCAAAAAAGTCGTAATATAACCACGACCGCCGCCCCGGCGCGAAACCGGAAGAGCGGCGGTCGTGATTTACATCCAGTCTGCTGGTCAGCCATTCACATCGGGCAGCCAAGCTGCCAGTCGATCTGCAATCATACGATGCTCGGGAGTGACATTCGACCAGAGCAGATTTGTCCACTCATGGGGGTCGCTGGCGCGATCATAGAGCTCCTCGGTGCCGTCTCGATAACGGATGTATCGCCAGCGTCTCGTGCGCAGCGAGTGATTCTGTTGCGTGAACGTCGTCAATGCCGGCCGCTCCCAGGCGGCGCCTGGTTTCTTCAAGAATGGTCTGAGGCTCCTGCCTTCAAGGCCCGGCATGCCGCTGAGTCCGCAGATATCCACGAGCGTCGGGTATATATCGATGAGGCTTACCGGCTGGTCGCACCTTGCATCCTGGACTGTCAGACCGGGTACGACAAACATCAGAGGGCTGCGCGTGGCCTCTTCCCACAGGGCGAATTTCTTCCAGTGAAGCTTCTCGCCGAGGTGCCAGCCATGGTCGCTCCAGAGTACGATGATGGTATTGTCGCGATACGCGCTGGCATCCAGAGCGTCGAGTATGCGACCGACCTGCCTGTCGACAAACGCAACGGTGGCAAGATAGGCGGCGACTCCGTCTCTCCAGCTGTTCGGGGTATCCTGGCTTATATTCGGGGTATTCTGGCCGGTAATCGCGTAGTGCACCTCGGGCTCTGCCCATTCCATTCCTTTCGGCGGGACATCATCGAGGTCATGTTCGTTGACGACTGGCAGCGTGACGCTCTCGGGAGGGAACATGTCGAAATATTCCTCCGGCACGCACCAGTTGAGATGAGGCTTCTTGAAGCCGCATGCCAGGAAGAAGGGTTTGTCGCAAGCTGTCCCGAGCCTCTCGATCGCCCAGGTGGCTGCCTTGTAGTCGTCCATCTCCTGCTCCGTGCCGGACACGGGGCCCCATTCGATATTGGAGTAAGGATTGCCGTAACGCGGATGGGATTTGTCAGGCAGCGGACTCTTGCCAGGGAAGATTATCTCGTCCCACGCACCCGGCCCTGTATCAGGCTGCCCGCAATGATATATTTTTCCGCGGCACATCGTCCGATAACCATTGGCCCTGAAATGCTGGTTCAGGGTAACTGCGTCGGGCATGAGATCACGCCATCTATCCTTAGCCCGATAGACCCCGGAAGTCGAAGGCCGGATGCCCGTCATCAATGCCGCCCTTGAAGGATTGCACTCAGGTGCCGAGCAGTGCGCACTGGTGAAAAGCACCCCTCTTTCAGCCAGCCTGTCGAGATTCGGCGTCACCGTGTCCGGATGACCGTTCAGACATCCGATCCAGTCATTCAGATCATCGATCGAGATGAAAAGGACATTGGGATAGATTCGTTTCCTGGCATGAATCTGGGATGTCTGATCCGGGAGCAGGAGCCCCCCTGCTCCGACCGCTGCACATTTCTTCAAGAATTCTCGACGATTCATGATCATCTCCGTCAAAAGCTGTGAACGCGTTGCCGACAGCCACACTGTTGTTTGCGCTCAGGATCGCGTGGTGATCATACGAGATGAATACCCTGGATTGAATCGTGTCTCCCGATAAAAAGGCATCGAATCAACCACTGACTTCACTATTTTATGCGAAGTAAAATCAGAATTAGCTTAAAAAATTCGTAAAAAAATACGACCGCCGCCCCCGGCGCGAAGCCGAAAGCGGCGGTCGTGTTTTTATCAGTACTTCAATGCGGCTCGAAGCCGCCCCGGATCAGTTCTTGATCGGGAACGGCTTGCGCTGGACCTTCATTCTCGGCTTCTCCTTGATCGCCTCGAGCACCACCTCGATCGCCTTCTCGAGCTGGGGATCGTGCCCCGCAACCACGAGATCGGGACGGTTGTCCACGTTGATGTCAGGATCCACTCCGTGGTTCTCCACCACCCAGTTGCCGTTCATGTCGAAGATGCCGAACTCGGGGGCCGTGACGATGCCGCCGTCCATCAGCGGGAAAGTGCGCGGAATGCCGATCAAGCCGCCCCACGTTCGCGTACCGATCAGCGGTCCGAGGCCGTATTCGCGGAAGTAGTAGGGGAAGGCATCGCCGCCCGAACCGGCGTAGGCGTTGGTGATGCAGGCCATGTTCGGAGGCGGAATGATGGCCGGCACCGACTCGTCCACATCCACGTCGCGGGAGTGGAAGTAGCAGACGAGCTCCCTCCGGAGATGCTCCATGAACATGTCCGGGATCAGCCCGCCGCCGTTGTACCGCTCGTCGATGATCAGACCGTCCCGCCGGTAGTAGGTGAAGAATCCCTTGCTGAACTCGATCAGCCCCGGGATGCTCGTGTCGGGCAGGTGGATGTAGCCGATCCGTCCCCCCGAGGCCTCTTCGACCTTGCGCCTGTTTCCCTCGACCCAGTCGTCGTAGCGGAGGTCGGAGTCGTTGCCGATCGGCGTGACGACGATCTTGCGCGCTCCGGTGACCGACGGCCGCGGGCCCACCGTGATCTCCACCTGCTTCCCCACCAGGTTCTCGAAGTAGCTGAAGGGGTTGTCCCTGGTGCTCACCGGCTTCCCGTTGACGGCAAGAAGGTACTCGCCTTCAGCCACCTCGGCACCGGGCCGCGCCAGGGGACCTCTCTGGCTCGGATCCATCTTCTGTCCGGCGAAGATCTTCCCGAAGCGGTAGAAGCCGCTCTCGGCGTGAGCCTCGAGATCGGCACCGAGAAGTCCCACGGGCGTTCTCGAGGAGCGGGGCATGTCGCCGCCGGCAACGTAGGTGTGTCCGGCGCAGAGCTCGCCGATGAGCTCGCCGAGAACGTAGTTGAGATCGGTGCGCGACGAGAGATGGGGAATGAGCTGGCCGTACCGCTCCTTCATCTTCTTCCAGTCCACGCCGTGCATGTCGGGATCGTAGAAGAAGTCGCGCTCCATCCGCCAGGCCTCGGCAAAGATCTGCTGCCACTCGGCCTTGTAGTCGATCTTCGACTCGAGCCTGTTGACCGAGAGCCGTCCCATGCCCGGGAAATAGCGCCCGGGCATGGCCGGTACGATGCCAAAGCTGCCCATGGCGCTGTAGATGATCTTCGAGTCGCCGGCGGCGAGCTCGTAGTCGGACACGCCGTCCACCATGGTGGCGCTTCTCTTGCCGTTCATGTCGAAGCAGCAAAGCGACGAGCCCATGGGATTCGACATCTCGATGAGAGAGCCGGGCGGCGGCGTGGAGACGTAGAAGAGGCGCCCCTTGGCGGCCTTCAGGTTCGAGTAGTTGCCCGACGACATCGGAAGGGCGAGCACCCGTTCCGCCAGACCGTCGCAGTCGATCCGGAAACCGCCCGCCTTCCCCGGCGCGCCGGGCTTCTGCCCCGGCTGAGGGCCGGGCCTGCCCTGGCCGCCCGCCTTGACCGGCTCCTTCTCCTCGGCCTTCTGCTCGAAGGGCGAGGTGAGCTCCTTCTGGAGGGTCACCAGGTAGATCCTCTGGCTCCTCGTGTAGGTGTAGGTCGTCCTGTCGAACATGTCGAAGGAGGGACGAAACGTCCGCCGCGACACGAAGTAGAGATACTTGCCGTTCTTGTCGAATGCGGGCGACGAATCGTCCGTCATGGCGTCTGTCACGGCGAAGATCTTTCCCTGCTCCAGGGAGTAGATATAGACCGACTCGAAGTAGTTCGGCTCCGTCTTGGTGTAGACGAGCCACTTGCTGTCAGGCGACCACGAGTACTCCTCGATCCCTTCCCACTTGCTGTCGAAGTAGCTCTTGAGGCCGATCCACTCGGCCCGGTCGATGGGAATCGGCTTCTTCTTCTTCACGTCGATGTAGAAGAGCGTGCGGGTCTTGTCCGAAAATGCGAGCTTGGTGCTGTCGGGAGACCAGACGGGCTGGAACTTGAAGCAGGTGCCGCCCTTGGTAACGGGGATCTCGGCGCCCGATCCGTCGGCCTGTCTCATGTAGATCTCGTACTCGCCGCTCTTGTCCGAAAGGTAGGCGACCCACTTGCCGTCGGGCGACCAGGTCGCGTTCCGCTCCCTGATGCCAGGCGTCCGCGTGAGATTACGAGGCGTTCCCCGCGATGCGGAGAGGGTGAAGATGTCGCCCCGCGCGGCGAAAAGGCCGAACCGCCCCGACGGGGAGATGTCGAACTCGCTGATGAAATTACCCACCGACTTGATCGTCGACCGGGTGGCGGCCTGGTCGCCGGGAAGCTTGACGCTCAGCCTGGCCGTCTTGTCCGTCTCCAGGTCGAGCACCTGCAGGAATCCGCCGTCCTCGAAGACGATGGACTTCGGCCCCATGGAGGGCCACTTGACGTCGAACTCCTTCTGATCGGTGATCTTCCGCGTTTCCTTCGTCGTCAGGTCGTGGCAGTAGATGTTGGCAAAGTGCTCCCTGTCGGAGACGAAGTAGACCCTGTTCCTGAACCACATGGGAAAGGCGTCGTTCCCCTTGTAGTCGGTCATCTGCTCGATCGTGTTGCCGCCTATATCGTAGATCCAGACATCCTGGGCCATGCCGCCCTTGTATCGCTTCCACGTGGCGCTCTCGAGGGAGATCCGGTTGTAGGCGATGCGCTTTCCATCTGGCGAGAAGGAGCCGCGGCCCGCCTCCGGCATGGGCAGCGGCGCGGGAAGGCCTCCTCCGAGCGAAACGGTGAAAAGCCGCTCGTACCGCATCATGGAGCTTTGCCGCGGCGAGAGGAAGAGGACCTTGCCTCCGTCGGGCGCCCACCCCACCACGGTGTCCGGTGCGGGATGCCAGGTGAGCCTCTTCGGCTCGCCGCCGTCCGCGGCGATGACGTAGACGTCCATGTTGCCGTCGTAGGTCGCCGAGAAGGCGATCCACTTCCCGTCCGGGGAGAACTTGGGGAAGAGCTCCGGACCGTCATGGGAGGTGAGCCTCCTGGCCGTTCCGCCTTCCCTCGACGTGAGCCAGAGGTCGTTGCCGTGAACGAAGACGACCTTGTCATGATGGATATCAGGAGTCCTGAGCATCCGCGCCCCGTCGTCCTTCTTCTCCGTCGCCGCCTTATCCTTGCCCTCCTGCGCCTCGGCATTGGGCGGCGCCGGGGGAGGCGGCTCCTGGCCGTAGGCAGACAGGGAAGCGAAGACGAGGAGCATCGTCACGATCCCGACTATGCTGTTCTTGATCATCTATCTTTCCTCCTTGAAAGAAGTCTTATCTCTATTATCCATCCCGCCGCCGTCATCAGTTCCGCTTGGGGAAGGGAGGACGTTTCGGCAGTGTCTTGGGTTCGTTCACGATCTTGTCCATCACCAGGGAAATCGCTTTCTCGAGCTGCGGATCGAAGCCGCGGATCACCAGGTCGGGCCGGTCGTCCACCGGATAGTCGGGATCGACGCCGCGGTTCTCGATGATCCACTCCCCCTCAGGGGACATGATCGCGAACTCGGGAGCCGTGACCGCGCCGCCGTCGATGAGCGGCACACGCCCCGTGATCCCCACGAGGCCGCCCCAGGTCCGGTTGCCCACGAGCGGGCCGAGCTTGTAGTAGCGGAAGAAGTGAGGGAAGGCATCCCCCCCGCTTCCGGCGTACTCGTTGATCACGCAGACGAGATGCCCGTTGATCCCCACCTCGGGGGTCTTGAAATCGCGGCCGTCGCGCGTGGCCCAGAGGCTCACGACCTCGCGGCGCAGGTGCTCCATCATCTGATCGGGGATCATGCCGCCGCCGTTGAAGCGGACGTCGATGATGAGGCCCTCCTTGTCGATCTGCGGGAAGAAACCCCTGGAGAAGGAGTTGAGGCCCCGGAATCCGGTGTCCGGCACGTGGATGTACCCGACCCGGCCGCCCGTGGCCTCGGCCACCTTGCGGCGGTTCTCCTCGACCCAGTCGATGTAGCGCAGGTTGATATCGTTTCGCAGAGGCGAGATCTGCACCTCCCTGGCGCCGTCCATCGAGGGTCGGCCGTTGATCTTGAGGATCACGTTCTTGCCCGCCTTGTTGACCAGCAGGCTCCAGGGATTCATGCCCGACTTCAGGGGCTCGCCGTCGATGGCCACGAGAAAATCGCCCTCGGCGACATCGACGCCCGGCATGGCCAGGGGTGAGCGGTCCCGTCCCCAGTTCTCGCCCTCGTAGATCTTCTTGATACGGTAATGGCCGCTCAGGGGATCCTGCTCCAGGTCCGCGCCGAGCAGGCCGATCGAAACCGAATCGCCCCGCCTGCGGTTCTGGCCGCCGTACACGTAGGAGTGGCCGCAGCAGAGCTCGGCGATCATCTCGCCGAGAACGTAGTTCAGGTCGGACCGCGTGGCCACGTGGGGAAGAAGCTGGGCGTAGCGCTCCTTCATCTTCTTCCAGTCCACGCCGTGCATGTTCGGGTCGTAGAAGAAGTCGCGCTCGATCCGCCACGCCTCGTTGAAGATCTGGTTCCACTCCATCCGGGGAACGATCTTGGCCTCGAGGTTCTGCATGTCGATCATCCCTTCGCCGGGCTGGTGCGCTTTCCACTCCTTCTTCTTGTCGGCCAGCGTGACGATGCCGTAGGAGAACCCGGCCCCGTAGAGGACCTTCTTCCCGTCGAAGGAAAGGTCGTAGTCCATGATGCCGGACATGACCGGGAAGTTCTCCCGCCGCTTGAGGTCGTACATGGAGAGAGAGATGCCGCCGGACAGGCCCATCCCCCGCATCAGAGACATGAAGCTCCGCGATCCGATGGAGATGTAGTAGAGCTTGTTGTACTTGGCCGACAGACCGAAGTAGAGGCCCGGCGGAAAGGGGAAGGCCACGGTGCGGCGGTCGATCCCCTCGAAGTCGATCTTCACCGACACTGGCGCCGGTCGCAGAGGCTCGAACATCTCCTCGTTCTCGTCCTCGTACTTCGCGCCGGGCCCCTTCTCCTCGTCGCTTCTCGGAGCGAAGGGCGAGGGGAGATCGTCCTGCAAGGTGACCAGGTAGATCCTTCTCGTGTCCTGGAAGTTGTAGGTGGGCTCGAAGTCGCTGAAGCTCGGGATGAACGTGCGGCTCGAGATGAAGTAGAGGTACTTGCCGTTGGCGTCGAAAACGGGATTCGTGTCCACGAAAGCGGAGGAGGTCACGGTATGAATTGTTCCCTTCTCCATGGAGTAGACGTAGATCGACGCATTGCCGTTGGCGCTGCATGCCTTGGAGTAGGCCACCCAGCGCGAATCGTGGGACCAGGAGTAACCCTGGATATTGCCGTATTCCGACCTGTCGAGCGTCGTGATCTTGCGGCTCTTCACGTCGAGGCAGTGGAGCTTGTAGCTCTTGTCAGAGAAGAGGATCTTCTTTCCGTCGGGAGACCAGACGGGCTCGTAACGGTAGCAGCTGCCCTCATGGGTGAGGCGGACCTCCTCGCCGCTTCCGTCCTGCTTCTTCAGGTAGAGCTCGTACTCTCCCGTCCTGTCCGAGAAGTAGGCGATCCACTTCCCGTCGGGCGACCAGGCGGGGAAGATCTCGCGGCACTCGGGGCTCTGGGTGATGTTCCGGCTGTCGCCTTCCTTGCGCGGGACGGTGAAGATGTCGCCGCGGCCCTGGAAGACCGCCCTCTGCCCGCTGGGCGACAGGCCGGCGCCCTGGATGTAGTCGCTCACGTTGGCGATGTACGGCCTGGTCTCCACCTTGTCGTCCCGCACGTCGATGGTGACCTTGCGCGTCTCCTCGCCCTCGAGATCGAGCAGAAAGATGAAGCCGCCGTTCTCGTAGACGATGGAATCCGGACCGGCGCTCGGCCACTTCACGTCGAACTCTTCGTGAAAGGTGACCTGCCGGATCTTCTTCGTCTCGAACTCGTAGCAGAAGATGTTGGCCGTGTGGCTCCGGTCCGACACGAAGTAGAGCTTCTTCTCGTCGGTCCACATGGGGAAGTTGTCCGTGCCGTCGAACTCGGTGATCCGCTCGGCCGTGTTGTCCGATGTGTCGAAGATCCAGATATCCTGGGCCATCCCGCCCTTGTACCGCTTCCACGTGCGCGATTCCCTGGGGAGGCGGTTGTAGGCGATGCGGCGCCCGTCGGGGGAAAAGCTGGCCAGCCCCGCCCTGGGCATGGGGAAGGCCGTGGGCAGCCCGCCCTTGCAGGCAACGGAGAAGAGCTGGATCGGACCGTAGGTGTAGCTCTCCCTTCCGGTCATGAAGACCACCGCGTCGCCATCGGGATGCCAGTCCACGATGGAGTCGCTGCCGGGATGATAGGTCAGACGCTTCGGCGCCCCCCCTTCCAGCGGCATGGAGTAGATATCACGGTTGCCGTCGTAGGACCCCGTGAATGCGATGGTCTTGCCGTCGGAAGAAAACTTCGGCAGGCTCTCCGTTCCGGGAAAGGCCGTGAGCTTCGAGGCCAGCCCGCCCTTGCTGGAGACGGTCCAGATATCGCCGCCATAGACGAAGACGATCTTGTCGCCGTGCACGTCGGGGTAGCGGAGCAGACGGCACTCCTCCGCACTTGCCGCGGTGAACATGGAGAGGGCCAGCAGAGCGGCCAGCAATAAGGTTTTTAAACTGTTCATCTACTGTTCCTTACAAAAAAAAAGCACGCCACTAGAGAATGGGTGCCAGTCGGAAAATTAAAATTTAAGGAGAGGCAGTGTAACAAACTGCCGGAAGACAAGACAATCTCAGTTTACTTTTATTTCCGGGAGTACTTTTTCGCCCTTTTCATATCCCCCTGATCGGTAAAGATCCGGTAAAGCTTCTCGCCGCACTCCTTCTGCAGGGATGCCAGCGCCTTCTCCCTCTCACCCTGGTGCCGGCTCTTCGCCAGCTGGTTCCTTGCTGCCTGGAAAAGAGACTCCAGAGCGAAAACCAGCTCCTTCTCGTCCTCGATCGACGACTCCAGGATGGGAAGCAGCCGGACCAGGTAAAGGTTGATCGTGGGAGCAGGATCCATGGCAATGGGCGTGTTGGCGAAATTCTCGATCAGGTATACGAGGCTGTTCACTCCGAGGGAATACTTTTTCAGCGCCAGCCAGGCCTTGGCCTCGATGATCTTGAGGTCGCAGACCAGGTCGGGGCGCTTCCCCTCGACTCCCTTGAACGCCTCCTTGAACAGCGCCTTGATCTTCCTGACATCGTCGATCCTGCTCACGAATGCCTCGAGAAGCGGTACGGCCAGGTCGGGATATTCCTTCAGGAGATGATTGATTACTTCCCGGGCCCAGAACAGGGCGCGGCCGCTCGGCAGCGTGCCGGCCTTGGCGCACGACTCGAGGAGCCGCCACGACCGGATGTTGAAGCGGCCCGCTTTCTGCGACTTCACGAGAAGGGAGTGCTGAAGCTTCTCTCTCTTCCCGATCTCCTCCTCCGTCCATCGACCGTTGGCGCGGGATTGGTGCATCCACCTCGCCGCGTCGACGTGGAAGTGGCTCTCCTCGATCTTCTTGATCGAACCGGCATCGGTCCAGAATCCCCCGCAAAGCATGACCTCGGCATGGCTCAGATTCCTGCCCGCGGCGTTGGTGGGATCGACGGTCTTCCTGGTGGTGAGGAACTGCTGCCTGAGATCGACGACGCGGATGCCCCTCACCATGCGGGGCATCGGTCCCCCGCCGCCCACGTCGAAATCCCAGACCAGGGAGTCCTTCGCCCCCCGCTCTGCGACGCCCACCCAGGCGTGGCCCGAGTCCGCGGCGAAAACGGCCGGCACGCCGAACAGGCGGAGGATGCTCTCGGTGAAGTAGGCCTGCTCCATGCAGCAGCCCCCGATCTTCATGATGTTCTCGAGGGTGTAGGGGATGTCGAGCCCCTTGCCGTGAGCCGGGCTCACGGTCTTTGCGTCATCCAGGGTCCAGGGAACGGAGCTGTAGAGATCATGCACCTTGAGCTTCCTGGCTGTGTAATGCCGGAGCGCCCAGTCGCGATCCTCCCTGGAGAGACACATTCCCACGATGTAGACGTTGACCTCGCACGGCAGCTCCCCGGGTTTGAAGACCATCTTTTTCTCGTTGCGAAGGAAGTGCTCGAAGGACTCCAGCATCGTTCCGTTCTTCTTCGTGCCGAGGGAATCGAGCCACGAATGGCCGGCAAAGTTATCCCAGACCACGGCATAGGCCAGGCAGAACTCGAACTTCTCCGAAAACGCCGCCCCGTCGCGGTCGTGCAGCTTTCTCAGCACCGACAGAGCGCCGGCCAAATCGTCGCCGCTATCCAGGTTGTGGAAGAAGCGGGAGCACCAGCGCGGATTCCCGAAGAGGAGACGGGCTGTTTCAAGGTCTTTCCCCTTCACCTTGGTGAATTGAAGAGCCGCCTCGCGCATGGTCAGGAGCTGGCCCACGGCCCGGATATCCCCCCTGGGGAGATGGTCGTCTAGAGTCGCATCGAGACGCCGGACGACTTCATCGATCTCCCCCTTCCCCTCAAGGAGGTCGCGGACAGCCAGGCAATGGTCCTTGATAAAAGGAAAGGGAAGCTTCTCTTCCGCCGACGAAGGATCCCCTGCAAAGGAAAGGAGAATCAGCAAGCCCGCCAACTTTCGTTTCGGACCGAGACTGCGCATTTCGACACCCCTGAACGGCCACCGGGACGGCACAACCACTTCTATCTAGTGGAACGAGCCCTTCCGGTAACTTCGATCCTGACGTCCCCTTCGCCGCTGTTGAGAAAGGAGATGAATAGCGGCCCCTCGCCGAAGGAGGGAACGGACGCGCGATCGACAACCAGGATGCGCTCTGCCGGCAGGCACGCGTCAGCCGTCGCATCGAGCTTGCCGTCCCTTTCCCGGTACTCCACCGGAGAGCCGAACCGGAAAAGAACGCGCACCTGCCCCAGGTCGAGCTCTTCCTCGCCTCCGACAGGCTCGATGCGGATCGAGACGGAGTCTGCGCCGGGAGCAACAACGGCCTCGAGCTGAAGAGGGGAGGGGCAGCAGCCGAGATCGAGGATGCGTCCGTACCGATCGTCCCAGATCTCCTCGTCCCTGCCCGGGAGCCAGAGCTCGCGCGGCCGGTCGAAGTCGAGCGGCACGATCGGCGAGAAGCGGTCGAGTCCGCGCTTCCTCAAGATCGCGGCAGCGGCGGCCGCTTTACCGGGGCCGGCCTCTGCGGCGATCTCCGCCTGCAACCGCCCTGCAGCGTCCGCAAGCGCCGAGCCGTGATGCAGCTGTCGCAACGTTCGGCAGACGGCCCTGTCAACAGCGGCGGCACCCACGAGGGCGCGGATCTCCCAGAGAGCGCCGGACCAGATCCGCCCGTCCTCGTGTGGGCTGCCCGTGGCGTCGTCGGGGAATCGGGCGCCCGTATCCACCCGGCTGAGGCAGGGCAATCCCAGTGCGGCGGCGGTGTACTCCCCCACGAGCGGATCTCCCATGAAGGAGCAGGAGAAGTAGTCCGCGCTCCCCTCGTTCAGCGCACCGGGCGCCGTGTTGAGCCCCTCTCTTCCCAGGGTGAGATCGAGAGGATTGTCGGCGGCTGTCACGAGATGCGTCAGCTCGTGGCCGATCACGTCCGGATCGAAGGCGAGGCTGCGCCCGCCCCATCTTCCGATGAGAAGTCCCGGGCTGCCCAGCACGTCGGTGGCGCCGGCCAGGAAATCGTCCGGCTCGCCGTCGCCGTCTTCATCGAGGCCGAAATCGAGGATCACGTTGATCCGCTCCCCCGGGCAGGGGAAGCCAAGCGATTCGAAGCGATCGAGGAGCCGCTCCAGGTGGTGGTAGGCGCTCACCTCGGCGGCAGGATCCGGAGCCTTGAGGGAGCCCATGGGGCCTTCGATGATGAAGTTTCCTGACGCATCGGCACGGGCGAGCTGCTCCAGATCCTCGAAGGGATCTTCCCCGACGGCGGTGAAGATGCGGAACCTCTCGCCCGACAGGGTTGTCGATCCGGGAGGGAGATCGGTCAAGACGGCGATGCGGGCCGATCCGCGATCGGGCGCTAGATCATGGACGCGCCCCAGGGGGCCGCTCCTCGATTGATCCTCGTCGATCGCGCTGCAGGCAGCGGGAAGAAGAAGAGCCAGGACGAGCAGGAACGATCCCCTGGAAGGAAGACGATTTCTCATGCTGCGGCTCATGCCTCCTCACCGGACGGAGAAGCGAAGCGAATTCGCCATCTGCTCGAAGGCCTCCACATCCCGTTCCTCGTCCACGATGATGGTGGTGAGCGAGTAGAGCGTCTCGTTCTTCAGGGCCATGATAATCCTGACGAGGAAATCGCCGTAGTCGATCATGTAGACCCTGCCCAGAACGCCGCTCACCTTGCGCGGCAGCTTGGAGAGGACCTCGCCGTTCTCGTCGATGAAAATCGCCTCGAATTCGTCCATACCGAAAGATCTGTCCGCCGGGATGGCCGACAGGAAGCTCGTCGTTCGACCGTTGATGAAGAGCAGGATCGAATCATCCTCCTCGACATCGCCGCTGCCGGCTCCGGCAATGGGCATGAACGTGAAATCCTCCGGTTTCGTGATGCTGACCTCGTGGATGACGTTGGTGTACCTGTTCCCCTCGACCCGGTAGGCCTCGAAGTCCTCCGTCACGCGGGTGGTCTTTCCGTCGCGGACGAACTCGATGACCGTGAGCTTCAGGTTGTTGAGCCCCAACGTGTCGGCCACCAGCGTGCCGGCGAACTTGCCGCGCTTGAGCGACGACGTGGAGAAGCGGATGTGGCACGGATCGAGCTTGCCGTTCCCCAGCGTGCCGTCGAGGCCGTACCACTTGCCGTCGATCCAGACCTCGGTCCACATGTGCCCGCCGAAGCTGCCGTCCACGTAGGTGAGCCCCGAGGCGACGCGCGCCGGAATGCCGGCGGCGCGGCAGAGGGCGGCCAGGAGAACGCCGTACTCCGTGCAGTCGCCGCTTCTCCTCTCGAAGACTTCGGCGGCCGTGGCGAAGTCTGTGCTGAAGTTCGAGTTCGTGATGTAGCGGCTGACAAAGGCCTCGATAAGGCAGGCGGCCGCCCAGGCATCGGTCTCGTCGCCCACGAGCGCCGCGGCCCTGGCTTTCAGGCCGGCGTGATCGCTCTGGATGAAGGCGTTCGGCTCGAGGTACTCGGCCAGCTCGGCGGGCGGATCGGCCATGGGACGCTTCTGCGACGTCTTCGGTATCATGGTGCTGATGCGGACAACGGCTTCCGAGCCGCCGTGCTCGATCACCTCCTGCCTGATGTCGTCACCCATGGTGTCCGGAAGCCCCACGTCGGCCAGCTTCGCCTCGAACCGATAGAGGACGGAATCGAGCCGCAATGGCGAGGGAAGGCTGATGTTGGGCCTGACCAGGCTCTCGACGAAGGTGTCGGCCTCGAGCTCGGTGTCGAGCGACCTTTTGGCCCGCTCCTCGGTGGTCCTGTACTCCTCCACCAGCGATCCGTACAGGTCGAAGGTGATCTTGGCCACCTCGCCGCTGTCGTCGTACCACTCGTGGAACTCCACGCCGGGGATGGATTCGATGATCGAGACGGTGTGCCAGAGCGTCGCCTTCTTGCCGTCGATCAGGTCCGTCTCCTCGCGGGCGCGGACCTCGGTGTGCGCTGTCAGCACCTCTCCCAGCTCGAACTCGAAGAACTTGAAGGAGAACTTCCTGCCGGGCTCGAGGTTCTTCCTCACCAGCATCATCAATCCCATCGAGCCCAGCGTTTCCGGATCCCAGGGGATGCTGCTCTTGCTCGACGTGCCCATGGTGGAGATCACCAGGTCCGCAGTCTCGCCCCGGGCCGTCAGGTGGTAGACGGTCTTTTCATCCGAATCGAAAGAGGTCGAATGCATCGCGACGATGCGGCCGTTCGCGTCCTCCTCGATCCATTCCTCGGAGATCGTGGTCGTGATCTCCCCCAGGGCCATCGACCTGTCGTGCATCCGCGACTCGGACCGGAAGGCCGCCTTCTTGCCGTCCGGGAGCCTGACGGTCTTCTCGTGCCACCAGCCCGATTCGTCGCCCGACATCTTCATCAGGTGCCAGACGTCCCGGACGACCTCCTCTTTCGCCTGGGCCGCGGCAGACGGCGATGCCGTGACAAGAAGAAGGAACGCCATGCCCAGTAGAAAAACGAGCCTTCCAGGCTTCATGCTGTTCTCCTCATGGTTGCTGAGAGATCGCGCGACCGGCCCACGGGCCGGATCAACCGTTCGACATCGCCGGCATTCTATCACGATTGCCCGCGCCCGATGCATGTGGCACAATGAATCGTCGAAGAAATCGTTTGAACTGATTCGAGGATATCCCGGGCACTCCCTCAACCGGAAGAAACGCGATGCAGGTTATCGTGAGATCGCCGTCGGATTATCACTTTCGTGCCAGCGAATCGAGAAGGAGACCGCCATGTCATTCTCCGCTGTAAAATCGACCCTCTTTGCCGGGATCGTCCTCGGCCTTGCTCTTTCGGCAAGAACGGCTGGACGGAACCGAAGGTGATCGAAGCGAGGGGCAACCCCCGCTCTCCCGTCCTGGTTTCTGTCGGAGAGGGAAAGGTCTGGCTCGCCTGCTCGATGGACGGCCCTTCCGGCCGGAAGATCGTCGTGAAGAGGAAGAAGCTCTGATCAACGTCGCTGGAAAGCCTCGGCATCAGTACGCAATCAAGCAGAGTCGCGCGTCATTTCCTGACCGTGGGGATTGTGCTTTCTATTCGTTGATGAACTCCAGCCGCCCATGTAAACTATGAGATCGAATAATGGGAGCTCTCGTAGTGGAAGAATGACATGTGCCGATTACTATCTCTTTTCCTGGCTTGCCTGCTGGCACAGGGCGGTTCCCTCGGCACGGCCGGCGCCGTTATCGAGCCGTCCCGTTCTGCTGATGGGACCGGAAACGCCGCGGACGATACCGATGAGAACGAGGAGGAGAGCCGGGAGGTGGCACGGATCGACGAAGCCCTCCAGGCCCTGCAGCCCGGGGCGGTGGAGCAGAAGACAGCTCTCCTGGACAAGCTGGCCGGAATCAAGACCATCGAATCGGACCGCGTGCTGGCCCGGCTGATGGAGCATGACAAGGACGACCCGGTCCGGGTTCGAGCCTTTTGCATCTGGGCGGAGCGGTATGCCTACCACATTGTGGCCGAGTTCCTCGACGGGAGGAGGAACACCGCCTCCTTCGGGATCTATCTCTCGGCCCTTCCTCAGCTGAAGCGTTTCGAAAGCCTCAGGTACCTGAAAGGCGTCTACAGCGACGAGAACCTGATCCGGCACAGAAAGCTCGTTCTCCGGATCATGACCGATCTCGACAGCGACGATGCCTTCGACTTCCTGGAAAAGAGGTGGCAAAAGACAGGCAGCAGCCGCGAAGCCTTCGAGCTCACCTCCGTGCTCCTCGCCATGAAGAAGGGACAATCGCCGGCGTTCACCAAGAAGCTTCTCAAGTCGAGACACGCCTTTGCCCGGCTGGAGGGAGCCAAGAGGCTGCTCGAGGCGAAGGGAGGCCCTGATCCGGACAAGGTGGCCGGATTCTTCCAGGCCGAGGCGGATCCGAGGTGCCGGAGGGGGCTCCTCGATGCCCTGGCCCGGCTCAGGACGGGCCAGGCTGCGGCCATGATCATCGCTGCGTCGGACACGCACCCGAAGGACTCCCTTCACGAGATCGTGACCGTGCTCTCCTCCATGCCGCCCGGGGCGCTGCGGAATGCGGTCCCCGACGACCTCTTCCTGGAGAGGAAGCCGATGCGCTTTCAGGTGATCGCTCTGGCCCTCGCATCGTCGGACCGTTTCTCCGACCTGCTCGACCGCGAGGAGATGCAGATCCTGAAAAGCGCCATGAAAGATCCCTGTCACTCGCTTCGGCTCGTGGCCATTGCAGCCTACGGCCGCATGACCGGCAGGGAGTCCCTGGTGAGGCTCAAGATCGAACCGCTCTTCAGCCCGAAGACGCCGGACATCTCGGCGCGGGCTCTCGACGCGGTCCGCTGGTTCCATCTGCGGGACGAAACAATCGTCCGGAAGGTGCGCTCTCTCGTCAACAGCAAGGAGTGGGAGCTCAAGGTCATGGCCTCCCGCGCCGTCGGTGTGCTGAAGGAGCAAAAAGCCCTGCCCCTTCTGACAAAAAACCTCTCCAGCCAGCGCCTGCTGGTGCGGATTGCGGCGATCAAGGCACTGGGCTGCATCGGCGGGAAGGGGAGCGTGAGCGCTCTCGTGGATCGACTCCGGCGGGAGGAAGGCCGCGCCGCGTGGGAGATCGCGCGGTCCCTGCAGACGATCACGGGCAGGAACTTCGGCGTCGACGCGGGACAGTGGAAACGGTGGTGGAAGACGAGCATCCGGGAGGCGCTCCCTCCCGCCGCACAGAGCGATCCCTGGAGCGTCGGCGGGCCGCAGGACTCACGTTACGGCTTCTACGGACTCTCCTTCGAGAGCCACCATGTCACCTATGTTCTCGATGTCTCCAACAGCATGAGCGGCGCCCGGCTGAAAAGGCTCAAGGAAGAGCTCACGCGGACGATCAGGAGCCTCACTCCGGTTCACATGGCGAACATGATCTTCTTCAACTCCAGTGTCAGGGTGTGGAAGGAGTCCCTCGTCGCCATGGAACGGAATGCGGGCGGCGGCAAAGATGATGCCCTGAAGACCGTGCAGGGGATAAAAGCGGGTGGAAACACCAACATCTACGGCGCCCTGAAAGCCGCCTTCAAGGACGAGGAGGTGGACGCCATCATCCTCCTCACCGACGGTGATCCCACGGCCGGGGCGGTTCGGAACAAGGCCGCCATCATCGAGGCGGTGATCAGCTGGAACCGCACGCAGCAGGCCGTCCTGCACGTGGTGGCCGTGGGCCAGGCGGACCGCTCGTTCATGCAGAAGCTCGCCGCTGTCACGGGCGGGACTTTCGTTTCGCTCTGAGAGGCGGCCTGGTTTGGCAGTCAGATAAGGAGACAACAAATGCGACGACTCTGCATATTTCTTTCTCTCCTTCTATTCTCCACCGCAGGCCACTCAGCGACCTTCTATGTTCCCGACAATTTCGCATCGATACAGGCCGCAATCGACTCCGCATCAGACGGAGACTGCATCATTGTTCGATCGGGAGTCTATGTCGAGAACATCGACTTTCTCGGGAAGGCAATCACGGTTCGCAGCGAGAATGGTCCCCATCTGACAACAATCGACGGCAACTGGGATGGAAGTGTTGTCGTCTTCCGCAACGGGGAGGATCCGGATTCCGTTCTCGAGGGATTCACTCTTACAAATGGAGATGGGACGCGATTACCCATCTTCGGCGAAGGTGGAGGCGGAATCTACTGTGAAAACTCCAGCCCGACAATTACCGGAAACATCATCACGGGTAACGATATAGGATGGGACGGTGTTGGAGGCGGCATATATTGTATTTATGGATCACCGTTGGTCGATTCGAATGTTATTTCCGACAACGCAATCAGTTTTCACGGTCAGGGTTGTGGAGGGATCTGTTTTATCGTCTCGAATGCGATAATCAGCAATAACCTCATCGAGAACAATAGAACTGTTGAGTCACGTGGCGGAGGAGGAGGATTCTACGATTCGACACCGACATTGATGAACAACCTGATTGTAAACAACTATGCAGACGAATCCGGAGGCGGATTCGTATTTTCAAATTCGCCGGCATTGATCGTCAATAATG
>CAYZWU010000033.1:0-63482 GCA_964482235.1 uncultured Phycisphaerales bacterium
GTATTAATTGCCGGGAAATCTGTCCGTGCTCGGATTGGGCTTATTCTAGCGGTATGGAACGTGATTACAATGTTCCCTGTTCGGTCGAGCTGGTTTCGTTTACCAGCGATGCGAGCAAGACGTTCGAGAAATTCATCGGGCGTTGATGTTATCGAAATCCTGGTGGAGGAACACCTCTTGAAGACAAGACTATAAGGGATGTGGATACGATTGAAAAGGGGCAGGCTGCAAACTTGCAGCATGGGCCGGACTGCGACTGTCCTGACGCAATCCGGCTCGCCGTTGACCGTGACGAGGGACATGGTCTTCAGTAACCAACTCCTCGGGGCGGTTCCATGAGAGTGTGACGACCCGTCGTTGAGTGTGGCTTTGTCTAGATGTCTCGCAGCCTCCTCGGGCCGGCATCGAGCACCTCGGCGGGGCAGCCGTCGGCGTAGAGCTTGAAGTTCTCCATGTAGCGCGCGACGAGGGCATCGTACTTCTTCCAGTACTCGTCCTTGTTGCCCCAGGCCGATTCCGGAGTGAAGACGTCATCGGGAACATCGGGGCAGTTCAGGGGAATCGAGAAACCGAAGAGCTTGTCCGTGCGGTATTCGACATCAGCCAGCTTGCCCTCCAGCGCGGCGTTGAGCATGTTGCGGGTGTGCCGGATGCTGATGCGCTTTCCGACCCCGAACTTGCCGCCCACCCAGCCCGTGTTCACGAGCCAGACGTCGGCGCCGCACTTGTCCGCCTTCCTGCGTAGAAGATCCGCATAGAGGAAGGGGTGATGCACCATGAAGGGCGCTCCGAAACAGGCGCTGAAAGCGATCTCGGGCTCGATGCCGAGGCCAAGCTCCGTCCCCGCGACCTTGGACGTGTAACCGCTGATGAAGTGGTAGATCGCCTGGTTCATGTTCAGCTTGGCAATGGGGGGCATCACGCCCTGCGCATCGCAGGTGAGGAAGACGATGTTCTTCGGATGCGCCGCCACGCGCTTGTCGGACACCGCGTTGGGGATGAAATCCAGCGGGTACGAGCAGCGCGTGTTCTCCGTCAGCGTCTCGTCGTCGAGATCGATGTTGCGCGACGCGGGATCGAAGATCACGTTCTCCAGGATCGTGCCGAAACGGCTGGTGCACTGATAGATCTCAGGCTCCGCTTCCGAGGACAGGCGGATCACCTTGGCGTAGCACCCGCCCTCGTAGTTGAAGACCGCGTCGTCGCTCCAGCCATGCTCGTCGTCGCCGATGAGATGCCGCTTGGGATCGGCGGACAGGGTGGTCTTGCCCGTGCCCGAAAGTCCGAAGAAGAGGGCCACGTCATTGTCGTCACCCACATTGGCCGAGCAGTGCATGGACATGACATCCTGAAGCGGCATGAGGTAGTTCATGACCGTGAAGATCGTCTTCTTGATCTCGCCGCCGTAGCTCGAGCCGGCCACGATGGCGAGCCGCTTCGAGAAGTCCGCGATGATCGCCGTCTCGCTGCCCGTGCCGTCGATGCGGGGATCGACCTTGAAGGAGGGCGAGGCGATGAGCGTGAAATCGGGGATGAACTTCTTGTGATCGTCGAGGTTGTCCACGTTGATGAACATGTTCCGGGCAAAGAGGCTCTGCCACGCCTTGTCGGTGATGATACGCACCGGCATGCGGTACTCGGGATCGGCCCCGACGTAGCAGTCCTGCACGAAGAGCTCCTCGCCCTGGAGGAACGCCTGCATCCGCGTGAGGATGCCGTTGAACTTCTCCAGCGAGATGGGGCGGTTCTGGTGGCCCCAGTCGATCTTCTCCTCCGTCGACGGTTCGCGCACGAAGTACTTCTCGTTGGCGGCGCGGGCCGTCCACTTGCCGGTGGTCACCAGGAAGGCGCCGCCGTTGACGATCTTGCCTTCACCGCGGAAAACCGATTCTTCCACCAGCGCCGATGCCGGCAGGTTCCAGTAGACGGTATCGAGATGAACGAAGCCGTGGTTCTTCAGGCCATATTCGCTCTTGAGATCTGCGGCATGTTTCTGCGCAGGGGTGTCGAATTTCAAGTACTTTGTCATAGCCAGTCCCTCACCAATTTGCGCTCACCAATGAACAGTTCGTTCGGCGAATCCGGATCCAGCGCCCACTTGATGCGCTCGATCCCCTGCATGATGTCCTTCATGGTCCCGCAGGTCGACAGCCTCAGCCAGCCGTCGAGACCGAACTCAACGCCTGGAACGGTGATGACACGGACCTTTTCCAGGAGGAAGTAGGCGAGCTTCGAGGAATCCTTCATGTAGTTGCTGAAGTCCGCAAAGCAGTAGAAGGTGCCGTCGGGCTTGAAGGCGCGAACACCGTTGAAGGCGTCGATCTGCTGCATCATGACCTTGCGGTTGTTTTCCAGGGTCAGGCGCAGGCTCTCGACGCAGGACTGGATGCCGTTGATGGCGCCCACGGCCGCGTGCTGCGTGATGGCCGAGGGCCCCGAAGTCTGATGGCCCTGGATGTTGGCCATCATCTCGATGAGCTTCTTGTTACCAACGGCCCATCCGATGCGGAATCCGGTCATGGCGTACTGCTTGGAGACACCGTTGACCACGACGATCTTGCTGTCTTCCACGGACTTCTTCGTGAACTTGTACACGCTGAAAGGCTTCCGGCCGTCAAAGACGAGACGATGATAGATGTCGTCCATGATCAGCCAGATGCCCTTCTCCTCGCAGAGCTTCACGATCTGGCCGATGAACTCCTCGGAGAACATGGCTCCCGTGGGATTGCACGGGCTGTTGATGATGATCGCCTTGGTGTAGCTCGTGATGTTCTGCTCGATGTCCTGCAGCCGCGGATAGAAGGTGCCGTCCTCGGGCAGGACGGGCACGGGGACCGCGCCGCAGAGCTTGACCATCTCCGGGTAGCTCACCCAGTAGGGTGCCGGAAAGATGACCTCGTCCTGAGGATCCAGCATGGCCTGAAGCGCCACCATGATCGCCTGCTTGGCGCCGCTCGAGGCGATGACATTTTCAGGCTCGACGTTTCTTCCGTAGAACTCTTCGGTGTAGCGGATGATCGCCTGCTTCAAAGCCGGGATTCCGTCTGCCGGAGTGTACCTTACCATGCCTGAACTGATCAGGCCCGTTGCGGAGGTGATTGCGTCGATTGGCGATTTCGTCTTGGGTTCACCGCCCCCAAGATGAATCAACGGCTCACCCTTGGCTCGGAGGATTGAGGCAACCTCGTTGAGCTTCAGGGTAACCGATTCACCGACCGATCTTCCGATCATGCTGTAACTCATTTTGTTTTCCTACAATATGATCCTCATTCTTGCGGACGAGTGAAAACTAACCGATTTTAATCAAGGCCGTATACTAACGTATCTCGTCTGAATCTCAATCCCTGATCTCCCCACGAATTTCGATTTTCTTGCCGGTTTTTCTCAGTCCGCCAATTGGTGATCTAACGATTTATATTTCAGTGTGTTGCAGTGTCCAGGAAAGGTGCTCAAGGGGGCTGGCGCTTTGCGTTTTTTCTCTGGATTGCATATTTTTTACTTCATTCAACTCCGAGCTCTTTATGCTTGCCACTGCTGATACCGGAAATGCTGCATTTCGAGTCTCATGTAACCTCGACCAGTATCATGCAAATGAGCTGGTCCTACTGGCCCAACGGGACGCGGTTCTTCACCTCGGCGTACAGTCCTGCACAGGGCGAGATGGAATTCAAGGTCTACATGAAGAAGCCGTCCCCTCCAGGCCGCCACTCCCTGGCGCACGAGATCTGCTACATCGGCACCGGAGGCATGTGCATCCTGGAGCTCAGCGCCTTTCATGGTTACATCGAATCCATGACTCCCTTTCTGGAGAAGATCGAGCTCGACGGTGAGGATACGATCGGCGACGAGACGTGCGACATCATCCATCTCAGCTTCATGAAGGGGCAGCGCGAACGCTTCCTCTGGGTGTCCAGGAAGAGCCACCTGCCCATCAAGCTGAAAAGCGGCGTCCATGTTGCCTTCGACATCTTCGCCGAGGAGGAGTGGACCGGTATCCGCCTCAACGAGGAGATCGATCCGGCCCTCTTCCAGTGGACTCCCCCCGAGGGCTGGGAGGAGCGACGGATGCCCAGCCCCGACGATGCCCTCCTGAAGAAGGCGGTCCTGGCCGATCTCGGGGTCGAGTTCGAGGAGTGATCGATTGCCGGTGGGCGCGGATTATGCTCAACCTTGTTCCAATGTGAAAACAATCAGCTATATTTATATGGAAGAGATGAAGCTTGGGGAGGTCATGCCCGTTGCTTTCGATCCAACTCCTCTGGAGGCGAGATCATGCGATACCCCTTTATTCTCCTGGTTTCAACCCGCCGCCCGATCGGATGATCTCCTCGTCCCCGATGAGTATCCCACGATCCAGGCGGCAATCGATGCGGCCTCGGCGGGGGATCAGGTTCTCGTGGCTCCCGGGACCTACATGGAACATATCGACTACAAGGGCAAGGCGATCGTCGTGACAGGCGTTGCGGGATCCGAGTCGACCGTCATCGATGGGACTCGGACAGGCAGGGTGGTGACCTTCGAGAACGGCGAGAAGAGGACGAGTGTCCTGCAAGGTTTCACCATCACCAACGGCGAGGTGCAGACGAGCAACGGCGGTGGGATCGACTGCACGCTGATGAGCAGCCCGACAATCACGGACTGCATCATCTCGTACAACAAGGCCGATGCTCTGGGAGGGGGGATAGCCTGTCGCGGTTTCAGCAATCCGTTGATCCAGCGGTGTCGATTCATCAGAAACATCTGCCGGGGGTATTACGAGGGCTCGAACGGTGGGGGGATCTGCTGCTTCCTGAGCAGTCCGGACGTGATCGATTGCGTGTTCATCGGCAATGAAACGATGTATGGGGGCGGCATCGACGTCCAGGGCGGCACTCCCCTCATCGTCAATTGCCTGTTCATAGGAAACGTGGCGGACAAGGGTGGCGGTGCCGTCGATTTTTCCATGGGCAACGCTACCATCATCAACTGCACCATGGTGATGAACGATGCCGCATTCGGCGGAGCAATGTCGATAACCGGTGCCTACCTGCCCAGCTTTCCCGAGCTGACCAACTGCATCCTGTGGGACAATACTCCCGATGAGATCGAGGTCTTGATCGGTCAGCCGACCATCACGTACAGCAACGTCGAGGGCGGATGGCCTGGTACAGGGAACATCGATGCCAACCCCCTTTTCGTGGACCTCGAGTTCGCCACGGAAGAGAGCGACCTTCATCTGACATTCGACTCTCCCTGCATCAACAGGGGATCGAACACCGTTCCCGGGATTCCCGATCTGGACTTCGAGGGAGATCCTCGTATCGCTGAACAGGCCGTCGATATGGGCGCCGACGAGTTCTATTATCACCTCTATCACAAGGGTGATGTCCTTCCCGGTTCCACGATCGACGTCAATGTGATCGGATATCCGACTGCCCCTGCCACGTTGCTCCTGGGTACCGGACTTGCCGATCCTCCCTACTCGACGCAGTACGGCGATTTCTACCTCCTATGGCCTCCGCAATGGCAGGAGCTCATCGGCCGCGTTCCCGGCTCAGGTGTGCTTTCAACGCCTACGACCGTGCCTTCCGGGTGGATCTCAGGTTCTCATTACCATCTGCAGGCACTGGTCGGGCCGTCGGGTGGAGCGAGGACAACATTGACCAACCTGATGACGCTCACGGTGAAGTAGAAAGCACGTGCTGCTTCGGGATATCGTCCGTTGCTACTGGATCGTTTCTGCAACCACGTTGGTCGCCTGGCCGTTCTGGCATGCCTGGAACCAGACGTTTTGTCCCGATGCGCTCGGTATGGGCAGGGTCCAGACGACATTCCCCGAGGGATCGCTCATCGTCGGGCCAGCCCCTTTCCGAGGGGAGGCGATGCCCAGGGTGACATTGAGCGGTGGAATGAACGTGCTTCCCGTACCGGTTATGCTGTAAGCAAGATACGTATCCTGCGACGGTATTCCTCCTGTCACGGTGAACGTCGCTTGCTGCCCGGCAACGAGGTTGTCCACGGAAAGCTGGAACGGAGCACTTCCCGTGACTCTGACGTTGTCGATCTGCCACCACCAGTCCCAGTTCGCATCGTAGTAACGGAACCGGATCTGAGCCTGCTGCCCGGCATGGGAGCTCAGGTCGATGCTCTTGTGAACTCCGACGGGGTAGCCGTCGTCGCCGCCGCTGTAGTTGGCCAGGTTGATCCAGGCCCCTCCGCTGATGCTGATGTCGACGTCGGCCTGTTCGTACAGGCCGCCGGAGTACCATCTGAACGAGTGGTCGAACTCGAGCGTGGAGCTGTCAGGAACGACAAAGGTTGGTGTGATCAATTCCGCGTCGATGAGCCCCCAGCCGTAAAAATCCGAATTGAGCGAGGCGCACTCGCCGGTCCCTCCCGTATAGTTCAGCATGGCAAAGTAGGAGTTCAGCTGCCACCCATTGGGATCGGGGGTGTTGTCGATCAAGGTCCAGCCCGTGGGAGGGAAAGTGCCGCTGTCGAAGTCCTCGGAGATAACATCAGCCTGGACCGTACTCATGAGAAGGGCCGACACTATTACGAGGAGAAAAATCCTGAAGATACCCATTTTCCACCTCCTCGGAGTATAAGATGTTGATAGAAGGGGATTCTCGAAAACCATTAATGCATCGAATTGTATACGACAATGGGGCCAGATGCCACGGAATATTTGTCCTGCGCGAGGGCTATAACGCCATGAGGAAGGCAGATCGCGACAGATGACGAACTTCACCTGGATCGACGGCAGCATCGTTGGGGTCTACCTGCTGGCCACCATGACCGTGGGCATCATGGTTCGCAAATACGTGGGCAGGGTGGAGCATTTCCTCGTTGCCGGACGCGAGATGAAGCTCTACCTGGGCATCGCCTCCATGGCAGCCACCGAGTTCGGCATCGTCACCTGCATGTATACCGCGCAGAACGGCTTCGACAAGGGATTCGCCGGCGCCACTCCGGGCATCCTCATGGCTCTCGCGATGTTCGTGGTGGGGGTGACCGGCTTCTGCATCAAACCGCTGCGCGACCAGGGCGTGATCACCATCCCCGAGCTCTTCCAGAAACGATTCGGCTCGCGTGTCCGGTGGCTCGCCGGGGCGGTCATCATTCTCGGCGGGCTGCTCAACATGGGCGTCTTTCTGAGAACGGGCGGAGAGTTTCTCGTCATCGTCTGCGGATTCGAGGCGGGCTACCTCGAGCTCGTCATGACCGTGCTCCTGGTTCTCGTGGCCGTGTACACGATCCTCGGAGGCATGCTCTCGGTGCTCGTCACCGATTTCCTCCAGTTCGTCGTCATGGGCGCCGGCATGCTCGGGGTGACGATCCTGATCCTGAAGAACGTGGGCTGGTCCAGGATGGTGGAAGCCGTTGATACAAATATCGGCCCCGGCGGATTCAATCCCTTCGTCCACCAGGAGATGGGCTGGGAATACGTCCTGTTCAACCTGCTGCTGAACTTCGCCGTGGTGCTCACGTGGCAGACCATCATCCAGCGTCTGCTGGCGGCCAAGGATACGGGCACCGGAAAGAGGATCTACAGGCGCACCAGCTTCTTCTTCGTCTGCCGGTTCCTGATCCCCGGCCTGTGGGGGATCGCCGCACTCGCGATGCTGGCGCCGGAGGTGGTGGGGGACAACACCCTGCACGCCATGCCCAGGTACCTGAGCACCATGGTGCCGATCGGTTTGATGGGACTGCTCGTGGCGGCGATGCTGGCCGCTGACATGTCGACCGATTCGGCCTACATGCTGACCTGGGGCAGCGTGATCTACAACGACATCCTGGCCCCCTTTCACAGGGGGCGATGGTCCGAGAAGAAGGGGCTCTTCGTCAACCGGACCATCGTCGCTCTCATCGGGATCTTCCTGCTGATCTACGGATTGTGGTATCCGCTCAAGGGTGACCTCTGGACCTACCTCGGCGTTACCGGGACGATCTACCTCTCCAGCATGTCGGTCCTGCTCATCGCCTGCTGCTACTGGAAACGCGCCAACAGCTGGGGCGCCACGGCGGCCATCGTCACCGGCGCCGTCATCCCCGTCACCTGGCTGGTGTTCGAGCAGCTCGAGAGCACCCAGTCCCTTGCCAAGGCGATCGGTCCCTATTATTCCGGCATCGCCACGTATCTCCTCACCGGGGCGGCGATGGTCGTCGGTTCGCTGATCAAGCGTGACAAAGCCGGTCCCAAGGAGGTGAACAATGGCTGATCATCCGTTCTGGTTCCTGCTCACCCTCTGCGCCCTCGTCTGGTATGTCACGGTCATGCTCTACGTGGCAATCAAGGGCGTGGGAGACATAAGATCCATGTTGTCCCGCGTAAGGGAGGATCATGAAGGATGAGCCAGTATTGGGCGTACCTCCACCCTGCAAAGTTGGGCGTTGATCGACAGAGGATGTGAGAAGCCGCTCTCGATCATGTTCTTTTCCGCGTTGATCTGACGTCGCTTTCCAAGTAATAGTGAGTTCTCGGTGACTCGTTTTTCTGTTAGGAGGAGGTGACGAATGAACAGGTTCTTTCCGGTTCTGATGGTACTCTCGCTTATGGTCTGCTCCTGCTCCGAGCCGACGGAGCCTTCCGGGTGGAGCCACGAGATCGCCTTCGAGACTGAAGGGTTGATCGGCGGCTGCGCCATCGGAGATCTGACGGCATCCCTGCCGGGAAACGAGATCGGCGCCGTATGCCGTTCCGGCGAGATCCGGATGATTTTTCGGGACAAGGATCAATGGAAGAGCGAGCTGATCTTTTCCTCTCCCGGAGAGATGATTCAATGCGCCATCGGGGATGTCGATCCGGATCTGCCGGGCCAGGAGCTCGTGGTTGTGGGGATCGCCTCGGGGAATGAAGACAGCGGGGGACCGGGTGCAGCCTACCTCCTGTACCGGGACAAGGACGCCTGGAAGGCAAACAAGATATTCGAGGACGAGAGTCTGCTTCACGGCGTGTGCGTGGGAAAAGAAGGCGGTGCCTTCGTTGCGGGATACAGCAAGAAGGCGCATCTTCTGACGAAGACCGATCAGGGATGGACAGCCGAGAAAGTGGCCGACCTCCCGGGACCGGGCAAGGCCGCGGTTCCGGCACAGGACGGCGCTTTCTTTGCATGCGCCGATGGATCTCTCATCCGCGCCACCCGAACGGAGTCGGGCTGGACTTCCGAAGCGGCGGACAAGCGCGAGAGCGGACGATCCCGGCTAGGGATTCTGGACAATCGCGTCATCGTCTGCGACGACGACGGGACGCTGTCGATCGTGAGCCCTGAAGGTCGTGAGAAGATATACGCGGAAACCTCAAAGCTGCGTGGAGCCGTACTCGGTGATCTGGATCCTTCGCGACCGGGGATCGAGGCCGCCACGGCCGGATATGAGAAGAAGGTCACCCTCCTGTTCCGCGAGAACGATTCGTGGAGTAACATGACGCTGTTCGAGGATACCGCGAAAATTCACCATCTCGCCGCCGGGGACCTGGACGGACGTCCGGGACTGGAACTGGCGGCCTGCGGCTACTCCGGCAGGCTTGTTGTTTTGACATGCAGCAAGCAAAAGTGAAGCACGACGGCGAGATCGCGAGCGGGAACACCGATTAAGGTCTCCGTGAAATCTCCGGGAAAAAAACCTGAACCATTTCGCGCCACGGCGGTGTTAAAGAAATAACACAGATAGAAAAAGCCTTGGAAATATCGACGTTTTGTATCCCCTATGCTTCAAGCAGGACCAGGTATGGAGTTAGGCTCATATGGAAGCGCTGCTGTTGGTTTGGACTACCAAGCGCTGGATGTTCTTGACTTAGAACTCCACAGGTAAAATCAAAACGACCGAAGCATAGGGGATGTTTAATCTTGGATTCCCGGAGTGCCTGGCCGTGGAAAACCGGGGATCACCACAGGCAGCCTGAAAGCAGCCCGCCTCAGTAATCGAGAGTCAAGATCCTGCCCTTGGTGAAGGAGAAGAATCCTTCCTTCTCCGCCGATATTCGCCTCGAGCTCCTTACCGACGCCCAAATCGATACATCTGTTTCGTTGGCCACGCTTCCGCTGGATCGAGACGGCTTGACCGACTTTGGAATTCAAGGTGTGCTTGTCCGGGTTCCGTTTCGAACTTCTCCAGCTCTCCGGTGGGATCCCCATCTGATTGACAGTGTGCTCGATATCAACTCGAAGAGACTGGTTTTCAGGTGCAGGCCCATCAGGAGGACAGGGGCAAGAAAGCAGAGTGCCGGAATGAGTCCTCCCACGATCCACGCGCCTTCCCCGGAAAGGCCGGGTAAATCCACGAGGAACAGGATGAGAAGGCTCACGATCGCGGCTGAGAACCAGTATGCCTGCATGATGACGAACAGCCATCTGGGGTGGGTTCGCACGTCGGCCGCGATTCTCCTGCGCAGCGTCTGATCGAAGCGGTTCGAAAGGCTCGGCATCTCGGCCTCGTGAAAAAAAGCGCGAAGTTCCAGGTCAGCCGTCCATTGATCGCGACACTCGTCACATCGCCCGAGATGATCCTCCCAGGCGAGCTGTTCCGCTTCGGTGGCTCCGGCGGCGATCCTATCCAGGTAGTGGCGGCTTTCCTGACAGCGCTCACTCATCTTCGGCCTCCCTCCTCATGGTGCGCGCAAGGCGGGCCCTTGCGCGGTGGAGGTGGGATTTGACCGTTCCCGTCCTTGTGCCAAGGTATGCGGCGATATCCGAGACGGATGCGCTCATCCAGTAGTGCAGATACACGACCGTCCTGTACGGTTCGTCCAGGTTCTCGACGCACTCGAGAACATGATGCCGCCTCTGCCGGTCGGCGGCCGTTCTGGCCGGATCGGCATCCGCATCGGATGCCGCAACGGCGGGGAGAGCTTCCTCGCCGGCGTGGGGGAGACGGAATCGCGCCCTCTTCTTCTGCTCCATCGCCTTGTTGAAAGCGATGCGATAGAGCCACGTGGCGAAGCTGCTCTGTTTCCTGAAGGTCGAGAGCTTGCGGTAGACCTGCACGAAGACGTCCTGTGTTATATCCTCGGCCTCGGCCGAGTGGCTGGGACCCATGACGGAAGCAACCAGGCGGTGGACACGCTCCTTGTGACGGTCTACGAGGCGCTCGAAATCCCTGTTCGAACCGGTCGAGAGGAAGCTTTTGATCAGGCTGTTGTCGTCAGCGGCACGATCGCGGGCCGAACTCCCGGAATCCCACGCAGCGATCCGCCTCAGAAGGGAATCCATGCTTGCTGTGCTTGCCTGCATTTCGTGATCAATGCTCCGTGGGGTGTTCCGGCAACGATTATGCCAGAATCTGCATCATCGCAGTTGCGAATTATTTCTCGGACCTTATCCGGTCTTCGTACTTGCGTGTGAGATTCCAGAAGAGAAGCAGGCCGAGTCCCATAAGGATCGGTATGATGCCCAGCGGCCAGAACAGGGGGACCTCCTCGAAATCGACGAAGGGCAGGCTGCAGACGACGCCGATTCCCCCGAAAAAGAACAGGAGGCCGAGACAGAGCGCGTAGATGCGGACCCAGAGGATCCCGTTCCCCGGTGCTCCGGGATTGGCGTCCGAGTTCAAGTTCATCTGGACGAGTTTCTCGGCCAGGTCTTCATGCCCGATTTCAGCAAGCGGAATACCCTTCTCCATCGCCCTCATCCTTTCCTTGTGGATCATCTCGGAGAGCTGCAACTGCTTCCTCTCCCGCACATACTTGCCGAGGATGCCGAATCCGACAAAACCGAGAACCAGCAGTACGACACCTAGAAATTCCATGACAGTCTCCTTTCGCCTTCGTTCTGGTCGACATCCTTTGGATGGTTCGACTCTCGATCCGGTTGCAGGAGAATGATCTCGAAATCAGAGTTCAGCTGAAGAAACGATCCGTTCGCGCTCGAGCATTATTCACGCGGTAGCGGTACTGTTCTCCTGCGGGGATTCCGGAGCAACCATAGGTGACCTGGCCGACGCCCGACAGGAATAGGATTGAGAAATCATTCCGTGAAGGATACTTTTCGCGGGAGAAGGCAGATGCATGGCAAACGGTGCATGGAGCCTTGGTTCCTTAGTGAGCCGAAACCGGCAGGGCCACTGCTCGATGCCTGCAAGCTGTCCTTGAGATAAACCAAAAAGGGAGTCATCAAGAATGCGAACCAGCTCCATCGTCCTGTGCATCACTGCGTTCTGGCTGCTGGGCATGATTGACGCCCCTGATATCCACGCTCGGGATCGGGATGAAAAGATTCTCGAGAAAGCCGAATCGCAGCTACGTGCAATCTACGAGAGAGGCGAGTTCCGCGCCCGGAGATTTCGCGGCGAATGGCTCCCGGACAGCTCGGGTTATACTGTTCGGGAGTCCGTTCCCGGGAAGAAGAAACCGGTGCTGGTCCGCTACGATGCAGCCAGCGGCGAACGGACCGTGCTGGACGTGGACCGAAAGGAGGACCGCCGCAGTTCCGGAAACAGATCACCGGACGGACAGAGAACCGTCTTCTCCAGGAAGGGAAACCTGCACGTGCGCGGTCCGGGCAGCGACCGGACGATCCAGCTCACGCAGACCGGGAATGAGGACGGGATCTCGAACGGAAGGGCTGTCTGGAGCCCCGATGGCAATCGGATAGCCTTCGTGGAAAACGACTTCTCCGGGATCAGGCTCAGGAAGGAGCTGGTGCCGGGCGATCCATCCTATCCGGGTGTGAGAGAAACTCGGTTTGCCCGGGTTGGCGAGGCCATTGCCAGGCTGCGCGTCGGTATTGTTGATTCCCGGGGAGGCGAGACGCGCTGGATGGACATCGCCCAGCCGGAGGATGGCTTCTACCTGGGACAGGTCAGCTGGGCCGGGAATCCCGACGAGCTGCTGGTCGAGAAGCTGAGCCGCTTCAGGAACGAGCGCCGGTTCGACCTCTTCGACGTGAACAGCGGCGACGGGACCTGCATCTTTCATGAAACCGATCCTGCGTGGGTCGTTGCCAGCTATCACAAGAATTCCGGTCTCCAGTGGTTCCGCGGGGGACAGGCTTTTCTCGTTCTCAGCGAGAAGGACGGCTGGCGCCACGCCTACGTCTGCTCGCGCGACGGCAAGGAGCAGAAACTGATCACTCCCGGCAGGTTCGACATCATCGAGCGCGCCGTGATCGAGGCGGCAGAGGAGTGGTTCTACTACTACGCGTCGCCTGGCAATGCCACGCGGAAGTATCTCTACCGCGTACGGCTCGATGGAACGGCCAGGCCCGAGCTGATCACTCCTCCCGCTCAGCCCGGAACCCACAGCTACGACTTTTCCCCTGATGCCAGGTGGGCGTTTCACACCTGGTCGACCTTCGACAGTCCGCCGATCACCGAGCTCGTGAGCCTGCCCGACCACCGGGTCGTGCGCGTGCTCGAGGACAATGCGGAACTCCGCAGGAAAGCGGAAGCCGCAATATCACGCCCCACGGAGTTCCTGAAGATCGAGATCGACGGCGGCATCACCATGGACGCCTGGATGATCAAGCCCCGCGATATCGATCCATTACGGAAATATCCCGTTCTCGTCTACGTGTACGGGGAGCCGCACGCGCAGACCGTTCTGGATGCCTGGGGAATCGTTCATGCCGATTACCATCGCCTGATCGCCGACCTGGGTTACATCGTCGTGTCGATCGACAACAGGGGTACGCCGGCGCCGAAGGGAGCTGCATGGCGACGGGCCGTCTTCGGTAGCCTGGGGCCGCTCTCCACAAGCGAGCAGGCTGCCGGAGTGAGGTCCTTCGCCCGTCTCCGGCCCTACGTCGATCTGTCGCGGGTGGGCATCTGGGGATGGAGCGGCGGCGGTTCCAACACCCTCAACGCGATGTTTCGCGAGCCCGATCTCTACAGCATGGGGATCGCCGTTGCGCCCAAGCCGCAGCCGCACCTCTACAACGCCTGGTTCCAGGAGATCTACATGGAGACCCGCGAAACGAATCCGGAGGGGTATCGCCGGTCGGCTCCGATCAACTTTGCCGAGGGCCTGAAGGGAGATCTCCTGATCGTTCATGGCACGGGCGAGACCAACACGCACCTCCAGATCACGGAGGGCCTGGTCGACCGCCTCATCGAGCTGGGCAAGAAGTTCGATTACATGGCTTACCCAAACCGCAACCACGGCCTCCACGAGGGAAAGGGAACGGCGGTGCACCTGCGGATGCTGATGGTGCGGTACCTGCTCGATCACCTCGAACCCGGGCCGAGCTAATGGCGCGGGTTCGAAAACTCGCGCAGCGTGAAGGATCGCCTGGCTGACATCTTCCTGCCGTCAGTCCAGACGACCTCGAGCGTGTAGGTCGCCGCCAGGATACCCTCCATCGGTAGATCGTCGGTCTGGAAGCATTCGATCGAGAACTCGATCGGGTAGCGCTTGCCGTGCAGCGTGAATTTGCCTGTAACCTTCGCAGTGATCCCGCGGGCGGCGAACTTCCGGCCGCCTGTCTCGTAGGTGCCGTTCTCGATGTTCAGGTCGGAAAGCTCGAGCTTCTCGAACTCCTGATCGTAGGCGCCGAAGCCGATGATCATGTCGAGAGCCGTCAGTCCGGACTCGTGGATTTTCTCCGTGATCATCTCCTTGCCCTGAGCGTTGCTGATCACCTGCAGGGCGATCTTCCCGCCATCCGT
The DNA here is from genome assembly GCA_964482235.1 of uncultured Phycisphaerales bacterium. Taxonomy (GTDB): domain Bacteria; phylum Planctomycetota; class B15-G4; order B15-G4; family CAYZWU01; genus CAYZWU01. Next base: position 14,581 of record CAYZWU010000033.1, read on the forward strand.
GTGCGATAGCCCCCGCGTGACCGTGCGCTCGCGCGGAGACCGCGTCTGCTTAACATCGTAGCGGGCCCACTCGCCGGATACGGCCTTCATCAGCCGGATGGGGATCCCGGCCGTGGAATCGCGGTTTTTGCCAGGGGCCGCTTTCCAGGTGCCGGGCGCATCTTCCTTCCTAATGGAAAAGTCAGGCTTCGAGAAGTCGATGTGGACCCATCTCGGGTCGAGTGGCTTGTACCGCATGGGAAAAAAGTTCTGCCGCCGCAAGTCCTTGGCCTTGCGAACGGTCTCCTTGACACGCCAGGTGCCGGCCTCGTAGTAGCGTATCGACTCGCGGCTCTCGTCGGTGAACTCCTTGAAGATGACGACGTGCCCGTCGAGCTTGTTGAGGAGATCGCCGGGCAGGAGCTCGTCATAGCTCTTCAGCCTGTAGCAGAGGCCTGCCATGGAAAGGGACGTCTGCTTCTGGGGCAGGTCGAGGCAGCGCGATACGAGGCCCGAGCAGTCGACACCTACCGTGTAGCGACTCCCCCGCGCCTCGCCCGACGTGTGGGCGTGCCCCGCAAAGGCGCCCTTCTTCACGTACTCGTCGAACTTCTCGATCGTGCAGAATCCGCCCCAGCTGTAGGGGACGCCCACGTTCTCCCTGCCGTCGGCGTGCCAGCCGTCCTTGCAGAAGGAGATGTCTGGCGTGTCGACCTGAATCCCGTCAGGGTCCTTGCCGTGAAAGACGTTCTCGTCCGTTGCGCGCCACTTGTAGGTGGCATAGGCTTCGGCGATCGCCAGGATCCTGGAGCGAAGCTGATCCTGCCTGGTGCTTCCTGTCCCCTCGTTCCGTGCTGGAGGATCCTGAATCGCTCCTTGCTGTTCCGAGGCCGGTAGTGACGAAACCAGCAGCGCAATGCAGAGAGCAGCCGAAACCCCTGCATGGAAGCAAAACCGAAAAATGAACCCCTTGTTCGTCTTCATGAGCTTTCTCCCGCTCTCGCACGTTTCGGGTGCCATGCCTTGTCAACTCGATGCGGTAGGGATTCGTCTGCGCATCAGAGAGATGGTTTTTGATGAGGTATGATGGAAATCCGTCTCCCGCTCAGGGGCGCCAAGATTTAGATCTGGATATGTATTTGATCCGAGTCGTTGCACTATTCTTGGCTGTTATTATTTTTTTTCGATCAACGGATGATCGAGATCGGAGACAGGATGTTCTGCCTCCTTTACTTGCCATAGATGCCGCGCAGGTCGTCCAGAAACCGCCGAAAGTCGACGATCTCTCCCTCCGGATATCCGTAGTACTCCTTCCACTTCGCAGTCTCGGAGCGGACCTCCTCGAGAGTGACGGCTTTCTCGATCGACTTCAGCATGGATGAGAGCATGAAGTCTGAAAAGACAAAGGTGTAGTACGGCCAGGCCATGAAGGGGCTGGCGCTCCAGATGGCCTTGTGGATCGATCTGCCGCCCGGTTCGATCAACCGGATCTGTCGAGACCGGGCAGGCTACTCGTGGCGCAGAGCAACGATGGGATCGACCTTGGCCGCGTTGATCGCCGGGTAGAGCCCGAAGATGATTCCGATCGTCATGCTGATGAAGAGCGGGAGCAGGACGCCCTGCAGCGTGATGACGGTGGCCATGCCGGTGAAGTAGGTGATGAGAAAGGGGATGAGCATCCCGATCCCCAGGCCGATGTGCCCGCCCACCGTGGAGAGCACGACCGTCTCGATGAGGAACTGGAGCACGATCTGCCTCTTCTTGGCCCCGATCGCCCGGCGGATGCCGATCTCCCGGGTTCGCTCGGTGACCGAGGCGAGCATGATGTTCATGATCCCGATCCCGCCCACGAGAAGGCTGATTCCCGCGATGGAGCCAAGCACGATGTTGAACGTCCGCTTGGTGGCCTCGGCCTGCTTCAGCAGGGCGAGGGGGACGCTCACCGTGTAGTCCTTCTTCTTGTGGGTCCGCTCCAGCATCCTCTCGATGCCCGACGCGGCCGCCTCGACCTCTTCCACGTCGGCGACCTGGACGATGATCTGGTGCAGCTCGACCATCTCCCTCTCGTAGCTGCCTGACGACCGCTTCGTGAAGATGTCACCGAAATACTTGCGCGCCACCTCGATGGGGATGTAGACGTCGACCTCCTGGTCGGGGATCTGGATGTTTCCGGCCTGCCCGCTCTCGCTCTTCACGATGCCGATCACCTCGAACTGATCGAGCCCGATGCGGATCGACTGGCCGATGGTGCTCTCCGTTGCCAGGATCTTCCGCGCCCCGAACTCGGTGAGCACGGCGACGGGGGCCAGCTTGTTTTCGTCGGAGTCAAGGATGATGCGGCCGGCGATGATGTCGCGGGGCACGAGCCGGAACCAGGATGGTGTGGTTCCCACCACCCGGAGCTCCATCGCTCTCTCGCCCAGGCGGGTGTTCCGACGCATGATCTTGACGGGTGCGGTCTCCTTGATGTTCTCGAAGCTCTGGGAGATCCTCTCCTGATCCAGGTAGGTCAATCCGTAGATGCTCATGTGGGAGCGCTGGGTGGAGGACTGCTCGTCCTCGGCGGCCTTGACGGCCGAGATGATGATGTTGTTGCTTCCCAGCTTGCGGATCTGTTCCAGGGCTTCCTTGCTGGCACCTTCGCCCACGGCGAGCATGGCCATGACGCTTCCCACGCCGAAGACGACGCCCAGCATCGTCAGGAACGAGCGCAGCTTGTGGAGCATCAGGTTCTCGATGCCCAGCAGGATGTTTCTCATGACCCTGGTCTGTTTCATGCGGCACCTGCCTCGATCTGGTCGATCATGCCGTCGATCATGTGGAGCTTGTTCCCGGCGTACGCAGCGATGTTGGATTCGTGCGTCACCATGATGATGGTCTTTCCCTGAGCGTTCAGGTCGCTCAGGATCTCCATGATCTGCTCGCCCGTGTTCGAGTCCAGGTTCCCCGTTGGCTCGTCGGCGAAGATCACCTGCGGATCGTTCGCCAGGGCCCGGGCAATCGCCACACGCTGCAGCTGTCCGCCGGACAGCTCGGTGGGCCGGTGATCAACCCTGTCCGCGAGTCCCACCTGATCCGCCAGCTCCTTCGCCCGCTTTTCGCTTCGTACCGCGTCCCACCCCAGATAGTAGAGCGGAAGCTCGATGTTGCGCTGCACGTTCAGCTGAGGGATCAGGTTGAAGCTCTGGAAGATGAAGCCGAGATGCTTGAGGCGAAGCTCGCTCAGGGCATCGTCATCGAGGCGGCTCACGTCCCGGCCCTCGAGGAAGTAGAAACCGCCTGTAAGCCGGTCCAGGCAGCCGAGGATGTTCATCATGGTGCTCTTGCCCGAGCCGCTGGGCCCCATGATGGCCCAGAAGCTGCCCTGCTCGAAGGCCATGTTGATGCCGTCGAGAGCCTGGACCTCCTGCGTACCCATCCGGTAGACCTTGCGGGCGTTTTCGAGCCGGATGATCCCTTCCCCCTTGACGGGTGGCGTCCTGTCGCCCATCTATCCGTCCTTCCCGGAATCATCGGGGCGCCGGCGCCCGCCTCTTCCTGAACGGCCTTCAGGATCCTGACCTCCTCCCCGAAACTTCTCCATCGCCTTCTTCTTTTCCTCGGGCGACATGTTCTCGAAGCGGCGGCGCATCTCCTCCATCTGCTCCTTCGAGGGGCGGCCGCGCTGTTCGCCGCCTGGCTCCGCCTTGGCAGGATCGCCGGGAACGCCGGGATCGACCTGCTCGACACCGTTGACCTGTTCGAGCTTCTCGCTTATCGTTGCCTTCAACCCGTCCGTGACCGCCGTCGAGTCATCGTCCGTCAGCCGGGAACCGCTATCGATCGTCGCTGATTTCAGCGGCGGCGTCAGCATGACGATCTCTCCCTCGCTCAATCCGCTCGTGATGTGCACCATCCTGTTGTTGTCCAGTCCGATCTCCACCTCGCATTCCTCGAAGGGACCGTTCCTGTTGCCGTCCATGGCCACGAAGACGGTCGGCTTTCCGGCAATGCGTATCACGGCCTGGATCGGTATGTAGACCACGTCGTCGTACTGGTCGGCCACGATCTCGACCTTGCAGCTCATGCCGGTCCGGAGTGCCGGATCCTCTCCCTCCAGATAGATGTCGGAGTTGTAGACCTTGAGATCGGGGTTCATCCACATGCTCTGGGCGTCGGGGAGGGGTGCGATCCGCCCGACGGTGCCGACGAATCTCTTGCCCGGAAGGGCGTCGACGGTGATCACGGCCGGAAGTCCGACGCGCACCTTCTTCAGGCTCGCCTCGTGGATGTCGACCTCGGCCATTGCCGATGAGGCCGTGGGAAGGTAGATCAGCTCCTGCCGCTCGAAAACCTCGACCCCTTCATCGAGGGGCGTACGACTCTCGCGGCGCCAGCTTCCCCTCTGGGCGCTGGTGGCATAGACCACCATGCCATCCGTAGGAGCGACGATCCTGGCCTTCTTGATCTGGTCCTCGAGCTTGGCCAGCTTGTCCTCCTGGCGCTTGAACTCCTGCTTTTTTGCATTGAGGTCCGCCTTGGCCTGGATGATGTTGGCCTTGGCCTTTCGATTCGTTCGTTCCAGCGCCATCTTGGCCTGCCGGAAGTCACTTTCGAGCTGTGCGATGTTGCGGTGATAGGTGAATTTCTGCAACAGCTTGAGGTTGTTCTTCGCAATCACCAGGTTGTTTTCCGCACGGGTCACGGCCAGTTCGTCGGCCTGCAGTTCCGTGCTCGAGATAAACTTGTCAGTGTGCAGCTTCCGCGACCAGTCCAGCGTCTCATTGGCGCGTTTGAGCTCCTCATCCCTCAGGGCGATCTCGTTCTCGGCGGCCACTTGTTCGATCGGAAACTGGCCTTCCTTGTACTGCTCAAGATCCTGTTTCGCAAACTCGAGGGTCAGCAACGCCACATCGATGTCGCTTTGCGCCTGGTTCTCGACAACAGCCAGCGATTCCGTGGCATTGATGTGGGCGGCCTCGGCGTTCTGGACCCGGATCTCCTGGTCGATCCTGTTGTCCACGAGGGTGCTGGCATCGAGCTCGACGAGGAGATCGCCCTTCTTCACGTGCGTGCCCTCGGAGACCAGGGAGATGATCGAGGTCCTGCCTTCCACCTCGTTCTTGATGATGACCTGCTCCCGCGCCTTGATCGTCCCCGTTTCGAGAACGCTGATCGTGAGGGAACCCTTCTTGACGACAAAGGTCGCGTTTGCCGAAGACTCTTCTGCGCCATCGGACATCACGTTCAGAAGGATCACCGCGAGGACGACCACGGCGACCAGGATCGTGATCCCGATGGCTTTGAGAGGCATTCCGTTGCTCTTCTCGCCCATTGTCCCGTCACTGCTATTCGCTGTCATGATCGATATCCTCTGGATTGAATTCCCGCCATAGTCCTTTTTCGTCCACCTCGAGCAGCCCCATGTCGCGCTGGATTTCCAGCTCGGCGATGCGGTAGTTGATGATGGCGGCCGTGAGGGAGTTCTGCGCCTGAAGCAGGGCATCCTGGGCATCCAGCAGGTCGCGGATCTCGATCCTGCCCGCCTCCAGGAACACGGTGCTGCTGCGCACCCGCTTCTCGGCGACGGCGACGGACTGGGCCTGGATCTTGAGCGCCTCCCGCGATTCGAGAAGAGTCCTCAGCTGGCTGCGAATGGAGAGCTTTATCTGTTCCTCGAGGGTCTGGACGTTCCTGACCGTCCTCTCCAGCTCGATCAGGCTGTTTCGGTACGAGTTGCGTTCGGACGTTCTTTCGATGGGGAGGTCGAGGGAAATCAGGGCCGAGTACCAGCCTTCGCTCAGTTTCAGGTCCGCGTTCTCCTGATCGGCCGTGCCGATGGAGCGGCCCTCGCCGTAGGCGGCAGAGCCGAGCAGGGTCAGCTCCGCGCCCAGAGCATCGGCGGCCACCACGACCCACCTCTGGGCGTCGTAGACCGATCCGATCGTCACCCTCATGTCCAACCGGTTGTCGAAGGCCAGCTGAATCGCCCTGGTCTCGTCCATTTCGAACGCGCCTGCGTCCTCGGCAGACGGCGGCTCGATCACGACTTCGCCGTCGGCAGGACCGGATTCCTCGGATCTCTCTGACTGAGCTTTCTCGAGGAATGCGTCGATAATCTCCTCGATGTTCGCTCGCAGCAGGTCGAGCTCGGAACGGTCGAGCTCGATGCGGGCGTCCGTGGGGAGGCCGATGGCGTTCTTGAACGTGTCCAGACGGTTCTCGAACCGCGCCTGGGACGATATCCAGTTGTTCCTGGCGCTCAGTTCCCGCTGAACAGCCTGGTCCACCTCGATCTCGCGGAGCCGGCCGGCCTCGGCCCTTCTGCGCGACCAGCGGGCCGACGCGATCGAGCTGGTGTAGTTTTCGCGCGCATTCGTCACCTCGTCCATCTGGCGAAGAACGGCGAAGTAGTCCGTCGCGATGTCGACGGCAAAGGTCCGCTTGAAGCGCTCGAATTCGTAGATCGCATAGACGATATCCCGCTCGGCCTGAATGAGCGGTTCGGTCACGATGTGCTTGCCCGCGCCGCGTAGGAGCGGGATCGATACGGTTGCGTCCGCCGTCAGGCCAAGCGACGAGGCACTGCCCTGGGTCAGGAGGTTGGCCAGGTCAACGGCAAGCCCGGCTGTCAGGTCGATCCCGTTCTCGAACGTCTTGCTCACCCCGGCTGTCGCGGTGGTCTCCGTCCCGGTGACCGTGTGGTCCCCTGTGTCGTCCACCTCGGCCAGGTGCTCCACCTGGGATGTGAAAACGGACCTGAAAGCGTCGCGTTCCAGGTCGAGGCTCAGCGCGGACCGGAAGACATCCTCCTTGCTCGACTGGTACGACGGGCTGTTGCGAGCCCCGATCTGGAGAGCATCGACAAGGGTGATCTTCAGCGGCTGGTCGGTCGGAAGCGCGACATCGGCATCGGCAGACGAGGGAAGGGGCGGATAGTCCTGCTCCGGCCAGTGGTCGACGGGCAGTAGCATGTCCGTTCCCAGGGAGGCGTCGCTGGAGAATGGGAGATCCTGCTCCTCCAGGAGGCGTCGTCTCAGGAGGTCGCCTGGGCGGTCGATGCTGAAGGCATCGCTCTTGCCCAGGGAATCTTCCTGCTTCTTCTTGATGATCCCATAGGAAACAGTGTCCGCATTCTCCCGGTGTTCCGAGGGAGTGCGGCAGCCGTCCTGAATCAGGAGAAGCATCAGCAAGGGGATCGAAACCAGGACTTTCCTGTATCGCACGGTTCAGAGACTCCTCGATGCCTTTCACTCGTCTGAGCGGAAGCGGTTTCAGATCAGCAGTCCGGAAACAGCAAGACCACCAGAAACAATCACCAGTTGTATCGTGGATCGACATCGATTCTCAACTGGTGATTTGTAACGGTATGTAAAGATTTGTAACAAAGCCGGATCGAGCGCTGTTACGGATTGTCCGGAATCCATGGATGCAAACCGTCTCTTGCCGGCATCGAGGCCGGATCCGGAAAAATCATCTGATCTCCGTGCCTATTCGCTTTCGCCGCCGATGAAGCGATAGACAACCGCCCCGAGTACACCGCCCACGATGGGGGCTATCCAGAAAAGCCAGAGCTGGCCCACTGCCCAGTCGCCGACGAACAGTGCCACACCGGTGCTGCGGGCGGGATTGACGGAAGTATTGGTGACGGGAATGCTGATCAGGTGGATCAGGGTGAGCCCCAATCCGATCGCGATCGGTGCAAAACCCTGCGGCGCACGCTTGTCGGTGGCGCCGAGAATGATGAGCAGGAACATCATCGTCATGACGACTTCAATGATCAGTGCTGCGAGCATGGTGTAGCCGCCGGGTGAATGTTCGCCGTAACCGTTCGAGGCGAAACCGGCCGAGACCTTGAAGCCCTCCTGCCCCGAGGCAATGAGAAAGAGCACTCCTCCGGCGATGACGGCGCCTGCCACCTGAGCGATGATGTAGGGCAGCAGCTCCCTCGCCGGGAAGCGGCCGCCGGCCCAGAGGCCGAGGGAGACAGCCGGATTGAGGTGGCAGCCGGAAATATGGCCGATCGCATAGGCCATGGTCAGCACGGTCAAGCCGAAAGCGAGAGACACTCCGAGCAGACCTATGCCCACATCCGGAAACCCGGCAGCGAGAACCGCGCTGCCGCATCCGCCAAGAACCAGCCAGAAGGTCCCGAAGAGCTCGGCCGCGTACTTCTTCATGATTCTCTCCTTGCTTGAATAAGAGCACTGGAATATTCCGCGCCTGTCCTCATACCGGAGACATGCTCCTGTTTGTCCCGGCCCCGTGCAACAAATTTCAGTGAAATCTCAGCGAGCCGATGAATAGGGGCAATCAGCTTCCGAAAGCAAAGAGATGCTTGTTCGTCCTCAGGTAGACCTTGCCGTCTATGAGGGCCGGCGTGGCTGATATTCGCTCCTTGAACTCGTTGCGAGCCATGATTTCGAGCTTGTCTCCGCTCCTGAAGACGGTCACCGTTCCCCGCGCCGAGGCGACATAGATCTTGCCGTCTCCCACAACGGGAGATGCGTAGTAGGGGCCGCCGGCATCCAGCTTGCCCTGGTAGATCTCCTTGCCCGTCCTGCTGTCCAGGCAGGTGACCATGCCGCCGTTCTTGACCATGTAGACCCTGTGATCGAAGTAGAGGGGGGAGGGGCATTCGGGGACACCCTTCTCGTACTTCCAGACTATCTCGGCAACGCCGTCCGGCTTGGCCGGCGGTTTCACGGCAAGGAGAGCATTCTCCTGGGGGAAGCTGTCCACCCACTTCACGATCTTCCGCCACTCGGTCCCGGTGATCCTGCCGTTCTTGTCCTCGTCGAGGAATGGATGGAAGCCCCACAGGGGATGGTCTCCTTCACCGTCGGCATCAGCCCGCGAGAGAATCGACTTGTTCGGCTTGCACTCGGCAAGCGTCAGCTCTCCGTCGCCGTTGCGATCGAGCTCCTTCACCAGGTCGTCCCAGGCGGGAAGACCGATCACCTCGGTGTTGGTCTTCATGTTGTAGGATGTGACGAAGAGGAGTCCGTGGCCGGTGACGGGAGTGACGCAGGGCTCGTCCGTGACGCCGGGCAGCTCCCATAGCTCGGCGCCGTCTTCCAGATCGTAAGCCTTGATCACGCTCTGGCCGTTGATCACGAGCTCGGGACTGCCGTTGTTCTCCCAGAGCATGGGAGTCGTCCAGTTGTACTGCTGTCCCGATCGTTCCTTGCGCCAGACGGTACTGCCGGTGGAGGGATCGATCGCCTCGATAAAGGACTCGCGCCGGTTGTCGTTGAGGAATACAAGGTGCCGGCCTGCCAGGATGAGGGAGCTCGCCGTGCCGTAGAGGTTCGGCGACGGCCGCATGACGCGGCTCCAGACCTCAGTGCCTTCGAAGTCGTAGCAGAGCAGCCCCGAGGAACCCAGATAGACGTAGACCCTCTTTCCATCCGTCACTGTCGTGGGAGTGGCGGGGCTGTTGTTGCGGTGGACCCTTTCGATGAACTCGTACCAGGCTTCGGCCCTCCAGAGGACCTTTCCGTCCTTTCGGTCGATGCAGATGGTCTCCAGGTTCGTTCCGGTGATCCCCGTGAGAAAGATCCTGTCCTCCCAGATGCATGGAGAGGAGAGCCCGTAGGGGATCTCGCTTTTCCATAGCAGGTTCTTCTCGTCGAGCTGTGCCGGAAGGGACTTGTCATCGGGACAGATGCCGGCGCCGCCCGGTCCCCGGAACTGATTCCAGCGGCAGGACGCATCCTTGCCCTGCAGGGTCAGCGAGAAGAGAAAGGTAAGGAAAATCGCGGTGCAGATTCTCATGACAGCCTCCATTCCGGGTGCCAATGCCAGAACAGCAGGAGATCAGGATGATACGGGTGCCACGTGGTGATGTTCACCATCGGGAAAAGTTTACCATATATTTCAGTTCGATTATTCACGGTGCTGTTATCATCTATTCAATAATGTCTATAAGGTCCCTGCTTCACTTTACCGGGCAGCAGCCATGTCGAAAGAGATGAATCCCCCTTGTAAGCTCCCTTGTTGCGGAAAGCGCTTTCCTCTCCTGTCGATTATCCGAACCGTCGGATTCCTCGCGCTTATCTGTATCCATCCGGCAGCTTCCGCCGCCGATTTTGTCGTCGAGCCGGCTCCGGAATGGGACGCCCTCTTCGACCGGACTTCGGGCTGGACAGGCGGGGACGGCATCTACTCCATTCCACTTTCCGGAATAGAGGCTCCGGGCAGCGGGAGCGCTGCTCCCACGCTCTTCACATTTGGCGACACCTTCATCGGTCAGGTGGATCCGAACGGCAACCGCCTCGCGGGGACGACAATCGTGAACAATACCCTGGCGGTCCTGAACGGCGACATCCCGGATCCCGACAGGATCTTGTTCCTCTTTTCGAAGGATCGGGCGCTTTTCATCCCCGATACGCCGCAGTCCAATCCCGGCGACTGGTACTGGATGATGGACGGCATCTCCTTTCAGGACAAGGTCTGGATCTTCACGCTGCGGCTGGAGAAGGCCGGATCTTTCTTCGCGATAGCCGGTGTTGTTCTGATCACCATTCCCCTCGATCAGGGATGGGATCCCTCTCTTGTAACGCAGGAGGACACATCCCTCTACCTGCCGCCGGCCGGAGGTCTTGGCGATGTTGTCTACGGCCAGGCCGTCATGCCGAATACGGCCGCATCCGGCGCCCCGCATCCCGACGGATTCATCTACATCTACGGTGTGAGAAGCGACGCGGGCAGCAAAAAGCTTCTGGCCTCACGGCTGCCCGAGGGATCGCAGGACCTTGCGGACCTGCGCTTCTATGACGGTGCGGCCTGGACGACGCAGATCGAGGATGCAACGCCGCTGACGGACCGGATCTCCCAGGAGCTCAGCGTCACCCCTCTGCCCGATGGGCGCTACGTGGCCGTCTTCCAGCTTGACACGCTCGGCCGAGACGTGGCGATCAGGATCGGGCAGAGCCCTGTCGGCCCGTTCGGTCCCGTGATGAAGATCTACCGCTGCCCGGAGCCGGATCTCTATCCCGGTCAGGGCGTCTTTACCTACAATGCCAAGGCGCACCCTCATCTCTCCGGGCCGGGCGAGCTGCTGATCAGCTACAACGTCAACACGACCGATTTCGGAGCCCACTTCACCAATGCGGACATCTACCGCCCGCGCTTCATCCGCTTGCGCTTCCAGGATCCTTGAGCGGGGAAGCCGCTGCATCATCAATAACGCTCATGCCGGCAATTCCAAATGGGAGCGGAACGGTAGGACTCTGTCTTTCATTTCGGTTTCATTGCACGCTTGACACTGCTTGGTGTCCCGGTCGATGATCAGGCATTCGAGATTGAAGACCTGTTCGACTCCTGTACTCTCTTGCCAGGGAGCAGGTAGATCAGCGAAATACAGGAAAGGGTGTCAAAGCCATGGGCGCGAGGAAGACCGGCAAAAAGGGTGGCAAGAAGGCTGTCAGTTTCAGGTGCGATCGCTGCAAGCATCACGAATGCTCCGACGGGAAGGACTGTTTCGGTCTTGAAGAAGAGACCCTGCAAAGTTTCGCGGAGGACAAGGAGCTCAAGAGGATCTCGAAAGCTGCGGCCAAGGTCGAGGCGAAGTTCTACGGCGCGGCCACGAGGCTCGAGGAGATAGCCCTCTTCGCGAAGGAGATGGGATTTCGGCATCTCGGTGTGGCCTTCTGTGCAGGTTTCCGGGAAGAAGCCCGTGTCGTCTGCGACATGCTCCGGGCGCTGTTCCGGATTTCTTCAGTCTGCTGCAAGGTCAGCGGCACGCCCAAGAAGGCTCTGGGATTCCCCCCTGTGCGTCGAGGTCAGGAGGAAAGCATCTGCAACCCGGTCAGCCAGGCCCGGCTGCTGAACAGGGCGGGCACGGAATTGAACATCATCCTTGGACTATGCGTCGGGCATGACACGCTTTTCTGCCGGGAGTCGGAGGCGCTTGTGACGACTCTCGTTGCCAAGGACCGCGTCCTGGCCCACAACCCGATCGGCGCAGTCTACTGCCCCTACGTGAACAGGCGGCTGAGGGAAGGCCTGTTCGCCAAGTAGTTCAACCGGCTCCGGTCAGGCTGACGCCGGACGGTCTGCCGAAAGCTGCGCCAGCCGCTACCACGCCACGGTCGATAAAGGTCTGACTGATCGAGCAGGCGTTTGAAAGACTTGCGGAACTTTTCGTCCTGAGGGCGGTTTATCTTTGCCGGCAGAGCTCGAGGGAACGGGCGCGATACGGGAGGAGATGAGATGTCAGCTGGAGAAACGACCATGGTAAGCGCAATCCGTTGGCAAAAGCTCGCCCGGGTACTCGCCGGAGTGATCCTTGCAGCTCTTTCGGTGTTCTTTTCCTTCGCCGCGGCGCAGGATGAACCTCAGGATGAGGACGCCGGCCTGGCAAGGGAGTTCCTCGAGGAGGCCCGTAGCCGTTACAGGGTTGTCTTCGACGCCGAAACCAAGGTGATTCGGCGCATGGTGAGCTCCCGCAAGGATGTGGAAACCATCACAACACCGGTTTACAGCGCCGTGGAGGGACTCCTGCGCTTCGAGGGCAGGTTCGTGACCGTCTCGGGCAAAGGCGGGGAGAGGGAGCAATCCTACACGTACAGCGAATTTCAAACCACCGGCGGATACCTGCTGCCGACGCGGCTGAGCGTAGGCGGGGGAGCCTCGGAGACTCTTTTCAGCTTCAGGTACACCTGCATCAACGGAATAAAGACGGAGGAAGACGCCGTCGACATCGCGGCGCTGAAGACGAAGATCAAGGAATGCGAGAAGCGATACCCCAGGGCGGACAGCCCGGAGAAGATCCATCTCTTGCGCGAGCTCGCCCTTCTGGATCACGAGCTCGCTGCCATGGCGATCGTCAAGAGAGGGCTCAAGGACAAGGACCTTGCCGTCCGCGTCGAAGCAGCCAGGCTTCTCGGTCAGATGGATTTCCGCAACGTGGTCTCCCACCTGACGAATGCGATGAAACCGAATCACGCCAACCAGGAGGTCCACCTGGCCTTCATCGCCGCCCTTGGCGAGATCGGAGATCCCAAGGCTATTCCCTACCTCTACAAGGATCTCTGGAACCAGAAGGAGAGGAGCGATCGTGTCGAGGCGACGAGAGCCAAGATCGCCGCCCTCGGCCGGATCGAGTCAAAAAAATCGGTCGAGGCGCTTATCGACCTGATCAGCAAGTTCGGCTCCGGCAGGCGTGGATCGAACGCCCGTTACGTTGGCAATATCACGGATTCGCTTCAGCAGCTCACCGGTCAGAATCTGGGCAGGGACACGGACGCCTGGAAGACCTGGTGGAAGAAGAACAGGAGCAAGCTCAAGCTCGCCGAGGACAGGTGAATCAACGATTGCGACCATCTGCCGCGCCGTGCACGAGCAGATGATCGCAATCGTTGAGAATCGGTATCTGGTTCTTTGCCGTCACCTTCTACGGCATCGTGTACTTGAAATACATCGCCCAGTTGTTGCCGGGAAAGTCGTCTCCCTCCCCCCAGGCGGTCTCGTGGACAACACAGCGCTTGACGCCTTTTACAGCGGCGTGCGCGGCGATGTAGAGGTCGGTTCCACTGGTCCATCCAGCATCGAGCGGGATGGTGTACGTGTCCGCAACGACATCCGGGCCATAGGTATTCTGGTGGTCGAACTGACCGGGACTGGGATTCCCGTTCTTCTGAGGGATCAGCGACGGATCGATATCAACGTGCAGATGCGTCTCCTCGAGATACACGTCGGCAAACTTGCCGAGCGGCTTGGTCACGTACTTGACGTAGAGGTAGTCCGCATCGCTCCACACAGCCACATGGCCCACGTCATAATGCTGCGCCGCGATCAGGTCGGTGACAACGAGATCGGGAGGAGTGGAGAGCAGGAAATCCTTGCATTCGACTGTATCCTCGCTGATCAGAGGCGATATGCCAAAGGCCATGGATAGAAGAATCGAGAGAGAGACAAAAAGGTTGACTACCATAACTTACTCCTTAACAGATAGTTCTGATTTATTCGCTATGAGCTGCCGATATCTGGAATCGGAAAGATTCCCAATCGAATACATGGGTTACATTTGATATAATAACCCCAAAAAAGCCCAGCGCCAAATTTATCAACTAGTAGAATTGATAGAGGTCTGGAAGGTCTTCTGGGCGGCGTGTCCTATCTCCGGCGGAATGGTTGCTTCATCTCGACATCGGGGCCGCTGCTGCGCGGCCGGCGGTTCCGCCCCGCACGCAGCGTACGAGATTGTAGATCCGCATCACATCGCCTTGCGGGCCGCGGCCTTTGGGGAATGCCCCCGGATCGCCGCTCTTGGCGTCAGCGCGCTTGGCGCCGGCGCCGTGCACGTCCATCAGCGTCGGTGCGCCCCTCTGCGGGCCTGGCCGCGTCTTGAAACCGAGCGCCCGGCCGAATGCGAAGTAGACCGCTGATCGAACCGACCTCGTCCGCGCATGCGTCGTGCTGGTCCAGTAGTGGGCGAAATCGACCTTGCCGCCCTCGTTCCTGATAGGCGTGGCCTGAAAGACAGGATCGATCGCAGCGGACCGGCTCGTATCGGGCGAGCGAGAGTAGTCGACGATGCTCTGCAGTTCCTTCGCGTTGGCCAGGCGTTAGTCGTCATGTCCTGCGTATTCCAGCTCCTCGGCCCACTTCAGGCTTCGCCTTTGCGACCTTCACTCCCTGCGACTTCGCCTCGATACCGCTCGCAGTGGAAATGGTGCCTTGACAGACCGTTGATGATCGGGTTGTCCGCCGATCCTACAGGATCTCGATGATCCAAAGATTGCTCAACTCCGTTCCAACGAGAGCCTGAACGGGAATCCGGCTCCCGGGCGGCAGTCCTGTCGAGACCGCGCGATCGATGAAGCGCACGCCGTTGTTCGGGATCGAGTTGAAGTGCACGCGATGATCCCACGGCGGCATCAGCCAGAAAGCTCCGAAGGGCGTATGATCGGGATCCGGAAGAACGCCCGATCCCGAGATGAGCATGACGGGATTCGTCCCGGGCCATCCGATGATGACACCCGTAGGGCTGCTGCCGTACGTTACCTTGCCCTTGACGTAGAAGTGGGTGTGGAACTCGTCGGCTCCCATATCAGGGAAGGCGAACAGCCCGGTGCGCGGATCACCCTCGAAGTCTGTGTCCGGCAAGCCCGGTGCATTCCTGTCGCCGGCCGAGCGGCAGGGGGAATAAAAGGGGATGTGGTAGTCACCGGCCGCCGCATCGAGAAAGAGGGGGTCTTCATCGATCATGCCGGCACCCCAGTTGAGGGTGGAGCCTGGTTCCACATGGACGGCAAGCGAGCCGCCTTTCACGTCGGAGTAGCTGATCGTCAGCGTGGCGGGATAGCCCGGCACCCCGATGCCTATCTCGGGACCGTTCTGAGCACTGTTGTTCCAGAGGATCGTGTTGGCGATGGATGGCGAGGAATAGTTGGCGTAGATCCCGCCGCCGTCATCGGCCCGGTTCTCCGAGATGGTATTGTTCAGGATGACAGGAGAGGATCGCTTGCTCTGGCAGTAGATCCCTCCGCCGTAGGAGGCCACGTTCCCCGAGATGGTGTTGTTGACGATGACTGGGGAAGAGTCGTAGCAGGCGATTCCACCGCCAGAGTAGGAGATATTGGCGACCAGCCTGTTTCTCATGATCGTTGGAGACGAATGATTACAGTAGATACCGCCGCTCGTGACCTCATTCCCGTTCGTAACGGTGAAGCCATCCAGCGTGGAACCGGCCCCTTCCCCGTTCCTGAACGTCACACCCGTCCCGCCGTTCGCATCGATGACGGTCGCCGCGGAACCGCGTTCACTTCGAACGGTGATCGCTTTGCCGGCGAAGTCGATTTCCCCGAGATACGTCCCGGGGCGCACGATGACGGTATCGCCGTTCACGGAGGCATCGATGGCGCCCTGTATCGATGGATAATCGTCAGGCACGTAGATGTCCGCCCCGTAGCCGATGAAGGAAATGATGGTGACCACGATCAAGATCAATCCGTATCGCATGCAAAGCCTCCAGTAATGAAATGCTCAACAGGCTTCTGTTACGGCATACTCTAATATAGACAAATGTAGATAGAAAGAACAGGGGGGACAGGCGGATTTCGCCGCTATTTGATGCCGGTTTTTACCTACTCGACAGTGAGCACCAGCAGATTGGTCAACTCGCTCCCCGCCAGGACCTGGAAAGGATATTGCTCGCCGGCGGCCCAGTTGACAGGGACCGAACCGGTCAGGATCGACAGACCGTCGCCACCGATGTCGGGCATCGCGAGGCGCACAACGATCGGCATCTGCAGGTAGAGGTCGCCGAAAAAGGTGGATTGAGGCGGATCCTGGATACCCGAGCCGAGGCCAAGCGTCAGCTGTGTCGTACCCGGTGTGCCGGCAACTTTCACGTCGATGGGACAGACAAGTATCGCGGCGACAAGAATGAAGCCACAGCGCATGGCATGCCTCCAGTGTTAATTCCTGCCCTGGACCATTTCGAGCAGCGCCTCGATGCGGGTCCGCATCGGACCGCGGTCCAGGTCGGAGTAGTCGGTCTCGAGCTTCAGGTAGGGAAGACCGTGCCGCGTCTGGACCGCCTCCTTCACCCGGGCGCTTTCCATGTTGTAGGTGTGGCAGGCCATCAGAACTGCCTCGATCACGCAATCGGGCCTGTACTCCTCGATCAGACGGTCGAGGAGAGCGATGCGACGATCGTTGGGCGTCATCACCGAGCAGGGGAGCTCGATGTAGCGATTCGCGATTGCCTGCAAGGGGTCTCCCGTGTCCTCCTCCACGAGATCGATCACCGGCTTGATCCCGCTGCACGCCTCGTGAACCACGATGATGCCACCCGCCGCCTCGATCTCCTCGAGGACCTTGGCGCTGTCGCCTCCGAGGGGACACCCGGTGAGCAGGACGCGAGGCGCACTCTCCGGGGCGGCCCGGTAGCCGGCCGCTCTCTTGCTCTCGAGATCGGCGATGACGCTCTCGAGATGGGCGTCGTAATCGTCTCCGGCGGCGAAGACGTCGAAGAGCCTGTTCATCTCGAGCCCCGTCACAACCGGTGCGTCATCCCTGGGGAACTCGCAGATCCTCTTCCTGAGCCGGCGGCGCCTGTTGGTCTTCCTGATGGCCTTCTCGAGCCTGTCGTCTGTGATGGCCGTGCCGAACTGCTTCTCTAGGAACTCCTTCAGCCGCTCGACCTCGCGGAGCCAGTGGGAACGAGCCGCCTCCTGGTCGGGCATCTGGGGGAGCTCCATCACGTGGAGAGGCTTGTAGCTCCTGATCAGCTCGAACATCTTCTTCTTGGCGTCGCAGGTGGTCTCGCCGATGACGGCGTCGGCCGCCTCGTAGAAGGGGCAGGCACCGGTGAGAACGGCGCCGTAGGAAGACTTGACGAGCGGACAGGTGTTGGCGGGGATGACCTCCTCGGCGTCGCGGATCGGCTCCTGGATCAGGCCGCAGAGGCCGACCGGCACACCGCCGATCGCATGGACGAGCTCGATCGGCGCGTAGCAGCAGTAGGCCCCGACGATAGGCTTGCCGGCGCGGCTTTCCGCGGCCAGGTACCGGACCGCCTGTTCCCTGATCCATTTCGAAGGCCCATTCCTGTTTGTTGACAATGAATCACTCCTCATGGGACCGGCTCACGTTATCGGACTCGTGTTCCGCCTGCTCGATCCTGGAAAGGAGAGTGTCGAGTGTCTCCCTATGCTCGAGGAGAAACGCGAGCCGTCTGAATTCGGTTTCACTCAGGTTCTTCGATAGTCCGGGGAAGACCTGAAGCGTCAGGCTGACGAGGGGTTCGGCCATCACCATGGCCTGGCTCCCGATGTAACCGAGCGGCTTGTAGCTTTCAAGGAACAGGGAGACCGGCGTGCCGAGCTTCCGCGACACGACCCACCTCGCAACCCGATCCAGGAGAGCGCCGTCGTCGGACGAGTCGTCCGGCATCGGCCGGCTCGTGGCGAAGGCGTTCTTCAGCCAGGCCGCGAATCGGTTGCGTTCAGGCCGAGGGGATGTGTCGTTTGACATGGTCCAGGACTTCCTCTCTGTTTCCATTATAGCGCAAGTACAATCCCTGGAAGGCATCGATGGCTTTCGGTTTCGTGCCCGTTGCCAGGTGAACGCCGATGTCATGGGGATAGTAGTTTCGAAAGGAGCTCCACTTCCTGATGCGCGGCAATCCAAGGAACTCGAGCCGCACGCCTTCCTCGTCGAGTCGATAGACGATTGGAAAGAAATACCGCCCCAGCGAGGCCGCGACAACCACGAGGCTCAACGCAGCGAGGAAAGTCCCGAATCCGCCGAGGAGAACGAGAAAGGTGACGGCCGGCAGCGCCAGGAGGGCCGCAATGCTCCTGGGCCAGTCATCCCTGAGAGGATGGCTTTTCCAGACCAGCTCGCGATTCGATTCAGCCTCGGTCACGGTTTCTCCTCGAAAAAGATCTTGCCTCACTTGTCGATGAGGTGGAGCCAGTCCCGGAGAAGGAACAGGGCCCGCCCGGTCAGCAGCGAGATGCGCGTCATCACCGTGAATCCGAAGGTCGCGCCGAAGGAAACCATGATGAAGAAGAGGCCGACCATGGAGATCTTCCTGACCGGTCCCACGCGCTTGACGGAAAAGAGGAAATAGACCAGGACGCTGATCACACCGACCAGGACCGCCGCGGTCGAGATCACGCTCCAGACGGAATGCGATCCGTCGAAGGCCGTGAGCGTCGCCTGGATCTGACGGAACAGGTACGTCACCACCACCTGCGGCAGCATGAGGCCCGCCCCCCAGCCCACCACGATGGCGAAAGCATAGCGTGACAGCCAGGCATACCGCGGAATGAAGCGAGCCAGCATGCAGAAGCCGAGAGCCACCGGGATCAGGACGGCCCATTCCGGGGCGTGCTTGGCCGTCTCGGGCGAGATCAGCGGTTCGATAAGGGGTTCGTAGAGTTGCTTGGCCAGGTACTGGTGCACGGCGATCGTGATCCCGTATCCGACCGACACGCCGAGATAAAGGTGCTCGGCGAGCTTGAAGAGCGGATTGTCGCGATAGAGGAAGCTGTACATCGCCAGGGTCAGGCCGGCAGCGAGCATGACGCCCAGGACCTGCATGGCGGACATCGCCTCGCCCTCGGCGTTCTGCTCGAGGCGTCCCGAAGCATAGAGGTATATGTTCACGATCAGGAAGAGGGCGACCAGCAGCAGGCCGGCAGCCATGCCGCCGGAGATTGGAGCCCTGGCTTCAGGCGGGTTCGTCGATGGCTGCTGTTCCTCACGGGGCGGCATCGCTTCTTTTACTTCTCCTTTTTCTGGTCATCAGGAACGACACGTTCCCGATGACGACGAAGAGGACGATGATCATGTGGCCGAAAGTCTGGGAGCCCATTCTCCTAAGGCCCCGGCCCGGCTCGTTCATCCCGCCGGCATCGAGCAGGGTCTCGTACTCGGCCGCCCCCTTGATCCCGGGGATCAGGCCGATCAGCTGACCGGCTTGCAGGAACGGGTAGATCTGCGGAGCACCGTCGCCCGTGCAGCCGCCGCCCATGGTGAGTCCGATCCGTTCCTTGGCGTACATGATCCACCACTGGAGACCGGTCGTTCCGGCGGAGAACACCACCACGAGGGGATAATCCTTGAGCGTCCGGATGTTGTCGAGAAGGTCGATCTTGTCGGCCTTCACGTTCGCGTGGTCCGTGGGGAATGTTTTCTTTGCGTCCATGCAAAGACGGGTGATGACCCGTCACCCGCCGGGCTGGGCGCCGAGAAAGACCCAGTCCCGGTACTCCCTGGCATCCACCTCGACATCGCGAACAACGGATTCGCCATCCGCGTCGAGAAGAGGCTTCCCCTCGGCGTCTCGAACGATCTCGCGATAGCTGTGACGCGCTGCGGTTCGCATGTTTTCGTAGGCCAGCGTCACCCCCTGGGGCCAGAGAGTCATCCCCGTCACCTTGAGCTTCTTCCGGAAGCAGTGCTGCAGGAAGGCGATCGCCATCGGCGACATCTCCGGGTCGGAGGCAGGATCGAAGTCGAGGCTCACGAAGACAGGCGATCCCTCGGGGAGCCTGTCCACCTCGTCGAAGATCGACCTGACCGGCCCGGTCACGTTCACGGGCAGGACGAGCTGCGGAAAGAGCATGGGGATCATGACGCCCAGCGCGACGAGGATGTAGATCACCCTCGGATCGACGGCAGAGATCTTTTCGAGCAGGCGCGCCATGCTCACTTTCCCTTTCCCAGATAGCTCCTCTCGATACCGAGGAGGACCTTGAGGCTCGTGGTGAACATGGAGAGGCCGAGGCCCAGAAGGATCCCGCGCTGCGCCGCCATGTTCGGGTTGATGAGAAGCCAGTCCTTCACCTCGGGGATCCGAGGGGAGATCATTCCTCCCAGCGGGATCTGGCCGATGATGACGATGATCCCCGAGACGAGAAGCACGGAGGCGCCGAAGGTGCGCACGCGGAAAGCCTTGTACGCCGCCGACGCGATGAAGAAGGCGGTGAGGGAGAACATCGTGGAGGAGAGCGGCTTGTTCAGGTAATCGTAGATCCAGATAACCGGATCCCTCTCCTTGGGATCCATGCCCCAGACGATGCCGAGATAAGCCGTCGCCAGGAGCGAAAGGACGGTCACGGCGCTGTAGGCCCATCCCGGTTGCTGGCGCCTGACGGCGCCGACGTGTCGCTTGAGCAGGCTCACCACACCCAGGACGAGCGCGAAGCTCGAGATGATGATGGCCCAGTTGTTGATCATGTCGAAGGGCTCGGCAATGGCGGGATGGGGGACGAATGTGGCGAAAGCCACGATAGTCCCTGTCAGGAAACAGAGGAAAACAGGCAGCTTAATCTTGACGATGTCCATTCACGTCTCTCAGGAGAAGAAGCTCCAGATGATATCGATGTCGAAGGCGTTCAGGATGACTCCGCTCACGATTGCCAAAAGAAGCAGGGCCTTTCCCACGTCCTGCCCCCTGAGGCTGCCGAGCATGAGCGCGTTCCGCGACAGGTATGCGCTCGCCGCGTACAGCTCCTCGCCGATCAGGGTGTAGTCCGAGGTGGTGATGAAGAACGGTATCTGGGCCGGTTGGTCCGTTCCCGAAATCTGCACCGCCCCGATCGACGAACCGACCTCGGCGATGAGGAGGCTCTCGGCCTGGAAAGTCCCGAGGAGGAAGGTGAGCCCGGGCCTGTCCCGGACCAGCATGCCGTCCACCGAGGCGGCATAGCTGAACCTGTCCGATGTCACGAAGAAGACGTCTTCGCTCTTGAACTGATCGAGCTTGCCTTCGCGGTCGTATGCGTCGCGCACCACGTCCTGGGCGGCGGCCATGACAACGGGATCGTAGCAGGGCACCAGGAGCTTCAGGTCGTTTCCGGCCGTCAGGGCCGCGATCTTTTCCAGGATGGCGAGCGACGCGATCGTCGGCAGCTCCATGATGGCACCGAGACCCATGATGTAGTAGACCGGCCTGTCGAGCTCCACGGCCTTGCTGATCGCCTCGCCGATCGCGTTCAGCCCGTCGATCTCGCGGATGAACATGCCGGGATCTTTCCGCGCCCTGTGGATGCTGAGGAGGATCAGCCCCGTGAACCCGCAGACGATGACGAGCAGGTTCAGCTTGGTTTGATCGAACCAGTCGGGGCGGCTGACCGCCGTGACCGTGCGTCCATCCTTGCCGCCGCCTACATCGGCGGCGCCCACGGGGACGACCTGGTCTCCCATAGCGAGATCGACGCGGAAACGGTAGGGGAGTCCGTCGACCAGGTCCCTCACTTTGAAGAAGTGCCGCTCGCCGCCTGACTCGCGGAAGTCGCAGGTGTTGTCAGCCTCCTTCTTCTCGAAGTTGAGGCTCGAGGGGAACTTTTCCAGGAGGTCCCAGCTGATGTTCTTCTCGATGGAGGCGAAAAGACGCGTGCTGTTCGCCCCTGAAACGAAGAGATCGCTGAAGGCCGAGCCGGTTTTCTCGATCTGAACGTCTGCATCCTTCCAGAGATTCGCGGTCCTGTCCTCGAGCGCTTCGAGGCGGGCGGCGATGTTGTTCTGCTCCGCCTCGGTGAGTGCGGCGCGGTTTTCCGCGGCCAGAGCTTCCATCAGCTTCCTTGCCTCGGCGGCCAGCTCGCTTGATCCCATGCATGCAATGGCCGCTTCGAGGCTGTACTCGCACTGGCTGAAGGTGAGGTTCGGCCGCTCGAGCTGGGCGAGGAAATCGCGAAGTCCGGACTCGTCCCCACCCCATCTTGCGAGGGGGAGCAGGGCAAGGGCGCAGGCGTGCAGCCGTCCTGTCAGGTCTTCGGCTGGCTCGAGGTTTTCGCGAATCAAGGAAGAAAGGAGCTCGATCCGGCTTGCGAGTCCTGTCTTCTTTCCGGCAAGAGACTGCTCCCAGGATTCGAGTGCATCTCGGAGCTGACGGGGCGCCCCGGCCTCCCTGATGTCGTACCCCAGACGCACAAGGCCGACGATCCCATCCAGGCGAACCCTGCCGCCTGACTGGCGCCAATGCTCGATGAACTTCCCCCAGCCGGCCTCGACCTTGCTCGCGTCATTCGCGTGGAACCCGGCGACGAGACTCATGAGACCTTCGTACGGCCTGGGCCAGTAGATCCTGTACTCGATTCGCGGTTCCTGGCGATAGAGGCTTTCCACCTCGTCGCGAATCCGCTGCTTCTCCTCATCGCTCAGGCCTGGTTCGAGCTGCCGGCGCCGGATCTCGTTCCTGATCATGAAGTCAGGCGTGTTCTCCGTTGGGGAGACAGGCCATGCCAGGGTGACGGACTGTCCGCGGTCGTTGGGGGTGTCGAAGGCTTCGAGTCCAGCGGGTGCTTCGAGGCTGGTCATGGCGGTTCGTGGAGGTTCGATGCTCTTGTCCGGAGGGCGGCAGCCGGTCGAGAGAGCAACCATGGCAAGGAAGATCCCGAGGGAAGTACCGAACCCGCGCAATCTGCGCCATGCCCGCAAAACGGAGGCGCTGGCGCTTTCACCAATCGCCGCAGGTCTGCGGCGGATATCGCGCAGCCTCGGTTTCTCTGTCATGCAGGCTCCTATTGCTGCGGCTCGGAAAGGTGAGATCCTACACCATGTCCTGCCGGAGTGAAAGCCTCGAGCCTGGCAAGACGCTGCTTCATTCGGCAAGCATCTCCTCGATCACCGCGCGGAATTCCCGGCACATCTTTTCGTAGTATTCGCCTGTTCCGGGCCCGGTGAAGCCGGTGTGGATCCCGCGCACCTTGCCGTGCCTGTCGATGAAGATCGTCGTCGGAT
The DNA here is from genome assembly GCA_964482235.1 of uncultured Phycisphaerales bacterium. Taxonomy (GTDB): domain Bacteria; phylum Planctomycetota; class B15-G4; order B15-G4; family CAYZWU01; genus CAYZWU01. The sequence goes on from CAYZWU010000033.1 coordinate 37,747, forward strand.
AGGAGAGAAAGGTGTCCAGATCGGCCAGGGTTTCCGCCGTCTTCTTCTTGTTGGCCCGACCCGCGTACAGGACCGGCCAGTCGATCTTCCAGCACTTCGAGAAGGCCCGCATCATCTCGGCATCGACTGCGAAGTCGCCGGTTGCCTCGCAAGCCAGTGCCACGATCTCGAGCCCCATGGGACGATATTCCTCGTGGAGTTCGGCCAGAAGGCGGCCGGCGTCATAGCAGTTGCAGCACCACGTTCCGATGACGCACACGACCAGGGGGCGGTCCGCAAAGCAAGGATCGCTGCTCGAAACGACCTTGCCGTTCGCATCGGGAAAGCTGAAGGAGAAGGTGCCTTCCTCGTCGACGCAGCGGGTCAGCGTCCAGGGATCGGGCAAGGGCTCTCCTCCTGCAACGGCCTTGAGAGGCGTGCCGCTGCTGCCGAACCAGAACGTGCCGTCCATCTCTCCCATTGACCTTGCCTCGGCCCGGATCAGGAAGGCATGGCAGCCGTCGAAGACCGAAAGCCGGAGGATCCCCTTCTCGAAGGTTCCCTCGAGATAGCGGAAGTCGCCCACCGTGGTCAGGATCGTGCCTGTCACCCGGATCCCCTCCTGGTCGAGAACGGCAAGGGCGCGCCATCCGTCGTCGCCTTCACCCAGAGTCAATCCCCACTTGCCGGTCACGTCCTTGACGGGGCAAGGCTCTGCCGGCTCTCCCTCGACAGGCTCGAACCTGTCTCGCACCCCCGCATGGGCGGTGAAGGCCATCAATGAATCTCCCTCCTGTCCCCTCCGCCGCATCCAGCTGCCCGTCATGGTCCTGCCTTCGGGGTCGATGCGTCCCTCGAACCAGCAGTTGTAGTGCTCGAAGATCAACTTGATCCTATCTCCCGACACCGTGACCGAGGTGAAGGGAAGAACCTCCGCGCCGTTGCGGACCGCGGCGTCGAGCCGGCCGTCCTCTTCGTTGATCTCGATATGGAAGGGAAGCCCGCCGTCGGGCACGTCCAGGACGGTGCGCCATCTCCCGGCGAAGGGGGAGTCGGGAGCCGGGGACTGGCAGGAGACGAACGCCGCCGGGAGTACTGCGGCGGCCAGGGGGAGAAGAAGGGCGATGCGGCGGCGAACCATTTTCTCTCTCCGGAAAAGAAGGCGTCAGCCGATCAGAGACCATGTCTGTCCGCCATAAATGATCTGTCAAGCGTCCGGTGCAAGATTGAAGGCCGAAGCTATTTGACAAAGAGTGCCGCGGCGAGTAAATGTCTTTTTAGTATTAATTATATCTATGTCTGACATATGATGTAATGCCAATTGAATCCCCCTGTTCAACCGGGGTGGCGAGCCTCATCTCCTTTTTGTCGAGAAAAGGACTCTCATGCGAAAAGACCTGCTCACAGTGCTGATCACCGGCTGCATCGTGGGAGTGGCGGCGACGATCCTGGTCCAGCTGGGCAATCCGCCGAACATGGGCTTCTGCGTGGCCTGCTTCGAGCGCGACATCGCGGGCGCGCTCGGGCTGCACGACTTTCACGACACTGCCTGGATCCGGCCCGAGATCATCGGGATCCTCCTGGGAGCTTTCCTGGCAGCCCTGTTCACCAGGGAATTCCGGCCCGAGGGCGGCTCGTCGCCGGCAATCCGCTTCCTGCTCGGCATGTTCGTGATGATCGGCGCCCTTGCCTTTCTCGGCTGTCCGACCAGGATGGTCCTGCGCCTTGGCGGGGGCGACCTCAATGCTCTCATGGCGCTCTTCGGTTTCATCTGCGGGATCTGGATCGGCGTGTCTCTTCTCAAAGCGGGATTCAACCTCGGGAGGACCCGGAAGCAGCGGATCACCGACTCTCTCGTGATGCCGGCCGTGATGGCCGGCCTGCTCCTGCTGGTGATCTTTCTTCCCCTCTTCAAGGAGGGCGGTCCCATCTTCGTCGGAGCCAAAGGGCATCCGGGCTGTGAAGGAACGGCCGTGGGCCAGGGAGTCGGCATGGCCCTTTCCCTGGGGATCGGGCTGCTGGTCGGTGTTCTCGCCCAGCGGTCGCGTCTCTGCTTTGTAGGTGGCATCAGGGACCTGATCCTGATCCGCAGCGGTTTGCTGCTGTCCGGTTTCATCGCCATCTTTGTTGTCAGCCTTGCGGGCAACCTCGTCTTCGGGAACTTTCACCTTGGTTTCGAAAACCAGCCGATCGCCCACACGGCCCACCTCTGGAACTTTCTCGGCATGGTCCTCGTCGGCCTCGGTGCCGTGCTGCTCGGCGGCTGCCCCTTCAGGCAGCTCGTTCTCGCCGGCAACGGCAACACGGACTCGGCACTCGCGATATTCGGCATGATTGCCGGCGCGGCCGTTGCTCACAACCTGGGGCTGGTCAAGGCCGCTTCCACCTTCGGGAAAGGGGCGGTTATCCTCGGACTGGCCGTTGTACTCATCATCGGTTTTTTCAGTCGAGAGAAATAGGAGGCAGAAGATGATCGAAGTCGATGCAAGAGGGCTGTCATGCCCGATTCCCGTGGTCAAGGCGAGAAAAGCTATTGACGAAAATCTCGGCGTTGAGATCATCGTCCTCGTGGACAACGAGGTGGCCAGGGAGAACATAACCCGCCTGGCCGGATCCAGAGGATATTCAGTGGTCTCGAAGGCCGTTTCAGACGGGTACAACCTCCAGTTGAAGCCAGGCAAATGAGTGTGTCCAGCTCGAAGAGGATCATCTATCTCGACAACGCTGCGACAACGTGGCCGAAACCCGAGCCTGTCCATGAGGCGATCGATTTCTTCCTGCGCCGCATCGGAGCCAGTCCCGGACGGTCGGGGCATTCCCTGTCGATCGAGGCGGGCCGGCTCGTGTTCGGCACGCGGGAGGCCGTTGCCGGGTTCTTCGGCGTGAGCTCGTCGGATCGGGTGGTTTTCACGCAGAACGCCACGCATGCCATCAACCTGGCACTGAAAGGGATCCTCGGAGAGGGCGATCACGTCATCGTCAGCTCGATGGAGCACAACTCGATGATGCGGCCCCTGAGATATCTCTCCGACACGGCCGGGGTGGCGGTCGACGTCATTGATTGCAGCCCGGACGGGACATTTCCCCTTCGCACCTTCGAGGAAAGCTTTCGAGAAGAGACAAGGCTTGTTGCGGTCCTGCACGCATCGAACGTGACGGGAGCCCTGCTGCCGATCCGTGACATCGGAAAGATCTGCCGCCGCAAGGGCGCGCTCTTTCTCGTGGACGCAGCCCAGACAGCAGGAGTGTTTTCCATCGACATGGCGGAGGATCAGATCGATCTTCTCGCTTTCACCGGCCACAAGGGCCTTCTGGGCCCCCAGGGGATAGGGGGGCTCTGCCTGGGAGCCGGCGTGGACGTGGCCCCCCTGATGCAGGGCGGCACGGGGAGCTATTCCGAGCATGACACCCATCCTGATATCCTGCCGGACAGGTACGAGAGCGGCACCATGAACACCGTCGGTATTGCAGGGCTCGGCGCCGGAATACGCTACATCAATGAAAGAGGGCTGGCCTCGATCAGGGAGCATGAAACGAACCTGACGGCTCAGCTGATCCGGGGCCTCTCTTCGATTGAGGGGATCAGGCTGCACGGTCCCTGCGATCCGGAAAGGCAGATCGGCGTGGTCTGCTTCACCATCGACGGGATCAGGCCCAGCGACATCGGATATTTTCTGGACACGGAGTTTCGGATCATGAGCCGTGTGGGCCTGCACTGCTCCCCTTCGGCTCACAGGACGATGGGGACCTTCCCGGAAGGGACGGTCAGGTTCAGCGTGAGCTGTCTCAATGAAGAAAAAGACGTGGAACGCGCCGTCCAGGCAGTGGGTGATGCGGCTACCCTTTTGCACAGAGGTTGAAAAATGGCTCCATGCTGTGTGATTCTGTTTCACTCGACCCACCATGCCCTGAAAAGCGAAAAGGTCTTCAAGAACGCCGGGCTCGGAGTGGATGTCATTCCCGTTCCGCGGGAGTTCAGCGCAAACTGCGGGATATCGGCGTGCCTCGACTGGAAAGACCGCGACAGGGCCGAGGTGCTTCTCCTGGAGGAGAAGATCCCCGTGGAGGGCATTCGGCGGTGGGAGCGGGATTGACGGTTGTTGAGGTTTTCCGGAGGTCCGGAGGATAGATGAAGACCGATTTCGATCTGAAAGAGGTGGAGATCTTCTGCAACGTCGTCCAGTTCAGCAGCTTCTCCGAGGCGGCCAGGGCCATGTCGTTGACACAGCCCACGGCAAGCGCTCAGGTCGCATCGCTCGAGCGATCTCTGGGTGTCAAGCTTCTCGACAGGAAGGGGCGGAAGGTCTTTCTCACCGCCGAGGGAAAGATCTTCCTCGGCTACGCCAGGGAGATGCTGGCCCTCAGGGAGAAGGCGAAGAGGGCGCTCCACAACCTCACCGATCATGTCCAGGGGCAGCTGGTCATCGGCGGCAGCACGATTCCCGGGACCTATATCCTTCCTTCCCTTATCGGACGGTTCAAGAACCGCTACCCGGAAATACAGGTCACCTCCATGATCGGCGACTCGAGGACGATTTCGAATGAAGTGAAAAAGGACCTCGTCGAGGTCGGAGTGGTGGGCTCCCGCCCTGCGGACCGGGCTCTCGAGGTCGAGAAGCTCTGGGAGGACGAGCTGGCCCTCGTCGTCCGGTCCGACCACGCTCGCGCCAATGCCAGAGGCGGCCTGAGCCTGAAGAGAGCGATCGAGGAGCCGTTCATCCTGAGAGACAAGGGATCGGGAACCCGCCAGGTCATGGAGCGGGTCTTCAAGACGAAGGGGGTTCGAATCAGCAGCCTCAACGCCGTGTGCCAGCTCGGAAGCACGGAGGCTGTCAAGCAGGGGATCAAGGAGGGGCTCGGCGTGTCGATCCTGTCGACGCGGGCGATCAGGGAGGAGATCGCAAGCGGTCAATTCAGGACTATCCCGATCCGGGGACTCGAATTCACAAGGTTCTTCTACCTGATCACCCATTCCAGCCGCACGCAATCGCTCGCCTGTCAGGCCTTTCTCACCTTTCTGATGACGAGCCGCTGATCTTCATTTTGAATCGAATTTCAGTGAAATCCGGCAAAACCGCTCTCGATCGGTTCAGCAAATTTTTTTTAATTCCGGGTAAAAAAGTGCCTTTACATGATATAAGCCATCTGTTGGTTAGCTGACAGAGTAACTCTGGTCTGTGACGGTACATATCTGCATCGGCTCTTACCCGATTTTCTCCTGCGACTCTACCGACGCTACTGGCCATGACGATTGGCCGCTATTTTGAAGGGACCTGGGAAAATGTTGCCAGGTCGGATACCCACAGAAGGAGACTCCAAATGGGTAAGAATTTGTATGTTGGCAATCTCAACTACGGGATCGATGACCAGACCCTCGAGGGACTATTCAGCAATCACGGCACGGTCGAGAGCGCCAAGGTCATCATGGACCGCGACAGCGGTCAGAGCAAGGGATTCGGGTTTGTCGAGATGAGCACCGATGAGGAAGCTCAGGCAGCCATCGCAGCGCTGGACGGCCAGGATTGCGGAGGCCGGACCCTCAAGGTGAACGAGGCCAAACCCCGCGTGAATCGTGGCGGCGGCGGCGGCGGCGGTGGCCGTGGCGGTTTCGGCGGTGGAGGCCGCGGCCGGTACTAGGAAAAACATCCAACGGATAGACGGATAAAAGGAAGAGGAGGCGACTCTGCGTGGCCTCCTCTTCCTTCTTTCAGCAGCAATCAAGGGGAATCGATCACTTCGGGGGAAGAGGGTGCCAGCCGTGACGATATCGGCTTTCCCTTGCGAGCCGCCTCACTGCAGGCTCGGTAGAACGAGTTCGCCACGAGCCTGCTTCTCGATATCGAGATAGGCACCGTAGAAATTGCTGTTGCAGTCGAGCCAGATCACGATGCGGCGCATCTCCTCATCCGACAGGACGACCTCGTGATGTCCCTTGCCAAGAAGTTGGTACAGCTTGGACGCACGCGCACCGATCTTTCCGGGGATCGATCGCGATCCGTTGACCGAGATGATGCCGTTGCCGCCGCTGAGAGACCATGAAAACCGACTGAGCGTGTGGAACGCCTCGGACCAGCCGTGCTGCCCGAAGCTGTCTCCTGCCAGGCTGGGCGCAGACGGTTCCTCGCTGTGGCAGGCGACGCAGGACCGGTCGAGAACCGGTTGAACCAGCCGCGGAAAAGAGAGCGGATGCGATCCCTCGGGCCCGGGCGCGGGCTTTGCCGGCGGCCTCGTCAGGGCAAGCGGGATCGCCGGCATGTCATTGATCGAGGACCTGGATTTCGGCTCGTGACATCCGACGCAGGACAGCCTCTCTCCTTCGTGAAGGTAGGTGGCCGACCTCATCGACTGAACGGCCAGCCCGTTCTCGTCCAGTGCCTGGAAGTACAGTGGAACGCCGGCCGGGGCCTCGAAGTGAACACTGCCGTCTTTTTCGACGGGAACGGTCCCCAGAACGCCTCGGGCCAGCGATTCATTGCCGGCGCCGATCTCGGGAATATCCAGGTGGTACGTTGCTTTCGGAAAGAGCTGGACGATCCGCAGCGAATCGATCCTCGTTCCGGCCGGCCATTCGGAATCGGATTCGTAGATATTCATCACCGCGATCGTGGATTTTCCTTCAACCCCGCCGCTTCGGTCGGCTATCGCCTGATAGGTCTGCACGGGGATCACGTGTGGTCGCGACCGCGGACGGAGCGGTATCGGATCGAGGCACGCGGCCTCCGGATCCCTGTACAGGAAGATCCTGTTGCCGAAACAATCCACGAGATAGAGCCCGTAATGGCGCATTGCGGGATCGTAGACGCACAGGAAAAATTCCTCGCTCAGCGGCCAGGGCGATCCGTAGACTTCGCCGGCCGGCCTGTGCGCACCCTTCCCGTGGGGCACGCCAGGCGCTTTTTCCGATTCCGGAAACAGCACCTCGGGCGTGATGCGCCTGAGCTGGCTCATGGCGTTGTCGTCCTCGACGCTCTGATCGATGAGGATCATCGATCCATAGTTGTAACCGTGATGCGGAGCGGCAAGGGCGACGAACCTGTGCGATCCCGGAATCGCCCTGATGGAAAGCTCCATCCAGGGGCGGGCTTCCCGCGACACGGGGTAGTTGCCGTGAAGGCTGCGGGGATCTCTTCCATCGGGAAAGCAGAGCCAGATGTGGTGGGCGATGTCGTTGTCGCGGTCGACATAGTCCCAGCGCGTGTAGGCGATCATGCCGTTGTTGGTGACGCTGGGATTCCACTCGTTCGTCTCATGGTAGCTGAGCGTGATGATGTCGCTGCCGTCAGGCATCATCCCGAACAGGGTGTAGCTGGGATTCGGCCGGTTGCCCCCGCAGCGGAGAAAACCGCCGCGCCGTTCCGAGACGAACACGATCCGGCCGCTGGGCAGGAAACAGGGATCGAAATCGTTCCACATTCCATCGGTGAGCTGCGTCAAGCCGCTTCCGTCGACGCCGACCTTGAAGATGTGGTACACCGTGCGCGGATGCCAGAAATAGAAGGGTTTCTTCCATTTTTCCGCCAGCTCTTTCGACCACGGCTGCCCCTCCCAGGCCGCATCGGCAGGCGGCTGGCCGCACTCCGACCAGGCGAAGAGCAGGCTCTTTCCGTCGTAATCCAGATCGAGCGTGTTGAAAACACCGCCCTCCAGCTTGCGGCCTTTCAGCCTGCCCGTGGCAACGACCGAATCGCTCAGAAGGTCCATTGCCTGCGGCTCGCCGCCGAACGGGTCGGCCAGCACGAGCGGCCTTCCGCCCGGCCTGGCATTGAAGCCGTAATACTGGTCGACCATGTGGTGGTCGCCCCTGCCTGGACGATGCTTCGTGAGGAGCACGATTCGATCGAAATCGAGGAGCGGGTTCTTCAGGGCGATGCGCCGCCGCAGCTCGCACAGATGAAGAAAGAGCTTCTTTCTCTTCTCGAGATCGGAAACAGGTACCTGCTTCTGTTCCGAGGCAAGCTCGTCCAGCTCGCGGGAAGCGGGTTCCAGATCCGGAGCATTGTCCATCGACTCCAGCTTTTCGAGAAGCGCCCGCGTGCGGCGCAGGAGGACATCGACCGGATCGCGATCGGTTTCGAGGATCAGCGCCTCGCTGTGCAAGGCTTCTGCCCGAAGCCTCGAATAACCGGCATGGGCCGGCGAGAGATCCCTGATGTGAAGAGCCGTGACCTCGAACTCGGTCTCGTGTGCGGCGCGGATGTCGGCGGCTTGATCCGCCCTGCACCTCTCGCCGGCGCAGAGAACCAGCAGGATCAGAATGATTGCAGCTGTTTTCTTCATCTCTCTCTCAGAATGTGGTGATTAACAAGAATAGGGCGCTCGACTCCTGCCGTCAAGCCGTGAGCCTTGGGCTTTCCTTTTTGCATCTCCTCGGCTCTTCTCAGTGATGGAGCAGCCTGAATCAGGTATGGAATCTCCCTTCCCCTTTGATTTCCAGCCACGTCTCTGTTACAAGTGCCGGATCGAGATGATATCTCGAGTATAGAGACGGCCTTTCACCCGATGATCTTGATGCCTCGAGAGGGGGTGATTTCCATGATTCTCGGCCGCAAGGTGCCGAATGATCCAGGCCGGACCTGACGCAGGAAGCTGCCTGTTAATGCGCAAAGGCTGCGCACTCCAATGCAATTGGAAGGCAGGAGCTTCCTGGGGTATCATGGAACGGTATACGGATTCCTTTTCCCCACTCCATAATTCCTGACCTGATCCTCCCAGAACTTCCTCCTTCCTGAATGCAGCTCCCGCTGATGGTCCATCCTGGGCGACGGTCCTGCCGCGCCTGTCCAGGCTGCGGCAGGAGTCGTTCGTCCCATCGAAACCGAAACCGTATGGGAAGGAGAGCTACTAATGCTTGACAACGAAATCAGAATAGGGGTCTTTGTCTGCGATTGCGGACTCAATATCGCCGGAACGGTCGACATGGCCGCCGTGGCCGAGTTCTCGAAAACTCTCGAAGATGTGGCGGCCGTCGTCAGGAACAGGTACACCTGCGCCGATCCGGGCCAGAACGAGATCAAGACCGCCATCATGGAGCACAAGCTCAACCGCGTGGTGGTCGCCTCGTGCACGCCAAAGATCCATGAGCCCACCTTTCGCAACTGCGTCGCCGAGGCGGGCCTGAATCCTTATCTCATGGAGATGGCCAATCTTCGCGAGCACTGCAGCTGGGTCCACCAGAACGAGAAGGACGCGGCAACGGAAAAGGCCAAGGACCTGGTCAAGAGCGCGGTCTTCCGGGCCCGCCATCTCGAAGCCCAGGAGGAAGCCGAGGTGCCGGTAACCCAGGCCTGCCTCGTGATCGGGGGCGGCGTGGCCGGCATCCAGGCCGCCCTGGCCCTGGGCGACAGCGGCCACCAGGTATTCCTCGTGGAGAAAGAGCCAACCATAGGCGGGATCATGGCGGCCCTGGACAAGACCTATCCCACCATGGACTGCAGCATATGAATTCTCGGCCCCAAGATGATGGATGTCGGTCGGCATCCCAGGGTCGAGCTCATGACTCACAGCGAAGTCGGAAGCGTGTCGGGATACGTGGGAAACTTCCAGGTCAAGGTGCGGCGAAAGGCCCGATACGTCATCGAGGAGGAATGCACGGCCTGCGGGGATTGTGCCACTGCCTGTCCCGTGGCCATACCGGACGAATACCAGCAAGGATTCTCGTCGCGAAGAGCCATCTTCATCCCCTTTCCCCAGGCCGTGCCTTCCTCCTACGTGCTGAACATGGACGACTGCCTCGGTACCAATCCCATCGCCTGTGGCAAGTGCATGGCTGCCTGCGAGAAGAAGTGCATCGACTACGACATGCAGGACCGCATCGAGGAATACGAGGTGGGGGCCATCATCGTGGCCACGGGAATGGACGTCTACGATCCCACGCGACTCGATGAATTCGGCTACACCCGTTTCGAGAACGTTGTCACCAGCATGGAATTCGAGCGCCTGATCTGCGCCGGCGGCCCCACGGAAGGACATTTCATCCGCCCGACCGACCGGAAGCGGCCGGCTTCGGTCGCCTTCATCCAGTGCGTCGGCTCCCGCACCCGGAACAACGGACATCCCTACTGCGGCAATATCTGCTGCATGAACACGGTGAAGGACACCCTGCTGCTGTCCGATCACTATCCCGATATCGTCTGCAAGGTCTTCTACATGGATATCCGCGCCTTCGGCAAGGGATTCGAGGACCTCTACATGCGCAGCAAGGAAGAGGGGGTCCAGTACATCAGAGGCATTCCGGGAGAGATCCGGGAGAATCCGGAGAACAGGAACCTGATCCTCTCCGTGGAAGACCGGGAGAACGGTGGGATCAAGGTTCATGAAGTGGAAATGGTGGTTCTTTCGGTCGGAGTGGAGCCGCGCCGGGATTCGGATCTGGTCCAGCGACTCCTGACTCTTTCGCGCACGTCGGACGGTTTCTTTATGGAGGCCCACCCCAAGCTCCGCCCCGTTGATGCTCCCACGAAGGGGGTCTTCTTCGCTGGCTGCGCCGAGTCGCCGAAGGATGTCAAGGATTCGGTCACCCAGGCTCTCGCCGCGGCGGCGCAGGCGGGAAGCCTCCTGAACGCGGGCAGGGTTCATATCGAGGCGATCACGTCCAGGATCAATGAAGAGGAGTGCACCCTTTGCGGTATGTGTTCCAAGGTCTGCCCATACAACGCCATCACCAAACCGGACAGGAAGAAGGGCATCCTTCCCGTTGTCATCGACGCCTCCTGCGCCGGCTGCGGGACCTGCGGCGCGGACTGCCCGTCCGGCGCCATCACGATGAGGCATTTCACGGACGAGCAGCTCATGGCCCAGGTAGATGCCCTGACCGAGGACAGGGCCGCCCTCGAGGACAAGATCGTGGCTTTCGCCTGCAACTGGTGCTCCTACGCGGGCGGCGACGGCGCCGGCACGGCGCGCCTGCAGTATCCGCCCTCTGTCCGGTTGATCCGGACGATGTGCTCGGGACGTGTGGACAGCAAGTTCGTGCTCCATGCCTTCAAGCGCGGAGCGCCTCTCGTTCTCGTCTCGGGATGCCACTACTCGGACTGCCACTACATTGACGCCGTCACCTGGACGCAGAAGCGAGTGGACCGGCTCTGGGACAAGCTGGAACGGCTGGGAATCCGGCCCGAACGGCTTCAGCTGGAGTGGATCAGCGCGGCCGAAGGGCAGAAGTTCGCAAGGGTGATGCGGGAACTGGAGGAGCTGAGAAAGGAGGTCACTACCGAGGAGATCGAGCACACCGTCAGAGTGCTCACCGAGGAGGAGGAAAGGAGGAAAGGAAAAAAGAGAGCGAAGAAGCCTGCAGCACAGCCGCGTGAACCCGTGGCATGACCGGACACGTTTCCAATCAGGAGTTTAACCATGAGGATTCAAAACATCACTCTGGGGACGGCCGGTCACATCGATCACGGAAAATCCGCGTTGATATACCGGCTGACAGGCACTCACCCGGATCATCTCAAGGAGGAGCAGGAGAGGGGGATGACGATCGACCTGGGATACGCCGACTTCGAGATCTCCAACGGGCTCAGGGTCGGCATCATCGATGTGCCCGGGCATGAGCGCTTCATCAAGAACATGGTGGCTGGAGCCACGTCCATGGACCTGGTGCTTCTCGTCGTGGCGGCTGACGACGGCGTCATGCCCCAGACGCGCGAACATCTGACGATCATGGCCCATCTGGGCATCACGAAGGGTGTGATCGCCCTGTCCAAGATCGATCTCGTGGATCAGGAGATGCTCGAACTGGCGACCGAGGATGTTCGCGATCTGGTGCAGGGCACCTTCCTCGAAGACGCTCCGGTCGTTTCGGTTTCGTCCCTCACCGGAGAAGGGATCGATCGTCTGCGATTTGCCTTGGAGAGCGTCATCACGTCGACCGATCCGGAGAGGAATTCCGGCGCTTTCCGGATGCCGATCCAGCGTGCCTTCACGATGAACGGATTCGGTACGGTGGTGACAGGTGTCCCAGTGAGCGGAACAGCGAAAGTGGGCGACCTCGTTGAGGTCTTTCCCCATGATGCGCGGGGGAAAATCCGCACCATCCAGTTCTGTAGCCGCTCCTGCGACGAGGCAAGAGCCGGCAATCGGACCGCACTCAACATCTCTGACGTGGATTACCGATCGTTGAGGCGCGGCGACGTGGTGGCGGCGCCTGGTTCCTTCAGAAGCGTTCGTTTTTTCGAGGCGGTGTTCCACTTGAGCCGGAATGCCGGGCTGCTGCTCAAGAACATGGCCGACGTCAGGATTCACACAGGAACCGCCGAGGTCCTGGCCCGCATCGTCCTCCTGGACAAGGAGGTCATCGAACCGGGCGAAACCGCCCTGGTCCAGCTGCGGTTGAGGGTTCCCCTCGTCGTTGTTCCCGGCGATCGCTTCATCGTGCGGATTCACTCCCCGATGATCACCGTCGGCGGAGGTTTGATCGTAGGCCTGACGCCCCGCAAGCTGAAGCGCTTCAAGAAGAACGTCGTTGATCGGGTCTCGGACAGGCGCGAGAGCCTCGGTGATCTGCAGGCCATGATCCTGGTTGAGGCGGAAGGCCGGCCGGATCTCTTCTTCTCGTTGAAGGACATTGCCTGGGAGCTCAACGTCTCGATCGACCAGGTTGCCGCGGCGGTCTGCGCCCTGAGGGAGACGAACGGCATCAGCGAGATTCAGCAGAACCTGTTCATGCACAGAAAGAATTTCGACCGTCTCTCCGGGAAGATCGTCCTCTATCTCGAAGAACAGCACAGGCTGGCCCCTCTCACTCCCTTTCTCGACATGAAATCGGTTCAGAAACTGCTCGGACTCGCGGGGCGGCAGTTGACCGGGCTCCTCGATGCCATGAAGGTGCGGGGCCTAGTCGAGACCGCCAAGGGCGGCCTTGTCAGGCGAGCCGGCTTCATTCCCGATCCGACGGGACATGCCTCCTTGATGGACAGGATCGAGGACAAGGTCCGGGAGAGCGGCGCCAAGCCTCCCATGCATAGATACTTCGTCGAAGCGATGGCCGGCGAGGAGAACCTCACCGTGAAGGAAGCGGAATCCGTTGTCAGGTTCATGGTCGAGTCGAAAAGGCTTGTCGCTGTCGGCGCCTACCTGTTTCATTCCTCCATATACGAGGCGATGCGCGAGGCCGTCGTCGAGATCCTCAGGAAATACAATGAAGTGAACTTCACGGCACTGCGCGAACGGTTCGATACGACCAGGAAATGGATACTACCCCTCCTCGATCACTTCGACAGCATCGGGCTGACCTGCTGGATTGGAAACAAGCGTCGGCTGAAAGAGAACAAGAAGACACGGCACTGACCGCGTGATCGTGATGATTTCCTGCCTGATTCGATCTGGCCTTCCAGCTGCTCCGCCAGGATAATCGAGAGTCTGGCAATCACGTTCTGGTAGGGAGTCTGAAGTGGCGAAGCTAGCGATACTGTTTGCTATCCTGTTCCTGTTGGGCTTTCCGGGTGCAGCGTGGACCGAGGATCCTGTCCTGTACTGGGATTTCGAGAAGACCGGCGAGACGACCACAGTCGAGGTCGTCGGCGGCGTCGAGGACATCCTCGAGGGCAACACCGCCGTTGCCAGTGGAATCAAGGGGCTCGGCCTGCGGCTCGACGGTTTCACGACCTGCCTGAGGCGCAAGGCCGGCAGTCCGGCCGCCCTTGGCGACGAGTTCACCGTCGCGGGCTGGGTCGCGCTGGGCTGCTACCCCTGGAACTTCTGTCCTCTCCTCACCACGGAGACCGGCGAGGTCGAGGGCTATCGTCTGATGCTGGGTTCGCACGGCGAGGTTTCCCTGCAGGGCGCCATGGGCGGCGAGTGGGCTGCCTGCACGAGCGAAGCCGGTACGATTCCTCTCCGCAGGTGGGTGCATGTCGTCGGCGTCTATCGCGCCGGGAAAAGCCTTCAGCTCTATCTCGACGGACAGCTGGTTGTTTCCACCCCGATCGAGGGGAAGGTCGCCTTTCCCGCCGGCTCGGAGCTCCGGATCGGGATGGTGGCGAGCCCGGGCAAGCCCTCGGACATTCACCGCACCTGGGGGACGGTGGCCGCCTACTATGGAATCGACGGCATCATCGACGAGATCAAGGTCTTCGACAAGGCGCTGGACGCGAGGCAGATCAGGGATGAATTCAGATCCTGCCCTGCACAGATCCCTGACATCGGTCCCAGAAGACTGCCCGCCATCGAGAAGCACCCCGGCCGCTTCGGCGCCTTCTACACGAAGCTGAAGTACTATCCCGGATGGGACAACCTGTGGCCCGTGGAGCAGGATCCCGATGTGGTCGTCTGCTTCGAGAGGTCGCCGGTCAAGGTGGCCTTCTGGAGGGGGATCCGCTATGCCGCATCGTGGATCTCGGAGGACGGGAACTGGATGACGGACCAGAGCGTCGAGGCCTGGGAACATGGCGACGCCGACAAGCAGGGCTGCTTCGAGCACATGCAGGACAGGCACTGCCGCTTCTCCCACGTCCGGATCATCGAGAACTCGGGCGCCCGCGTGGTGGTGCACTGGCGGTACGCCCTTGTCAGCGCCCATGACACCACCTGGCGCCCCGATCCGAAGACCGGCTGGGAGTGCTGGATCGACGAATACTACTATCTCTATCCCGATGCGGCCGGGATCCGGAGGGTGTCGTGGAAAAAGGGATCGCTCGGCCAGCCCCGGCAGTTCCAGGAGACTCTCGCTTTGCTGCATCCGGGGCAGAAGGTGTCCGATCTTCTGGAAAAGGAGGTGGCCCAGGTGGCCGACTACGACGGCAACCGGAGCGGGATGCTCTTCGTCGAGGACCCGAACCGTCCCCCTTACGGCCCCTTCAGCTGGGACAACGCCAAGCCGTTCACCATTCAGCAGTACAGCTTCAAATCGAGGTACAAGCCCTTCATCTGCTTCGAGCCGGGCAACAGGATGCACCTCAGGCACAACGGCCTGAGCTCCTACGACAGAGCCAGGGGATGCAACCACTTTCCCGTGGGGCAGGCCCGGTGCGACGGGAGGACCACGCGAACGGACGATCGCCCGTCCCACGCCACGAGCTTTCCCATCTCCGATCCGGTCATACACGAGGAGGGGGATCGTTGCTACTGGTGCGGGCTCTACGGGATGAACGGTATGAAGATGGAGCAGTTGATCGGGTTCGGCCGGTCATGGGCGTTTGCCCCCGAATTGACCGTCGCCGGCTCGGAGGTCGTGTCCGGCGGCTTCGATCGCAGCCGGAGATGCTATCAGCTGACCAGCTCCGCCGAATCCGCCCGGCCCGTCGAGTTCACCCTGTCGGGCAGCAAGGATTCGCCCATCGTCAATCCCGCCTTCTTCGTCAGGAACTGGAACGCCGAAGAGGCGCGGATCTTCGTGAACGGGAAGAAATTCGACGATGGGGAGATCGGCATTCTACACGAGCTGGATGGAACCGATCTGATCGTCTTTCTCTGGATCGAGAGCGAGACCGAAGTCCGCGTGAGGATCGTGCCCGGCGAGTAGACGGCTCAGTTGCTCTCGATCGTCTGCCCGTCCTTTCGATAGAGGTCGGCTTTTCCGTCGAGGAGGACGGCCAGGACAGTGACCTGATCGTCGAGGACCTTCTCGGGCACGTCGATGTAGATCAGGCCCGGCACGGCGCTCCAGTACTGCTTCATCATCACCTTCCATGACAGCTTCGTGCCGTTGCCCACCACCCAGATGCGGTTGATCCTGTTCTTGATCCCCTTGAGAACGATGGGGCCCTTCGGTTCGTGCAGGACGTAGAGATAGAGGATCCGGCCGTCGGCGGAGAGCGAGGTGGGGCCGTAGAAGTGGCCGGGCGGAAGGCCCGCCCGTGTCCCGTATACCGCCTCGCGGTGTTTCTTCACCCATTGCCCGAGCTCTTCCAGAATGGCGGTCTGCTCCCCGGGGATGGTGCCGTCCTCCTTCGGCCCGATATCGAGCAGCAGGTTGCCGCCCATGGCGATGCAGTCCACGAAGATGCGGATGATCTGGTTGGGTGTCTTGTAGTTGTCGTCGTTGTGCTGAAAGCCCCACGAATCGTTCATCGTCATGCAGAGCTCCCACCAACGGTCCTTCGGGCGGGTGACGGGCACGCCCTGCTCGGGCGTCGCATAGTCGCCGTATCCATTGAGGCGGGAGTTGACGATGACGCCGGGCAGCCACTGATCGATGGCAAGGCGAAGCTCCCCGGCCTTCCACTTCTCGGCGCTGAAATCCCAGTCGCCGTCGAACCAGAGGAGGTCGGGCTTGAAGAGCGCGGCGATCTCCTCGATCTGGCCTCGCTGGAAGGCAAGGAACCTGGCCCAGCGTTCGGGATCGTCGCCGTATCGTTTCGAGTTGCGGGTGAGAATCGGGTAGTCGGGGTGCGACCAGTCGAGGTGCGAAAAGTAGAGCCCCACCTTCAGCCCCTTCTTCCTGAGCGCCCGGCAGAAGGGGGTGATCAGGTCGCGCCCGGCCGGCGTTTTGTCCACCACGTTCAGGTCGCTGTACGTGCTGTCCCAGAGCGCCACGCCGTCGTGGTGCTTGGCTGTGAGCACGGCGTAACGTGCCCCGCTCTTCGCGATCAGGTCGGCCCACGCCTCGGGATCGTAGCGCGACGCTGTGAAGCGGTCGAGCTGCTTCATGTAATCCCCGTAGGAGACGTAGCCGTTGTAGAACGACCACGACTCGTCGATCCCGTCGACGGCGTAGATCCCCCAGTGGATGAAGATGCCGAGCCTGGCCTTCTCGAACCACTCCATCCGCTGCGCTTTCTGTTCCGTTTCTGCCGGGGATTCATTTTCCCGGGGATGAGCCTGGAGAGAGACGAGGAAGGCGAGAGCAGCAAGAAAGAAGAGTTTTCGCATGGATCACTCCTTGCAGCGACAAGTCGAATGAAAGCCGATTCTACCCGCTTGAGGGCACGTTCAGCGATCTCATTCTACCAGATCGGACTGCATCTTCTTGCTGTGGGACATGACCAGCGAGAAGAGCGATTCCGTCAGCTCCCTCGGTATGCCCAGGGCGCTTCCCCATTGATACCGGTCCTTCATCAGACGGCGTTCCCGATCGGGATCGTATACCGGCGCGTTGCGGTTCTTCTTGAGCTTCCCGATCTTGCGAACCGCGGCAAGCCTTCTGCCCAGCGCCTTGAGCACCTCCTCGTCGCAGGAATCGATGTTCTTTCTCAGGTCGGTGCCGCGCATGCGCAAGGAACGGCTCAGGTCCATGCGGCGGCGCTCCTGGCTCACCTCGTGCCAGAGCTTGGCCGCGTCCTCCCGCTCGACCACCCCGCGAATGATCGCAAGACTCCGCTCGAGCTGATCGACGGCAGCGAGTATCGCCTTCTTGTTGGTCTTCAGGATGCCGCCCCAGATGCCGAATTCGGAGGCGGCGATGCGCGTCACGTCCAGGAATCCCTGACCGGCGACCTTGCCGAGCATCCCGTGGGCTGCGTCGTCCTCGAGCGCCGCATGCATCAGGGCGATGGCAAGCAGATGAGGCATGTGGCTCACCGTGGCCATGATCCTGTCGTGCTCGACGGGCTCGATCGTGACGGGACGCCCGTTGAGATCCTCGACGATGTCGATGAGGAAAAGAAGGGCGTCGGCCGGCGTGTCCTGCTGAGGGCAGAGCATGAAGACGCGGCCGTTGAACAGGAGAGGATCCGCGGCCTCGATGCCCGAGAACTCGGCTCCTGCCATGGGATGGCCGCCGATGAAGTGGACGCCCTCTGGAAGGATCGCTTTCGCCTTGCCGGTGATCTCGGTCTTCGTGCTGCCCACGTCGGTGACGATGGTGCCCGGTGCAAGATGAGGCGCAATGGTATCCAGCATGTCGAGGATCACTTCCACCGGCGTCGCGAGAACCACGAGGTCGCACGCTTCGAGAAAGGGAGGCGCATCCTCGATCGTCCCGACGTGATCGGCCACTCCGGCCTGTTCGATCGAGGCGAGCCGGTCCGGCAGGTCGATGCACGTGATCTCCCATGCGGGACGCCGGCGCTTGTGAGCCAGGCAGAGGGAGCCTCCGATGAGCCCGCCGCCGATGACGACCAGCTTCTTACCTGTCATCGCTGTCCTCCATCACGATCCGTCTCCCGAGGGTTGTCGCGATGATGCGGCAGCGGTTCACGAGCGAGGTGAACTGATCGAGAGTGAGAGACTGCGGGCCGTCGGAAAGGGCGTCGTCAGGGGAAGGATGGACTTCCACCATGATTCCGTCGGCACCTGCCGCCACGGCCGCCCGGGCCATGGGAGCCACGAATCGCCTATCTCCAACCCCGTGGCTCGGATCAACGATGATCGGGAGGTGGGAGAGATGCTTGATCACCGGAACGGCCGAGAGATCCAGGGTGTTGCGGGTCATCGTCTCGAAGGTCCGGATTCCCCGCTCGCAGAGAATGACGTTGGAGTTCCCGGAAGCCAGGACGTACTCGGCGCTCATCAGCCAGTCCTCGACGGTCGCCGATAGCCCTCGCTTGAGGAGGACCGGTTTCTTGATCTTGCCGAGCTTTGTCAGCAGTGGAAAGTTCCGCATGTTGCGCGCGCCGATCTGGAGCAGGTCGGCGTACTCGGAGACCAGGTCTATCTGCTCGATGGTCATCACCTCGGTGACAACGGCGAGGTCGTGCTTGTCAGCCGCCTCGCGCATCATCTTCAGACCCGCCTCGCCGAGACCCTGAAAGGAATAGGGCGAGGTCCGCGGCTTGAAGGCGCCTCCCCTCAACAGGCGGGCGCCGCTCCGGGATACATGCGCTGCTATGGTTTCGACCTGCTCGGTGCTCTCCACGGCGCAAGGGCCGGCCATCACCACGACCTCCCCGCCTCCGACGGGGATATCTTCGACGTAGACGATCGTGTCGTCGGGATGGAAGTCCCGTCCCGCCAGCTTGTAGGGCGACGACACGAGGACCACGTCGCGGACGGCCGGCAGGAGAGCAAACTGGTGCTGGTCGATCCTGCTGCGGTCGCCCACCACGCCGAGGACGGTGTGATCGACACCGTCCGACCGGTGCACGTCCAGACCGAGCTCGCGAATCTTGTTCTCGACGTCCTTGATCTGCGCCTCGACGGCGCTTCGCTTGCAAATGATGATCATGGAATCACCTCGATAAGGAACTCTTCAATTCCAGGGTGGGCTGTTCCTTGGGGGGCGGCCATTTCCCTTTGACAGTTGAAACGTGCAAAACAGGGCCACTTCGCCTTTTCATAGCATCGACGCATATCGCTTGGGACAATAAATGTAAATATTTCAGTCTATTGCGCTGAAGCCTTCCTGCGATTCTCCACGTCGAGCCACCTCCGGCCGAGGAGGAGCGTGATCGGCGAGAGCATGGTCGAGGCGCCCACGATGATCCACATGAGCTCGGTGTCACGCGTACCCTCGGAGGGGCAGAGGTTGACGAGAAGCAGGCCCGTGGCCGGCCCCGCCGCCACCTTGGCGAAGAACATGGGTGCCTTGGAGTAGGCCATGTAGCTCGCCTCCTTTCCAGGCGGTGCGATGCTGGCCGTGTAGTCGTAGACGCGCGGCGAGTAGATCGCCTCGCCGAGGGATAGGACGACCTGGAAGAGGACGACGAGGAGGATCGATTCGCCGAGCGCCAGGCAGAAGACCGATCCGGCGGCGATGAAGCTGCCCACGAGGATCACGTTGAACCCCTTCATCCTGCCCGTCACGGCCGTCATCACCGGAACGAGGAAGATGACGATGAGCGGATTGATCGCGTAGAGGCGGCCGGTCCATTCCTTGAGCCCGATCCTTTCCATGTAGAGGGGATAGAGGGAGTGGTTGTACTGGAAGATCATCTTCACCAGCACCAGGAGAAAGATGAAGACGATGAAGATCCAGAAGACCTTCTCGCTCGTCACCTCGCGCATCACGCGCCACGCCGACTTGCGTTCCTCGGGGTTGTCCTCGGAATCGTCCGCGTCCGGTCTTTCGTCCGGGTTTTCCTTCGATTTCTCGTCATCGCTGTCCGGACCGCCGGATTCCTCCTCGTCGACGGGGACGCGGGAGCGGATGAAGAAGAATACGAGGAAGAGCGAGACCAGGGTCGACAGCACGGCCACGAAGAAGATTATCTGCTGCGGCCGGATGGCGAGCTCCGTGCCCAGCAGGGAGAAGGAGATCTTTTCGGTGAAGGTCGTGCGCAGCCAGTCGAGGCTCAGCCCGGCGATTAGGCTGCCCACGTTCATCACCACGTAGTACCAGGAGAAGGCGTACTTCTGCGCCCTCCTCGTGCTGAAGAGCTTCACCGCCGCGGCGAGAAGCGGAATCATGAAGGCAAAACCCACCGAGAGGAAGAAGAGACCGGGATAGACGATCCAGGGCTCGACGGTGAAGGTGATCGAGAGCCGCCCGGCCAGGGCGATGAACAGCCCCACGATGAGCGCCTTCTTGATGCCGAGGCTGTCGGCGATGAAGCCGACGAAGAGCATGAAGAACGACATCGATGCCGAGAAGATGCCGAAGATCGTCCCGGCCGTCACGTCGTCGAGTCCCATGTCCTGGGTGAGAAAAGCCATGAGCACGAGGACGGACGAGAAGTAGCAGAGGCTCTCGAGCACCTTGATCACGAATGCGAACCAGATCTCGCGCGGGCAGGTGAAGAGCCCCTTCAGGCCTTCCCAGTAGTCGAGAGCGATCCGGGTGATGAGTCCGCGGTCACTGTCAGGAGAATGGGGTCCGGCATTTATCGAGGGATTCTTTTCGGTTCATATGAATTCCTTCGGCAGGATGAGCTGGTTTATATTCCTGTTTGCCGCGATGTTACCTACTGGAATTCTCCGGGGCAAAGGATTATCGGCGTCCGGCCTTCACCGCTACGAGGAAGTCGGTCTGATGCCTTGCTTCACTCCGCGACCAGAACCATGAGATTGGTGAGGCGCGTGTAGATCCCGCCCCACGATCCCACGAGGCCCTGAAAGGGATGTGCCTCGCCGGGTACCCATGTGGACGGAACAGTGGCTGGAAAGACGAGCAGACCCGTCGATCCGATGCTGCCCATGGGAATCTGAGCCGCAAGGGGAAGGGTGAGATGGAGATCGCCGTGATTCGTCGGAAGAGGAGGATCCTGGATTCCTGAGCCAACACCGAGAATCACGGGCATGGCGGGTGCGCCGACAACCTTGAGTGTAATGGTCCGGCCGGGGACGAGCGATCCGGTGTGATAGAGATGGTAGAAGAACTCGTCGGCACCCATGTCGACCGTGCCTGCAGCGAAACGCGGATCGCCTTCGAAATCTTCGAGAAGGCCGGCCGGCACGGAGTGATTGTCCCCGCCGTCACGACAAGGCGAGTCCCACGTCAGGTGGCAGTCGCCGCCCGATGCATCGGCAAAGAGAGGATCGGCCGAGATGTTCCCGTTGGTGCCGAGCTGGCCGGCGATGTCTCCCACCCAGTCGCCGCCGGAGTTGCCATGGAGGTTGCAGTGAGACAGGGTCTTGACGCCTGTTCCGGCCACGGCTTCTCCCTGAGGGCTGAAGGCGATGATCGTGTTCAGAATGGTGACCGTGGACGCATAGTAGAGGCCCACACCGGCGCCCGACGAGGCGCTGTTGGCGCAGAAGGTGCAGTTCGTGAGCGATCCCTCGTTGTACTTGGCGAAGCAGACCCCGCCGCCGAGGTTGCTCGAGCAGTTCACGAAAAGGCAGTTGGCGATGAGAGGCGTCCCCTGGAAGTTGCAGATCGCGCCGCCCATACCGTTCGTCGTTCCTGTCCAGTTGCCGTCGAAGATGCAGTTGATGATCGTCGCATTGCCGTTGTTGCAGATCGCGCCGCCGCTTCCGCTCCCGTAGCCGTTCAGGTCGATCGCCGAGTTGCTGATGAACTTGCAGCCGTCGATGAACACCGAGCCCGTTCCGCTGTCCACGGCGCCGCCGCTGCCGCAGGTGTTGTTGTCGACGAAGAGGATGTTGATCAGGGAAGGTGAAGAGCCGTCCTGGCAGCGTACTCCGCCGCCCGAGGCATCGCCTCAGCAGTCGTCCGTCGTGCCGCCCGTGACGGTGATGTCCCGCACGATCGAGTCGTTGCCTTCGTCGGAACGAAAATCGAAGCAGCGCTGCGGAACACCGGGAATCCCCTCGGCATCGACGATGCAGGCCGTGCGGTTGCCGCTTTCCGACCTGATGGTGAGCGCCTTTCCCTTGAATTCGATGTCCCTGTTGCCCACACCTGTGAAGGTCCCGTCGGTGAGGAGGATCTCATCGCCGTTGGATGCAGAGTCGATGGCATCCTGTATCGTGATGAAATCACCTGTCCCATCGGGCTTGACGATCCACGTCGCACCCGGTGCGGCGGACGCCAGAAGCAGGACGCCGAGGCTGACGCACGCGATCATGAATCCGTTCATTTCCCGATCCTCTCTGAGTGCGGCGGTTTTCGTCTGACTGGTATTGCCATGATACCGTTTTTGGCCGGTTCTGCAAGATGCCGGCTGATTGCTGCACGCTCAATGCCGTTATAGTAGGCTGTGCGGAGCCTTGCGCTTGTTTTTTATCCGCGAGTTGCGCTCCGGATCGAGAGCTGTATCCTGCCGGATATGTTTGTGTTAATCGTCTGCTCGATATGGGCATTGGTCCTGGCGCACGTCTTCTTCCGGGCGCAGTCCCTCTTCGGATTACGCGGCAAGATCCGCTCCCTGGTCGGAGTCGGAGGCTTCATCCTGGGATTCGGCTACATTCCCGTCATCGTTCTCATTCGGCTCAACGAGACGGTTGGAATGATGGCAGTCCCGGCTCTTGCCACGGCCTTTTTCATCGGCCTCGTGTCGATCGCGTGGACGCTGGTGGTTCTCATGGACTGCCTTTCCCTTCTGATCTGGCTTGCCACGCGCCGTCGCATGAAGAACGCTTCCCCGAAGGTGCGCAGGATGACGGGCACGGCATGGGTGGGCGCTTCGCTGCTTCTTTCCTGGATGGCCGTTAATTCGGCCCTTGAGACTCCCCCTGCAACGAGATTGAAGGTGTCGATTCCGGGAGTGCAGCAGGCGCGGCTTGCGATCATATCAGACACCCATCTCGGTGCCATTTCCTCGGCCGACCAGTGGAGGCGCACCCTCGAGGCGGCCGCAAAGGAAGAGCCTCATGCCCTGCTCATCGCCGGGGATCTCATCGATGACTCCACCGACCGCGCCGAGAAACAGGTAGCCATGATTCGAGAGGTGTTTCCCGATGAACCCGTCTACATGGTGGCCGGCAACCACGAGCAGTACATCGGCCTCGATTTCCTCGAATATCTCTGTCAGCGCTACCATTTCAGGCTTCTGCGGCAGGAATCCGAGGTCCTCGTGCCGGGGCTGACCGTTGCAGGAATCGACTATTGCTTTGGCAAGAAGGCCAGAAGTGCCGTGGAAAAGGCCGTGAACGGCGTGGAGGGAGCCTTGCTGCTTCTTGCCCACAGACCGGAAGCCGCGCTTCATCTCCAAGAGCGATCCCGGACTCTGGTCCTGGCCGGCCACACGCACGCAGGTCAGGTTCCTCCCATGACCTTTCTCGCCGCCTTTGGAAACAACGGGTTCAAATCAGGTTATTACGCGGTGGGGCAAGCCTCTCTCTACGTGTCGCGAGGAGCCGGCGTGTGGGGGCCGCCCATGAGGCTGCTTGCCCCGTCGGAAATCGTCGTCCTGGATCTCCGTGATGGACAGGAATTCGCTTTTTCACCTTAGTGTCTCTACCCGAGCCAAGAGCGATCGGAGCAGTGCGAGTCCGTGGTTCATTCGACCGTCAAGACCATGAGATTGGACAGCTCCGAGCCCGGAACAAGAGCGCCGACGAGAGCTTGATAGGGATATTCCTCTCCAGGCTGCCATGATCCTGGAATCGTGCAGTTCAAGGAAAGGAAACCGTCGGGAGAGACTGCACCCAGCGGATATTGCGACACGATGGGAAGCTGGAGGTGGAAATAGCCGTAGGAGGTCTGATAGGGCGGATCCTGGATCCCGGAACCGAGAACAAGAACGACCGGTTCGCCCGGGGAGCCGATCACCCTGATGGAGATCCAGCGGCCAGGTTCGACCGAGCCCAGGCTGTAGAGATGGGTATGAAACTCGTCGCATCCCATGTCCACGTTTCCGTCAGCGATCCTGCTGTCGCCCTCGAAGTCATTCAGAAGTGTTGGAGGTACAGCGGAGCTATCTCCGCTGTCCTTGCATGGCGAGTTGACTGTCAGGTGGCAATCCAGCAGGGCGGCATCGACAAAGAGCGGATCGGAATCGATGTTGCCCGTACCGGCCCAGCCTCCCTTTACATCGCTGTAGGTCACCGTAGGTGATCCGGACTCGACATATATTTCCAGACCCGAAGGAGCGCTGTTATCCCAAAGGATCGTGTTCGACACGACGGGATGGGAGTCGTCGCAGTAGAGGCCGCCGCCGGAACCGCTGGCACTGTTGGCCGTGATGGTGTTGTTAATGATGGTCGTGGAGTCGTCGAGGAAAGAGAGACCTCCGCCGCGGCTCGCTGTATTGCACATGATTAGATTGTTCATGATTTTTGCCTTGGAGCGGTACCGGCAATAGATTCCCCCGCCAGTGGACGAGTCGTTGCCCGCGATGATGTTGTCCATGATGACGGCGGGAGTGCCCCAGCAGTAGATGCCGCCACCGTATCTGCCGCTTTCGTTCCGCGAGATCACGTTGCCGGAAATGACAACGGAGACCCCGTTGTGGCAGGCGATTCCGCCTCCCTCGCCATAATCGGCATAGTTGCCTGTGATCAGGTTGTTCGAGATGGTGGGAGAGCAACGGGTGCACCAGATGCCACCTCCATAGCTGTCGCATTTGTTTTCCATGATGACGTTGAACGTGATCAGGGCGGTGGTGTCGTAGCCGCAGCTGATGGCACCACCATTACGCTCAGCAATGTTCTCTTTGATAACGTTCTTGGTGATGATCGGAGTCGAACTGCCGGCGCAGTATATTCCGCCACCATCATCTTCGATCTTGTTCCCGGTGATGAGGTTGTCGGTGATGGTCGGAGAGGAGTCCATGCAATAGATCCCGCCGCCATAAATGTATGGGCCTGACTGATGCCCCGTTCCATTGGTGATCGTGAAACCTTCCAGCACGGTATCGGAGCCTTCTCCCGAGTGGATCTTGACAGTGCTACCTGCCTTGTTTCCATCGATCGTCGTGCGACCGGGGCCCGTTTCGCTCTTGAGCGTGATGGCCTTTCCCATTAAGTCGATATTCTCCACGTAAGTACCGGATCTCACGATGATGGTGTCACCGTCGGATGACGCGTTGATGGCAGCTTGGATCGTCGCGTGGGTGTCCGGCACGTATATGGTGGCCGCGATCCCGGAAAGGTGGAAGAGAAGGGACATTACAGCAATAATGAAACCCAATCGCATGATTGACCTCCAATCAGAGTTGGCCTGCCTCCGAAAGTCCTTTGTGAGCTGGATTATAGCGTAAAAGGAGACGTCATGACATTGGTTGCCCCTTTCGACAGAAGTTCCCAGTCCAACATCTTCAGGGGCTCAGGCCTTCCTTTCCACCTCCAACATCGTAGACGTAGAGGAATTCGCCGTGGCGCAGGTAGAGACGTCCGTTGCACACGACCGGATGGGCCCAGCTCTTGCCCTTGCCGCCCTTGGGGATCTTGAATGAGCTGATCAGGTCGAATTTTTCCGATGAAGGCCTGACGAACCCCATGAGGCGGTCGATGCTCAGCGTGTAGAGCATGCCGTCGACGCAGGTCAGCGAACCCTTGCCCACGCCTCTGGCAGCGTACTTCTTTGCGCCCGTCTCCCAGTCGAGGCGGGAGTGTACCATCCTTTCTGTAAATTCTGGTCTTCTCTTCGGGGGAGCCTCGCG
>CAYZWU010000034.1:0-55961 GCA_964482235.1 uncultured Phycisphaerales bacterium
GTGATCGCCGAAAACGCGTATCGAGTCCTGATAGGGCGAGCTGGCAAGGTCGCTCTGGATGAAGTTGGTCTCCGGCTGCTGCCAGCTCTGCGGTCCGTTCCCGCTCCAGTCCCTGTTCAGGTCCACCCCGTTGGCGTTGTAGCGCTGGTCGAGGAACGCGCCGTCGGGATTCACCAGTGGATAGATGATCCACCTGACCTCATCGGTCACCTCCGCATCAGGCTGCCACCCGTTGAGACCCAGCAGGTAGTCGAGCATCCCCTCGAGGATGAAGCCGGGGGGCCATTCGTCGCCGTGCTGCCTGATGAAGATGACAACCGTTCGTTTCATGGAGGGCGGCATGCGGGCATCCAGGTCGTCGAAGAGCACCTTGTAGATGGGGCGGTCCATCACCGAGTTTCCGATCACCGAGACGGTCAGGCGAGGATCAACAGGGAGACTGCCCACATAGTTCAAAAAGTCGTTGTACGAGTAGCCCGAGGCCCGGGATCGGTTGCAGTCCGGTGGGAAGAGCTCTATCAGCTCCCGGCTGCGCTGGAAAACGAGCCTGAGCTCCTGCCCGAAGACCGAGGCGCGGACCGGGATGGCGCGCCATGCGCCCGGTCCGGTCCAGGCTCGCGCCGTCCAGCCCGGTGCGAGGCCGGAGCAGGTGATCACGATCTGGTCGCCCACGAGACCGCGGATTTCGAAGACCGGCCTGTGTGTACGGGGATCTTCCAGGAAGGAGAGCACCGCCTCCGAAGGTCCTGTCTCATGGAAATCGAGGCCGGCACCCGATTCGGTCAGGTCGCGGAAACCGTGGGCGGAGTTCGTGCGGACATCCTCAGCAGCCATTGCAGCGATCATGACAGGGCAGAACAGCAGGAAGATCACCAGAGATCGGAACATGATCGGTTCTCCTATGAGCGGGAGGGCTGGCGCCCCGGGAGCAGGTGTCAGAAGTATTGCCTTGATTGTATCGAATGGAATTAATTTATCCATCGGGGAATCGAAGACTCGCATGCGAGGATGACTGCTCATCAGTCGTGCTCAGCAGGCTGGTGAGACCATTTTCGACAACCTGACAGGGATCTGCGTGCAGGACAGCCGGCTGCATGGCATAGGAGGCAGCCGAGAAAAAACAACCGGTCCCGGTGGATGGAGCGAATATCGGGATCTCAGCCGAGAATCAGAAAGACACCTTCTTCCGCCTGATCCGCACCTCGCCGTTCGAATCGGCACCTCCGTCGCTTCGCACCGACGCCCGAAGCACGACTGCCGCCCCCGTCACGGGAGCTTCCACTTTCAGAAGGTAGGTGTTCTCCAGATCCCGTCCCCCGGTGGTCCCGTCATGCTCGTCGCGAGAGACGATCTTTCCATTCAGCTCGAGCTCCACCCAGCGGATGTCGAGCCGGTGCGCCCCGTCCGTGTACTGGAAGCGGACCTCGTACGTCCCTCTTTCCCCGAAAGCGTCCTTGACGGCGAAGGATACCGTCCCGTACTCCTCGCTAACCTCGCCGGACTTCCATCCGCCCACAACGGTCCAGCTGTCCAGCGGCCGATAGTTCACATCGAGAGCGTCGAGACGTTTCAGGTGCGTGCGAAGCCGCCCCAGGAAAGCACCAATATCGCGGTCTCCTCCAGGCGCCCAGCCCCTCTCTGCGAGTGCGGTCAGCCTCGGAAAGCCCATGTACTCGGCCTGCCGCGGCAGGCTGATGTACTCGGTCCAGATCTGCCCCTGGATCCCCAGGATGTGCTTGGCTTCCTCGGGCGTGAGCTCGCCGGGAATCGGTTCGTAGAGAAAGACCTTCTCCAGTGGAATGAAACCGCCGATCGCCAGCGGTTCGCCCTTGTCGCGCGACTGGTAGTAGTCGAAGTACGTGGAGTGGGTGGGCGCCATCACCACGTCGTGCCCAGCCTTCGCGGCCGCGATGCCGCCCTTGTCGCCGCGCCACGACATCACCGTGGCGTTGGGCGCCAGACCGCCCTCGAGGATCTCGTCCCATCCCACGAGCCGGCGTCCGTGCTCGTTGAGAAAGGCGTCCATCCGGCGGATGAACCAGCTCTGCATCTCGTGCTCGTCGTGCAGGCCGAGCTCCTTGATCCTCTGCTGGACGCGGGCGCTCGCCTTCCACTGGTCCTTCCGGGCCTCGTCGCCGCCGATGTGGATGAAGCGGCTCGGAAAGAGCTCGAGCACTTCCTCGAGCACGCCCTGCAGGAAGAGGATCGTCTCCTCCTCCACGTTGAAGATGTTCGGGTTCACTCCCCAGAAGGTGCGCACCGGGAGCCTCTCTTCCAGGTTTCCCAGCTCCGGATAGGCGGCGATGGCAGCCTGGGCGTGGCCCGGCATCTCGATCTCCGGGACGATGACGACGCCGAGGCGCTCGGCATAGGCCACGATCTCCCGGATGTCGTCCTGGGTGTAGAAGCCGCCGTGCGGCTTTCCGTCGAACTCCAGCGGCTTTTTGCTCAGATGCCCCTTCACCGTCTCCTTGCGCCAGGCGCCCTTCTCGGTGAGGCGCGGGTACCTCTTGATCTCGATCCGCCACCCCTGGTCGTCGGTGAGATGAAGCTGAAGCCGGTTCATCTTGTGCAGGGCCAGGAGATCGACGAATTTCAGGATGAACTCCTTGGGCATGAAATGGCGCGACACGTCGAGCATCGCCCCGCGCCACTGAAAGCGCGGAAAATCCTCGATCTCCACGGCGGGGATCACCCACTTCACGTCCGCCGCCTTCGCCTTGCGAAAAATCTCTTCTGGAAGAAGCTGCCGCAGCGTCTGCATCCCGTGACGGATCCCGGAGCAGTGCGCGGCGCGGATCACGACCCTCTCGCCTGACGCATCGAGCCGGTAGCCTTCCTCCCCGAGAGCCTCGAGCGCGGTATCGAGGCGCAGGCAGATGGCGTTGGAGCGGTTCTCGGCGGTGACGGTCACGGGTAGCATCATGTCCGTCGGCGGAAAGAGCATCATGGCGAGGAGATGCCCCATCTCGACCGAGGCGGCATCGGTGCAGATCGCGGTCTTCGAGTCGATCACGAACTCGCCGTCCTGCTGCACCAGGCTCACGGGCCTGGGAATGATGGCGATCTCCCTTTCCCCGGCCAGGGCCGCGACGTCAGCCAGATGAAGAACCAACAGCAAGGAGAAAGAAAGGAACACCAGCCGTCTGACACGAATCTCCATGGGCAGAATCCTCCGGGCATTGTATAGGATGAAAGGCGCCGGCCCTTCCAAGTTCAGGCAGGCCGCTGATCGGGTGCTTCCGGGCCGGATTGCTGCTGACGCGGTCTGCTCGAAAAGGAGGATGGTGGCAAAGGCCGTCAGGACTGTCAATCGCGGGAATGGAAATCAGTGTGGACGTCCGGATCGAATCCAAGTAAAAAATCACGTCTATACGATTTCACTGCGGCGTCTTTGAAGGTCGTTGTAAACGTTATTGGCCCGCAAAGAGAACTTTTCGGACTCGAGCACTTTTTCACGGCCTGCCGGCCGGCATCGCCGCAGCAAAAAACCGAATGAGCCACAAAGTTAGGAGTCCTCGAAATGGACAGCCAGATTACCATGAAACCCGACCAGCGCCTCTCCCTGCGACCGATCGTGCCGACACTCCTCCTGCTTGCTCTCCTGGGAGTCCTGCTCTGCAACACGGCAACGGCCCAGACCGCGCCGCAGTGGAAGGTTCACGATCCGGCCAGACCGCATCCTCCCGTTGTCACGCCGGCGCCGCAGGACAATCCCGTTCCGCCGCCCTCGGACGCCATCGTTCTCTTCAACGGAAAGGACCTGTCCGAGTGGTGCGGCGAAGAGGGTGATCCGGCCCCCTGGAAGCTCGTCGACGGATTCATGACACCCCCGGGAACGGGACACGATCTTTTCACGAAGAGATCCTTCGGCGACATCCAGCTCCACGTGGAATGGTCGGCACCCCTGCCGGCCAGGGGAAGCGGCCAGGGCTGCGGCAACAGCGGGATCTTTTTCATGGGACTCTACGAGATCCAGATCCTCGACTCCTTCGAGAACGAAACGTACGCCGACGGGCAGGCAGCCTCCCTCTACGGGCAGCATCCCCCGCTGGTGAACGCCTGCCTCCCCCCGGGCGAGTGGCAGACCTACGACATCCTTTTCCGGCATCCCCGTTTTCATCCCGATGGAACGCTGGCCGGTCCGGCACGCTTGACCGCCTTCCACAACGGCATCCTCGTCCAGGACGATGTCGAGTTCCAGGGGCCGACCACGTGGCTCCAGGTCATGCCCTACACCTTTCATCCCGACAGGCTGCCGCTCTCGATCCAGGATCACGGCAACCCCGTCCGGTTCCGCAACATCTGGGTGCGCGAGCTGGCCGAAACCCGACAGCCCGGACCGGAGCAGCCGGAGCGCCTGCTGCCTACCGTCAGCCTCACCGCGAAGGCGCTCGAGGGGTACGTGGGCTGCTTCAAGTCGAATCCCAATTCCAGGTCGTCCTACGACGTGTTCAGCGACGGCAGCCAGCTGCACATCCTCTACGGCAAGGAGCGCTCCCGCGTGGACCTGGTTGCGAACTCGCCCGAGAAGTTCTCCTTCCGCTGGACGGCAGGCCACGTGGAATTCGCTCTCGACGAGAACGGAAAGGCCCAGGCCATCACGTTGCACGTTCCCGGAGCGCTTTTCACGGTGAAGAGAGTGGAAAAGTAGCCGCCGGCCTCGTCACCTGGACCACTCGAAGAAGCCGATCTCCTCGAGCTCCTTCTCGAGAGCGGCGATCCGCTCCGCTCCGGGCGGCTTCAGCGGGAGGCGCACCGGTCCGCAGTCCACGCCGATCAGGGCCATCGTCGCCTTGGCCGCGGCGAGATAACCGTGGCGGGCAAGGGTCGTGATCATCCTGATCGACCTCTGCTGCTCCGCACGGGCCGCCTCCATCTCACCCCTGTCGAATGCGTCGATGATCCGGTGATAGAGCGGCGCGGCAAAGTTGTACGAGCTGCCCACCGCTCCCCGGGCGCCGAGAGCCAGCCCGGCCAGAAGCGCCTCGTCGCAGCCGAACAGGATGTCGAACGCCCCATCATGGAGATCGATGCACTCCTTGAGCTGCGCCATGTCGGGGTTGGTGTACTTCACGCCCGCCAAAGTGGGAATGCGTCCTGCACCTTGAACGAGCAGCTCCCTGGCGGAGAGGTTCACGCCCGTCAGCGCCGGGATGTCGTAGTAGTAGAAGGGAAGTGAAGGAGCAGCGGCGGCGATCGACGCGAAGAAATCGGCAAGATCGGTCACAGAGGCGGGCTTGAAGTAGAAGGGCGCCATGGCCGCGATGCCGTCGGCTCCTTTCTTCTCCGCGTAGGCCGCCATCTCCCGCGCGGCGGGGAGGCAGTTGTGCCCCACGTGGACGATCACCTTCATTCCCGTCCCCCGGGCGGCGCCGATCCAGCGGTCCGTCAGGCTCTTTCGCTCGTCGACGGTCAGCGACAGGGCTTCCCCCGTGGTCCCTGCCACGAAGACTCCCTGCACGCCGTCGCGCTGCAGGAAATCGTTCTGCCTGTCGATCCGTTCGGGAAAAAGCGAGCCGTCTTCACGCATCGGCGTGTGAACGGCGGCAATCAATCCTGTCAGGCGGTATTTCTTCATCTCTTGTCTCTCGTGGCGTATGTCAATCCCGTGAGGTCCCCGGTCCGCCCGGGCAGGATCAGGCTGGCCGCGTAGCCCACGCTGACACAGACAACGATCCCGATCACGGCATAAAGAAAGAAGTTGATCGTCGTGAACTGGGTGACGTAGAAGAGAACGGCAATGCTCGCCACAGCGCCGATGAGCACCCCGGCAGCATGGGCGCGCCGGGTGAAGATCGCCAGCATGAAGATCCCCACCAGGCTGCTCGACAGGAGCCCCAGCAATCCCTGAAAGAAGAGAAAGAGCGACTTGATGTCGAAGCTCGCCAGCACGGAGGCCATCACGATGGCGAGCACTCCGAGAGAGATCACGATCGAACGTGCCAGTAGCAGGCTGGAGCGATCCGTCGCTCCCTTCCTGAAGCGGCGATAGAAGTCCGTGGTGATTGCCGTGGCGATGCTGTGCATGCTGCTGTCGAGGCTCGACATCGACGCCGCGAAGATGCCGGCGATGATCAATCCCGAGATGCCGGGCGGGAGCTTCCGGGCGATGAAGAGCGGAAAGACCTGATCGTTCTGCATCCCCACGGTCAGCAGGTCGGGATGGTTCTTGAAGAAGATGTAGAGACAGGTCCCCATGGCGAAGAAGAGGAAGCCGCTGGGCACCGAGATGATGCCGTTCAGCCAGATCCCCTTTGCGGCGGCTTTCTCGTCCCTTGTGGTCATGTAGCGCTGGACAACGGCCTGGTCCGTGGTGTACGGCCCGAACTGGAGGGCGAATGAACCCAGCAGCAGCGACCACGTGGCCAGCTCGGTGAAGCTCATCGATCCTGTGAAGAGTGTCAGCTTCCCTTCGGACAGGGCCGTCTCGAAGATCGCGCCCGGCCCGCCCTCGCTGAAGATCACGAGCAGAAGCCCGATGAGAAAGCCGCCCAGAAGGACAAACACCTGGATCACGTCGGTCCACACCACGGCCTCCATACCGCCCAGCACGGTGTAGATCGTGGCCAGGACGCCCATCAGCACGATGCAGAAATGAATGCCCATGCCCGTGATCGCCGAGAGGGCCAGGGCCGGGAGGTAGACGACGACGGCCATCCGTCCCAGCTGGAACACGGTGAAGGAGAGGCTCCCGAAGAGCCGGACCGACACGCTGAACCGTCTCTCCAGGTACTCGTAGGCCGTGGTCACGTTCAGGCGGCGAAAGAAGGGGAGGTAGAAACGGATCACGACGGGCGCCATCAGCAGAAAGAGGAAGTAGGTGGGAAAGATCAGCCAGTTCGTGCCGTAGGCGATGGCCGGAGTGGCCACGAAGGTGATGGCGCTGAGCTGGGTCGCGTAGATGCTGAGGCCGGCGGCCCACCAGGGGATCCGCTTGCCGGCCAGGAAGAAGTCGTCGGTACTCTTCTCGCGGCGCGAGAAGTAGAATCCCATGCCCACCAGCAGGGTCAGATAGAGGACCAGGATCAGCGTGTTCCAGAAGCCGAAGGCAAAACGGCCGGCCACGGGCTTCGCGACCTGGACCATGGGGGTGCGGACGCCGGGCCTGATCTCACCGCTGGCGATCACGATCTTGCCGTCCCGCCGGCAGGCGCCCGTGGTCACAACGCCCTGCGGCATCGGTCCGGCCGCCGCCCAGGTGTCGGTGATCGTGTGATAGGCCAGGACCTTTGCGGGAAACTCGGGTTGCCCGGCAGGCGGCTCCAGGATGTGCTCGCCCGTGGATCCGCTGAAGAGCGCGATGTGCGACTGGCCGACGGCGACGGCGGAACCGGCAGCCGCCGGCCGCGGCAGGTCCGCCACCCTGATCCAGGACGGCTCGCCCGGCGGAGCTGCAGGATTGAAGCGATAGGCGTCCTCGACGTAGCGCCGATCGATCCCTCCCTCGGCGTTCCGCGTCGGTACCTCGCCGCTGAAGAGGTAGAAGCAGGGCTCCCCGTTCCCCTGGCTCTGGACCGCAGCCACCGCCTTGATCCGCGACGAACCCGGCCAGGCTTGAAGCTCGATCCATTGCCGCTCCCCCTCGGGTCTGGCCAGGTCGAGAGCGAAGAACGCCTTCTCGCAGTCGCAGGGATCGGTGGAGCGCTGGCCGGCGGCCACGTAGACCGTCGAGCCGATCCGGCCGGCAGCTGGAAAGGCCAAGGGCATCGGCAGCGGAGGGAGCGATTTCCGGACCACCTCATTCTCCTCGAGATCCCACTGCAGGAGGGTGACGGAATCATGGGCCTTGTCGGCGTCGCATCCGCCGATCAGGAGTACGCCCTCGTCCAGCGAGAGGGCGGCTCCATAGGCCAGCGGAGCATCGAGCTCGTATCCCTTGAGCCACCTGTCGGCATCCTCCTCGAGAACGTAGATGCCGCTGTACCAGACCTTGCTGCCCCCTTCCCAGGGCGGTGCGTCGGGAAAGTTGGCCCCGCCGGCCACGATCAAGGCTCCGTTGTGCACGCCCACGAAAGGCCCGCCGAGTCCGGGCGTCCCGGGGAGTTCGGACAGCTGGGACCAGGTGAGGGACTGGCCCTCTTCTTCCTCCGCTTGCAGGAATGCGCAGAGGGCGAGGCAGATGAAGAGCCAGGCTGCCGTTCTTGCCACTGTTCGTTCACTCATGGAAGATCTCCCGGGCGCGATCGAGAATCCAGGAATACCTTTCCAGCGAAACATCGGGCGGACAGGAGTGGTCGGAGTGCATGATGTAGCCTCCCTCGCGCGCCAGGGGGATCTTGCGGCGCAGCTCCTCCTCGACGAGATCGCGGGGGCCGGCCATCCCGGTGGCATCGATGTTGCCGAAGAAGGCCAGGTTCCTGCCGTACCGCTCTCGCAGCTCGACGGCGTCCATTCCCGCCCGGACCTCCAGGGGATTCAGAACCTGGACGCCGCACTCCAGGAACGAATCGATCAACGAGGCGACGGCGCCGTCGGTGTGTAGCCAGAAGTCGATCCCTCTCTCCTTGACAAAAGAGCCGAGCCGGGCCACGGCCGGCATGAAGAGGTTGCGCCAGCTTTGCGGGGAGATGAGAGGACCTGTCTTCATGCCGAGATCGTCGGCCACGAAGATCCCGTCGGGCACGAGGTCGGCATCGAGACAGCGGCGCAGCAGGGCGAGGACCAGGTCCTGGTAGGTGTCGGCCATGTCGCGGACCAGGTCCGGCTCCATCTTCGTGTCGACGAGCAGGTTCTCCATGCCCCGGTGCCGCCACGTCGCCTCCCACGGCCCGTAGAGCATGAAGAGCATGTAGCGGCCCGTGGCGCAAAGGCCCCTGTACCTGGCCAGAGCTTCCTCCCAGGTGGGGTAGGGAGCGAAGTGCCCGAAGTATCCGGCATCGTCGATCCGCGCCGGCTCGGTGGGATCGGCACAGAGCGCGAACCGCTTCTTCACCTCACCCCACGCCTCCCTGCTCTCCGTCCTGTGGCTCAGGAAGTTGATGGTGGAGGAGACGCCCTCCTCTTTCTCGATCGTGTAGCCGAAACGGTCCTCGTAGACGATTCGCCCTCCCGCGCGCTTCAGGACTTTCTGCTCGAACCGCGGCGAGGTGTCCAGGTACATGAAGCAGAGATCGAAGCCGAAGTGGTCCTCGAGGGTGACCGTTTCCGGTAGGCCCTCGGCGCGCCAGGCCTTCAGCGTCTGCTCCCAGGGGGATTCGTGGCAGGGGAGGGCATCGGGCCTCTCGAAGTTCAGCGCCGCCTTGACCCGTTCCCTGTGGTTCATCGCTTGTCCTTCGACAGGCCGGCCGCCTTCTCGTCCAGCTCTTCCAGCTTGAAGCGGACGCTCACCACGTAGGGGGCTTCTCCCTCGGTCCAGTGGCCGTAGGTGGTGGCGACGAACGTGCCGTCGGGCAGCACCTCGACGCCCGGATAGGCGCAGTCCCAGCGGTGATGGTTGTCCATCAGCCGGACGCGGTACCGGCCCTCGCGGCCCTTCGCAATGTCTTCGTACCGTCCCACCCAACCGACCCAGTCTCCCTGTGTGCGGCTCTCCCGCGTGGTGTCGCGGAAGGAGATGAAGAGGCGCCCGTCCGGCGCGTATCGTCCCGTGTGGCGGTCGCCGGTGAGGCTTCCCGGAAGCTGCCGCGGCTCGGACCATGTCTCGCCCTCGTCGTCGGAGAAGGTCACGAAGGAGTTCATCTTGCGGCTGTTCTCCCGCAGCAGCAGAGCGATCTGCTTTCCGTCGGGGGAGCGGATCAGGCCCGGTTCGCAGAGATGGGCCGCAGGGTGCTCGGCGATCGCCTCCGGCTCGGACCAGGTCAGCCCGCCGTCCCGGGAGAGGATCTTGAAGACCTGGAACCGCGTCCGCTTCCCCTTGCCGTGGAGGAACCTGCCGTCGTCATGGAAGAGGGCGATGTACGAGCCGTTCTTCAGGCGCTCCACCGAGGCCATCGCCACGATCCCCCCGAAATCGCCGATCGGCTCGAGCTCGCTCCACGTTGCTCCGTCGTCCTCGGAGACGGCCATGCGGATCGGGTAGAGCCCGCTGAAGAGGATCAGCCTCTTCTTCCCTTCGCCGTCGACGACCCGGTGGATGGTGGGCACCTCCCGCGACGTCTCCCAGCTCTTCGGTATGGGCAGGCGCCCGCTCCACGTCCTGCCGCCGTCGCGGCTTCGCTTCATCACGATGGCGCCTTTCCCATGTCCCTTGGGGTAGACGCAGATCATCGTCGTGCCGTCCTCGAGCAGCACCGTGGTGGGATGGCCCAGGTATTGCCCCTTCTCCCTGTCCACGACGATCTGGCGATCTTCTTCCGACGCCAGATCGATCAAGGGAATGGTGTAGCCCTTCGAAGGCTCGGCAGCAGCGGCCGGCTTTTCGTCTTCCGTCCGGGCAGGCAAGAGAAAGAAGGATGTGAGAAGGAGGAGAATAGAAATCATCATGGTACCTGTCCTGCTATTGTTCGAACCGTTCCAGGGCGGAGTCGAGACCCACCTCGATCTGCCGCTGCATCCAGTAGACGGCCCATTTCTCGTCGCCCTGCCGCAGGGCACGCACCAGGGCGGCATGGTGTCGGTACGTCCGGGCCGATTCCGTCAGGGAGAGGGAGTGCCTCGACTTGCTGAAGGCGATCCGCGCCATGAGCCGCGTATCCTGGACCGCCTTGCTCAACCAGGGATTGTCGGCAGCCTCGATGATGATCGCGTGGAAGGCGAGGTCGACCTTCAAGCTGTCCTGGAAGGGCTTCGTGCATCGCGATCGCTCGGAAAGGCCGCGCACCTTCACGGCCAGGGCGTGGAACTCCCGGCAGAGCGCGTCGAGCCGCTTGAGCTGATCGGGCCGGATCGAGCGGGACGCCTCGCGCGCGGCGTGGCATTCGATCGCTTCACGGAAGCCGTAGAGCTTGATCAGCTCGCTGCGGTCGAACCGGCGCACGAACGTCCCGGCGCCGGGAATGTGCTCGGCGAATCCCTCGCTGGCCAGGCGCCGCAGCGCTTCCCGGACGGGGATGGTGCTCACACCGAGCTCCTTGCTCAGCGTGCGGTTCACCAGCCGGCTGCCCGGTTCCAGTTCACCGGAGACCACCTTCGCGTGGATACGCTGGTAGGCGATGTCGGAAAGAGTGTCTTGCATGGCGGCCTCAAAAATATATCATGGTATACCATAGAGCCATCGAGCTGCCTTGTCAATGCCCTTGAAAGGGTGTGGATGTTCAGGTGTGGCTCTAACTTGTTGATTTTTTGTGTATGAGAGAGAATGGGATGATGGATTGTCTCTGCTGTTGCCTCTGCCTGATACTCTCCCTTGCCGCCGCGCCGCCGGCTCTTGCCCGATCCGACTCTTTCGAGCCCTTCGACGTCGGAACGATCCAGGGAGAGCTGTCCGGCCGATGCGGCACCTGGCGCACGGATGGCGATGCCGAGATCAGCACGCGCCGCGCCCGCACGGGCGTCAAGGCTCTCCGGATCTTCGGAGGCAAGGGCAGGCGAATCGAGCTTACGCTAGAGAAGCGGGTCGATTCGCGTCAGATCAGCTTCTGGGCCGAGCGCTGGACGCGGCGCAGCCCATTCAGCTTCACGATGGAGGTCCGGATCCGCGGTTCGTGGACCGAGATCTTCCGGGACGGCGGGAGCCTGATCACCATAGGCGGATACAACGCCCTGGTGGAAGTCGCGGTGGACGAGCCCTTCGACGCGCTCAGGCTGACCGCGACGTCGCCCGAGGGAGGCGGGGTCCTGATCGACGACTTCACCCTGGAGCCGCTCGAAGCGATGCAGGTCGTCTCAATGACTTGCGAGCAGCCGGTGCTGCCCGTGCTCTGCGGCAACCGGGTCAATCCCGTGGTCCGGCTCTCGATCGAGACCAGGGGAACGCTCGATCCCATTTCCGTGAAGAAGATCGCGTTCACCTTTTCCAGCAGCCGGGATCTCCGGGACCTGTCGCGAGCCGGCGTCTTCTTCGGAACCAAGGAGCGCCTTGCGCACGCCGAGCCCGTCGAGGAGGACCGCTTCGGCAAAGCGAGAAAGGCGGCGGCAGCGATCTCCTTCCAGGGGAAGCGGACCCTGGAGCGCGGCAAGAACTTCTTCTGGCTCTCCGTGGAGCTGTCCAAGGCGGCGACGCTGGACGGCTGGGTCGACGGCGGCTGTTCCGGCGTTTGGTTCTCCGACGGCAGTGAGGCGCTGCCCGAGGTGGTCGAACCGCCCGGCCGCCAGCGGATCGGCGTTGCCGTCCGGAACGCCGGCAGCGACGGAGCGGCCGCCTATCGCATCCCCGGGATCGTGACGTCGAAGAAGGGCGTCCTCGCCGCGGTCTACGATGTCCGCTACAGGGGCTGGGGCGATCTGCCGGGCGACATCGATGTGGCTCTGAGCCGCAGCCTGGACGGCGGCCGGACCTGGCAGCCTATGAAGGTGATTCTGGACATGGGTGATGATCCCCGATGGCATCATGACGGCGTCGGCGACCCCTGCATCCTCTGCGACGAGAAGACCGGGACACTCTGGGTCGCCGCCACGTGGAGCCATGGAAACAGGTCGTGGAGAGGCTCGGGCTCCGGCCTGGAACCCGGAGAGACGGGACAGCTCATGCTGGTGAAGAGCAACGACGGCGGCCTCACCTGGTCGAAGCCGATCAACATCACGAAGCAGGTCAAGGATCCCTCCTGGTGCTTCGTGCTGCCCTCTCCAGGCAGAGGGATCACCATGGCTGACGGGACGCTCGTCTTCCCGGCCCAGTACCAGGATCCTCCGGAGAACAATCGTCTGCCCCACGCGACGTTGATCTACTCGCGCGACAGGGGGAAGACGTGGCGCATCGGGAAGGGGGTCAAGGGAAACACCACGGAGAGCCGGATCGTGGAGCTCGATCCCGGGACGCTGATGATCAACATGCGCGACAACCGCGGCGGCGCGCGGTCGATCCACTTCACCCGCGACATGGGCGAAACGTGGGAGGTCCACCCCTCGAGCCGGAGCG
Organism: uncultured Phycisphaerales bacterium; assembly: GCA_964482235.1. GTDB lineage: Bacteria > Planctomycetota > B15-G4 > B15-G4 > CAYZWU01 > CAYZWU01. Next base: position 12,959 of record CAYZWU010000034.1, read on the forward strand.
CCCTGCCCGAGCCGGTATGCAACGCCGGTCTCATCAGGATCAGGTCGACGGACGATCCGCGGAAACCGTGGCTCGTCTTCTCCAATCCCGCCGTGGACCGGCCGCCCAGGAGGTGCATGACACTCAAGCTCTCGATGGACGGCGGCCTGACCTGGCCGACAGAGAGGCAGATCCTGCTGGACGAGGGGCAGAGCGCCGGCTACTCGAGCCTGACGCAAATCGATGAGAACACCGTGGGGATCCTGTACGAATGCAGCCGGGCTCATCTGGCCTTCCAGCGGATTTTGATCAGCGATTTTTTCACGCCGCACGCTCCGGGAAAAAGGCGATAATCGCATCTTTCGATTTTTCTCCATCTTGCAGGAAAACCGACATGAGCCGTCTTCGCTTCCTTGCCTCGAGCCTTGTTGTTGCCGCTTTCCTGATTGCGGGATCGTTCGCGTGGTGCCAGGGGAGCCGCGCCGATTACGAACGGGCCCGGCGGATGCCCGGCCTTGTCAGGGACAAGGTGCTCAACAAGAATCTCGACGAGGCCTGGCTCGACGAGGAGAGATTGATCTATCGCCGGCAGACCGGACCGGATCGATGGCAGTTCATGATCGCCGACGGGGCGGCGGGGAAGCGCCGAAGAGCCTTCGACCATGACGCGGCGGCCCGGGCGATCGAGAAGAAGCTGGGGACGAAGGTCGATCCCGAACAGCTGCCCTTCACACGATTCACCATGGATCAGGGTGCCCTCATCGCGCTGGTCAAGGGAAGCGACGTCGTGGTCCGCATCAGGGATAGCGGCCGTCGCGTGGAGGATGTCCCGATCGAGACGATCCCGGCATTTCATCTGGAACCGACGCGACTGCGGCGTTCCATCGACAGGGGCGAGGACACCGGCATCCTCTTTGTCAATCGCAACGCCGCACCGGTGCAGATCTTCTGGCTCGACAGGAGCGGCGGGAGGAAGCCGTACGCCGTGATCCAGCCCGGCGGGAGTCAGCAGCAGCATACCTACGCAGGTCACGTCTGGCTTGCCGTGGGGGACAGGGGACGGGAGCTGGCTCGCTTCCAGGCGCGCCGCGATCCCGGTGTGGCTGTCATCGAGCAGGAGCCGCGCGTTTTGCCGGAAGGGAAGCCGAAGAGGTCGCCGCAGATCTCGCCTGACGGCCGGTGGGAGGCCTTCGTTCGCGAAAAGAACCTCTTCGTGCGCGAGACGGCATCGGGCAAGGAGCATGCCCTGGCGGCCGACGGCACGGACGGAAACCGCTACACGTCCCGGATGGCCTGGTCTCCCGACTCGGCCAGGCTGGCAGTCGTCAGGGAGGAGCCCGCGCAGGAGCACACGATCCACCTGATCGAGTCCGCACCGCGGGATCAGGTGCAGCCAAAGCTTCACAGCATGCAGTACCTGAAGCCGGGCGACGCCATCGCGCACCCGCGGATCTGCCTGTTCGACGTGGACGGTCACCGTGCGATCCCCGTCGACGAGGGACTTTTTCCCAATCCGTGGTCGATCTCCCGAATGGATTGGCTTTCGGACGGCAGCGAGTTCACCTTTCTCTACAACGAGCGCGGGCATCAGCTGATCCGGCTGGTCGCCCTTGACGCCAGGACCGGTGCGGCGCGTGTTGCCATCGAGGAGAAGAGCAGGACCTTTGTCGATTATGCGAACAAGATCTTCCTGAAGCGCCTGAAGGATGGGAACGAAGCGATCTGGATGTCCGAGCGCGACGGATGGAACCACCTCTACCTGATGGATCTTGTTTCCGGCCGGGTGAAGAGCCGGATCACTCGAGGGCAATGGATCGTGCGCCGCGTCGACCACGTGGACGAGGAGAAGCGCCTGATCTGGTTCCGCGCCATGGGAGTCCATTCCGATCAGGATCCCTACCATGTCCACTACGGGAGGGTGGACTTCGACGGCCGGGACCTTGTGTGGCTCACAAAGGGCGACGGCACGCACCGGATCGAATACTCGCCGGGCAGGAAGTATTTCGTGGACCGGTATTCGCGCGTGGATCTTCCTCCCGTGCACGAGCTGAGACGCTCGTCGGACGGCAAGCTGATCTGCCGGCTCGAACAGGCCGACTGGACGCCGCTACTCGAGACTAAATGGAGGGCGCCCGAACGTTTCAGCGCCCCCGGCCGCGATGGTAAAACGGCGATCCACGGGATTCTGCTCTATCCGTCGAACTTCGATGCCTCGAAGCGGTATCCCGTGATCGAGAGCATCTACGCAGGCCCTCACGGATTCTTCGTTCCGAAGCGGTTCGGCGAGTGGTATGGCTCGCAGGAGATTGCGGAGCTGGGATTCATCGTGGTTCACATCGACGGCATGGGCACGAACTGGCGCTCGAAGACCTTTCACGATGTCTGCTGGAAGAATCTCGGCGACAGCGGCTTCGCCGACCGGATCGCCTGGCTGGAGGCAGCCGCGCGGACGCGGCCGTACCTCGATCTGTCGCGGGTTGGCATCTACGGCGGTTCGGCCGGAGGGCAGAGCGCACTGCGCGCCCTTCTCGCCCATGGCGGCTTCTATGACGCGGCGGTTGCGGACTGCGGATGTCACGACAACCGGATGGACAAGATCTGGTGGAACGAGCTCTGGATGGGCTGGCCGATCGGTCCGCACTACGCGGAGCAGTCCAACGTCACCAACGCGCACAGGCTGAAGGGCGACCTGCTCCTGATCGTCGGCGAGCTCGACAGGAACGTCGATCCCGCTTCCACGATGCAGGTGGTCGATGCGCTGATCAGGGCGGACAGGGATTTCGATCTCCTGCTGATCCCTGGCGCCGGGCATGGCGCGGCCGAATCCGCCTACGGCCGGAGGCGGAGGCAGGACTTCTTCGTCCGGAGCCTTCTCGCCGTGGAGCCGCGCTGGGAGTAGCCGTTGCCAATGGAGCCCGCATCGCCTGGCGCTGCCCCGCGTGCGGCGCCGGCCGGCGGCTTTGCTCAAGAATTCGCTGTCTCGCAACAAAACAAGATATATAATCGATACCTTCTGCACCCTTCTTCATTGTCCGTGAAGCCGATCCCGTCAATGCAGCGAAAGGAGCCGCCGATGAGAGAATCCAGCGGTACGAAATCCCAGGGTCCGTTCCTGTTTGTTTTCCTTGTCTGCATCACGGTGATTGGGGCCGTGATGCTCTTCCAGTCCTTTCCTTTCGCGGAAGCCGGTTCATCTGAAGGCCAGGCGGCCCGGAGTCCGAAGAAGGGAACGCGGATCGTCGTGGGGGAGTTTCCTCCCGATTTCGAGCTGCCCTTCCTGAGATTCGGCGAAGACGAGAAGGAAAAGCCGATCGGCATCATCAGCGATGAGACGACGTTCAAGCTCTCCTCGTTCCGCGGCAGGAAGCCTGTCTGCATGATCATGTCGAGCTACACATGACCGCCTTTCACATCCCGCGCCGCGGAGATGGAAAGGTTGTACGAGGAGTACAAGAACGACGTCGAGTTCGTGATCGTCTACATTCGCGAGGCCCACCCGGAGATGCTGCGCAAGGGGAACAAGACGGGCATCGTGGGACGGCCCAAGGATATCGATCAACGGATCATCCTGGCTTCCGAATGCGTCACCCGGTTCAAGTTCACCATCCCGATGGTGATCGACGGCATGGACGGCACGGTCAACAAGGATTATCAGGCGGCGCCGGTGCGAACCACGATCACCGACCTGGAAGGCAAGGTGGTCTACTACGCCGGTCCCGGCCCCTTCGATTTCCGTCTCTCCAAGGTGGAGAAGGTCCTGGCCAAGCTGAAAGCCGGAGGGGGACGGATGCCTCCCGCGCCGCCGCTCGCCTGGGGCGAGCCCGTCGACGGCCTGCGCCTCGGCCTCAGCCTCGATCCGACCGCACCCGCACCGGGGGACGAGCTTTCCGTTCTCCTCAGCTTCGAGAACGTGCAGGACGAGCCGATCTACATCTACTACAACGCGTCCGATCCCGGCGGCAGCCTCGAGATGAGCGATGGAAAGGGCGGCACAATCTCGCTGCAGACTCCGAAGAGCTCGGGGGGGCGTCAACGGCGGTCGATGATGCAGCGCGGTGGATTCCGGATCTTTCCCCGGAAGATCGAGAGCGGGGAGAGGTTCACCGCCGACTTCGACGGGAAGCTCGCTTTTGCCGAGGAGGCTGATGGTCACGCGGGCGGTTCCTACAAGGCGCACTTCGTCTTCGAGGTGGACGAGAAGATGATCACGCCGATCCGCCGGTATCGCGACATGCCGTACTGGAAGGGCAAGGTGGCGTCCGGGAGTTTCGATCTTTCCGTCACTCCGCGGAAGAAGCAGAGCTGCATGGACTGTCATGGCGTGGAGGACTACCATCATTTCGAGGACCGCGACTGCAACCTCTGCCATATCGGCGAGGAAGGCACCGAGTCGTTCACCATCAACAAGAAGGTATGCTCGCAGTGCCATCCTCGCGACGGCGAGCAGGGACGGAGCATGATCCCTGCCACGAAGGAAGCCGCGCCGGCCTACACGGTTCACATCGCGGGCAAAGGCAGCGACAAGGCTTGCCTGAAGTGCCACGATCAACGGAGCCACGGGAAGGGTAAGGTCGCCCTGATCTATCCTCATTCGAGGAAAAGAGAGGCCTGGGAAGGGAGCGACACCGACTTCTGTCTCGGCTGTCACGGCGACTCGGTCCCCCTCGAGGTGACCTTCCCCGTGTCGAAGGGATCCGGATTCGACAAGACCGAATTTCTCTCCTCCCAGCTCTTCGAGGAAGGAAGGGAGTGCACCTTCTGCCACACGCCTCATGGTTCATCCTTCCCTTCCCTGCTGAAGGAGGAAGAGATCGAGTCTCCACACAGGTAGTGGCGAGTTTATCTTTTTTTGTTTATACTAATATCTTCTGATGGATATGGGCCGCTTCCGGCTCGAGATGGTGACGAGTCCGGACAAAGGAGACTACCATTGAATACGAGAGTTGCCAACTTGCTCCCGATTCTGTTCGTGATCTTTCTTTCCGCCGATCTGCCCGACCGCGAACCTGGCGACAAGGCCCCTCAGGCCGTTCTGGAGCGCGCCGAGCGGACCGTGGAGAAATCGCAGCGGAACGGACAGAGCCCTCTGGCCGGAGGCCCGGGCAATCTTCTCTTCCAGTTCAACGGCGACGACAACGCCGAGTGCGTCCGGTCGATCCCCGACGTGACGGGCGACGGCCTCGACGAGATCATCGTGGCGTACGGCTGGTGGCAGGACAACGAGAACCTCTACTGCCTCGACGGTTCCAGCAGCGGCACGGCCCAGGTGGTGTGGAAGCTCGAAACGTTGGATGGCGTTTCGGGTGGATATTTCTACGGTGACCAGTGCCTGGCACCGGCTTCGGACACGGACTCGAACGGCTGGCCGAACTTCCTGGCCGGAACGGCTGGCGGCGGGCGCACGGCCTACAACATGGACGGGTTGGCCGGCACTGCGATCTGGAAGCTCGACCTCTACACAACGCCTGCCGACGGCTGGATCTACTCCCTCGTGGAACTCAACGACCTCAACGGAGACGGGATTCCCGATGCGGTTTTCGGCGCCGGATCGGACAGCGACTCGGTCTACTGCGTTGACGGAGCGAGCAGCTCGTCTCCCGCGACCCTGCTCTGGCAGTATCATGCCGTCGATGCCGTCTACAGCGTGCGCGACATGGGGGATGTCAACGCCGACGGCGCCCACGACGTGCTTGCCGCCATCGGCGACAACGTGGACAAGATCGTCTGCCTCGACGGCGGCACCACGAATCCCCTGGGCTCTGTCCTCTGGACCTACTCGCCCGGTAGCGGCGTTTATTCGTGCGGCGTGCTGCCCGATATCACCGGCGACGGCGTCAACGAGGCCCTTGCCGTGATCTGGACTTCCGATGGAAGCGCGGTCCGCTGTCTCAACGGTGCCTCGGGCGTCTGGATCTGGTCGAGCAGCGACGTGGGTTCCTACGGACAGCAGGTCCAGATCCTCGAGGATGTGACGAAGGACGGATACGCCGAAGTGATCGTTTCCTCCTGGGAGAATGCCGTCACCGTGATCAGCGGCGTTGACGGCAGCCTCGTCTGGAAGAGGATCGTGGGAACGCTGAACGGCGGCGACGTCTGGACGGCGCGCGCCATCGACGATCTGAACGGCGACGGACGCGAAGACGTGATCGCCGGCTCCTTCGACTATTACGTCTACGCCCTGGACGGCGACTCGGGCGAGACCTTCTGGGCCTACTACACGGGCAACCGCGTGTTCAGCGTCTATCCCGTGGGCGACCTCAACAATGACGGCCGGCCGGAGGTGGCTGTGGGGACCCAGGACACGGGCAACAATAACGTCGTCCGCGTCCTGGAAGGCGATGCCGATATCCCCTGGCCGGGGCTGACCCTCACCGGGACCTTTGCCCTTGGCAGCGATCTCGAGATCGAGATCACCGGCAATCCCGGATGGTTCGTTCTGCCGGGCGCCAGCCTCAGCACGGGCAGCACGCCGTGGCCGCCTTTCGGTACCCTCGAGCTCGGGCAGCCTGTCCATCAGCTGCAGGCCGGTGCGATTCCTCCTCTCGGTCAGGGGCCGTACGTCTTCACGGAAACGATCCCGAACAATCCGTCCCTGTCGGGCAGGACGATCTACTTCCAGGGCCTCGTCTACCGCGTGGGCCCGCTGGAAGGCGCATTCACCGATCTCGAGGAGATCGTGGTGCTCTGACGTGTTGATTTTTTGAGTCGCTGTCTATTTTTTCGAACAACGGCGCCCCTATCGGTTTTCAGCAGAAATCAAAAATAAGATTTTTGATTAATGTGCCATGATCCCTTCATGCAGCCTCACTTAAGGGCAGGCGCCCTGTTTCCCTCTGAAAATTAGGGAGATAACCGCCGCCAGCCTGAGTGAGGCCCCTCCGTGATGTCTGAAATTTTTTTCTCCCAGGCGCATTTTTCCGTCCTCGATCCCGGCTCCGCCTCCACTGGTATGGTTAGTGCAAGCATGGAGAGCCGAAGATAAGCAATCCCTTGAAAACCACAGCATCGAAGAGAGGCAGGCCATGGCAGACAGCAAGAATTACAGGCATGACGGATCTTCATCCGAATCGGATGACACCCTGGTCAACGAGTACCAGAAGATGCTCTACAACAAGTTGATCGCCCTGATCGGCGTTGTGAGGGCCGCCCGCTGGAAGGTCCGGAACCTTCTGGAGCAGGGAAGCGGAGACAAGGACAAGCTGGTCGTCATTCACGGCAACCTGACGAACACGTTGAACATCTGTCTCAGGGCCCAGGCTGTGATGGTGCGGAAGCTCGCCGTCGAACAGGGAGCTCTTCCCGATGAGGCGAAACGGATGGAGTGCGATGGGAAGCGGCAGTCCGGCATGACCTATCGCGAGTACGTGGAGTTCGTCTCGATGGAGGAGTACAGTCGGTTCAAGGATCTGCCTCCGGTGAGGGAAAACGAGATCAGGCAGTGCGACCTGAACGACCTGATCGACAAGCTGATGGCAGAGTGAGATCTACTTGATCGGTTCGTCGAGTTCGAGCTTGTCTTCCCGCGTGGGGACAAGGGGCTGCTTGACGATCCAGTCGCGCCACTCCTTCTCGATATCTTCCGGAGTGATCTCTTTGAATCCGAGCTTCCATGCATCCTCGTTGGGGAGACGCTTCACACCCCTGTACGGCGCCAGGGCGCGGCGCGCGTACTCGAGGAACTCGGCAGGGTGCTTCTTGAGCAGAAAGGTGACCATGGACCAGGCCTTGGCCATCTGCCGGGAGTTGATGGTCCCCAGCTCGATATTGAACATCTCTCGCACCGTGGGAAGCGAGACGTGCGTCGATGGATCGACCAGCTTCTTGCGCCACTCCATGAAGTTGCCCCACCCGTCCGTCCATTTCTGCACATCCTCGAAGCCCTCGTACTCGCAGACCGAGATGGTCTGTGAGAAGTTCGTCAGCCCCTCGTAGTAGTGCGCCAGGCCCGTCTCGATCCAGGGCGGCACCGGACCGCCGCACTTGAAGCGCCGGATCAGGATGTGCCCCACGTGATGGGTCATGAAGCCGATCTGGCTCGTCATCTTGTCCTGAGACCCGACGAGATGGCGGCCCTTGGAAAGAACGACCAGCGGCTGGGGGAAGTAGAGGCTGAAGTTCGTGCTGTGGGCGTAGCGCCCGAGGACCTTGGTGGGGGGGTCGTACCTCTTGATGTAGCCCGAATCGATGAAGAGGTCGCATTCGTCGATGTTCTCGAGGATGTAGATGGCCGTGGGATAATACCAGATCATCCGGTCCTCGATCGCATCGGGCTTGAAGGTCCGGATGAAATGCTCGTACTCCAGCTCGCAGTTGTCCAGCAGCTCCAGGTGGACACTCTCCGAGTAGGAGGAGCGGATGGTGAAGTGCTCGGAGTCCGTGATGGTCAAGGGATGGCTGAAAAACTTCTCGACGTCCCTCTCCGCGAGCTTGTGATAGTAGTCCATCATGCTGATCCACTCATCCTCGAAGAGCTGGTATCCCCGGTGCTTGTTGTATTCGGCCTTCGAGACCCACTTCCCGTCGAGCTGGACGTAGCCCATGGCCGTCATTCTCTTCGTCTCGTCCTTCTTGTAGGTGTTGAGCTCCGAGGGCGTGAACCACCTGCCGTCGTATTTCACCTTGCCCAGGGCCTTGTTGGCCCCCTCGTGCTGAGGCGATGCCTTGAGGGTCAGGGTCAGCAGCTCGCGGTACTGCTTCTTCATTCCCTTGTCGCGGGCCCATTCGGCAAGGGCGAAGACGGCGCTGGGATCATCCTTGTCGAGGTTCTTCAGCCTCTTCTTGTAATCGTCCTTCGCGGTTTCGCCGCGGACGATCTTCGCGATCCGGCTCTTCTCGATCTTGGCCTTTCCGAACTTCGTCTCGATCTCGACGAAATCCCCCTGCTCCGAGGTGACCTTCCCCTCCAGCTTGCGGCCGTCCTTCAGGAATATGGTGTCTGCCTGAAGCAGGGCCTGCAGGGCAAGAACGAATAGCAGCGAGAGCAGCGGAAGGCGCAGCAGGGTGTATTTGATCCTCAACATGAAGCGGCCTCTTTTCAATCTGGACAAACGGACGTTCGACATCGCCTGCCGTCGCCTGTTCGGGACAGTAGGCGTTGGATGCTGAATTTTATTATATAATATCTTATCGTCTGGCAGGTAAATACCGGAATTGCCTCTCCGGAGCCGCGTTGATCCGATTCCGGAGTGGAACCGATGGACGGGTCGGCGGTTACGGCCCCCTGAGGCGGCAGGATGCGGAGGTCCGCCAGGAGGATGCCTTGGACGACGCCAAAGCTGGGCTTGTTGTTGGGGAGCGCTTCAGGATCGAGGAGATCCTCTCGCGGAACGAGGAGCGGGCCGTCTACAGGGTCTTCGATCCCGATCGCGCGACAAGGCTGATCCTGAAGAAGATCGCCCCAGAGGCGGCCGGAAAGACACCGCTGAGGCAAGCCGCCCTGGAGTTCGCCCGGCTGGCCGGCGTCGACTTTCCTTCCATCGTGCCCGTTCTGGACTGCGGGATCGACAGTCTGGACGGCTCCTTTTTCTTCACGTCCCGCTGCGTCGAGGGGAAGAGCTTTCTCGAGGGTCTCGGGAACCGCCCCTTTCCCGTATTCGCCGACCATCTCGTGCATATCCTTCGCGCCCTCGATTTCGTTCATGGAAAAGGGATCGTTCACGGCGACATCAAGCCGTCGAATATTCTGATCGAGGAGGGCTCGGAAGGTTCCCTGCCCCAGATAATCGATTTCGGTCTGGCCCGGACCGTGACGGACGAGAAAGGCAGGGAGGGCGCCACGGGAACGCTTCTCTACATGGCACCGGAAGTCCTCGAGGGCTCGGCGCCGGGGATCGCGGCGGACCTCTACTCTCTCGGGCTCATGATCTTCGAGCACGTCCACGGCTCCCTTCCTTTCGACACGTCATCACCCGAGGCCTCGATAAGCGACCGGATCAATGCCAGGCTGGCGATTCCGGACGAGCTTCCATCCGGCATCCCCGGCTCCTTCCAGCCGATTCTCCGCAAGCTGCTTCATCGCGATCCCAAGCAGCGCTACGTGACGGCTCGCGAGATCCTGAACGACCTCACCGACGTTGCCGGTAAGGAGATTCCCTACATCACGGTGCCTGTGCTGACGGGGCGCGTCCGTTCGGCCTATCCGCCGCTTCTCTACAGGGAGGTGGAGAGGATCGTGAAGAGCCTCGGCATCCCTCTCGGCGTCAGGTCGACGGTTTTCGTGTCCTGCTCCCGCGAATATTCCGTCTTGCTGGAGGATCAGATCCGCCTGGCGGCCGTGGCCGAAGGTATCCGATCCTCGCTTCTCGAGGTCGACAACGATGCGGTGCTTCCGGCTCGGGTAAAAGAAGGACCTTCGGGCAACAGCGACATTCTCCTGATGCTCAGGATCGAGGAGGCCCCCGGATCGGGCGGCGAAGCCAACTCGATCCTGACCGATGCCTCGGACCTGGCTGCCGCCGGAAAGATCCGGCTTGTCGTCTTTCTACCTCCCGAGGCGGGAGACAGCCTCGACTCGTGGCAGAGGGCGGCAGGGGGGATAGGCGAATTCCTGCGGGCCGGCCAGATGACCGAGGAGGAGCTTTCCGACTTCCTGGGCGCGCTGTTCGCGTGGCGGCACGTCCCTCCCTCTCTCGTGAAGATGATCTGTCCGGCAGGCACGGCTCCGTTCTCCTATGTCAGGGAGATGATCGCCTACCTGGTGGCCTCCGGCGTGGTGGACCACGAGATGGGCGAGTGTCGCTTTCACGAGAACCGTCTTCTCGATGCGCGGTCGGACGGTCTCGACAGGCTCGTGGGAGGAGCCCTGGACAACCTGACACCGGAGGAGAGGGAGCTGGCCGGCATTCTCTCGATATTCCCCGAGGGGGCGGCGCGACCGGTGATCGAGGCCGTCTGGACGAGAGGCGACAGCACGGACCTGCTCGCTTCGCTCAAGGAACGCGGCCTCGTGAAGCTCGGCCGAAAGAAAAACGATGCGGCTGCGAGCCTTGTCGGCTTCGGCATTCGAAAGGTGCTTTATGATACTCTCCCCACGGAGCTGCGGAGGGAGTATCACGGGAAGGCGGCCGCGGTCCTCGAGCAGGACCAGGGCAGGGCGGCTGGAGCGGGCGATGAGATCGCCATCCACTGGGCCCGCAGCGGGAGAGCGGACAAGGCTGTTCCTCTTGTCCTGGAGAACGCCGAGAAGAGCATCGCGTCAGGCTACCTCGCCCGGGCGGAAAGGCTGGTGAGCGAAGCGACAGGTCTCGACGATCTCGCGGCATTGCCCGATGCCTATCGCATCCACTCTCTCAAGGGAAGGATCGCATCCTCGCTGGGACGCCTCGATGAGGCCCTGGGCGCATTCGACCTGGCTCGGAGGATGGCCAAGGAGAGCGGCGCGCCGCCCGATGTGCTCGGAGATCTGATGATCAGCCGGGGCCGGGTCTTCGACAGGACAGGAGAACTGGACAAGGCGCTGGCAACCTACAGCGAGGTGAAGAGCCTCGACAACGTGAGCCGCGGGATCGAGTCGCGTGCCATGATGTACCGGGCCTATCCCCTGCTGAAGCTGCAGCGGGCAGAGGATGCCTGCGCGGAGCTCTCGTCCGCCCTCGAGATGATGGGCGAGTCCTACTCGGAGGACAGGGCCGGCGCCTGCAACGCCATGGGGCTGGCTCTTTTCGAGCTGGGGCGGTTCGAGGAATCGACCGACTGGTACAAGGAATCGATCCGTATTTTCGAGAATCTCGAGGATTCCGCTCCAGCCGGTGCGGCGCATTACAACCTGGGGCGGGCGCTGAAGGCGATGGGCCGGAAATCCGAGGCGCTCGACCAGATGGAGATCTGCATCGACCTGGCTCGGAAAAAGGGTGAAACCATCGTGATCTGTGCGGCCCTGACCGGGATAGCCAGCGGATTATTCGAGATGGGGCGCCTTCACGATTCGCGCGTCCGCGGCATGGAGGCGCTTGCCGTGGCGGAGCGGCTCGGCTCGAAACGGCAGGCTGCCATCATCTTCGGAAATCTGGCTGAAGTGGCCATGATGGAGGGCAATACCGACCGGGCGGTGGACTTCCTCTCCCAGAGCGAAAAGGCCTGGAAGGAGAGCGGAGACGAACGGGCCCTCTACAAGGTGCTTCTCCTTCACGCCGAGCTCGAGGCGCGCCTGGGGCGGACCGGCAAGGCCGCGCAGCTCTTCGACCAGGCGAAGCGTCAGGCCGGTCCCGATCTGAAAGGACTCGGGATCTTCACCTTGAACAGGATCGCAGCAAAGATCGAGCTGGCGGCCGGGAGGCCTGACAGGGCGGTGGAGACCATCGACCGCGCTCTTGCCGCCGGTCAGGGGATGAAAGCCAGGGACAGGGAAGCGCTGCTCCGGAACTACCGCGCCCAGGCCCTGCTCGATCTCGATCGCTGCCGGGAGGCCGAGAAGGAAGCGAAGCGCGCCATCGATCTCCTCGAGCGCACCGACTGCCCTGATCTTGCCGCCGCGGTGCGGATCACCCGGTGCCGCGCTGCCAGGCTACTTGGTTCGCCCGATGTCGAGGCGCTCGAGGAGAGCCTGGCCATGATCCGGGCTCCGGGATTCAAGGACCAGCTGGCAGAGGCCTATCTCGAGCTGGCATTGACGCACCATTCTCTCTTCGAGAAAAGCGGATCGTTCCGGACCCTCGAGTCGGCACGAAGCGCCCTTGGCGAGGCGGGTCGAATCGCCCGCTCGGTGAAGAACCTGGCCCTGGCCGGGAGGATCGATGAGGCGAGAGAGAATATCCTCGAGCCGGTCGAGGGAGAATCCGGCTCCGAGGGCAGCAGCATCATCCGGAAGCTGTCCGATCTGGAACATCTCCAGGAGATCACCAAAACGATCAACTCGGAGATGGATCTGAAGAAGCTCCTCAACCTCATCGTGGACACGGCCCTTGAGATCACCGGAGCGCTGAGAGGCTTCATCATCCTGGTCAGGAAAGGGCAGCTCCACTTCGAGGTGGCGCGTCACATCTCCGAGGAGGATATCAGGAACCCCGAATTCGAGGTGAGCCATTCCGTGGCAAAGAACGTTGCCTTCACAGGTGAGCCGGTCCTGACTTCCAACGCTCAGGACGACGAGAGGTTCCGCGATGCGGTGAGCATCAGCGAGCTCAAGCTCCTCTCCCTTCTCTGCGTGCCGCTGCGGTCGAGGGACCGCATCCTGGGCAGCCTCTACATCGACAATCCCAAGGCCGTCGATTCGTTCGATTCGTATCACCTCGAGATGATGATCACCTTCGCCGACCAGGCGGGAATCACCCTGGGCAATGCCAACCTCCTGCAGGAGAACCTGGACAAGCAGGAACAGCTCGCGCGGACAAAGGCCGAGATCGAGAGGCTCAACCAGGAGCTCAAGCTGAAGGTGGAGGATCAGGCCAGGGAGCTCGTTGTGGCCAGGGATTCGCTCGAGGTCAAGCAGCGTCTCCTGGAGCTCGAGTACCGGTATGACAGGATCGTGACGCAGTCCACCGTGATGATGGATGTCTTCAAGGTCCTCGACAGGATCACACCCACCGATTTCTCGGTCCTGATTCTCGGGGAAAGCGGGACCGGGAAGGAGATCATCGCCAGGACGATCCACTTCAACAGCCCGCGGCGGAAGAAGGGCTTCGTCTCGATCAACTGCGCTGCCGTGGCCGAACCCCTGATCGAGAGCGAGCTTTTCGGCTACGTGAAGGGAGCTTTCACCGGAGCCACCCGGGACAAGAGGGGGCTCTTCGAGCAGGCCCACGAGGGAACGATCTTTCTCGACGAGATCGGGGACATGAGCCTGGAAGTGCAGAAGAGGCTGCTCCGCGTTCTACAGGAGGGCGAATTCATGCCCGTCGGCGGGGACCGGCTGATCAAGGTCGATGTGAGGGTCGTCTCGGCCACGAACAAGGATATTTTTTCCCTCGTCGAGGAGGGGCTTTTCCGCGAGGATCTCTTCTACCGCCTGAACGTGGCTCGCGTGAACCTTCCGGCTCTCCGTGAGAGAAAAGAGGATATCCCGCTCCTGATCGAGCATTTCCAGAAGCTCTATGGCACGGAGAAGGAGAAGAAGGTCTTCACTCCCGAGTCAGTGGAGGAGATGTTGAACTATGACTGGAAGGGCAACGTTCGCGAGCTCGAAAACGTGGTGCGAAACCTGGTTGTCATCAAAACGGGCGACAGGGGGGTGACGCGGGATGATGTGCTGGCACTTCTCGATATCCGGAACCACAAGGAGCGCGGTTCCATGAAGCTGAAAAGTATGGTCGAAGAGTACGAGAAGGAGCAGCTCCTGGCGGCGCTCAGAAAGTATTCTGGAAATAAGTCAAAAACTGCAAAGGGATTAGGGTTAAGCACAAGGGGGTTGTACAAGAAGCTGGAGAAGTACGACATCTCTTGATGTTTTTTTATCAGGAAGGAGGTTTTACTGGATTTTTAATTCGTTTTTGTTTATATTTCAATCCGGTCAAATAAGTCGAAAGAACAAAGAGTTAAAAAAAGTTACAATTTTTCAGGTTTTTACTGCCTCGACTTCGATAGTAGAATGTGCTTCGAAATCGTATTAATGGCACTCATTACAAGACTGAGTTTATTTTATCTGATGCCATGAGATCCGCTGCCCTGAAGAGCCTGATCCTGTTGACCTTCGTTGCCGGCTTCCTAGTCTGCAGCTTCGGTTCCAACTGGTACGACGAGTGGATTCCGATCCTGTCGGAAGATTTCGAGTCCGTCGATATCATTGGCGACATGATCGTCGCAGACATCGGCCACTTCCTTATCAACGACCCCAATGACGTATTGAGATATGAGAGTGATGACGGTAAGGACGGATACATCGTCTTCGAAGATCATCACGGGGCACACACCGAACCAAGCGTTCTTGAAAGCTATCCTGTTGAGGATTTTACCAAGATCAGCCTTCTGCTGGAGTTCGATCTCAGGGCTCTCCAGACGGATTCATCCTTCTCCGCCGCCCTGAACGACGACGATGGGATTCCGATTTTCACATGCTCCATGGGCAGCAGCGGAACCTGGCTCGTCAACCGCCTCGACACCCAGGTCGCCTACGAGGTCGATACGAATTACACCGTAACGGTCTACGTGGAGATCGATATGCTGGGTGGTCCGACACTCTACTCCGTGGGTGTTACCAAGATCCTTGGTCAGAACCAGACCTCTTACGATCCGCTGTCGTCCGGATGGCTCTACGACTTCACGTACGGCGATGTCATCTCCTCTGTCGATTTCGCCAAGCCCCCTGCCTCCGGTGTTGGGACCTTCATCCTTGACGAGGTCTTCCTGGGCTACCAGGACGTCTCGTCGAGGAACTGGTTGAACAACAAGATGAGGAAGAATCCCTGAGGGCTTGATTCCGAGCCCTATCAGACCGTTGAAAAAGTCATTCGAGCCGAAAGCGGATCTTTTGCGCCGGCTCTGCGTTGCCAAATCCTCAGCGAATCCACTGATTCGGCTGCGGTTTGGCGCCTTGATCCGACACAAAGTCTTTCGCTTTCGAACCCGAAGCACTTTATCAACGGCCTGCTAGCCTCCTCCGCCACATTCCGGGTACGCTATCTTCGTTTTGCAAAGGCGGAGAGAACGTGATAAATTGCCGGTTTTGGCTGGATAATGCATGAAGCGCATTCACTTTATCGTCACATCCGGAGGGACCCGCGAGCCGATCGATGACGTCCGGTACATCGGCAACAGCTCCACGGGAAGACTCGGAGCATCCATCGCCCAGGCCGCTGCCTCTCGCGGACACAGGGTTTCCCTGATCCACGGGACCGGCAGCTTCCTCCCTTCGAGCCTGGCGGGGATGGAGACGACGCGCTTCGTGACAGCCGCCGATCTTCGCGAGGTGCTGGAGCAATCGGTCAAATCCGGCGGCGATCCCTGTGCCGTGGTGATGTGCGCGGCCGTGGCGGATTACACTCCCGACCGGAGCCAGGGCAAGATCTCCTCGCAGCAGGACGAGCTGGTGATCCGCCTGAAGAAGGTGGGAAAAATAGTAGATCTCATTAAGACTTGGAAACCCGGTCTGCTTCTGGTGAAATTCAAGCTTCAGTCAGGCTGCACGCGTGACGAGCTGATCCGGATCGGGCAGGACAGCCTGAAACAATCCGGTGCGGACCTGATCGTGGTCAATGACATCAAGCGGATCGACGAGGGAAAGCACCCTGCCGTCCTTCTCTGGCCTGACGGAAGAACGCAGGATCTGGACGGCAAGGGCGCCATCGCGAAAGCCCTTGTTGCCGCAGTGGAGGATCTCGTTCCAGGAACGAGCGAGTGCCGATGAGCAAGAAGAAGGTCCTGATCGGTGTCACGGGCGGGATAGCCGTCTACAAGACATGCGACCTCGTGCGCCTTTTGAAAAAGGAAGAGTGCGACGTGCAGGTGGTGATGACCCGGAGCGCCGCCGAGTTCGTCACTCCCATGACATTCGAGGCTCTTTCGCACCGCCCGGTTCCACGCGGCATGTTCGAGCCGCGGATCGAAACTTCCTTCGGCCATCTCGACATGGCGGCATGGGCCGACGCGGTGGTGATCGCACCGGCGACGGCAAACATCATCGGAAAGATCGCGGCCGGCATCGGGGACGATCTTCTCTCCACGACGATCCTCGCCGTCCCCGCCGGGACGCCGGTCCTGCTGGCTCCGGCCATGAATACACGGATGTGGGAGAATCCCGTTGTCCAGCGCAACCTGAAGTCGCTGCTCGAGGAGGTGGACGGTCGCTACCGTTCCATCGGCCCCATTGTCAAGGAACTGGCCTGCGGCGACCTGGGTATGGGCGGCATGGCTACGGTGGAAACGATTCTCGAGAAAATCATGAAAGAGCTTCGCTGACGGCGAAGTGAAATAACAGGAGTCCACATGAGAATAGAAGACCTGACCGTCGAGATAAATGAGATCAGCAAGAAACTGACACAGCTCAAGGACTCTCTTTGAGTTCCCCACCTGCCTGAAACGATTCAACGAGATCGAAAAGCATATGACCGGAAGCACCTTCTGGGATGATCAGGAGAAGGCCAATACCCTGATCCAGGAGCTGAAGGAAGCCAAGGCGGTCGTCGAGCCTGTCCAGGAGATCGAGGCTGTTCTCGACGAGGCGCAGATCATGGTGGACCTGGCCGGCGAGGACGGTAGCGAAGAAGCCCTCGCCGAGGTGGACGCCTTTTTCGGCGACCTGCGCGGACGGATGAGCCGCCTGGAGTTCCAGGTGATGCTGAACGGCAGGCACGACAAGCTGAACTGCTTCTTCGTGATCCAGGCCGGCGCCGGCGGAACGGAGTCGTGCGACTGGGCCGACATTCTCCTGCGGATGTATCTGCGCTGGATGGAGAGGTCCGATTACGAAGCGCGGCTCGTCGACATCCTCTACGAGGAGGAGGCGGGGATCAAGTCGGCCACCATCCTCGTCAAGGGGCGATGGGCCTACGGCTACCTGAAGGCCGAGCGGGGCGTCCACCGCCTGGTTCGCATCTCCCCCTTCGATGCCCAGAAGAGGCGGCATACCTCCTTCGCGGCGGTGGACGTGATCCCCGAGTTCGATGAGGACATCGAGATCGACATCGACCCGCAGGAGTTGAAGATCGACACCTACCGCGCCGGCGGAGCGGGCGGGCAGCACGTTAACAAGACCGACTCGGCCGTCCGGATCACCCACATTCCCTCGGGCATCATCGTCCAGTGCCAGAACGAGCGCTCCCAGCACAAGAACAAGTCCACGGCGCTCAAGATGCTCAAGGCCAAGCTGTTCCGAAAGAAGGAGGCGGAGCGCGAGGCGGAGCTCAAGAACATCCAGGGCGTCAAGGATGACATCGCCTGGGGGAGGCAGATCCGTTCGTACATCCTGCATCCCTACTCGCTGATCAAGGATCACAGGACCGGACTGGAGATCGGAAATGTCAATGCCGTCCTCGACGGCGAGATCGATCGCTTCATCAAAGAATATCTGAGGAGTGGAAAGAAGAATGGATGAGATCAAGATCGGGCGCGCCCTGTTCAGCCTCACCGACAAGAGGGGATCGGTCGAGTTCGCCCTCGGGCTCGCGCGCCACGGAGTCGAGATCATTTCCACAGGAGGCACGGCAAGCCATCTCCGCGATGGCGGCGTGACGGTGACCGACGTCTCCCAGGTCACCGGTTTCCCGGAGATCATGGGAGGACGGATCAAGACCCTCCATCCGGCTGTTCACGGCGGTCTTCTGGCCGTCCGGGACGATCCGACTCACAGGAGGGAGGCCGAAGAGGCGAGGATCGACTTCATCGATCTTCTTGTGGTGAACCTCTACGCCTTCGAGGAGACTGTGGCCCGGGATGGTGTCACGCGCGACGAGGCGATGGAGAACGTGGATATCGGCGGACCGGCCATGATCCGGTCGGCCGCCAAGAACCACCGGTACGTTGCCGTGGTGGTCGATCCCGCACGCTATGGCGAGATCCTTGCCGAGATGGAAGAGAGCGGCGGCTCCCTCGGCCTGAAAACGCGCGAGAGCCTGGCGGCCGTCGCCTTCGCCCTGACCGCCTCGTACGACAGGGCGATCACACGCTATCTGGAGACGACGGTACCAGCGAGTGAAGGCGATTCTACCGAGGGAGAGCTCCCGGCGGAGCTCGCGATCCGGACGGAACCCGGCACGATTCTCCGCTACGGCGAAAATCCGCATCTGCGCGCCGCCTTCTACACGTTGCCCGGTTCCGGCGAGTCGTGCGCCGCATCGGCCGAGCTGCTCAACGGGAAAGCCCTCTCGTACAACAACATCATCGATATCGACGCCGCCTACGAGCTGGTCAAGGAGTTCGACGACCCCGGCGCGGCGGTGATCAAGCACACCAACCCCTGCGGTGCCGCCACGTCCTCGGACATCGTCCAGGCGTACCGGGACGCGCTCGAGGGAGACCCCCTGTCCGCCTTCGGCGGCATCCTGGCTCTCAACCGGCCGTTCACCGGCGAGCTGGCCGAGGAGGTCGCAACGAAGGAGCGCTTCTTCGAAGCCATCATCGCTCCGGGGTGCGACGCCGACGCTGTGGCCGTCGTCAGCAAGAAGGTGAAATGGGGGCGCAATTGCCGCATCCTGGCTGCAGCGCCGCTCGATCGCGAGCAGGCCGTCTTCAAGAAGAACACCGAGCCCGGCCGCGGAACGACGGTGCGTTCCGTGGTTGGCGGATTTATCCTTCAGGACAGGGATCTCGGCTTCGAGGACGAGAAGTTCGAGATTGTCACGCAGGCCGTGCCCGATGACGATCTCAAGGCCTCCCTTCTTTTCGCCTGGAAAGTCGTGAAGCACGTGAAATCGAACGCCATCGTTCTGGCCAGGGACATGCGGGTGGTCGGTGTGGGAGCGGGACAGATGAGCCGCATCGATTCCACCATGATCGCCGGCCGAAAAGCTGGGGAGAAGGCGAAGGGATCGGTGCTGGGATCGGACGCCTTCTTTCCTTTCCGTGACTGCGTGGACATGGCCTCGGATCTCGGCGTCCGGGCCATCATCCAGCCCGGCGGATCGGTGCGCGACAAGGAATCGATCGCCGCTGCCGACGAGCACGGCATCGCCATGGTCTTCACCGGGAGGCGCCACTTCAGGCATTGAGAGACCGTTGACTCTGCGATTCCGCCCTGAACACGGTTGAATCGCTCCATGGTCTGCAAAATAGAAACCGCCTCGCGAAGATCGATTCGCGAGGCGGCTTTTTTCTGTCTGGGCGAGTGTCGGATCAGAGCTTCTTGGCCTGCTCGATCAGGGCGGGGATCACCTCGAAGAGGTCGCCCACGACGCCGTAATCGGAAACCTTGAAGATCGGGGCATCGGCATCCTTGTTGATGGCCACGATGAACTTCGACGACGACATGCCGGCGAGATGCTGGATGGCGCCGGAGATGCCGCAGGCGATGTAGAGCGTCGGGGAAACGGTCTTTCCGGTCTGGCCCACCTGATCGGAGTGAGGACGCCATCCCGAATCAACGGCTGCGCGCGAGGCGCCCACCGCGCCCTTCAAGAGCCCGGCCAGCTCCTCGAGGAACTTGTAGTTCTCCGGACCCTTCATGCCGCGGCCGCCGGCAACGATGATGTTCGCTTCCGTGAGATCGATCTTGCCGCTCGCCTCCTGGAGGATCTCCTTCAGGGACGCCTGGCCGCCGGCAACGGCGGCGGGGCCGTCGAGCTTGTCCACGGCGGCATCGCCGCCGGAGCCCGCCTCGGCCGTGAAGACGTTGGGCCTCAAGGTGAGCACGAAGCTATCCGTCGTTGCTGTGACCCAGGCGTGGACCTTACCGCCGTAGAGAGGGCGCTTGGCCGACAGGTTTCCGTCCTCCACCTTCAGCTCGATGCAGTCGGATGCCATGCCGCAGCCGAGCAGAGCCGCGACGCGCGGGGCGAGGTCCTTGCCCATGCTCGATGCGGGGAAAAGGATCACCTTGGCGTCGAGCGTCTTGGCCGCTTCGCAGACGGCAGTGGCATAGCTCTCGCCGGTGTAGTCCTTAAAGCTGGCGTCGCTGAGAGCCTTGACCGTGGAAACGCCGTACTTGCCGAGCTCGGGGCCCATTCCTTCCACATCGGCTCCGGCCACGAGAGCGACGGCTTGGCCGCCCATGTCTCCGGCGAGCCGGGCCGCAGTGCCGGCTACTTCGAACGCCGTTTTTCTGAATGTGTTGTTCCGTTGTTCCGCAAATGCCAGTATCACCGACATGTCGAGTTCCTCCTGACCTTGTCTCTATTCTTCATTCCTTTTCGACTCATTCTCACGGCCCTTCGGTTCAAAGAACCTTGGCCTCGTTCTGCAGGAGTTCGAACAGCGTCGGAACCGCTTCCGCTCCCTCGCCCACGATCTTGCCGGCAGGCCTCTCCGGCGGATAGACGAAGCCCTTTATCGAGGTCTTCGGTGCCGCGTCGGAGAGCTCCCGCTCCTCGATAGGCTTCTTCTTGGCAGCCATGATCCCCTTGAGGGAGGCATAGCGGGGTTCGTTGAGCCCCTTCTGAGCCGTGAACACGGCCGGGAAAGGAGCCTCGAAAACCTCGATGCCTCCTTCGATGCTTCTCTTGACAACGGCGGAAGAATCGCCGCATTCCATCGAGACGATCTCGCTCACGGCCGGAACCTGCAACAGAGTCGCCACCATGAGTCCGATCTGGGCGTTGTCTCCGTCCACGCTCTGTTTCCCGAAGAAGATGATGTCGTGCGGGATTTCGCGGAGCGCCGAGGTCAGGATCTCGGCAGTGGATGAGGGATCGCGGAGGAAGGTCTCATCCTTGATGTGCACCGCCTTGTCGGCACCCATGGCGAGCGCCGTCCGGATCGTCTTGGTGGCGCTTTCGGGACCGAGGCAGAGGACGGTCACCTCGCCACCTTTCGCTTCCTTGATTTTGAGGGCCTCCTCCACCGCAAACTCGTCATAGGGATTGACGATGTACTCGAGGGCGGCGGAATCGATGGAATCGCCCTCCGGTGTGATCTTGATCTTGGACTCCGTGTCAGGCACGTGCTTGATGCAGACGACAATATTCATCGCGCGTTCTCCAATTACCCGAACGACTTTTTCAACGGACTCGTATGCTTCAGGTGAAAATGAGCAGTAGCGTTTTGAGGTCCTCTGCCAGGCAGAGCCCCTGCTCTCAGCAGCCCGAAGGAAATGTCAGTCGATCCGAGAAACCCTCTGTTCCAGAGCACTTTATCAACGGGCTGTTAGGTAATGACTTGGCAATATAATAGGAAGGAATTTCCATTTTCAATGTTTTTTTCCTCCGCGGTGCGGCGGGACGGAGGAAGAACGGCTTGGGGGGCTACTGGCTCCTCTCCGAGATGCTGTCCAGGAAGAGCTTCAGCATCTCGCCGTCCACGGTCACGTCGCTCTCGGACATCAAGGTCTCGGAAGCCTGCTGGAACGACATCGGATCGCGGTACGGCCTGTGCGACGTGATGGCATCCCAGTAGTCGGCGATCTTCACGATGCGGGCGGTGAGAGGGATCTTGTCGCCTTTCAGGCCGTCGGGATAACCGGATCCGTCGATGTTCTCGTGATGGAAATGAATGATGTCGGTCAGGTCCTCGAGCGACGTGATGGGGTGAACCATCTCGGCGCCCGTCGCGGGGTGCTGCTTGATGACCTTGTACTCGTCCAGGGTCAGGGGGCCTTTCTTGTCCAGGATGTATTCCGGCGTTCCCAGCTTGCCGATGTCATGGAGCTTGGCCCCGAGCTCGATGCGCTGCACCAGATCGGAGTTCAATCCCATCCGCTTGGCGATGACGATCGAAAAGCTGGCCACGCGGTCGCTGTGCTGCAAGGTGTAAGGGCTCTTGGCATCGATGATCTTGGCCAGCGTGATCATGAATTCGGCCACGTTCTTCGCCTCGATCTGCTCGCGCTCCTTGATCCTCTCCAGCTCGATCGTCTTTCTCTTGAGCGTCTGCTTCTCGATCACCCTCATGATCGTCGTGCGGACGTCGTCGAAGAGGAAGGGCTTCTTGAAATAATCGAAGGCTCCTTCCTTGATCGCCTTGATCGCGTAATCGATGTCCATGTGGCCTGTTATCATCACGACATCGATTTCCTTGTTCAGATTCTTCACGTAGGAGAGCAGCTCCAGGCCGCCGAGGCCCGGCATGGTGATATCCGTGAGGACGAGGAAATATCCCCCCTCCTCGAGCAGCTCGATGGCCGCTTCCGCGCTTTCGGCTGCGCTGGTATGAAAGCCGATCTTGTCGAGGTACAGCTTGAGCGACTGCCGAACGCCCTTTTCATCGTCCACCACGAGGATCTTCCGGTCCTTGTAATAGGCCTCCTCGTCGCTACCTTCGGGAAAAGGGGACGGTCTGGACATCTCCTGCTCCGGTGGAGTGTGGGGTGATATGGTTGAAATCGAATTTTTGTTGTTCATAACAAGCTGTAATGTCAGAGGCTTAACTTCGTTCGGCTCTATTGATTATCGTCATAATAGGACCGATGTCGTCAATTTTTTCGACATGAAATCGAGGAATATCGCTAAAGCGTATCTGTGTTTTCCGAAGGTGGGACTGCGGATGAGCGGCCGGAGGAGAGCTCGAACCTCTTTCCGAGATAGATCTTGCGGACTTCGGGATCGGAGGCAAGGGATTCGGCGTTGCCGTGCCTGAAAATCTCGCCTCCGCTGATGATGTACGACCTGTCGCAGGTGGCGAGCATCTCGCGGACCGCATGATCGGTGATGAGGATTCCGATATCCTTGTCCCTGAGCTCGAAGAGGATGTTCTGGATCTCCTCGACCGCGATGGGATCGACACCGGAGAAGGGCTCATCGAGGAGAATGACCTCCGGTCTGGTGGCCAGCGTCCGCGTGATCTCGAGCCGCCGCCGCTCCCCGCCGCTCAGGGTGTTGGCCCGGTGGCTGGCAAGGCGGACGAGCCCCAGCTCGCCGAGAAGCTCCAGGGCCTTCTGGCGCAGCTTCCTACCGGGATAGCCGTTCGCCTCGAGGATGGCCTGGATGTTTTCCAGCACGGTCATCTGCTGGAAGATGGACGGCTCCTGCGACAGGTATCCCATACCCAGGCGGGCTCTCTTGTACATCGGGAGGGTTGTGATCTCCCTGTCGTTGAGAAAGACGGATCCCTCGTTCGGGCGGATCAGCCCCACGGTCATCTTGAACGTCGTGGTCTTGCCGGCTCCGTTCGGACCGAGCAGGCCGATGATCTCGCCCCGGCTCAGCCTGAAGGAGACCTTGTTGACAACGGTGCGGTTGCCGTATGTCTTGACCAGATCCTTGACACGGAGAAGGGTCATGGGCTACCTGATGAGTTTCCACCTGAAATGAGGGTAAATGGGCCAGAAAACGGCGATCGCCTTCCCGAGCATGAATTTCTTGTGAATCAGGTGCGTGTTCTTGATCTCGGGATTCCTCACATTGTCGCATCCGCGAAGGATGTGCGTATCGCCGTAGATGTCGACGAAGGGAGCGGGCTGCGTTCCGAACAGGTTGAGCAGCTGGCCGGGAAACCTTCCCCGCTCGAACTGCCCCTCCAGCTCGGTCCCGTCCTTCTTGGCCAGCCTGATCGATTTCCACTTCCGGCTGTCGCTCGAATTCTGCGTGTTGTCTCCCATGGCGAAGTAGTGGTCCTTCTCCACGACGTATTCCGTCATCCCCTCGGGAGAACCGTTGAGGTAGTAGATGTCGCGGAGCAGGGCGACGTCGCGCAAGATCCCTTTGCCGCCCACGGGACCGAAACCGATCGAGTTGGGCTCGTCTCCCCACTCGATCCATTCCGTCTCGTACTCGTGCGAGGCGATCTCCTTGCCGTCGAGAGAGATGGAAAGGCGGTCGTCGATGTTGGCAAGAGCCACCTCGTACCGCTGCCCGGGCTCGAGCACGATCTTCTCGGAGGACCAGGCCGTGATCGTTCGTTCGAGTCCCTCCGTTGCCGTGGACGTGGTCCTGATATGCGACTTGGGAGCCGATCCGGCTGTTCTCAGGAAGAAGGAGTGGGTTCGGCTGTTCTCCCTGATCTCGCAGCGCAGGCCCTGCGCTCCTTTTTCGAGCTCGACCTCGAACACGATCTTGAGGTCGCCCACGCGGTGCTTGCCGTCCTCCTCGATCTTGTGTGGCTTGGGGCGGGGAATGCCGTAGTCGGTATCGTAGCCGTGCAGGTAGTCGTCCACGATGTTCTTCATGGAGGCCAGGCACGGCTTGGTGAACGCGATTTCCCCGTCCGAGACCGCAACGGCTCCCCGGGGAAAGTCGAAGAGCTCCTCGAAACGACCTCTCTTGCCATCTGCCGAGTAGATCTCCTTCAGCACGGAGTCGAGGACCTTCTCCGGCTTTCTCTCGATCTTTCCGTTGATGTAGATGTCCCCGTTCTTGATGGCCACCTTCTCGCCCGGGAGGCCGATCAGGCGCTTGATGTAATTCTCGGACTGGTTCATGGGGAACTTGAAGACGATCACGTCCCAGCGCTGCGGTTCGCTTATGAGATAAACGAACTTGTTGACCAGCACACGGTCGTAGATCCCGGTGTCGCTGTTGCCGATGATTGTCGGCTGCATCGAGCCGCTGGGTATCTTGTAGGCCTCGATGATGAAGAACTTGAGGATCAGCGCCATGGCGATGGCAATGGCCAGGCACTCGATATTCTCGCTGATGATGAAGCCGAGGCTCTTCTTCTCTTTCTTTGTCATGGCATCCAGTTCAGGTGGTGTCTCGCTGTTCTCCGTTTCAGCGCCGGTCTTTCCGGCCGGCAGATGTCGAAGCGATTGTAACAGAACGAGACCGCTCTTTCCTTTCTATATGAACCCCTGTCGGCCGATCAGCCGAGCAAGGCCTCGATCTTCTCCCTGATCGCCAGCAAGGCCATCGCCCGGTGGCTGACCCGATTCTTCAACTCGGACGCGATCTCGGCAAAGGTCTTTCCTTCCGGAGGATAGAGAAATACGGGATCGTAGCCGAAACCGCTCGTTCCTCTCGATTCCCGGATGATCACACCGCTGCAGGCGCCGGAAGCCTTGGCCAGGACACCGTCCGGGTTCGCCACGACCATGACGCACTGGAACCGGGCCGTCCGGCGGCTGTCCGGGACATCGTTCAATTCGCACAACAGCTTATGTACGTTGTCGCCGTCGGAAGCGTTTGTCCCCGCGTACCGGGCGGAGCGGACGCCCGGACGCCCGTCGAGGGCGTCGACGGACAGGCCGGAGTCGTCGGCCAGGGTGAGGAGGCCGGACTGCCCGGCATAGTAGAGGGCCTTGGTGGTGGCGTTCTCGAGGAAGGTGTCGCCCGTTTCCTCGGGCTCGTCCTGCACTCCCACCTCTTTCGGCGTCACGATGTCGATGTCGAGACCGGCAAGGATCTTGCGGATCTCCTCCATCTTGTGCTGGTTGTTCGATCCCAGAAGGAGCTTGCGTGTCATTCTTCTTCGATCCCCAGGGCGGCACGCTGCAGCCGCGTGAGCTCCTCGATCCCCTTGCGGCCGAGCCTCAGGAACTCGTCGAGATGGCTTTGCCCGAAGGTTCCTCGCTCCGCCGTGCCCTGGATCTCGACGAACTCACCGCCGCCGGTCATGACGATGTTCATGTCGACCTCGGCCCTCGAGTCGAGGTTATAGTCGAGGTCGAGGCACGGTTTGCCGTTGACCAGTCCGACGCTCACCGCAGCCACGCTGCTGCTGAGCGGCCAGGCGTCGCCCAGCTTGCCGTTTTTCTTGCAGAAGGTGAAGGCGTCGTGGAGGGCCACGTATCCGCCCGTGATGGCGGCCGTTCTCGTGCCGCCGTCCGCCTGGATCACATCGCAGTCCACCCAGAAGGTGCGCTGGCCGACGACCTTCAGGTTGGTGACAGCCCTCAGGGAGCGCCCCACGAGGCGGCCGATCTCCAGGGATCGGCCGTCAACGCCGCCGCGGCGCGAGGTGCGCTGCTTGCGCTGGTGCGACGAACCGGGAAGCATGGAGTATTCCGCCGACAGCCAGCCGCGGCCCGAGTTCATCATCCATGGGGGCACGCTGTCCTCCACCGAGACGGTGCAGAAGACGACGGTGTTGCCGAACTCCACCAGTACCGATCCCGCCGGATTCTGCGTGAAGCCTCTTTGAAAACGGACCGGCCTCATCTCGTCTCTGTTACGTCCGTTCTTCTTCAATTGAGCTCCTTCCGTGTTGTGCAGTCCCGGAAAGCCGGTAGCGAATGGGCCGGAACCGGAAATAGATTCCGCTTCCGGGGCGTGCTTGTCTAGTCAAGGGAACGAACTCGGAATTAGAGTTTTCAACGTGCATGAATGGAAGTGAAAAATCTGGCGATCTGCCCGTTCAGTCCCTCGTGTATCCCTCGATTTCCTTTCCACAGATCTTGGCGGCGAGGGCGATGACGAGCCTGTCGTCCACCAGGCCTACGAGTGGGATTCCATCCGGCACGAAATCGAAAGGATTGAGAAAATAGGCCATGACGGCCACGAGAACGGTTCGAGTCCGATCGGTCTTCTCCCGCTCGGAGTCGAAGAGAAACGCATGGAATGTATCGAGGTCGCTGAAGGCGTCGCCGAGCTTGGCGCGAAGACCGTCGGCTTTGCGAAGATAGTCCGAATTGATCTTTTCCAGGATTGCCCTGTTGCTGGAGATGTCCAGGAACTCGGGAGCCGTGAGGAATTCTTCGATCCTGTCCTTGATTTTGCAGCCCAGGATGTCGGCCATACACAATCTCCGTTATCCGGGATCGAACGACTGGCTATTTCCGTGAAGCTGTCTCGTTACGACTCTCTTTGTTTTTATTATTATCCTCTTTAGGCGTTTAGGTCAATATTCCAGCAAAAAAATGCTTGATTGTCCTGTTGTTCCGTTCCGATCGCTCCAGCCATCAGACCAGAAGCTTCTGCTTGACCTTGCCCAGCTGAACCTTGAGCTTCGACATGATGTTCGAGTGGATCTGACAGACACGCGATTCGGTCAGGCTCAGGATCCCGCCGATCTCCTTCATCGTCAGCCCTTCGTAGTAATACATGATGATGATGAGCTTTTCCTTCTGGGAGAGAGATCGGGTTACCGCCATGAGAATATCCTTCTGATTGAGGTATTCCACGGGATCCGAACTGTTCTTGTCCTCTATCATGTTGATCTTTTCGGAAGCCTCATCGTCGCTGTTGTCGTCCCACTTCTCGCTGAGCGAGTAGATGACCTTGGGTGACGATTCCTTCAGGATGGAGTCGTATTCCCCGATGGAGATCTTCATCTCCTTGGCCATCTCGAAGTCGGTCGGCTCTCTTCCGAACTCTTTCTCGAGCTGTCTCTGAGCCTTGGTGACCTGGTGCGCCTTCAGGCGTACAAGCCTGGGAACCCAGTCCTGCGATCGCAACTCATCGAGGATCGATCCCCTGATTCTCGTGGAACAGTAGGTCTTGAACTTGATTCCCCGGTCCGGCTCGAAACCGTCGATGGCGTCCATCAAGCCGAAAATGCCCCAGGAGACGAGGTCGTTGAGCTCGATCGACTTGGGCAATGTCATCAGTAGTCGCTCCGAGATGTACTTGACCAGGGGGGTGTATTTCTCGATGAGGAAGTTTCTGAGCTTCGGGCTGTTGGTCTGCTTGAAGGTTTTCCAGACCTCATCCATTTCCATGGATAAGATTTCTTGGTCGGTGAATGTGGACTTCTTGCGGGACTGGTACGACTTCCGTTTGGGGGGAGAGCGACGACTGACAGTTTTAGTCATGGGAACCTCCTTGTTGCGGGGCCGGATCCAGGAAAAGCACTATTTTTTGGTCACCTAGGCTCAGATCTTTGTTCCTGCTCAGAGATAGCAGGGTATAAACTGTATAAGTTATAATATCTGAGCTAAGACTACAAAAGATTAGCGTCTAGTCAAATTTTTCTTGCCAAAAAAGAATATCCAAGATGGGATTTTTGTAGGGGATTGCCCGTATGTTGGGTGTAACTGTTTTGAAAACAGCCTGTTGTGGCTTGCTTGTCGCGGTGGGGCAATCGAGAGAAAAAAGTGAATGGCCAGGACTCTGCTGGAGAGTCCTTTTCTACGCGAATCGAATCAGCGATTCGGTCTTGTATCCCTTGAGCCGGTCCCGCCCGCTCAGAGCAGCGAGCTCCACCACGAAGGCGCAGAGCGTGATGCTGGCCCCAAGTCTCTCGAGCAGCTTGCAGCTCGCTTCCATCGTCCCTCCCGTGGCCAGGAGGTCATCGACGAGAACCACTCTGGATCCCTTCTCCACGGCATCGCTGTGGATTTCCACGGCGTCGGTTCCATATTCGAGGTCGTAGCTCTGCTTCACCGTCTTGTACGGTAGCTTGCCCGGTTTCCGGATCGGAATGAAGCCGATTCCCATCTCCATCGCGATCGCCGAGCCGAAGAGAAAGCCGCGCGCCTCGATGCCGGCGATCAGGTCGCAGGGGACTTCGCGCAGCATGTCGCTCATCCTCTCGATGCAGAGCCTGAAGCCGGCGGGATCCTTGAGCAGGGGGGTGATGTCCCGGAAGAGGATGCCCGGCTTGGGGAAATCCGGGATCTCGCGTATCAATGATTCCAGCTCAGTCATCGTGTCTCCTTTTTCGTATCCACTGATCTGCGGTCTCGATCGATCGAGCCCTGATCAGATCCAAGTGTCCCACTCCATGTAAAGCCGCTCGAGCTCCTCCTTCAGAGCCTTCTGCTCCTGCTCCAGCTCCTCGAAGCGCTTGCGGTCCATGTAGACGTCTTCGGTATAGAAAGCCGCCTCGATCTCGTCGATCCTGGCTTCCGATGTCATGATCAGCTCTTCCAGCTTCTCGAAGGTGTACCGCCGCTTCACACGATCGGGAGGATCCGGCCGGCGGCGCCTCCTCTCATCGGACTTCTTCTTCTTCCGGAGAGCCGGATCTTTCGTTTCCTCCTTCTGCTTCAGAAGCGAGGAATATCCGCCACTATATATTGTAGGAACCTTCTCGCCCAGAACCACGACCCGGTCCGCCGTCCTGTCGAGGAGAAGGCGGTCGTGGGTCACCATGATCACCGTGCCGGAAAAGGAGAGCAGCGCCTTTTCCAACGCTTCACGGGTGTAGATGTCCAGGTGATTGGTGGGCTCGTCGAGAACGAGAAGATTCGCTTCCTGCATCAGGAGCCTGGTCAGGAGCAGCCGGCTCTTCTCCCCGCCCGAGAGCAGGGATACCTGCTTCTCCACATTGTCGCCCGTGATGAGGAATCGTCCGAGAATCCCTCGCAACTCCCCATCCGTGGCCGTGGGGCGTTCCAGCCGGACCTCATCGAGCACGCTGCCCGAGCCATCGAGCCCTTCCAGGTACTGATCGAAATAGGAGGGCGCCGTCGTGGCGGGAAGAGTGATCTTGCCCGCCCTGGGGGACTGGCGGCCCAGGATGATCTTGAGGAGGGTCGACTTGCCGCAGCCGTTGGGACCGATGATTCCCACTGTCTCGCCCCGTTCGAGGACGAGATCCAGCTCCTCGAAAAGGACCATTTCCCCGAAGGCCGCGGAGAGTCCCTCGGCCTGAAGTACGATCTCACCCGACCGGCGCGCCTCCTTGAAAAGAAACTTCGGTTCGCCCTGGATGAAGATCTGATCCGGCGCCTCCATGCGATCGATCCGCTTGCGGCGCGACTTGGCCTGCTTCGCCTTCTGGCCGTAGAAGTTGCGCCTGATGTACTCCTCGTCCCTGGCCACCTGCTTCCGGTATTGCTCCATCTTCTTGATCGACTCGGCTCGGATCCGCTCCTTCTCCGTCCGGTAGAAGTCGTAGTCGCCGGTGAACGACCTGATCCGCCCGTCCTCGAGCTCGATGATTCTCCCGGCCACGGCATTGAGAAGAAACCGGTCGTGCGAGACGACCACCAGGGTGCCGCTGAAGTCGCGCAGGAAGCGGGTGAGCCACTCGATGCCGTCGAGGTCGAGGTGGTTTCCCGGCTCGTCGAGGAGAAGGAGGTCGTGCCCGCCGAGGAGCAGGACGGCGAGCTGGAGCCGCTTCGTCTCTCCGCCGCTCAGCGC
Organism: uncultured Phycisphaerales bacterium; assembly: GCA_964482235.1. GTDB lineage: Bacteria > Planctomycetota > B15-G4 > B15-G4 > CAYZWU01 > CAYZWU01. The sequence continues at coordinate 43,351 of CAYZWU010000034.1, forward strand.
GCTGACAGGTCTTTCCAGCTGGCTGCCCTTGAAGCCGAGGCCGGAGAGCACGGCCTCCACCCGCGCCGGTCCCATGTAGCCGCCAAGAAGCTGATACCTGTCCTGAAGATCGGCCTGACGCCGGACAAGGCGCTCGATGGTCGCATCGGCGGCATCCCCGGACTCCTCGATCCGGCGGGAAATGCGCTCGATTTCCGCCTCGACATCCATGAGGCTGGTCTGGCTCCGGGATGCGGCTTCGAGCACGGTGAGAGAACCGTCGAGAGAAGAATCCTGGGTGATCATGCCGATGGAGCGGACGCTGATCAGACGCCTTTCCCCCGAATCGAGCTCCTTCGTCCCGGCCATGATCTCGAGAAGGGTCGTCTTGCCGCAGCCGTTGCTCCCCACGAGCCCCGCCTTTTCTCCCTTGCGCAGCGTGAGATCGACGCCGCGGAGAAGCGGCTCGCCCCGGTACGATTTGCAGACGCTGCTCAGGTTCAGGCCGGTCATTCTCTGGATCCGTCCTTCAGGCCGATGAGATCGTATACAGGCTGTTCGAGCAGGGCGCTCGTCTCGGCGAGAAGCCTCTTCGAGATCGCCAGGTTGTCTCTCATCCAGGACGAGACGCCGTACCGTTCCATCGCATCGCTGTATCTTTTATCCACGGTGACCCGCTGGTCGCTCATCACGAGCGAGTCGGCCAGGGCGACCAGCTTCTCGGAGAGGGTGAACTCCTCCAGCTTCAGCTCCCCGAAAAGCTCCTCGAGAAGCTCTGGGGTGAAGAAGGAATCCGCTTCCAGCTCTTTCCTGGAGCGCCCCTTGAGCCAGTGGGAGATGCAGGCCTTGGAGAGGTGGCCAAGACCTTTCTCCTCGAGCAGGCGAAATCCTTCCAGCGAATGATAGATGCCGTGAGAGCGGCTTCTCCCGATGTCGTGAAGGAGCGCGGCCGCCTCGACCCAATGGGGATCGACGGGGAGCTCCGGCCTCCTGGCCACGACCTCCCTGGCCATGAGACCGGCGACGCACGCCACCTCCTTGCTGTGAGCAAGCCACGGTTCGTCGGGCCGCGAGAGCTCGTCGAGAAGGGAGCGGGCTCTGACGAGATCGTCCGTCTCGAACCGTTCCAGCTCGGCAATGCGGCTGTGGGCGCAGTCGAGCAGCTCCCTGAGGAGGTCGAACTGCAGGATCCTCCTCGCCGCGAGGCGATCCTCCCATAGGACCTGGCTGTGCTCGTCGGAGATGTCCACTTCGCTGCCGTGGCTCTCCGCCAGGAAATACACGACGCTCTTGGTCACCTCGTCCTTCCAGCCGGTAGGCACGATGGAGTAGGTCACGATCTTCTCGAACCCGGTGCGGAACCGTTCGATCGTCATTCCCGTCTCTTCCACCGTCTCACGCCGGGCCGTGCTGTCGGCCGGTTCGCCGCATTCGCAGTGGCCTTTGGGAAATCCCCAGGTTCCATGCCTGGCATTCCTGAGGAGAAGAAACTCCGGACCGCTCTCGATCATGCGGTATAGGATGATGCCGGCGGCGCGCACGGTTATTTCGTCTGCCATCTTGGAAGATTCACTCCTCTTCGGCGCAAGAGCCATCGGGATTCGCTGCCGATCCATCGGAACTTGATTCCGATCCATCGGAACTTGATTCCGATCCATCGGAACTTGATTCCGATCCATCGGAACTTGATTCCGATAAATCGACAGATGCCGCACTTTCTCGGGTCATGGGCTTTTCCCACGCACGCGGCAATCTGATAGAATGCCCACCTCAGATAGAAGCATAAAAAAAATAGAAAACCGGAAAACAGAAAAAGTGAGAAGAGGAGATGGAAAAGGAAAAGGAAAAGACGGACGGCTGCTGCTGCGGGGGCGTTGATTCAGCGGGACCGGGAGGCGGGCACGCTTCGCCTCGGCGACTGGAAGGTCGACTCGTTCATTCGGAAGAGGCGGGGCCGATGACCCGCGTCCTCACCTTTTCCATCCCGGCGCTGCCCCTCGATCCGCGCCCAGGGCAGTTTTTCATGGTCAAGGATCTCGATCCCGCGTTTCCCCTCTTTCCCCGGGCCCTGGCGGTGCTCGATTATCGGCGCAGCGCCGATGAAGCGGAGCTGTCGTTTCTCTGCCAGGCTGTGGGCCGGGGGACAACCATCCTTAATGAGGCGCGCCCCGGAAGCAGGACGGTGCTGATCGGACCGGCGGGAAACGGCTTTCCCGATCTTCCTTCCGGCAAGGAGCTGATCCTGGTGGGCGGCGGAACAGGGGTGGCCGCTTTTCATCTTCTCATGAAGCAGCGGCAGGAGTCGGAGAGGAACGGTACCGGCCTGGAACTGCTCCACGGCGCCAGGGATGCCGCCTCCCTCTATCTGCACGACCGGTTCAGCTCCTTCTCCTTTCCCGTGAAAGTATCCACCGAGGACGGCAGTGCCGGGACCTGCGGCATGGTGGACAAGCTGCTGCTGGAGACGCTTTCGGCCGGCGATGGGAAGAACCGGGTGATCTTCACCTGCGGCCCCGATCCGATGATGCGCGTCGTGGCCTGCACGGGGCAGCGCTTCGGTGTGGAGACCTTCGTTTCCCTCGAGACGCGAATGGCTTGCGGTGTGGGTGTTTGCAACGGCTGCGCCGTGTGGGTGGAACGGGACGGACAGGTCGAATACCAGAGGGCTTGCCATGAAGGCCCCGTCTTCCCCGCGTCGATCCTCCCTGAATTCCGGGAAACCGGCGGATCTGACGGCAGCTAATGCGCTGCGAGGATCAAAAGAGATTGACCTCGATCCCTCACGGTTTCATAATACTTCTGTTTCATAATACACTTTTCGTTCTCAGAGCAGATGGCGCGTTCGGCGCTGATCTCGAATCCCGGCTTGAGATTCTGGCGAGGGTCTGAAATGGATTTTTATTTATCTGAAGAGTTGTTGATGATTCAAGAGACTGCGTGCGACTTCGCCGAGAAGGAAATCGCTCCCCATGCCGCCGAATGGGACAGGAACCACGAATATCCCGCTGAAGCGATGAAGAAGGCAGCCGAGCTGGGTTTTCTCGGGATGATGATCCCGGAGAAATACGGCGGAACGGAGATGGGCGCCCTGGCGCTTTCGATCGTGGTCGAGGAGGTGAGCCGGGCCTGCGCCTCCTTCGGAGTCATTCTCTCTGTCCACAATTCCCTGCTGGGAACGGCGCTCACGAAGTACGGCAACGAGGAGCAGAAGAAGAAGTATCTCCCGCTCCTGGCCTCGGGAGAGGCCCTGGGCGCCTATGCCCTGACGGAACCCGATGCGGGAACCGACGCGGCCAATCTCAAGCTCCAGGCCAGGAAAGAGGATGACCGCTACATCCTGAACGGATCGAAGCTCTTCATCACGAACGGCGACGAGGCAAGCGTCTTCGTCGTCTTTGCCAGGACTTCCGCCGAGGACAAGAAGTCGCACGGCATATCGGCCTTCATCGTGGAGCCGTCGTTCCCGGGATTCTCGATCGGCTCGCACGAGGACAAGATGGGGCTTCGCGCCACCAGCACGGTGGAGCTGATCTTCCAGGATTGCGAGGTCCCTGCGGAAAACCTTCTTGGCGATGAGGGGAAGGGGATCTACATCGCACTCGACGTCCTGGTCTCCGGGCGGATCGGCGTGGCCAGCCAGGCGCTCGGAATCGGCCAGGCCTGCCTCGACGCCAGCATCAAGTATGCCCGGGAACGAGTCCAGTTTGGAAAAGCCATCGGAGATTTTCAGGCTATTCAGTGGAAGATCGCGGAGATGGCAACAGGGATCGAGGGCGCGCGCCTTCTAGTGCACAAGGCTGCCATGATGCGCGACGCCGACAAGCCCTGCGTGCGGGCCGCATCGATGGCAAAGCTAGCCGCTTCGGAGACAAGCGTGTGGGCTGCCAACGAGACGGTCCAGATCCACGGCGGAGCCGGCTACACCAAGGAGTTCCCCGTGGAGAGGTATTTCCGCGATTCGCGGATCACGAAGATCTACGAAGGAACGTCCGAAGCGGTCAAGATGGTCCTGGCGCGCGATCTTCTGCAGTAGCGCCAGACGAGACGTTCCGGAGGCATCCGAATGATGAACGAGAGGACTGACGCCCTCCTGAATCGATTCCTTCAGGGTGACCGTCTGGCCCTGGCCCGGATCCTCACGCACGCCGAGAACGTGACCGGCGAGTTTCCCTTCCTCTTCGATCGCATCTTTCCCCGGGCGGGGAAGGCTATGCGTCTCGGTGTCACGGGACCGCCCGGCGCGGGGAAGAGCACGCTGGTCGAGTCGATGACCTGGCTTCTCCGCCAGGACGGCGGAACGGTGGGAGTCGTTGCCGTAGATCCCACGAGCCCCTTCTCGGGCGGCGCTCTTCTGGGCGACCGGATACGGATGCAGAAGGTGAGCCTCGATCCCGGCGTCTTCGTGCGCAGCATGGCTTCCCGCGGCTCGGTGGGGGGGTTGGCGCGGACGACGGACGAGCTGGCCGACATCATGGACGCCTTCGGCTTCGACAGCGTGATCATCGAGACCGTGGGAGTGGGGCAGTCCGAGGTGGATGTGGCCTCGTCGGCAACCACGACTCTGGTCGTGCTCTTTCCCGGCGCGGGAGACACGATCCAGGCGATGAAAGCGGGATTGATGGAAATTGCCGACATCTTCGTGGTGAACAAAGCCGATATGCCTGGTGCGGACAACGTGGTGGTGGAGATCAGCGACATGCTCCACCTTAGATCCGGGGACAGCGGCTGGTCGCCGCCCGTGCTCCAGTGCTCGAGCCTCAACGGCGACGGCATCCGCGAGCTTCTCGACGCCGTGGCGGAGCATAACCGTTTCCTCGAGGACTCTGGCGCCCTCGAGGAGAAGCGGCAGTCGCACGTGAGGGAAAAGATCAGGAGAATGGCCGGCGCGATGCTGGAAGACCACTTCTGGCGGAAGAGGGGGCAGGAAAAGGTCCTCGATGGAATCGTGGAGCAGGAGCGGAAAGTATCGCCTTTTCGCCTGGCTGGTAAGATCGTGGAAAACGTTTTTGGTGATGCATCATGAGCGATGAGAAAAATAGAGCACCCTCTTCCGGCCGCGATGGATGGCGCGAGCAGTACGAAGGGGTGAAGAACAAGCGGAGCGACGTCGATTTCGTCACGCAGTCGAGCAGCGATGTTGTTCCCCTGGCCTGTCCGGAGGATACCCGCGACCTCGATTACGACAGGGATCTCGGCTATCCCGGAAGTTACCCCTACACGCGCGGCATCCACCCAACGATGTACCGCGGGCGCCTCTGGACCATGCGCCTCTTCTCGGGCTTCGGCACGGCGAAGGACACGAACGAGCGTTACAAGTTTCTTCTCGACAAGGGGCAGACCGGCCTCTCCGTCGCTTTCGACTACCCGACGATCATGGGGTACGACTCCGATCATCCCCGGTCGCTCGGCGAGGTGGGGCGCTGCGGCGTGGCGATCTCCTCCCTCAAGGACATGGAGACGCTCTTCGACGGGATCCCTCTCGACAAGGTCTCCACGTCCATGACGATCAACGGACCCGCCGCGATCCTCTTCGCCTTCTACCTCGTGGTGGGCGAGAAGCAGGGTGTGTCGTACGACAAGCTGCGCGGCACGATCCAGAACGATATCCTCAAGGAATACATTGCGCAGAAGTCGTGGCTCGTGCAGCCCGAGCCGTCGATGCGCATCATCACCGATATCATGGCCTATGCCGCGGAGCACGTTCCCCAGTGGAACACGATCTCCATCAGCGGATACCACATCCGCGAGGCGGGATCCACGGCGCTGCAGGAGCTGGCCTTCACCCTGGCCGACGGCTTCGCCTACGTGGAAGCCGGCATCGCCGCGGGCATGGACGTGGACACCTTCGCCCCGCGTCTCTCCTTCTTCTGGGATTCCCACATGGATCTCTTCGAGGAGGTTGCCAAGATGCGGGCCGCGCGCCGGATCTGGGCCCGCATCATGAAGGAGAAGTACGGCGCGAAGAATCCCCGCTCCTGGATGGTCCGCTTCCATACGCAGACCGCGGGCTTTTCCCTCACGGCCCAGCAGCCGCTGAACAACGTGGTCCGCACTGCCTACGAGGCCCTGGCCGCCGTACTGGGCGGCACGCAGTCTCTCCACACGAATTCGATGGACGAGACCTATGCCCTGCCCACGGAGGGTGCGGTCAAGGTCGCCCTGAGGACGCAGCAGATCCTCGCCTACGAGACCGGGGTTCCCAACACGATCGATCCGCTGGCCGGATCGTATTTCGTGGAGAACCTCACCAACGAGATGGAGAAGGGCTGCCTCGAGTACTTCGACAAGATCGAGAAGCTCGGAGGCGTCGTGCCGGCGATCGAGAAGGGCTTCTTCCAGCGCGAGATCGCCGTCGCCGCCTTCCGGTACCAGAAGGAGATCGAGGAACGCAAGAGGGTCATCGTCGGCCTGAACGAATTCATCGACGATGAGGAAGTCCCCATCGAGATTCTCAAGATCGATCCCGCAGTGGACGAAGAGCAGCGTATCAACCTCGAAGAGCTTCGCAGCTCGCGCGACAACGCAGCCGTGAAGGAGAATCTGGGCCGCCTGGCAGAGGCGTGCCGCGACGGCTCGAACGTGATGCCGAGGATCATCGACGCGGCCAGGGCCTATGCAACGCTTGGCGAGATCGCGGGCGTGTTCCGCGAGGAGTTTGGAGAATACCGGGAACCGCCCTCGTTCTGACGAACGCGGGAAATCCCGTGAGAGGCCGCTGATGGCTAAAGGCGTTCCAGCGGTTTCGTAAGGAGAAAGATCATGGAGAGAAGGATCAGAGTGCTCGTTGCCAAACCGGGTCTCGACGGTCACGACAGGGGAGCCAAGGTCGTGGCGTCGGCGTTCCGGGACGCCGGGATGGAGGTCGTCTACCTGGGCCTGCACAACACTCCGGAGGAGATCGTCGAAGCCGCCATCCAGGAGGATGTCGACGTGGTCGGCTTGAGCATCCATTCGGGCGCGCACATGACCCTCTTTCCCAGGGTGCACGAGCTGCTCAAGGAGAATGGAGCGGATCACATCCTGCTGACCGGAGGCGGCATCATCCCCCAGGAGGACATGGATGCCCTCGATCGCATGGGGATCGGCAAGCTGTTCAACCCCGGTACGGCAACGACGGAAATAGTCGACTATGTGCGCGAAAAGATAGAGGACCGCCGGGTCGAGAAGAAGGGCTGATCATCCGGCCGCCAGTGATCAGGATACGAGCCAGGAGAGGCACAGACATGGAATTGACCGAAGAACAGCGCATGATGCAGGACACCGTGAGGCGTTTCGCTCTCAAGGAGGTCGAGCCGCTGGCGATAGAGATCGACAGGGACCACCGGTTCCCTGTCGAGACGAAGGAGAAGATGGCCGAAATGGGTATCCTGGGGATCTGCATCCCCGAGGAATACGGCGGCGCCGGAATGGATGACCTCTCCTACTACATCGCCGTGGAAGAGCTCGGCCGGGTCTGCGGCTCCACGGGTTTGACCCTGGCCGCACACATCTCCCTCTGCACCTATCCTCTCTATGCCTTTGCGAGCGAGGAGCAGAAAAGAAAGTACGTTCCCGATCTGGCCCGCGGAAAGCACCTCGGCGCCTTCGGGCTGACCGAGCCGAACGCCGGCTCCGATGCGGGGGGGACGCAGACCGTGGCGGTGAAGAAGGGCGACCGCTACGTGCTCAACGGCTCCAAGATCTTCATCACGAACGGCAACTATGCCGGCACCTTCATCATCACGGCAGTGACGGAGAAGGGGATCGGGACGCGCGGGATCTCCGCCTTCATCGTCGAGCGGGACACCCCGGGCTTCACGGTGAGGAAGGGCGACGAGAAGCTCGGCATGCGCGGATCGGACTGGGCCGAGCTCGTCTTCGAGGATGCCGAGGTCCCGGCTGAGAACTTGCTGGGCAAGGAAGGCGAAGGCTTCAAGCTCTTCATGAAAACCCTGGACGGCGGCCGCGTCTCCATCGGTGCCCTGGCGCTGGGCATCGCCCAGGGTGCCCTCGACAAGTCACTGAAGTACGCCAAGGAGAGGGTGCAGTTCGGGAAGCCGATCATCGAGCACCAGGCCGTGGCCTTCAAGCTGGCCGACATGGCGACGCAGGTCGTGGCGGCCCGGCACCTGATCTACAACGCGGCACGGATGAAAATGGCCGGCAAGCCCTACTCCCTGGAGTCCTCCTATGCCAAGCTGTTCGCATCCGAGGTGGCCGTGCACGTGGCTTCCGAGGCGATCCAGATCCACGGAGGATACGGCTACATCAGCGACTATCACGTGGAGCGCTACTGGCGCGACGCCAAGCTCTGCACGATCGGCGAGGGCACGAGCGAGATCCAGAGGCTCGTGATCTCCCGGATTCTGTCTGGCTTGTGATCTCGACAAATCGCCGGTCCTTCCGGCGGGACGGAGCAAGGCTTGAAGGAGATGACGGCAGGTCCCTATACCGCTCAGGAGGTCAGCGGCTCGAGCCTTCGGCTGGACGGGGGCGCCATGTTCGGCGTCGTCCCCCGGACTCTCTGGGAAAAGAAAACCTCGCCCGACAAGCGGAACAGGATCCATCTTGCCGCCCACCCCCTTCTGCTCAGGCGGACCGACGGGAGCGGGGAGCCGAGGACCGTTCTCATCGAGGGAGGCACGAGCTTCACCTTCAACGAGAAGGAAAAGGATATCTACGGCATCGCGGGGCAGGGCCTGACAGCCGATCTCGGGCGCCTGGGCGTGGAGCCCGGCGAGGTCGATCTGATCGTGATGAGCCACCTCCACTTCGATCACGCCGGCGGCCTGGTCGAGGCGGGGGAGGACGGCGAGATCCGTCCGGCGTTCCCGCGCGCCACGATCGTGGTGCAGAAGGGGGAGCTGGAAGACGCCCTTGACCCCGATCCGATTCGCCAGGCCTCGTACAGAACCGACGAGATAACCAAACTCGCCGAGGCCGGCCGCTTCTCTCCCGTGGACGGCGAGGCCGAGGTGGCCGAGTCGATCTTCGTGGAGCCGGCGCCGGGGCACACGCGCAGCCATCAGGTGATCCGGATCGGCGAAGGCAACGGAGCGCTCGTTTTCGTGGGGGACCTGATCCCCACGTCGGCTCATATCAACCCCGCCTGGCTCATGTCCTACGACCTGTTCCCTCTCGACTGTTCCATGAGCCGACGGATCTTGCTGGAGCGTGCCGTGAGCGAGGAGTGGATCCTCTACTTCTATCACGATCCGCGGGTGCGGGCCGGCAAGGTGACCCTTGGCAAGAACGGCAGGTACCAGTTTCACCCGATTTAATGTTCCGGGGCGTTTCGCGTTGGTTGGGGCGGTATCACCAAAGTGCGGAGTTCCGTGGAGATTGAGATGAAGGCTTCCTTCCTGCGTGCTCGTGTTTCCGTTTTCCTTCTTGTTGTGCTTCTCCCCTGCCTGGTTGGCTGCGCCGCGGCGCTGCCCGTACCCGTCCCGGTGAAGGGCGATCCGGATATCTCGATCTCCTTTGTCTCGACCACGGCGGTGGCCGGAGAGGACGTTCGGCTGAAAGTGAGCCTTCATTCGCCGCAAGGGAGCAATATCTCGCCGGCCATGCTCGATCGGTCGTGCTTCCGGCTTCGGCTCGAGGGAGGGGAGGAGATCACGCCTTCTTCCGAGGGGCTCGCTGCGGGCGCCCAGTCGTTCGGCAGCGATCTTTTCCTGTCGCGAGCCGTCAATCTCGGTTCGCTCCTGGCGGGCCAGGGACGGCAGGCCGTGGAGGCCTGGTGGGAGTTCGGGGAGCTGAAGTCCGAGACGGTCTCCTTCGATCTCTTCGAGTGGCCTCTCGACAGGGTCGAGGCGGTGATGGAAACGCAGCTCGGGATCATGGTCTTCCGCTTCGAACCCGGGAAGGCGCCCCGCACGGTGGAGAACTTCGTGAAGCTAGTGCTGGACGGATTCTACGACGGGCTCACCTTTCACAGGGTGATCGAAGGTTTCATGATCCAGGGCGGATGCCCTCGCGGGGACGGCTCCGGCGATCCCGGCTACTCGATCCCTGCCGAGTTCAACGACATCAGCCACAGGAGGGGAGTTGTCTCCATGGCCCGGTCCAATGATCCCGATTCGGCCGGCTGTCAGTTCTTCGTCATGGACGCCGACACGCCTACCCTCGACTGGAGCTACACCGCTTTCGGGAGGCTCGTCGACGGCTTCGACACCCTCGATGCAATCGCCGGAGTGGAGACGACGGACAACTATCACGGAACGGCGAAGGACAGACCCGTCAAGCCGCCGCAGATCATAAAGGTGGAGATCCGGAAGGTGACGAACGAAGAGGAGCGATCAAATTGACCGGGAGAGGACTGACACTCGTCGAGAAGATTCTGAGCGCGCATCACGGCGGTTCGCCCGTCAGACCCGATCAGGAGATCGAGGTCGAGCCGGAGGTCCTGTTCTTCTACGGGAGCAACCTCTTCGACGTGCTCGGGCGGGCCGACGAGCTGGCCTGCAGCGATCCCGGAAGAGTCGTGCTGGCGATGGATCAGAATGCGGGCGATCTGCTTCAGCAGGGCGGCCCGGCGGGACGGAGGAAGCTGCGGGATCTGGTCCATTCGTGCGGGATCACGCACTTCTACGACCTGGGGCGAGGCGGCGTACCTTCCGTCCTGTTCACCGATCTCGGGTTTGTCAGGCCGGGCAGCCTCGTGGCGGGAATTGATCAGCATCTGGCCGCCCTGGGTGCGCTGGGCGCCTTTCCGCTGGCTCTCGATTCCGCGGAGCTCCTTCGCGCCTTTCAGGGCGAACCGGTGACGATGCGTGTCCCCGAGACGGTGAGGATCGTTCTTTCCGGCGAGGTCCAGCGATGGGTGAGGGGCGAGGATATCGGATTGCACCTTCTCGACCACCTCGATCGCGACAAGGTGATCGACCGGGTCGTCGAGCTGACCGGCGAGGGCCTGGAGCAGGTCGAGCTGTCCGACAGGCTGGCACTTGCCGCCACACTCCAGGACCTGGGCGCCGTCGGCGTCCTGATCGAGCCTGACGAGAGGACACGGCTCTACGTGCGCGCCCGCAGCGCGAGAGGATTTCCTCTCGAGAGGAGCGATGAGAATGCGCTGTTTGCCGATCGGATCGAGCTGGACCTTCGCAGCGTGAAGACCCGCGTCCTCTTCAGCGAGCCCGGCGGCACAAAGAATGTCCCCCTCCAGAAGGTGAAGGAGACGCCTGTCCAGCAGGTCGTGATCGGCGCCTGCTGCGGCGGCAGGATAGAAGATCTCAGGGCCTCGGCCGGTTTCCTCAGGGAGTACATGATCAATCCCGATGTGCGGTTCATCGTGGTCCCCGGGAGCCAGCAGGTCCTTCTCCACGCCATGGAGGAAGGCCTGATCCAGATCATCATGCGGGCCGGCGGCCACGTGGGGCTGCCTTCATGCAGCTACGGGAAGAACAGCCGCGAGGCTTCCATCGCGGCTGGCGAGCTCTGCCTCACCAGCGGACTCTGTCCGGGTGAATTCGCCGAGGTTGCGGACAGGGGGGGGAAGATCGCCTTCTGCAATCCCGTGATCGCCACCGTCTCGGCCGTGATGGGTGAAATCGTGGCCCCCCTGGACCTGGTCAGACGGCTGCGGCGCATGTCCACGGGTATCCCGCGCTGAGCGGAGCGACGACACCAACACGGCAAGAAACCGTCAGCCCGGTTCGTGGCAATCCGTGCTCGACGTTTTGCCTCGGCGGGGATGGCATAGGGAGGACAGGACCTTGGCGCGAATCATCGAATCGGGCAAGGACGAGGCCGATCTCCTCGAGGCGCGGAAGGCGTTTCTCCGGTCGCGGCATGCCGTGGCGTTGACGGGAGCCGGCATCTCCGTGGAAAGCGGCATCCCCGATTTCCGGAGCCCCGGAGGGCTCTGGTCCGTCTTTCAACCGGACGAGTATGCCACCCTGGATGTCTTCATCCGTGATCCGGCCAAGGCCTGGGATCTCTACCGTGCCCTGGGCCGCACCCTGGAAGGGAAGCAGCCCAATCCGGCCCATCTCACCCTGGCCCGTTTCGAGAGAGCAGGCAGGCTCGCCCGGGTCGTCACGCAGAACGTGGACGGCCTTCACCAGGCCGCGGGGTGCGAGAATGTCCTCGAGGTCCACGGCGACCATCAGCACCTCCAGTGCATCAAGTGCGGCTGGATCGGTCCGATGATCGCGGAGCTCCTGTACGGCGACGAGGTGCCCGCCTGCCCGAACTGCACCTTCCCGCTGAAACCGAACGTCGTGCTCTTCGGCGAGGATGTGCGCGGTATGGACCGGGCGATGGATTCGATGAGGCAGTGCGATTTCCTCCTCGTCATCGGCACCTCGGCCCAGGTCTACCCGGCAGCCGGCCTGCCGACCCTGGTGCAGTCAAGCGGCGGCATCATCTGCGAGTTCAACCTCGAGGAGACGGCGCTGACAAGCGGTCTTTCAGGGGGGCTTTTGACTCTCTTCGATGGGGGGGCGGCCACGCGGTCCGATTTCCTCTTCAAGGGATCGGCCGGCGAGATGCTGACCCTCTTTGCCGAAGAGGCGGCATACTGATTCCGGGCAGATCCTCCGACGGAGATTTCGCGGGCTCGGTCTCGATATCATTTAGGAAACCGTTCTGGGCGGGTTCCGGTCGGGGGGGGGGGGGGGGGGGGGGGGGGGGGGGGGGGGGGGGGGGGGGGG
>CAYZWU010000035.1:0-54832 GCA_964482235.1 uncultured Phycisphaerales bacterium
CCGTCTACCTGAAAGCCCTGGCCTGCAATCTGAAGAGGATGGTGCGGGCTCTGACGGTAAAGTCGGCCGAACCGGTCCTCGCCATGGCGTCGTGAGCGGCGATGGGCGAAGTCTCGGGACAGTCGTATCAGAAATATGCGCGGAAAATGGATTGAGCGCGCGATCTTGGTCGCTGTAGAAGAATCTGATTCAAAAACGGTCCCAGATTTCTCAGGATGGTTTTTCAGTTGCAGGGGCAATTATTCTCGGCGGACGAAGTTCGTTCATTAAAAACAGGGCTTTCTACGACGGAATCAACCTTGACTGGAAATGTCGACGTATCGTATCAGTGAAAAGACGTGAACAGCGGCGGGTTCGGGAATCCGGTCAAGCCCGATCGCACAGCAAGAGGCGCGCAGCATCATGAAAGAGAGAATCGAGGCCATCGATTTCATCAAGGGTTGTCTGCTCGTCTGCATGACTATGATCCATGTGGAGCAGCTCTTTCTCGAGGAAATCGGTTCCCGCGCCGCATTCAATCCCTTCATCCGCTTCACGACGAGGGGATTCGTCTTCTTCTCCGGCTTCGTGGTGGCCTATCACTACTACGACAAGTGGCTCGGGGCGAGGCGGTTCGTGAGCCGGCGGCTCATCGTCCGGGGGATCAAGCTCTGTCTCATCTTCCTGGTCCCGAACCTCGCGATGATCGGCTGCTTCAAGATCCTGAGGCCGGGGTTGAGCCTCGGCGCCGCGACGATCATCGCCGATCCTCTTTACACCTTCGGGGTCAGCTCGAAGGTTGCCGTCTTCGAAATCCTCGTCCCCATCGGCTACGTCCTCATGCTCTCTCCGCTGGCGCTCCTTCTGGTGAAGAAGGGGTGGTGGCTGCAGCTGCTGATAGGCGTTCTTCTTCTCTTTCCCCTCCTGAGCCTGCTCGGGATGGACATGTACTACAACCTGCAGAACCTGCTGTACGGCCTGGCGGGAATCGCGGCCGGCTATTTTCTGAAAGGCCACAAGAGCTCTCTTGCCTGGTTCGCTACGGGGCGGCTGTCCGGCGCCGTCATCACGGCGGGGCTCTTTTTCTTCTACCTGGTTCTATCGCTGGCGGGAACGATGAACGTGCACAGGAGCGTTGCGGGCGGCTGGTTTCACATGGGCTGGATCATTGCTACACAGACATTTCTCTTCCGTGCAAGCGTCGTGGCGGGCAGGATCCCCGTCATTCACCGGGCCATCATCGAGTTCGGCCGCTACTCCCTTTTCTTCTACATCTTCCAGATCATCTCGCTCAGGTTCATCGACCTGATCTCCTTCCCTCTCTCCGGCTGGCCGCTGCTCGGCCTCGTGTTCTGCCTCAACCTCGCCGCCGTCTGGATCGCCGTGAAGATCCTGGATGTGCTTGTCCGCTCGTCGCGCATCGTCGACAGGGCCTACAGGGCGATCTTCGCTTGACAGACCGAAACCTATCCTCCAGGCGCTGATTTTGGATCCTCCTTTGCCAGAAAAGAGTTCCTTTTTCACCGGCAGCGGGACAAAATATCGCGGTGGAGGAGGGTGGAACCGTTTCAGTGCTGCGCCGCGGCTTTTCTGTGACCGCGGCTGCAGGTTTCCGTTTCGAGGAGGCTCCATGGATAGTGCAGGTTTGATCTCGAAGCAGAAGCAGGCCGTTCTCGACGGCAGTGCGGAAAGGGCGGTCGAGCTGGCGCGCGAAGCCGTGGAAGGCGGTGCGGACCTCATGGCCTGCATCGATGACGGCTACGTGGCCGGTATCCAGGAGGTGGGGCGCCTCTGGGAGGAAGGAGAGTTCTTTCTCCCCGAGCTCGTCCAGGGCGCCGATGCGATGAAGTCCGCCATGGATGTCCTGCGTCCCGCCCTGCTGAGCCGGGATGACGGCCCGAAGACCGAGATCAAGGTCGTGATCGGGACCGTGGAGGGAGACATCCACGACATCGGCAAGACCCTCGTGGCCACCTTTCTCGAGGCAAACGGCTTCAAGGTCATCGACCTCGGCCGCGACGTGCCCGTCGATCGTTTTGTCGAGACGGTAGTGGCCGAGGAGGCGCAGGTCGTCGGTCTCTCGGCCCTTCTCACCACGACGATGCCGGCCCAGGCCCGTGTGATCGAGCTGCTGAAGGAGCGCGGCGCGAAGGACAAGACCGCCGTCCTGATCGGCGGTGCTCCGGTCACCCGTTCCTTCATGGAGGAGATCGGGGCCGACGGATTCGCCGCCAACGCCGTGGAGGCTGTCGCAAAGGTCAAGGAGCTGTCGGGGATGGAAAAGTGAAAAGGACCTTCAAGGAACTGCTCGCCTCGCGAACCGTGCTGCTCGACGGCGGCATGGGTTCCGGCCTCATCGCCATGGGGCTTCAGTCGGGAGGATGTCCCGAGCTCTGGAACCTGGAGCGGCCCGACCTGGTGCAGAAGATTCACGGCAACTACTACGAGGCCGGCAGCGACGTCGTTCAGACGAACACCTTCGGCGGCTCGGCCCTGGCGCTGCGGCGCCACGCTCTTGCGGAGAAGATGGAGTCCCTCAACCTGGCTGCCGCCGCCATCGCCCGCCAGGCAGCGGACAGGATGCCCGACCCGTCGGAGCGGTACGTGGCCGGCAACATCGGCCCCTCTGGGCTCTTTCTTCCGCCCGTGGGAAACGCGGAGCCGGCCGAGCTCGAGGACGCCTTCGCCGCTCAGGCCTCGGTCCTCGCCAAGGGCGGTGTGGACTACATCAGCA
The DNA here is from genome assembly GCA_964482235.1 of uncultured Phycisphaerales bacterium. Taxonomy (GTDB): domain Bacteria; phylum Planctomycetota; class B15-G4; order B15-G4; family CAYZWU01; genus CAYZWU01. Next base: position 2,714 of record CAYZWU010000035.1, read on the forward strand.
TCGAGACCATGACCGATCTCAAGGAGGCTCTCCTGGCCCTCGAGGGCGTGCGCCGCATGACGGATCTGCCCGTTACCGTCTGTCTCACATTCGAGATGAAGAAGCGGGGATTCTTCACCATGATGGGGAACTCTCCCCGGGACGCGGCGGCCTCGCTCGTCGACGCCGGGGCCGATGCCGTGGGCGCCAACTGCTCCGTTGAAAGCAAGGCGATGCTGGAAGCCTGTCCCCTTTTCTTCGAAGGATCATCGGTTCCCGTGGTGCTGAAGCCGAACGCCGGCCTTCCCGAGATGGAACGCGGCCTGCCGGTCTACAGGCAGGACCCTGCCGACTTCGCCCGGGACGTGGCTGCCATGGCCGACATGGGAGCCCGGGCCGTGGGCGGGTGCTGCGGCACGGACAGGCATTTCATCGCCGCGCTCAGAAGAGAGCTCGACGCCAGGTGCGGCCGGAGCGATGCGTGATGACAGGCCACCACCAGTCGATCGAGTCATTCGATATCGAGATCCCCCGCGTCCACGCCTACCGTCTGCTGGGCATCCGCGGAGACGGTAGGCGTCCCCGCGATTCCCTGCTCGAAATCTTCGAGAGGGAGTTTGCCGCGGCCGCGGAGCTCGTCGAGGCGAAAGCCGTGATGTCCCTGTCCCACGCCGGGCTGCCGGGTTCGGATTTCATCGACAGCGGGATGCCCCTCGTCGTTGTGGCCTGCACCATCGGTAAACCCCTCGAGGAGAGAGTCACCGCCCTTTCCGACAAGGGGGACAACGCCAGCGCCATCGTTCTCGATGCCATCGGGTCGGCCGCTGCGGAAGAGGTGGCGGACAGGAGCAACAGAAAGATCTGCGAGATGGCGTTGCCCACAGACTTCAGCCCGGACAGGCGGCGCAGTCCGGGCTACGGCCGGTGGGACATCAGGGAGCAGGAGCTGATCTTCGACTACCTGAATCCCGGAGTGATCGGCGTCTCGCTGAACAGGAGCTGCATGATGATACCCCGCAAGTCGATCTCCTACATCGTTCCCCTCGAGGGAGGCAGGCCCGGCTCGTCCAGTGGCGGCCGGTGCGAGCGCTGCAACCTCGAGGACTGCCCCTACAGGGATTTCGGCCGGGATGAGGATTCGGATCGCCGTATCAATGAGTGGAGGATGGAACCGTGACCCAGCCCTTCAGGCCCGCTGTTCGTTTTCTGGACGAGGACACGATCGTCGCTGTGGTGAACGAGGCCAGGACGATCCTCGAGGAGATCGGCGTTTTCGTCGAGCACGAGAAGGCGAAGGAGCTTCTCGACGGTGCCGGAGCCAGGGTGGGGGACGACGGCCGGGTTCACATCCCGGCCGACCTCGTCGCCAGGGCGCTCGAAACGGCGCCGTCGGAGCTGTACCTTTACGACAGCCTCGGCGAGGAGCCGGTCCGGGTGGGCGGCGATGCGGTGAACTTCGATCCCGGTTCCGCGGCGATCAAGGTCTACGACTGGAAGGAGGGCCGCGTCCGGCCCTCGACCACGAGCGACTGCATCCTCTTCTCGCGTCTCACCGATCTCTTACCCTCCATGGCGTTCCAGTCGACCTGCGTGGTGCCCTCCGACGTGCCCCTGGGCGAGGCGGACAGGCGGCGTCTCGGCCTCGCCCTGATGAACGGCCGCAAGGCGGTGATCACCGGGACGTTCTCCGAGCGGTCTTTCGAGATCATGCGTCAGATGCTCGTCTGCGTGCGCGGCAGCGAGGAGGAGCTCCGAGCCAAGCCGCTGGCCGTGTTCGACTGCTGTCCTTCGCCGCCCCTCAAGTGGAGCGAGCTCACTTGCGCCGCGCTGGTGGACAGCGCCGTTGCCGGTATTCCGGCCGAGCTCGTCTCCATGCCCATGACCGGCGCCACGTCGCCCGTGACGCTTCTGGGCGCCGTCACGCAGCACACGGCCGAGAACATGTCGGGCGTGGTCATCCATCAGCTGGCCGCACCGGGCGCGCCGATCATCTACGGCGGTTCGCCCTCGGCTTTTGACATGCGCCACGGGACCACGCCGATGGGGGCCGTGGAAACGATGATGATCGATGCCGCCTACGCCGAGGTGGGCAAGCACCTCGGGCTTCCGACCCACGCCTACATGGCCCTGTCCGACGCCAAGACTCCCGACTACCAGGCCGGGCTGGAGAGCGGATACGGCGCCATCCTGGCCGCCCTTGCCGGGATCAATGTGATCTCCGGACCGGGCATGCTCGACTTCGAGAGCTGCCAGAGCCTCGAGAAGCTCCTTTGCGACAGCGAGGCCTGCAGTATGGCTCTTCGAGCCGTCAAGGGGATCGAGAGGCGCGACGAGGTGATCGCTTCCGACAAGGTGAAGGCCGGGCTCGACGCGGGGCAGTTCCTCAACCTCGATCACACGCGGCGCTGGTATCGCGATGAGGTTCATTTCCCGGGGCCCGTGATCGATCGCCAGGTCGGCGACGCCTGGCAGGCGGCTGGAGCCAAGACGGCGGCCGAGCGCGCGGCCGATGAAGTGGAGCGCCTCCTCGCGAAGTGGGAGCCGCCGCCCCACGACGAGAGCGTGATGAATGAACTGGACCGGCTGATGAAGGTTCAGGGATGAGCGAGCGGGTGGACCTGAACGAGACGATGGAGGCCATCGAGCATCTGGTGCGGATCCTGATCCGCCTGCGGGCGCCCGACGGCTGCCCCTGGGACAGGAAGCAGACCTGGAAGTCGATGGCCCCCCTGATCCTGGAGGAAGCCTTCGAGGCGGCCGATGCCGCCGATTCCGGCCGGCTCGACAAGGTGGCCGAGGAGCTGGGCGACCTGGTGATGAACACCCTTCTTACCGGCCTGATCGCCGAGGAGCAGGGGCACTTCTCCCTGAAGGAGATATTCGAGCGGATTGCCGGCAAGCTGGTCAACCGCCATCCCCACGTGTTCGGGGAACAGAAGGCGCGAAACGTCGATGCCGTGCTCTCGAGATGGGAAGAGATCAAGAAGAGCGAGCGGAAGGCGAACAACGACGATGCATCGGCCGTGGCCGGCGTGCCCCGGGCCATGCCGGGCCTGCTCCGCGCCTTTCGCGTGGCCGAGAAGCTGAAGCGCACCGGCGCCGACCTTCCCCCCCTTCGGGATCCCCTCGAAAGGGCGAAGAGGAGGCTTCAAGAGCTGGAAGAGATGGATGAACGCGTCCCCGCGGCGGACCGGGAAAGAGCGGTGGGAGAGCTCCTTCTCTCCCTTGGCAACATGGCCGCCCTCGAGGGGATCAATCCCGAGATGGCCCTTCGTGCCGCCGTGGATCGCGAGGAACAAGCTTTCCGCCGCGTCGAATCCTCCCTGGGAGATGGTCTCGGGACGGCAGGCGGTGAAGAGGTCGAGAAAGTGTGGTTTGAGGAGTAGATCGATGACAGGCAAGGTGATTCCTCTGTTCTTACTGATACTGATACTGGCCGCAACCCTGGGATGCGCTCCCATCCAGGGCCGTTTCGGAGCCCAGCGGACCGGCGCTCCGGAGCCCGCATCCCCCGGTCCCGCCGCGCCCGAGCCGTTGGCGCCCCAGGACGAGGTCGAGACGGGAGGGAAGCGGGTGATCTCGCCCCGCATCGGTCTCTGCACCGATCTGCTCTACATGTCATCGTCCGATCGAAACGAGATGGTCGCCAAGCTGTCCCGTCTGGGACCGCGCGTGGTGAGGGAGACGTTTCGCTGGCAGCTGATCGAGCCGTCGAAGGGTCGCTTCGAGTGGAGCGGCACGGACGGGCTCGTCCAGAGCCTCGAGGGCACGAACCTCCGGATCCTGGCGATCCTGATGGCCGCGCCGAAATGGGCCGGGGGATCCGACCAGCGGATCGGATCGTATCCGCCGCGTTCGCCCGAGGACTACGCCCGCTTCGTCAGCGCCGTCGTCTCGCAATACAGGGGGAAGATCAAGTACTACGAGCTCTGGAACGAGCCGAACATCGCCCGCTTCTGGGGCGGCAAGCGCGGCGAGCCCAAGGACTTCATCGCCCTTCTCGAGGCCGGGTACAAGGCCGGCAAGAAGGCCGATCCCGATGCGGTCTTCGTCATGGGCGGCGTGGCCAGGCCTTCCCAGGATCCGGCGTTCATCAAGGACGTGATCCGTCTCGGCGGGCCGAAGCACTGCGATGCCGTGGGCATTCACCTCTACCCCGAGACCCTCGAGAAGTTTCGCAACACCTTGCTCTCCGTCCTGGGTGCTCTGCAAAAGGCGGGCTGCTCGAAACCGATCTGGGTGACCGAGACGGGCTGGGCGTCGAGCGAGATCGACTTGAAGAAGTATGCCTCGATTCTCGCCGAGCGCGGCATCTCGCGGGAGCAGGCCAGGAAATCCGTCTGTCTGCGTCGAGCCGTCGGCCATGTCTACGACTTCAACGAGGAGGAACAGCGGATCGCACAGGATGCCGGCGCCCGCCGGAAGGAACTGAAGCAACTCGGCATCACCGAGGAAGAGCTCGATGGCATCCTCCAGAAGAGCGCGGTCAACAGGGCTAAAAAACAGGCCGAGACGGTCTGGCAGTTGGGGAAGTTCCTCGATGGCCAGAACAGGGTGGCACGGATCTTCTGGTACCGCCTCGACGACCGCCACGTGAGCCCGGCGAAGGAGGCGAACTTCGGCCTCATCGGGGTGGAGGGCGACATGAAGAAATCGTTCCAGGTCCTCGAGGGCAAGATCGAGCCTGAAGCGCTGAAGAGCGGACGGTAGGGAAGGGGCCGGTGAAGAAGGTCGTCATCATCGGGCTCGACGGAGCCACCTGGTCGTTGATGCAGCCCCTGATCGACGCGGGAAAGCTGCCTCATCTCGAACGCCTCGCGGGAGGCGGCGTCAGAGCCGATCTCCGCTCCGTTCCCAACATGCGGTCCGCGGCGGCCTGGACCTCGTTCATGACAGGGACCAATCCCGGCAAGCACGGGATCTACGAGTTCTACGAGAGGATTCCGGGCGAGTACAGGATCCGGTTCACCAACGGCTCCTTCCGCCACGGCCGGCCTTTCTGGGATCTCCTTGGCGATGCGGGGTACAGGGTCGGCGTGGTCAACGTGCCGATGACCTATCCGGCCGGCGAGGTGAACGGCTTCCTCATCGCCGGCCTCGATGCGCCGGGCAAGCAGAGCCGGGGATTCTGCTATCCCCCGGACCTGGTCGAGCGCGTGGAAAAGCAGGTGGGCGAATACGTGCTGGAGCCGGGGATCACCGGAATGATGGTGGGGGGAGACGTGGAAGGCGCGGAGAAGGCGCTTCACCACTCCATCACCCAGAGGAAGAAGACCTTTCTTCACCTGATGAAGAACGAGGCCTGGGATCTTTTCGTGGCCGTGTTCCGCGAGACCGACAACGTGCACCACTGCTTCTGGAAGTACATCCAGCCCGAGGAGGTGGGTGCCGCGATCGCCGACGATTCACCTTTCCGGAAGACGATCGAGGGCGTTTACGTCCATCTCGACGAGGCGGTGGGCGAGATCCTAGCCGCCCTTCCCCGGGATGCCGCCGTGATCGTCATGTCCGATCACGGCTTCGGCTTCCGCCAGTTCGGCGCCTCGTGCATCAACGGATACCTCGAGAAGGATGGCTATCTCGCGCTCCGCGGAAAAGGAGGCGGATTCCTGAAGAGCGCTTACAGGCGGGTGGAGGGGCTTCTCAGCCGGAAGACCAAGGAGAGGCTGCTCCGGCTCCTGCCCGGGGTTCGCGACCGGGTCCAGTCCCGGCTCTACTTCTCCCGCGTCGACTGGCCGCGCACGAAGGCCTATTCCGACGGCGTCATGCCCGTAGTCTGGATCAACGTGAAGGGGCGCGACCCCGAAGGCGTGGTGGAGCCGGGCGCCGATTACGACCGGGTGAAGGACGGTGTGGTCCAGGCGTTGATGGAGGCCGTCGACATCCGGAGCGGGCGGCCCGTGGTGGAGGCTGTCCGGCACAGGGACGAGATCTACTCCGGTCCCCATGCCGACGCCGCACCCGACCTGCTCGTCCATTGGAAGGAGGACGAGCCGGTGTTCGGGCTCGCGCGCGGTCCCGGGGGAGAGCCCGTCGAGCCGGAATTCCCCACCGGCGAGTTCTCCATGATCACGGGAGAGCACCGCCGCGACGGCATCTTCATCGCGAGAGGTCCCGAGATCCGCGAGGGCGTCGCTCTCGAAACCCTGTCGCTGATGGATATCTGCCCCACGGTCCTCTACGGGATGGGGGAGGCGATTCCGTCGTCCGTGGACGGCCGGCCGGTCATCGAGGCTTTCACTCCTTCCTTCAATGAGGGACGCGAGGTGAAATGGCGTTCCCTTGACGAGGAGGGAAAGGACGAGACCCGGTACCGGGAGGAGGACGAGGACACGATCCGGCAGCGTCTCAGGGATCTCGGATACATCGAGTGAGAATGTTCGGACTAAAGGATTGAAACCCTTCCGCCGCTTCAATAATCTACTGCCTTGAGATGAAGCCACAGGTTACCGATCAACAGGAGATGTCATGTCTGATATCACCGTTCAACGCGCCGACGAGACCCACGTCCGTGACATGGCCCGTTTGCTGAATTTTCTCGGCGACGTGATGGAGAGAAAAACGGACGTCAGTACCCGGGATCTGGAGCGGAACCTGGAAATCCTCCTCAGCGACCCCCGGGCCTGCATCCTCGTGGCGCTGTCCGATACCGGCATGGTGGGCGTGGTCAACTTCAGCATCAGGCGCACGGCCATGCACAGAGCTGCATCGGCGCTGATCGACGAGCTCGTGATCAGCCCGGACATGCGCGGCAAGGGAATCGGCTTCATCCTGATCAACGCGGCGGTGGGCGAGGCTCGCAACATGGGCTGCTGCGAGATCGAGGCCTCCACGGAGATGAGCAATCTGAGCGCACGCCGCTTCTACAAGAAATGCGGTTTCGACACGGAGTCGCTCCTCCTCGAGTGCGAACTCTGAGCACGATCCACTACCCTCACGAAACAAAAACCTGCGCTCGACCATTTTTGCATCGTCAGCGTCCATTTCAAGAATCCAGCTGCCTGTCATTCTGTGATAGACTGATAGTTCCGTGAAGACAGCCGTCCCGGCTGCGCATGGATTCTTGATGTCGTTATTCGAGGAGAGATGATGCGTCTACAGGTTTTCCTGGTTGCCGGACTCGTCCTTGTCGGGGCCGCCGTTGCCTTTCTCTTCATCTTCGACAGCCGGGATGGGAAGAACGACGGTTCCTCCGATGATGCCGGAAGAGGCACGCATCTCATTGATGGGAACGGCCCGGACCGGGATCGCGTGATCGACAACGACCGGCCCGACCCGGATCAGACCGGAACGGGAAACGGGATGCACAGGGAGATCGTCCCTGGAAAGCCGTTTATCGAGGGCGACGTGCGGGACAGGACGACCGGCGCCCCTGTGGAGCGCTGCCGCCTGACTCTCTACAGGGAGGAAGGGGCCGGCCGATCGGCTTTCGTGCTGGAGAGGCTCATTTCCGGAAAGAACGGCCACTTTCGCATCCCCCTGGCGAAAGGGGGAGAGTACAGGCTCCTCTTTGCCACCTCCGAATACCGGCTGCTCGAGAAGAAAGGGCTGCAAGTCCCCCGGGACGGCGGATTGACGGGGCTGGTCTTCGAACTCGATCGGGGAGCCGTCGTCTCGGGACGCGTTGTGGCCGATGCCACCGGCATGCCCGTGAGCGGTGCGCTCGTTGTCTGGGCGTCTCGCCTCGAGTCGGACCTGGAAACGCTTCTGCTGGGCCGTCCCGAGAGCTGCCTGCATGCAACAACGGACGAGAAGGGCCGGTTCACCCTGTCCGGTCTGCAGGGGAAGAGGATCATTGTGGCCGCTCTGCACCCCGATTACGCCGCTACCGCCGGCAAGGCTGCCGCGGGCGAGCGCGAGCTGGAGATCCGCCTCGGGACCGGTTTCCGCGTTTTCGGGATCGTCTTCGACAACAGCGGACAGCCTTGCCCCGGAGTCGTCGTCACACTCTCCGGGATGGGAATGCCGCACCCCGTTCCCGTTCTCACCGGGCCGGACGGATCGTATCGCTCCCATCCGGCTCCGCCGGGACAGGTCACCGTCTCGGCGCGTCTTCCGTCGAGCCAGGAGGCTGCCAAGCGGTTTTCCCAGGAAACGAAGAGCACCGAAATCGTGGATCGCGACGTGGAGGTCCTCTTCGGTCCCGAGCCGGGGCAGGTCACCTGGCGCGGGGTGCTCCATGACATGTCGGGCGAGCCCGTTCCCGACGGCCGCGTCTCGCTATTCCTCTATCGCGCCGGGACGGCTTCTTCCCCGCCCCTCCGGATCCAGAGGTCGGTGACGACCGACGAGGCGGGCCGTTTCGAGATCTTGAAGCTGATCCCGGACCGTTTCCGTGTCGATCTCGAGTTCCCCTCTCCTCGGTCCACGATGCGGTGGGGCGAGATCGAGTTCGAGGCGCCGGGATTGACTGAGAGGGATATCCGGGTCGAGGGTGCCGGGATCGAGGGCATCGTGATCGACGGAGGCACGGGAGAGCCGTTCTCGAAGGGCGGCTGCTCGGTGCGGGTCAGGGAGTCGTCGGGCCGGTCTTCGTCCAGTCGCGCAGACGTGGGCAAGGACGGCCGGTTCTGCCTCAGGGGGCTTGCACCGGGTAACTACAACCTCATTGCCGGCGGGCCCGGCCTGGTGGAAACCACGCTTCTCGGGATCGATCTCGAGGAAGGCCAGGTGGAGAGCGGCGTTCGGCTCGAGATCCCGCAGGGGGGGCGGCTCGATCTGGTGCTCGGCGGATTCGAGTCCAGGGCGCAGCAGCAGTACGAGGTGACCGTTGTCCGGGAAGGCAAGGTGAAGCCGGTGTTCAAGCGTTTTCACGTCGTCGAACCGGGCGGCGACAACACCGTCTCCCTCCTTCTCGAGCCCGGTCTCTTTAGCGTCACCGTCTCCTTCGAGAGCCTCGGGATGGTCGATCGACGGTTCGAGATCCACTCCGGCTCGACTTCGGTTGTCCGGATGACCCCCGACGACTTCTTCCTCTTCCAGGGAACGGTCAGCCTGATCGGCAAGGTGAGCCGGAAGGACGGGCGCGTCCTGGATAAGGCCTACATGGAATTCACGTGCCGGAATCTGCCCGGCGCCGATTCGGACCAGAGGCTGAAAGGCAAGACCGATCCGGAAGGAAATTTCTACATCGAGGGATTCAGGCCCGGCCGGTGGAAGGTCACGGCCCTGCTCATCCCGGATCGAAGCCGCGTGTTCCTGCCCGACCTGGTCCTGCCGGAATCGCCGACCGATCCTCTCACCCACGATTTCGAGATTGCCGCGGGCATGGTGTCAGGCATGATCCGGGACAGCGCCACCGGGCTCCTCTTCGACGACAAGAGCGCCCGCTGGCGGGTCCGGCTGATCGATGCGGACACGACGGCGATCGTTGCCGAGCTCGACGGCGAGCGCACGGGCTCCTCCTTCAACATGGAGGGAATTCCGGCAGGCCGCTACAGGATGGATTTTCAGGCGATCGCCTACGAGCATCATCTTTCCGATGTCTTCGAGCTTCGCGAGGCGGAGACCCGCGACCTCGGCGAGATCTCGTTGAGGCCGGCAGCCGTGATCACGCTCTCCGTGGAGGATCGGGACGGGATGTCGATCGAACGGCCGCGCGTCTCTTTTCCGCGAATGAGCGGGGCGCGCCGTCCGCTGCCCCTGGGGGGCGGCAGGAAGGGCCAATACTATCTGCCGACCCCGGGATCGATCCGGATCCGCATTTCCGCCGAAGGCTTCAAGACCCGCGAGACGACGGTGGACATCGAAGCGGGGCAGGAAGAGACGATTCGCGTCGTTCTGGAGCGAAAGCAGCCGGGGCGGTGAGATCGATCGATCGTCGGGCGGGAACTATATCCGGTAATATCCGAACCGGTTACCATTCTCTCCGTATGATATAGATGTCTTCTGCAGTCATGCAGGGTTGCTACGCGGCGCTCGGCACCGGGACAGAACAAGATGCGATACACAGCGGCACTGTTCATCGGTCTCATCCTCGTGGGCGGCGCCTCCCTTCTGATCTTCAAGCCCTTCGAGACTCCCGAACCGGAAACCCCGGCGGCAGCGAAAGAAGCCGAGGCGCGGGAGACGGGCTCTCCAGACGATGACGCGAACCGGTGTTCCGAAAAGAGTGTCGAGGACGACGGCTCCGAAGCGGACGACGAGCCGTCGGGGATTCTGCGCGAATCCGTCGGCCTGGGCGGCTTTCGCCTCGCGGGCCGTGTGGTCGACAAGGAAAGCGGCGATCCGATCGAACGATTCCACTGCATGGTGCAGTGGCAGGGCAAGGAGTCAGTGACTGTCGAGCTCGTCCGCGACCTGATGATCGGCGATGCGGCCGGCCGCTTCTCCTTCATCCTGAAGGAGCCGGGAGGCTACAACATCATCGTGCGGACATCGCGCCACCTGGAGCACCGCCTGAACGACCTCTGGGTCGAGGGCGAAGAGGGATTGACCGATCTCTGCGTGGAGCTCGATCCCGGCCTGACCATCTCCGGCCGCGTGCTCGAAGACGCCACGGGCCAGCCGGTGGCCCGGGCGCTGGTCGGGCTCGAGGACCGGACGGATCCGAATCAGATCCTGCTCGGCCGGCCGGAGGCAACGGTTCACACCTACACCGACGACCAGGGGGCCTTCACCCTCAGCGGCGTCGGTCCCGGCCACAAGAGCTGGAAGTACTCTTTCCGCCACAGGTGGAGAAAAAGGTCCGGCTCGTGGTGTGTGGCCGCGCTTCACGACAGCTTTGCCCAGGGGTGCGCGGACGTCGAGTTCAAAAAGAGGGAGGGGATCGAGATCCGGCTGAAGCCGGGGTACCGCGTCTTCGGCAGGGCCCTTGACGATACCGGCAAGCCGAAGGAAGGAGTGAAGGTCGCCCTGGCCGGGCCAGGGACCACGATCGATGTCCTCGCCCTGACGCGGAAGGACGGCGGCTATCGCACCCAGCCCGTGCTGCCCGGCATGTTTCGCGTCACGGCCCAGCCACTGGGAGATGAGACGGAGGAGGATGCAGGCTTCACCGGCGAATCGTGGGAGATCGATCTCGTCGATCGCGACGTGGAGCTCAATTTCGGGCCGCACCCCGACCACGTCGCCTTGAAGGGCCGGGTGATCGACTACACGAACGAGCCGGCGACCGGCGTGGAGGTGTTGCTGCATGACTGGGACCGGGCCAAGAAAGACGGCAAGGTCGCCAAGATGGACAGGCTGGCCGTGACCGACGAGAACGGCTTCTTCGAAATGAAAAAGCTGATGGTCGGCCGGTACTGGACTTTTCTCGAGTTTCGCCATCAATCCCGGTTCCTCTGGGACACGCTCGACTTCAAGTCGGGCGGCATCGAGGAACGGGAGATCCGCCTGAAGGGCGGTGTGATCAAGGCCGTTGTGCTCGACAGCATCACGGGAGGCCTTTACGAGAACGAGTCGTGCCGCGTCTATGCCTTCAGGACCCAGAACTCCAAGAGATACAACTGCTATCCGAAGAAGGGGCGCTTCTGCCTGAGGGGGCTGGAGCCCGGCACCTACAACTTGATACTCAAGCTGGAGGACAACACGTCAACGGAGCGTGAAGGCATCGTGGTGACCGAGGGGTGCGTGATCGACGACCTCGAGCTCGTGGCCTGCAGGGGAGGGAATCTGCGGTACAGGATCACCGGATTCGAGAGGTCCGTTCTCCGGCGGTTCAAGACGCGCCTCAGGCTCATCGACAGCACGGGAAGAAAACGATCGATCAGCCAGAGCCGCGGCTCGGTCAACGACTACGGCGAACTGGTGAGGGTCACGGCCCTCGAGGCCGGAACCTGGGAGGCGGAGTTCACGCACAGGGAGATCGGTTCCGTCAAGCGGCGCTTCTTCATCGTGCCCGAGACCGAGACCGAGATCGTTGTCAGCAAGGCCGATTTCCCCCGCTACGACGGCGCGATCACCCTTTCGGGGCGGTTGTCCTTTCCGGACGACTCACCCGCTGCCCGAGCGAGCCTCGTGTTCATCGCATCGCCGTCCGTGATCGGATTGAGCGACAGCGAGCGCACCGTCAGGGGAAAGACCGATGACGACGGCCGATTCAGCCTCGTGGGATTCAAGCCGGGCCCATGGTTTCTCAGGGTCGTCCTGGAGAACCGGACCAGTCCCGTGAACTACGATCTGACCATCCCGCAGGCTGCTCAGAGCCCCTATCCCTACTCCCTTGTCATCGCAACGGGAGAGGTGGAGGGGCGGCTTTTCAACGAGGTCACGGGGCGCCGGCTCGAGCCGGCCGATCCCGGGTGCAACGTCTATCTCCGCGAGACCGGCTCGGGCAGCGTTGCGGCCAGGCAGGTCGTCCGCGGCAGGGAGGGGAGGTTTCATTTTGCCGGTGTGGAGCAGGGGATCTACACTCTTTCCGTCTCTTCCCATGGATACGACAGCTACAGAAGCGTTCCTTTCCTTGTCGACGGAAAGATGCCGGTCGATTTCGGCGACATCCCTCTCTCTCCCAGGGGCTTCTGCATCGTTGAAGTGGTCGACATGTCGGGGAACCCTGTGGATAACTGCTACGTCTCGTTCGAGGGAAGCCGGTCCGGACGAAGCCGGAGAACGACCCTGTCGACGGGTCGGTATCTCTACTACGGCCTGCCTCTCGGCAGCACGTCGCTACGCGTGAAGAGATCTGGCTTCAAGCCGCAGGAGAGGCCGATCTACCTGGTGCGCGGCGTGCGCCACGAGGTGAGGGTGGTCCTCAGCCAGGGATAGATCGGGATTACTGAGCCCGCGCAATCTCCGCCATATCCGGACGGCGCCGCATGCAAATTGCGAGTCTGCGTATGCGGATATGGCGGAGATTGCGCGGGCTCAGTAATCCCGGGGAAGAAGCTCCTCGAAAGCCGCAAGTAGCCGCTTCTCCATGATCGGCCAGCTGCAGCTCTCCTTTACGAGTCGAAGACCGTTTTGCGACATGGTCAGCCGTAGCTCCGGATCGGCGGCCAGCTTCTCGACCGCCTCGGTCAGCGCTTCCGGCTCGAGGGAGTCGACCACGATGCCGCAGGGGGCATCGCTCATGAGCTCGCGGATTCCGCCCATGTCGGAGATGATCACCGGGACGCCGCAGGCCAGGGAGTCGAAGAACTTGGTCGGGGTGATGTTCCTGAACCAGTCGTCCAGAACGTAGACCATGAGGGAGATGTCGATCTTCGCATAGAGTGAGGGCATGTCCGCCGAGTTGAAGGCGCCGATCTCCTCCACCCTGTCACGGATCGGCTCGATCAGGGTGTCGAAGGTGGGGCGGTAGACGTCGAGGACGCGGCCGGCCAGGAGGAGCTTCAGGTTGGGGTGCCTCGGGGCCAGGAGCTTGAAGGCGGCCACGATCTCCTCGATCCCGTTGTTCTCGTAAACCGTTCCGATGCGGCCGATCGTCACGTGGTCCGACTGCTTCGGCGTCACCTCGGGGAGGATCATCTCGCGGAACGGATAGCTGCCGATGTGGACGATCTTCTTCACTCCGGCCCTCGTGTACTTGTCGACCTGGTAGTGGTTGTGCACGAGGAGGCAGTCGCAGCGCCGCGTGAGAAACCGCTCCATGGCCGTGATCAGGCGGAAGAGGACCCGCCATTTCTTGTCCCAGTAGGTGTAGTAGTCGGGCTCGCAGAAGTCGAAGACCACCCTGGCTCTTTTCAGGCGCCCGGCGATGGTCCCCACGGCCGTGACGTCCAGGTTGTGGCAGTGGACCACGTCGACCTCGTGGCGCAGGATCCAGAAAAAGGCGGCGGCCATGTACCGCAGCATGCTGAAGAAGATCACCGGCCCGACCTTCTCGCGGGACCGGTACCTGAAGCGGATGATCTCGATCCCGTCCATCGTCTCCTTTGCGGGATGGGAGGCGGCGCGGTCCCACGCCAGGATGACGACGCGGAAGCCGGCATCGATCAGAGAGCGCGCCTCGTTGTAGACACGCTGGAAGCGCCCCTGGTGCGGGAGAAAGGAGTTGCTGAAGAGCATCACCACGGTTCGGGCTCGATCGTGAGTCATCGGAGGGCCGCCTTTTGATCTGGAACAATATCGCAGCCTTCCTAAAATAACAGCTGCTCCATCGGCAGCACAGAGCAAACCGGTGAATACGAGGCAAATCTGGAGCGGCTTCCGGGAGGAGTCGATTTCTTCATGAACAGAGAGACGATCCGCGTCGTAATGCGTTTTTTCGTTCTGCTGGCACCGCCCCTCATCGCGGGCTGCAGTCAAGGGGAGGATCCGATGCCGGACCTGGAAAAAGGAATCTCCCTCTCCCTGGCCCGGGAGAGGGCCGCTCTCGTCGACGGCGTGCGGTACGATCTCCGGTTCACGTTGAACGAAGGGGCGAAGCTGACTCAAGGGGAGTGCATCGTGCGCTTCACGCTGAAGCGCTCCCCCGACTTTCTCGTCCTCGACTTCGATGGCTCTTCCCTCGGGAAGCTCTCCGTGAACGACGAGCCCGTGCCGGAGCCGGTAATCGTGCACGATCACATCGTGATCCCGGGCCGATTGCTCGAGGAGGGGAAAAACGAGGTTCTAACCCGCTTTCAATCCCCAGTGGGACAGGGCGGAACCGCTTTGACCAGCTTCAAGGATCAGAGCGACGGGGGCCAGTACCTCTATACCCTCCTCGTGCCGGGCGATGCGCACCGGCTTTTTCCCTGCTTCGACCAGCCTGACCTGAAAGCCAGGCTCACCCTGAAGCTCGACATGCCGTCCCACTGGACAGCCGTGTCCAATGCGCCGATCGTCGAGAGGGTAACGATTCCCGCTCGGAAGACGATCCGCTTCTCTGAGACGGAACCGCTCAGCACCTATCTGATGGCCTTTGCAGCCGGGACGTTCGTGCGTATCGACGAGGAGGGAGTGGACGGCCGGCCCTCCTCTCTCTATGTGCGCCGCTCCAGGAAGGATAACGTGCCGAAGGAGGATCTCTTCCGTCTCAACCGCGAGGCCCTGGTCTGGCTCGAGGAGTACTTCGATTATCCCTATCCGTTCAGGAAGCTCGACCTGGTCCTCGTGCCCGGCTTCCCCTATGGAGGGATGGAGCACGCCGGCGCGATCTTCTACAGGGAGCAGTCGATGCTCTTCGATCAGACGCCCACGGAAGGGCAGCTCCTCCGCCGGGCGATCCTGATCTATCACGAGGTCTCGCACCAGTGGTTCGGCAATCTGGTGACCATGAACTGGTTCGACGATCTCTGGCTGAAGGAGGGGTTTGCCACCTTCGTCTCGTACAGGATCCTCGATGCGCTCGATCCGGAGGCCGGCGCGTGGCAGAGGTTCCACCAGCGGATCAAGCCGGCGGCCTACAACGTGGACGCCACCGCCGGGACCACGCCCGTCTTCCAGGAGCTCTCCAACCTCGACCACGCCAAGTCGGCCTACGGCGCCATCGTCTACAACAAGGCGCCCGCCATCCTCAGGCAGCTCGAGTTCGCGCTGGGCGAGGAAGCGTTCCGCGGCGGGACGCGGCTCTGCGTCAAGCGGTTCGCCTTCCGGAACGCGGGCTGGAAGGAGATCTTCCGCTGCTTCGAGGAGGCGTCGGGAAGGTCGCTCGATCAATGGCTCGATGCGTGGCTCCTGAAGCCGGGCATGCCCAAAGTCAGCGGGGAGAGCCGCGAGAGCTGTTATGGAGAAACACAGGGCGTGATCCAGCTGTTCCATTTATGCCAGGAACCGGTCCGGGGCAGCGGTATCGTGTGGCCCCTTCGCATCGAGGCCGTGCTCTGGTATCCGGACGGGCGGATCGAGACGGTACCCATGGAGTCGTCGGCGCCGTCCTGCCGCATCGAGGCGATGTCGGGAAAGCCGGCTCCCGCTTTCATCTTTCTCAACTCCGGCGACTATGGCTACGGCCGCTTCCTCCTCGATCCGCCGAGCCTGAAGGGCGTCCGGGAAAACCTCGGATCGATCGAGGATCCTTTCTTGAAGGACCAGCTCGTCTCCGTACTCTGGGAGATGGTGAGGGAGGCCTCGCTTGCTCCGTGCGACTACATCGACACCGCGCTCGCCCTCCTGGCCGATGAGAGCGATCCCGTGACCTTCGACATCCAGATCAACCGGATCGACGCGGCGCTCGACTACTATCTCGGGAAGGAGCAGCTGGTAGAAGTGGCACCCCGGGTTGAGTCCCTCCTGCTCGATCTCATCGAGGGAGAGGAGACGGGCGGAGCCCTGCGGCTCGTCGCGTTCCGGGCCTTCATCGATCTGGCATCCACCGAGGAGGGCTTCGCGCGGCTGGAAGGGATGCTCGAGGGCGGCCCTGTTCCGCAGGGTATCGAGATCTTTCCTCGCGATCGCTGGAACATGGTCGCCCGCCTGCTCTCGGCCGGTATCGATTCCGGCCCCGAACTATTCGAAGCCGAGAAAGCCCGCGGCGGGGTGGACAGCGACCGGTATGCCTTTGCCGCGCGCGCCGCGTTCCCGGACGCGGCAGTGAAGGACGATTACTTCGCCGCCTACCTCGAGCGGACGAAGTTTCCCGAGTCGTGGATCGAGGAGAGCCTCGGCCGGTTCAATGCGCTCGATCAGTCGGCCATCACCCTGCCTTTCCTGCCCCGCGCCCTCGAGATGGCGGAGTGGGTCAAGGAGCACCGCAAGATCTTCTTCATGCCGCGGTGGCTTTCCGCCTTCATCAACGGGCACCGCAGCCGGATGGCACTCGCCATGGTGAAGACTTTTCTCGAAAAGCGCTCCGATCTGCCCGGCGACATCCGGCTCAAGATGCTCCAGAGCCTCGACCATCTTGAGAGGACGGTCCGGATTCGCGAGAAGTATACCCGATGACAACGTATTCTGAAAGCCTGTCGAGGAGGGGAGCGTGAGGGAGAATCTGAGGCGGTACTATCCTGCAGCCGGCTTGATCACCTTGGTCCTCTGGCTCGTCGGTGAGATCTTCCGCGATGCAACCCTATTCACTGGGTTCCTGTTCTATATCCCTTCTCCCTTCGTGGCCGCCCTGTTCGTCTCCCTGGGCTTTCACCTGGCAATCAGGAAGAAGATCGGCTCCACCCTGCTCTTCCTGGGGCTGGGTGTGGTGCCTGCCGTTTTCGTATTCGGTCCGGAAACGAGATGGTCCGGCATTGAAGAGGCCGCGCCGGCCGGGAAAAAGGCGACCATCGTTCACTGGAACGTCTGCTACGGCCTTCTCGGCTGGGGCGGGGTGGGCGAGGCGCTTCGTGAAATACAAGCTGATATCTACGTCCTGTCCGAAGCGATCTGGCTGAACGACGTCAGGCTGATCGAGCACCGCCTCCCCCCCGGCTTCGAGGTGGCCGTATCGTACGGCATGGTGATCGCGGCCCGCGGCGGAGTCCACGATCTCCGGCAGCTGGTCAATGAAGAGGGAACGAGGATCTTTTCTGCCAGCTGGAATCACGAGGGACGGAACGTCGAGATCCTGGTCGTCGACCTGGGCTCCGATCCCTTCTGCGCCCGCGATCCCAAGCTGAATCGCGTGGTCGGTTTCATCAGGGAACGCTCGCCCGACATCGTGGTGGGGGATTTCAACTCGCCGCGCCGGTCGCTGGCACTCGCAGCACTGCCCGATGGATACTGCCACGCCTACGATGTCGCGGGGCGGGGATGGGGATACACGTGGCCCACCCTCTGTCCGATCTTCGCCATCGATCAGTGCATCGTCGGTCCGCGCATCGTTCCCCATCGGTACGACCTCGAATCCTCGCTGCACAGCGATCACCGGATGCAGGTGCTCGAGTTCTCGATCGAGGACGGGGACGAGGGGACGCGCAGTGGAAACTGATCCTGCCGCCGGAAGTCTGAGGTTGACAGCCGCGGGTACCGGTTTCATTCCGGGTGGATCTGCGATCCCGGCGGACCGTCCCTTTTTGATTGGCTTCTTCACAAAAAACGAGGAGGAGTTATAATCGGGGCATACTTTTCCTCTAGGAGGCTGCTTCAGTAATCAAACGAACCGAAAGTGGATCCCTGGCGCCGGCTCCGTGCCGCCAGATCTTCAGCGATTCCATCGCGTGAACCGCTCCTCGGCGCCTTGATCCGTCATGAAATCCTGCGCTTTCGGTCACGCAGCTTTGGGGGGGCGGTCTCGAGAGGGGGTAATCAGGAGATCGGTGGGATTACATTGCATGCAGGATTTCGGCAAAGAGGAGGAGATGATGAATCGGATTGCTGTTTTATCGATGCTTCTTTTTCTGTCGGCGGGATTACTCTTCGGCTGCTCCGCAGGGGAAGGCGAGAAGAGGATCTCGAAGAGCGACCAGGAACTGGCCAGGCTGCTCGTCAAGCTGGAGCTGTGCACCAGGGCGACCATTGCCAAGCATTATGTCGATGCGGACGAGGAGCACAGGGCGTGGCTATCCCGGAACCTGCTGCTGCCCGCTGCGGTGGCCGACAGCATCTTCCATGGCGTTGTTCCGGAAACGACGGGAGAACGGGCCTGGGTGAAGATGGTTGTCGACGATCCGAGAAATCCCCACAACGCCGGTGATGAAATTGCACTCGCCCTGCTCGACGAGGTCCGGGGCGGAAAGCAAAACTCGGAGCGGTCGACCGATAACGCTTTCTATTACGCCGAACCGATCAAGGCGGCTCCGACCTGCCTGGCCTGTCACGGCGGCCCGGAAGGCGAGCCCGATCCCTTCTTTCCCCAGTACAGGAAGAACGGCTGGGAGGCCGGGCAGATCGTTGGAGCCGTTGTGGCCCGTGTTGGCGAGGCCGAGTAGCCGGCGAAGGGAAGTTTGAGACAATGAAAATCGCACTGGTCAACGTGGCAGCCTACTTCGGGACCGATGGGACAAGGCTGGTCTCGGCTCTCCTGAAGGAGGCGGGGCATTCAGTAAGGTTCGTCTACATGGCGAGGCGCCATCCCGTTATCTACGAGGAGGGCGAGATCGAGCGCCTCCGTGAGATCTTCGAGGGCGTGGATCTCGTGCTCGTTTCGGTCTACACGCTCTATTCCTATCGAGCCGTTCAGGTCACCGAATTCGTGCGCAGGAATTTTCCCGGCCTCAAGGTGATATGGGGAGGGCCTCACTGCGTCTCGGCCCCGGATCTCAGCCTTCAACACGCCGACGGTGTCTGCTTCTCGGAAGGGGACGAGTGCATCGTCGACTTCGTGGAGAAGCTGGAGTCCGGCGGCAGCGAGTGGCAGAAGACGCCGAACATGGCGTTCAGGATCAACGGCGAGACGCAGACCAACGAGGTTCTTCCTCCCTTCACCGATCTGGACGGACTCCCGTACAACGATTACACGCTGGACGACGATTACCTGCTCGACGGCGATTTTCGCCCCATGTCGGAGAAGCTGGTCAGGAAGTATACACAGGCGAACAACTCCTTCGGCAAGCGCGTCTTCGTCATGACGACCATGCGGGGATGCCCCTTCGTCTGTTCCTTCTGCAGCAACTGCAGGTACGTGGCGATGTTCGGCAGGAATGTGATGCGATTCCAGGGCGTGGACCGTTACATGGATGAGCTCGAGTTCGCCCTCGACAAGTACCCGTTCTACGATCTTGTCGCCTTTGCCGATGACGATTTCCTGGCCAGGCCCAAGAAGGAACTGGAGCACTTTGCCGAGCGGTACGGGAAGAACGTGAATCTTCCGTTCCGGATCACGCTGAGCTCCAGGACATTCCGCCGCGACAAGCTGGAGATCCTCCTGGACTGCGGTCTGAACCTCGTGGAGATGGGGGTGCAGTCGGGAAGCCAGCGAGTCCTCGACGAGGTCTACAACAGGGATATCCCGGTCGCCAGCACCCGCGAGGCGATCAATCAGATGGTGCCGTACCGCAAGAGCCACGGCCTGATGCTGCTCGTCGATATCATGCTCGACAACCCTTTCGAGACCCAGGACGATATCATCGAGACGTACCGCTACCTGCTGGATACGCCCCCGTGGGTGATGATCGTGCCGTTCGGCCTGAACTTCTTTCCCGGGACACCGATCTACGACCGGGCGGTGAAGGCCGGCTTCATCGAGGCCGTCGACGAGAAGGGCATGATCCAGGGCTACCGGAGGAAGATGCGCTTCCAGCACAACTACGCCACATTCCTGATCCTCCTCTACTGGGTATGCCTGAACCTGCACATCCCGCGCTATGTCCCGAAGTTCTTCTTCAGCGGGCTCGCGTCCCGGCCCGCCCGGATGGCGGCCGCCGTTGTTCCGAAGCCCTGCTACAAGCTCATGGTGAACCTGCTCTGGAACAACGCGCTCAATGTGCTCAAGATTCTCGGGTGGGTTCGAAGGGTCGTGCTGAGGAAGAAGCCGGCCTGAATCGCCGCTTTCCTGTCAGCGTGACGAGATCCCCGACCGGGATCAGACAGCCCGTCAGCTCGTGATCGCCCGGCCGAGCCGCTTCATGGCCGCGGGGATGGCGAAGACGGTATCGGTCCACTTGAACAATCCCAGAGCCACGGCGCAGTTTCGAAATCCGGCGTAGATGTCCACGACTCCGTCGCGCCGCAGCTTCTCCCCGACCGCCTCGCCGCGGCATCCTCCCTGGCAGATGTTGAGGATCTTGCAGCTTTGGCAGGGCTCCTCGATCTTTTCACGAAGGTTCTCGAACCAGTGGTGATCGATCACGAGACCCTCTTCACTGTCGAAGTGTCCTATCTTCAATTCCGGGACGGAGAGGCTGAAGCGGCAGGGATAGACATCCCTGGAGTCGGACTTGATGGTAACGTGGTCCGTGATGGTGCTGCAGTACTTGTCGATCTCGGAGCGTGCGCGGAATCCCATCTGGAGCTGTCGCAGCTTGGAGTGCTGGGGGCCCCAGTTGTCGATCAGATACATCTTCATCGAGTCGAAGCGGTTCTTGATCTGATGGAATTTCCTGAGAAAGGTGAGGATCTGGTCCTGCTCGAGAAAGAAATCGCTGTCGAGATCCATGGCCCTGCCGCCATAGCTCAGCTTCAGGATCATGGCCCGCGATGCGCCGAGCTCGTGGACGAGGCGGCACGTTTCCTCGAGCTTTGCGTAGTTCTTTCCATGATAGACGGTATAGACCTCGAACTCGAAATCCTTCTTCCCGGAGGTGAACTCCTTGATGTTCGCTATCGTTTTCTCGAAATCCCCCTTGGGAGCGATCAGCTCGTGGGTTTCCGCGTCGGGACCGTGGATGCTGAAGGAGACGAAGTTGACGTCGGGACGCATGTCGATCATTTCAGCCTTGGCTTCATGGCCGGCCAGCAGGCCCGCGTCATTCACCTTGTGATAGATCCTCTTGAGCTGCTCATCCATCTGGTTGGTCGCGTAGACCTTGCTTTCGATCCCGTGCTTGTCGAGATCCCTGATGAGCTTTTCGGTTCCGGCGGCATCGTCTTGCGTGAAGGGGCTGCAGAAGCAGTGCCTGCAGCTTCTCGAGCAGTTGTTGTGGACGATCCAAACGAAATCGGGCTTCATCTTTCACCTCCTGATAACAGATCCGATGTAACCTCGAGAATTTTGCGCTGTGTGCTGAGATGCCCAAGCAAATCCTTCTGGAGTATTCTACGCCGGATCATATCAAAATATGACCCAAGGATCAATCAGCGATCCCCGGACTCGCTCTCCGGCTCGCCGCCGCGGATCTGCTCCTCGCGATACTGCATCCGGTAAAGGCGCCAGTAGAGGCCCTGATGCGCCAACAGCTCCTCGTGAGTCCCGTCCTCGACCATCTCCCCCTTGTGGAGCACGATGATCTTGTCCGCGTTCCGGATCGTCGACAGGCGATGGGCGATGATGATCGATGTGCGCGCCCGTGTGAGCTCGGCGATCGCCTTCTGGATCAGCGCCTCGGTGGCTGTGTCGATGTTCGATGTGGCCTCGTCGAGAATCAGCAGCTCCGGATCGAATGCCATGGCACGCGCGAAGGAGAGGAGTTGCTTCTGGCCCGTGGAGAGGTTTTCGCCGCGCTCGACGAGCGTCGTGTCATATTCCTCGGGGAGCTGCTCGATGAAGGTCTTGGCGTTGACGAGCCGGGCCGCCTCCTTCATCCCTTCGTCGCTGATCGTTTCCTCGCCGAGGCGGATGTTTTCCGCCACAGTACCGGAGAAGATGAACGGATCCTGCTGCACCGAGACCATCAGCGATCGGAGCGACCTCTGGGTGACATCGCGGATGTCGGTCCCGTTGACCAGGATGCGGCCCGACTGGATCTCGTAGAAGCGCTGCAGGACGTTGATGACCGTCGTCTTCCCCGATCCCGTGTGTCCCACCAGAGCCACGGTTTCACCCTGCGCAAGCTCGAAGCTCACGCCCTTCAGGACCGGTACCTCCGGATCGTAGCCGAAGGTCACGTTGTCGAAGACCACGCTCGTCACAGGCGGCGAAAGGCATGGCGCATCGGGGCGGTCGACAACGTCCGACGGCCTGTCGAGAAGCTTGAAGATCCGTTCCGACGAGGCCATTGCCGACTGGAGGATGTTGAACTTGTCCGCCAGGTCGCTCAGCGGCCGAAAGAACATCTCCAGATAGCGGATGAAGACGAAGACCACGCCGAACTGGAGCCCGCCCGCCCCGATCGCCTCGCAGCCCTTGAGGATGACCACGGCAAGGGCGGCGGCGGAGAGAATCTCGATCACGGGAAAGAAGAGGGCGAAATAGAAGATCGTTCTCTCGTGGGACTTGGTGTGATCCCTGTTGATGGAGGAGAAGTGATCGAAGCTCAGCTTCTCCCTCAGGAAGAGCTGCACCGTCTTCATGCCCGTGATGTTTTCCTGGAGGTTGGAGTTGATCCTGGCCAGGTGGAAGCGAATGTCGTCGAAGCCCTTGCGGACCTTGCTCCTGAAGACGAAGGTGGCCGCGATGAGAAAGGGCAGGACGGTGAAGGACCAGAGGGTCAGCGTCACGTCCTGGATGAACATGGCCACCACGATCCCCACGAGGAGAAAGACGTCGCCCATCAGCGTGACGATCCCCTCGGTGAAGAGCTGGTTCAGGTTCTCCACGTCGCTCGTGACCCGCGTGATCGTGCGGCCCACGGGATTCTTGTCGAAGAAGGAGAGGGAGAGGCTCTGGATCTTGGCGAAGATCGTGTTCCTCAGATCGAACATCACCTTCTGTCCGAGCATCTGCGTGCAGAACGTCTGGAGGAACTTCAGGAGGGAATCGGCCAGCACGATGCCGAGAAAGATGAAAGCCATCAGCCGCAGGCCGTCGTAATCTCCCTTGCTGATGTAATCGTCGATGGCGACCTGGATGACGAAGGGGGCCGCCACCGCGGCGGCGGAGGCGAGCATGATCAGGATGAGCCCGGCGAGGATGAGGTGGAAGTAGGGAAGGCCAAAGGTGACCAGACGCCAGAACAGCCTGGTGTCCGATGCACGCTCTGTCACCCTGTCCCGCTCCATGGCCATCTCAGAGCTCCTCGATCTCGCTCTTCAGCCTCTGCTGCTCGTTCAGCGCGGCGTACAGACCGCCCTGCCGCACCAGCTCCTGGTGCGTTCCTCTCTCCGTGACGGCGCCGTTCCGCAGGACGAGAATCTGGTCCGCGTGACGGATCGTGGAGATCCTGTGGGAGATGAGAATCGTTGTCCGGTTCGCCTCGATCTCCCGGAGGCCGCGCAGGATCTTCGCCTCGGTGCGCGTGTCGACCGAGGAGAGGGCGTCGTCGAAGACCAGGATCTCAGGATCCTTCACGATGGCGCGGGCAATGGCCGTTCTCTGCTTCTGCCCGCCGGACAGGTTGATGCCCTTCTCCCCGAGCATCGTGTCGAAGCCGTCGGGGAGCTCCTCGATCTCGCTGTCGATGGCGGCGATCCCGGCCGCCCGGGAGATCCGGTCACCTCTGGTGACCCCGGCGCCTTTCTCCGGATCGCTGAACGCGATGTTGTTGCCGATGGTGTCGGAGAAGAGGAAGGTCTCCTGCGTCACGAAGCCGTAGAGCGCCCGCATGCTCTCGATCGTGATGTCGTTGATGTCCCTGTTGTCGATGAGGATCCGGCCACGCTCGACAGGATAGAGACGCGCCAGGAGGGAGATGAGTGTCGTTTTCCCCGATCCCGTCGGCCCGATCAGGGCCAGGGAGGTCCCCGGCTCGACAATGATCGACACGTTGCGCAGGACGAGGGGTGCGTCGGGAGCGTAGCGGAAGGAGAGATCCCGGATCTCGATCCCTCTTCCTTTTTTCTCTCCCATCGTCTGCTTCGGGGGATCGAGCGGCCGGGCCGCGGGGTCGTCGCGGATGATCGGCTCGGTCTCCATGACGCGCATGATTCTTTTCATCGAGGCGGCGCCGCGCTGGAAGAGGCCCGTGACCCATCCGATGGCCACGGCAGGCCAGACGAGCATGGTCAGGTAGATCGCGAAGGCGGTGAACTCGCCGAGCGTGATCCCCGTTCCCGGGGCCGCGTTTTCCTTGATGATGAGGCCGCCGCCGACGAGGATCATCAGCATCGTGCCCACGCCGACGATGGCGGACAGCGCCGGCCTGAAGGCGCTCTGGACGATCACGTGGCCCCTGTTCCTCCTCACGTACTCCCTGTTCACCTCGGCGAAGAGCTCCCTCTCGTGCTCCTCGCGCCGGTAGGACCGGATCACGCGCGCACCGGCCAGGTTCTCCTGCGCCCGCGTCGTGACCGTGCCGAACTGCTCCTGGATCAGGAGGAAGCGCCAGTGGATCGCCTTGCCGAACCTGTAGACCGCCACCGCCATGACCGGAAGCACGGCCAGGGCCACCAGGGTCAGCCGGGGACTGATCAGCACGAGGTTGACGATGATCAGGATGCTCCTGAAGAAGGTGTTGATCGAATACATGATCCCCGGACCGAGCAGGGCCCGGACGGCGTTGAGGTCGTTGGTCGCCACGGCCATCAGGTCGCCGGTCGGATTCCGGTGATAGAATCCCGGCGAGAAGGTCTGGAGGCTCCTGTAGAAATCGTTCCGGATATCGTTCTCGATCCGCCGCGACGAGACGATGATGTAGTGGCGGGTGAGAAAGAGGAAGAAGGCCCGCACCAGGGTCACGAGAACGATGCCGGCGGCGCAGCGCAGGAGGAAGCGGGAGTCGGGAGAGGTCTCAAGGCTGTCCACGGCCATCTGGACCAGGCGGGGGTGGATGACCAGGAAGCCGACCGACAGGGCCGAGCAGGCGGCTCCGACCAGGTAGGGGCGGCGGTAGGCTTTCAGGTAAGGTCCGAGGGCGCTGGAAACAGACAATAGCCGCTCCTAATCGGGATGCCTCGACGAACAGCCGGATTCCCGTTCCTCCAGGCGGGCCATGAGGAACAGGAGGTCGGAGAGGCGGTTGATGAACGCGGTGATGGAGGGGTTGTCCAGGCTCTCCTCTTCATCGAGCCGGGCGATGGCTCTCTCGGCGCGGCGCACCACGGCCCTGGCCAGGTCGAGAAGGGCTGACACCTCCTCCTCGCCGTAGAGGACGAAGCGTGGCGGGAGCTTAAGGTCGCTCTCGATCCTGCCGGCCAGGGCGGCGATTTCCTCCACGTCGGATTCGGCAATCACCCGCTTCAGGAGGTGCCGCGATTCCGAAGGGCATGCCAGCTCGGAGTTGACCCTGTAGATCAGGTTCTGCGCTTTCAGCAATCCGTCGCGCACCGCTTCGAGCCGGCTCTTCGACCGTGCCAGCCCGATGAAGGCCGAGGCCTCGTCCAGTGTTCCGTACGCCTCGGGCCGCACCGATCCCTTGGCCGCGCGCGATCCGTCCAGGAACGATGTCCTGCCCTTGTCCCCCTTGCCCGTTGAGATCGACTTCTTCGGTTTTTTCTCGCCCATGGCTCGCGATCCTGCCTTCGAATTCGGAGCGACACTTTATTGTTTTCTCAGTTGTCACATATAATTGACCGATCAAATAATAAAGGAAAGCTCGTTTCAAGAGGCAGTCGGACCGGATCGAGCCGGCATTTCAAGGCTCGGTCCCGAACTTACGGTGATTGAAATGATGAACAGCAGAGAACGCCTGGAAAGTATAGGGCAGGGATTCATGGAATCGCGGATCCTGATCACGGCAGTGGAACTCGATCTTTTTTCCGCCATGGGCACGAAGTCCCATTCGGCGGCCGCGATCGCGGAGAGAACCGGCACGAAGCCGGCGCCGCTGGAACGCCTGCTCAATGCCCTGGTTTCCATGAAGGTGCTCCTGAAGAACCGCGGCAGGTTCAGGAACACGGCCGCATCGCTCCGGCATCTGATGACCGATTCCCCGGAGCCCCTCCTCAACATCATGCGCCATCGCGGCGGGATGTGGAAGAGCTGGAGCCGTCTCACCGATATCGTTCGCACCGGCAGGGTGCCGCGCAGGAAAAGAACGGAACAGGACACGAAGAACTTCATCCTGGGCATGGCCGACGTGGCCCGTGTCTCGGCCGAGGAGGCGGGAAACCTGCTTTTCTGGGAGCTGTCGAAGGCGAAGCGTCTTCTCGACCTCGGCGGCGGCCCCGCTTTCTATGCCTGCCACTTCGCCCGCCACCATCCCGACCTCAAGGTGACGGTCTTCGATCTCCCCGACGTGGTCGGCCTGGCTCGCGGCGTTCTGAAGGAGCAGGAAATGACCGGAAGGGTGCGGCTCAAGCCGGGCGATGTGCTGGGCCCCGATCCGGTGGGGCGCGGCTTCGACATCGCCTTTCTTTCGAACTTCGTGCACTGCTTCAAGCCCGACGAAGCCCGCCTGATCATCGAGAAGGCGGCGCGGGCCGTGCGGACGGGGGGCAAGGTGATCATCAAGGAGTTTTGCCTGGAAAAGGACGGCACGGCTCCGCTCTTCACCACGCTCTTCTCCATCAACATGCTGGCTGCCGATGCGGGGGACAGCTATCCCGTGGACCTGCTCAAGGAGTGGATGGCCGATGCAGGGGTTCGATTCATCCGGCACGCCTCCCTGGCCACGGCGTCGAACGTGATCGTTGGAGAGAAGGTGAAGAAGGGGGCCCTCAAAACCGGAAGCTGACAGCTGCCGGGGTGTCGACGAGCTGGGGCGCTCGAGTGCGGACCTGGACCGGCGCTTCGCCGGAATAGCGGTGGAACCTGAGAGGGATCGAGTCCAGGATCACGCCCTCTTCATCGAGGATCTGCATGAAGATGGCTCCGTTCCTGAGTGCATCCGTGGCAGGCGATTCGTCGTGCTCCCTGATCCACACATCCAGCGAGACCTTCGGCGTGAGGATGAGGATCATCCCCGATCTTCCCAGCTCCTCGGAATTGATCTCGATCAGCGGCTCGAGCTCTCCCATGTCGGCCTGGGGCAGGGCTTTTCTCAGCGCGCGGTAGCGGGCGTCGGGGCCGAACCAGATCCAGAAGAGCGAGAATAGAACCACGGCAGCGACGGCAAGGGAGAAGGTGACCCACTTCGGGACGAACTGCCTCGCCGGGGGGATGTACTCATCGTAGTCCTGCTCTTCCACCATCCTGTCGTATTCGGAGTCGGACCGGGTCCTTTTTTCCGAAACCATGGTGCCCGACGGCAGGGCGACGAAGGCCGCGCCGGTCACCTCGTCTCCATGCCGCCAAAGACAGCGGAACGTGCTGCTCAGCGAGCTCTTTTGCGATTCGGGCAGGGAATCGCAGATCTCCTGAAGGTCGCGGGTGAACACGCTCTCGGGCGATTCGGAGAAACCGGAGAGGGAGATCAGGTTCTCGGAGAGCATGATGATGAAGCGTCCCTGGGAGAGGACGATGTCGTAGCGGAAGGGGCGCCGCGCCGACGCTTCCTTCACGGCGTGCTTCAGGTCGTCCAGGCTGCTCTCCTCCCAGATCGCGGAGCCTTCCAGCGATCCGGCCACCCTGACGAGAGGCTGTTCCTGCTTGTCCTTCCTCCTCGAGAACCGGAAGGGAACTCTGATATTCAAATTCATTGGCTGATCAACAATACTGCTGGAAGTTCCCGACCTTCTTGGCCCTCAGCCAGTCATCCATTCCGTGGCTCCAGACATAGGTCTCGCCCGAGATCTCGCCATGGCGCAGCATCTGCAGCACAGCCGGCTCGGCGAGAGGCCCCTTCTCCTCGCCGTTGATCACCAGGAACCACGATCCATCGCCAACGATCGGGAATGTGTCGATCTCTCCCGGAATGGCCGGCATCTCGGCGGGTTTGTTCTTCACCGGCGGGAGACCGAGGACCTCGTCATGCTGGTCCAGGCGGTCGAGCACGTGCCTGCGGAACTGCCTGTTCACCGACCTCTCCTGATGGATGGTTTCCTTCTGCCGCCTGAGCGCAGCTGACTGCCAGGCACGGCGCGCCTTCTCCTCGTTCAGGTTCGGCAGCACGATGATCAGGATCAGCGCGATGATCTGGAAGAAGAAGGCGAAGATGAACCAGCCGGCGGGATTGCGGCCCTTCTTGCTGGCCACGTAGGCGACGGCAAAGGAGAAGATCAGGTTGATCAGGAAGAATCCCATCATTATTCCACCAGAATATGTAGGTCTAGAACTCAGCTTGACCGGAAGACTCGAAAATCAATAGGTCAATGGACGACATTCTATGGTTTTTTTGTCACGAAAAGTATTTTTCCCCTCTTTTTTGAGCTTTTCAGCCTCATTCGCCTCGAGACGGCAGGTTTCCCATCGCGTCGAAAACCAGTTTCGCCTTCCCGGTGATCTGGCGGAACCTCTTTCCGGCACCCGGCCCGTCAATAAGGGGGGCGCTTGCCGTCATGCGACTCAGCGAGGCCGTGCTCTCGATGCGAACGAGTCGGACGTCGGCCGCGCTGCGCCGCCCCGTTGTGGGGAGGAGGGCTGCGATGGCCTCGCGGTCCGACTCGAAGACAGCCGGGATGCGGGCACCCTCCGGCCGGAGAGCGGTGAAGCAGTTGAGGGTGGTGGCGGCGC
This sequence comes from uncultured Phycisphaerales bacterium, assembly GCA_964482235.1. Classification (GTDB taxonomy): domain Bacteria; phylum Planctomycetota; class B15-G4; order B15-G4; family CAYZWU01; genus CAYZWU01. The sequence continues at coordinate 31,392 of CAYZWU010000035.1, forward strand.
GATCGATCGCTGCGGCGCAAGCCGAGGTGATGGCGTCGGCGAAGCCGATCCCGGTGGCATTGCCGGAAGAAGCCTTCGTGAGGCCGCGCACGAAGATCCGCGTCACGCGCGGATGGGGCGTGCCCTCTTTTCTCCCGATCACGTTCGTGTCCATGCCGGTGCCGCTCACGTCCTTTCCGATCCGGTCCACCACGAGGATGTCGATCTCGTCGAAGGGGATCCACGGCTGCCACTTCTCGGCCAGCTCCAGCGAATCCCTGTCCGCATCGATGAACCTGCGCGGCAGGGCGGCGCGGACCGACCCGAGACGCCCCATTCCGTTCTCCACCAGGGCGACACCGAGAGTGAGGGGCGCCTTCTCCAGCACGACGGGCAGCGCCTCGGCGACGAGGTCGTCGAAGGACCGGCGGACAGCCGCCCTGTGGCACTCCTGGGCTCCTTCGGCATTGCCGAGCCCCACGAGGCATATCTTGCAGAGCCCGCTCTGGATCGCGCCGCTGAAGCGGGTGTGCGGCTTGACGCGGTTCATGGCGATGATGTGGTCCGCCTTCGATGCCAACCTGTCGAACCGGACGGGGATCCCGCTGGCCGTCTCCCCGAGAACGGTCGTCTCCATGCTGCTGCGGACCGGTGCGTCGATCGAACGAGGGGTGATCCCGAGATTCGCGAGGAGCGCGGCCTGTCCCTCGGCCGTCCCGCCGCCGTGGCTGCCCATGGAGGGGACCACGAAGGGCTCGGCTCCGCTGCCGCGGACAAAGGAGACGATCGACTTGACGATTTCGACCAGTCCATGGATGCCGCGGCTCCCGACCGTGATGGCCACGGTCTCACCGGCGGAGATCGGCCTGGTTCCCTCGACTTCGGCCAGGCAGGTCCGGACGGCATTCTCCGGATCGGCGATTTCCCGCCCTGCCGGCGGATTCTCGATCTCGGCGATTTCGATCTGCTCGATTCCGTCCATCGCCTCGATGATGAACGATGAAAGATCATTCACAAGTCTTTTCTCGATACGCCTTGATCTTGATATTCTGAGAGAAGGCGGTAGAGTGCCCTTTTCAGCCCTTTTTCTGCCCTGCGAGGCTGTGCATGGAAGAGATATTCATCACCTTCGGTCTGATCGCCGCTGTCGGCATCGTGGCGCGCCCCCTTGTCTCGGGGGCGATGAATCCCGATCTCCTGAGGCAGGGGCTCAACACGGCGGTGCTTTACATTCTCCTTCCTGCGCAGATCTTCGAGAAGGTCTTCGGGGCAGAGATCGCGAGCGATTCGTACCAGGTTCCCGCAGCCATGGCGGGCGGCATCGTCTGCTCTCTTCTTCTCGGCGCCTTCCTTCTCGGATTCTTGAAGATCGAAGGGCCGGTGAAGGGAGGGCTCGTTCTGGCCTGCGCCTTCGGCAGCGCGGGCTGCCTCGGGCTGCCCGTCGTCCAGGAGATGTTCGGTTCGCAAGGTGTTCCGGTCGTCTTCTTCGCCGATGCCGCCGTCACGACTTTGAACCTGGTCCTCGGCGTCGTGCTGGTCTCGATCTTCGTCTCGGGCAGGGGAACGTCGCGCTCCATCGTGAGAAGCATCGGGTCCGTTCTGGCACTGCCTCCGATCTGGGCTCTTGCCGGAGCCCTGGCCTTGAACCTCCAAGCCATCGCCCTGCCCTCGTGGGTGCTGAGCACCGCGGAGACGCTCGGCAGCGGAGTGACGGTCCTGCTGCTGCTCAGCCTGGGGATGAGCCTCCGCCTGCCCAGGCCGAAGTCGCTCGTACCGGTCATTCCCGTTCTCCTCATCAAGCTGATTCTTTCTCCTCTGGCGGTCTATCTCGTGGCGCGCGGTTTCGGTATGAGCGGCGCGCCGCTCGAGGCCACGGTCGTCGAGGGCGCCATGCCGACCCAGCTCCTCTGTCTCGTGATTGCCGATCGTTTCGGTCTCGATCTGTCGGATCTGGCGCTCGTCATCGTCATCGACACGGCCCTGGCGTACCTGACCATTCCTCTCATCCATGGCTTGCTGTTCTGAGGCGTCGGCAATGAGCGGCGGAAACATCGAAAGGAACGGACCCTTGACGATGTCACGATCGAAGATTCCCGTGCCCCTCCGGTTGTTGATCCTGGCTTCGGGCTGCCATCTCATCGCGGCGCACTGCTTTGACTTCTGGTACGCCGAGGTGCGGTGGCTGACCGGCGATGGGGGAGGCGGGAGCGCGTCGCCCCTCTACTCGCTCCTGGTTCGAGGGCTGGCTCTCCTGTCGGAGAACGAGATCTTGCTCAGGCTTCCTTCCCTCGCGGCCTGCCTGGGCGCCGTTTACCTGATCTGGCGCCTTTCGGTGAAATGCCTGGGCGGTGATGGAGCCGTGGAGGCCGGTATCCTGGCCGCCGGGTCCCCCCTTCTCCTCAGCGCCGGATGGGAGGTGCATCCCTGCGCCTTCGATCTGCTGGCTGCCGCCTTGTGGCTGAACGCCTTCATGATCCTCTTCGAGGGCCCGCGGCTGAGACAGTGGATCCTATTCGCCGCGGCATCGATGCTGGCCCTGTCGCTCAATATCTGGATGGCGATTCTTGTTCTTCCCCAGCCGGTGCTGCTGACTCTCGATTTAAGAAGAAACCGGGTCCTGATGGTGCGATGGCTCTGCGCGCTTCTTCCGGCTGCAGGCCTTGCCGCCGCGCTGCTGGTCTGCTCCGGCGGGACGGAAAACCCTGAGAGCACCTCGACCTTGGGGGACGGGACGTTCGGCGGCTACGAAGCCGGCTACCTCATGACCGATATCTCTCTCGGGCGCCTTCACTCCTGGCAACCCCTGACTCCGGCCGTCACCATGGCGCCGTCGGGTTTCGAAGCGCCGTCCGTACAGGGCAGGACGATCGGATCGCCCGACGAGGAGAGGCTTCCCTGGTTCCTCCAGGGGATGCAGATGCTCTTTCTCGGCCTCTTTTCGATCACCATGGTGCTGGCCATCTTCTCCGTGTGGAGCATCAAGGCCTACTCCCTGATAAGGAATGTGGAGATCAAGGGGCGAAAGAGGCCGGGCGAGAGGAAGCTGAATTCCGTTCTCGAGAAGGCGATCTCCTTCCGCAAGCGGGGGGTGCTTTTTCTCCTGCTCTGCGTGATCCTGCCGCCCCTGGCCTGCCTCGTTTTCCCCCTGGGTCTGGCCGGATTCTTTCCCGAACAGAGGCTTCTCTTCATCGCGGTTCCCTGGCTCGTGCTGGTGGGGCGGGGGATGGCCAGCCTCGAGTGGAAAGTGGCGCGCTACAGCCTGCTCCTGCCCATGATCGCGATCTGTCTCTTCTATCTCCTCTGTTCCTCGAGCCTGCAGGAGGCGCTGCACGGCTGTGAGAAGGCGGCCCGTTCGGTCGATCGAGAGCGGCGGGAAGGAGATCTGTTCGCCGCCGATCCCCTGCTTGCACCGGTCCTGGACTTCTACACCTCCTTCGATACCAGGGAGCCGTCAACGGGGAACGAGAAGAGGCGCCGGCTCTGGGAGGTCCGTTATTCGCCTCCCGAAGACAGCCCGGACGCACGAGTGACCGGCTACCTGGCCAGCCTGGGTCTCGGTTCGGAAGAGGAGAAAGTCCATCCGTTCCTGTCCGCTCTCGATGACTGCACCGGAGACGTATCTCTGGTCGGGAAATACGAGATAACGCTCTGGGATCCTTGATCGGAAAGAAAATCGTTTTCCAGGCTGCCCTGTGCGGCATCGCAGTGCATCCGCGATTGGTGACCATCGATCGTGAAGGGATCTAAGGGGAAAAGCTCGACGATCTTCCTGACGACAGTTCGATGAATGGATCACATTCGGTTTGATAAAACGATAGCGATGGGATGAATTGCCGCGTTCAATTACGCGCCCTGTTCTTATAAGGGAAACCTCTTAATTTGTTTAATTTTGTATTTTTAACTCAATTCGATGTGTTTGGCACCGATTAAAAAAATAGACAAAGCGTACTTTTTTGGCTTTGACATCACAGTTGCAATCATGTAGAAATGAAGCCGTCAAAAACGTGCTTCTTTGGCGGTACGGGTATCAACGCAAAGTTCAACGGTTTTATCAGATCACCAGCGATTGTTTGGCGTCTGAAGTTGTTTGCACTTTGACAGTCAGTTGAAGATGGCAGCCACCGGATCCCCTTTTCTTAGAGTCCTTCTAAAAAAGATCCTTATTTAGGCTTTAATAGGTGTTTTCCTCTATCCACCTTTCCATTCTATCCGGTGGTTGCCTCTTTTTTTGGAATTGATTATTCGTATCAATTCAACTGACTCGAAGCACTTATTGGGCGGCCTGCTAGATAATCGATTCCATGCTGTCAACGATCAGGGAAGACCATGATTCCATGCTGCATGAAGGATCGAGAGACATCTGCTTCACCTCTTCGATAGGGACGAACTTCCCTTCCATCATTTCCGTTTCCCGGACTGTGACCAGGCCTTTAGCCAATCGCACATGATGCACCACACCGAAATGAACTGATCCCACGGCATTCGATTCATCATTGATGATGCCGACAGGAACGGGATTATAGGATTCTTCGATCGACAGCTCCTCGGTAATTTCACGTACACATGCCGTCTCGAGGATCGAATCGCTCTTGTCCACGGGATTGACATGCCCTCCCACGCCGATCGATAGCTTGTTGTGAAGCCGGCTTTCGCCCTGGGCGGCAAAACGCCTCAGCAGGAAGATGTCATCACCCCTGCTGAAAAGGGTGTACGGAATGATCTGCTTGAAGCTCGAATCGTTTTCCAGGTAGCTTCTCTCCCCGAAGAAACCACGCCTTTCGATTTTATCGAGGTATCGCGTTCGAAGGGATGTTTCGTCGAGAGGGATGAAGCCATGGGGAAACTCGAGATCGAAAAGATCGTATCGCTTGATAACGTAGATGAATTCCATCGCGGCGGACTCCTCGTGCATTGAATGTCGGATCACGGTGTGATCGGCACCGTCCTGCCGGACAGGTGCGACGCAGAGGATTGTATGGAATGGCCGGGCGGCTTGAAACCTCTACTTCCAAAAAAGGTTGAGGGGCTCCGGCACCGGTTCATTGACAAGAACAGATCAAAGGCATTAGGATATCAGCGCTTTCAGGGAGTCCGGGCGGTCGCTGCCGTCTCGGGGCGCGAGTCCCGGGCAGCGGAGGAAAGTCCGTGCTCCGTAGGGCAGGGTGGTGGGTAACGCCCACCGTTCGCAAGAATAGGGAAAGTGCAACAGAAAGGATACCGCCCGTTTCGGCGGGTAAGGGTGAAAAGGTGCGGTAAGAGCGCACCAGCAGGCAGGGTGACCCGCCTGGCTTTGTAAACCCCACCCGGAGAGAGACCAAATAGAGGGGGATGACACGGCCCGTGTCGCCAGGACCCCCGGGTAGGTCGTTCGAGGTTCGCCGCAAGGCGGATCCCAGATTAATGACCGCCGCCCTCTTCTTCCGAAGAGGGAACAGAACGCGGCTTACGCGATTCCCTGAAAGCCCTTTTTATTTCGGACCGAGATCATCCGGTCCCTGGATGATGGAGAGCTGGTGGCAGCCGAGAAAAAACCTGACGATTCCGGGAAGATCCGCAAAGACTCCGGCACAACGCCTGGCGGAGAGACCTCCGGTCCAGCGGCTCCGAAGGAGCGGCAAGAAAGCGACAAGCCCGGTACGCCTTCCAGTGCGGACGGCGGATCGGCAAACGCAGACATCCAGAAGACATTGATCGAGGTGAAGGACCTGCTCAACGTGCAGCAGACGGCGGCGGCCCTGGACCTCAGCCATCTCTTGAGTTCGAGGCGCCGTCTGATGATCAGCAATTTCGCCCTGGGCCTGTCGCGGGGAATCGGATTCTTCATCGGCCTCTCCCTTTTTGGCGCCTTGCTGCTCGGCACCATCGCATTCGCCTTCAGCTGGCTCGACGAAACGCTCGGCCTGCGGATTGGCGAGCAGATCGACAAGCTCGTCAACATAGGGGAGAAGTTCGGCGTGGATCAGGAGAAGATCCATGCCGACGATGAGGAAAGGGTTCGAAAGATGGTTCGCGACTATCTCGTGGAGGAGGGATTGATCGAGGAAGAGGAAGCTCCGGAGAACGAAGGCACGGGGCAGGAGCCGGAAGAAGAGAAGCCGGGCCTCCCCGAAGAAGATGGTGGGGATGGATGATGGCTCCTGCTTCGCGGAGATGTCTGATCGCGATATCGATCGTCCTGCTCGTTTTGACTCCCGTCCTTCAGGGGGGCCTGCCGACGCGCGAGCTCGAGCCCGAGAGGCCGGGCACTGTCTGGGAGATCCCGCCGCTCTTCGGCAAGGTGCCTCCCCCCGTCACGCTCGTTCTCATGGGAGCCTGCCTGATCATCCTGACTCTCTGGCGCTCGCGGCACAACCAGAGGTCGTGAGCGGACGAGCCGGCTGCCGGGCCGGATCTCAGTTTCCGGAGAGCGGGCGGCTGGCCTGCGTCAGGAAGAGAAGAGCAAAGCAGGTGTCCACCATGTCCCCCTGCCATCCGCCGTCCATGCGCTGATGGCGGCAGAGATGCGCGGCACCCTCGCCATACCAACCGTGGCGGCCTATTCTCGTCTTCCGTGCGAACTGCCCTACACGTTCGATCCCGTAGAGATAGTAGTAGTGCCCCAGCCCTTCCATGGAGCCGGGGTTGAGCCTGACGGTGAAGCGGTCGGCCAGCTGATCGAATCCGCGCTCCACGGCCTGGTTCATCCCCTTTGCCGGCAGCTTCGATTGGGATGCGACGTGATTCCTGCAGAGAAGGAGGGATGCGATGCCGGCCGCTGTCATCGATCCCGTGGCCGGCTCGGAGGCACGCTTCCCGGACGGGACGTAGTTCCAGCCGCCATCCTTGAGCTGTGACCTGAGGAACGCCTTGCCGGCCTTGATCCAGACCTCTTCCGGCACGGCGACGCCGCACGAGGCTGCGGCGTGGAGGCCGAGGAGAGCATACTGGGCGTTCGAATGGTCAGGCCTGCCGTCGGGGTATCCCCAGAGCCCCGTTCCTTTCTGGCTCTCGATCAGAAAGGCGGCACCCCGGCCGATCGCGGCAAGCCGGCCTTCCGCGCCCGCCACCTCGAGGGCCATTATCGCGAGGGCCGTCCCGTACACGCTCTCGCTCGGCCCGCTCTCCACGATCCTCAGCGCCCTGGCCACCTGGGGGTTCGAGGCATCCAACCCGCTCTTCATCAGCGTGAGCGCTCCGAGGGCTGCCACCCCCTTGGGATACTGCTCCGTGAAGTTCGTCTCCCAGTTGCCATCCTCCCGCTGCGCTGCGAGGAGATACTTCCTTCCTCTGGCGATGCTGCTCTTGATCCGGGCCGTCGCGGGTGTGGGGGCGGGCGGCGGCTCTCTCGCGGCCGCCTTTTCAGGATCTTTTTCGAACGTGATCCGGATCTCGGAGACGGCGAGGGAGTATCGCTCGTTGATCACGGCATCCACCACGAGCCGCCACGACTTTCCTCGTGCTGGACGAAAGGCCTTTCTTGCGTAGTGGCGGTCGTGGTTGCGGACCTCGAGCACCTTGCGCCACGATTTCCCCTTCCGGATCTCGAGGTGGAAGTCGCGGGGCATTCCGTAGCCCGACTCTCCTTCCAGGTCGACGGAGAGGAAGTTGGCCTCCCGCTCCTCGGGGAAATCGAGGCGAAGCCAGCCCGACATCGTGCCACGCGTCGCCTGCCATTTCGTATCGAGGTTTCCGTCGGCGGCAAGGGCGGCATCGTAGCGCTCCGAGAAAACTGAAGAGGCGGAGATCGCGGGGGGGGCTTCTTCCGGAACGGCTGTCCTGTCCTCATCCTTCGCACTGGACAGGGAGAATCGAAGCTCGGCGAGGGTGGGGGACCAGCGGTCATTGACCACCGTCTCGATCACGAGCCTCCACGAGCGGGAGGAAGCAGGCTCGAAGGCGAGCGTCACCTCCGGTCCGGCGCTGTTGCTGTGCTGGAGCGCACTGTGCCAGCGGTCCTCCATCAGGTATTCGATACGGATCCTTCCCGGCATCCCTTTGAGCTCGGGGCCTTCGCCCACAATCAGCAGGGTGTCGAAGGTCTTCTCCTCGGAGAGCGTGCACTCGATCCAGCCGGAACGGACCTTGAAATCTGCACTCCACCTGGTTTTCTTGTCTCCGTCGAAGGCGAGGGCGGGCGCGTAGCGCGATCCGGCACTGGAGGAAGCCCTGAACGTCCCTTCCTGCGGCGCCGCCGAAAGGGCCAAGAATAGCAGGATAACGAGGCGCATCGGATTCTCCCCTCAGAGGTCGCTGTCTCGAACCGGTCGGAAAGCGGATCAGAGCGTGTCCAATAGCTTTCCCTTCATCTTTTCATAATCCTCTTCCGTGATCAAACCGTCCTCCTTCAACTCCTGCAGCAGCTTCAGTTTCGATTTGATCTTCCGGGATTGCGTTTCTTCCCCATCGGTGTCGGCCGTCGTGCTTTCTTCCGTGGGTGCCGGCGTGCCGGACGGGATGCTTTTCAGGTCTGCGACAGCCCAGAGCGGATGAGGTTGATCCTTCGTCTCCTGCCTCTTGATGGAAAGCCATGGCAGCTTGACCAGCGGGGTGCCGGTGAAGGTGATCTTCACGGGATCGATGGCAAAGCGGTCGCGGGCCATGATGTCGAGGTCGTCGGGGTAGCGGTCCTGGTTGATGCAGCTGAAGGCGATGTTCAGCTGCCGGTCCTTTTCCATGAACACCACTCCCCGGGTGCGCCGCCACGAGGGAAGGAGGTGTCCGGCGCGATTGAGGGAGACGAAGAGAACCCTCTGGTCGGGGCCTGCCTCGGCCAGCCCCCTGGAGAGCTGGCGAGCCAGACGCTTCGCGCCCGCCTGGCTGAACAAGGCCGCTTCGTCGTTTCCTCCCAGGAACTTGGGATCGAGGTAGCAGAGGGCTCCCAGAAGATCGGAGAGCTTTCCGGGATCGACGGCTGCGGGGTGATCGAAGCCTTGCGTGACAACGGCGCCGTCCTCCAATCTCTGCTCGAGATAGGTTTCGCATCTCTCCGTTTTCTCGATCTCCGTGGCCACCCAGCGGCCGGGAGTGCATCCGGAGGCGAGCATGACCAGGGCAATCAGGAGCGGCACTGTCAGGTATCGCATGTTTTCCTCCATGGGTTTCCCTCAATGATGGCAGCAGTGATCCCCCTCCTGGTCGTGTTGCTCTCGGGCTTTCTTGACCATGAGGAGAGGGAGAAAGATGTCGCTGGCGCAACAGGGCAGAAGCACGGCAAGGATCAGGATGATGAAGGTCGGGAACAGGTTTTCCATCCAGCCGGTGAAACCGTATGAGATCAGGTAGAGCAGGGTCGCCGCTGTAGAGAAGACCACGTGGGCCGAGTGCGAATAGATCGTGGACGTGCGATTCGTCATCGTCTGCGTCGTGAACAGTCCCACCACGATCCCCACGAGACTGAAGGGGACGACGGTCAGGGGATGCTTCACCAGGCAGAAATGGAACTCCATGTGGATGTCGAGGATCAGTCCCCCGGCGTAGGGAAGGATGATGTCGCTGATGCCGCAGATCCCCAGGGAGCCCACGAATCCCACCATGATGCCCTTGAAGATGCGGTTCTCGAACCTCCGGAACATCGCCGTGGTCGCCACGGCGCTGAGAAGGATATGCATCGGGTGGAAGATATGGAAGAGGTTGCCGAAGGGTCCCCCGTGATGGTGATGGCCGGAGGCGCACTGGTCCGTCGCGCAGGCGCCGTGGCCCGCATCGAGGATCGTGGAGAGAATGGCCACCGCCCCGATGGCGAATACGGCGCTGAATATGGTGAAGGGGAAATGATGGGCCAGCTCTTTGATGATGTTCGATGATTTCATGGTCCTACTCGGTTAAGGATCGCTGCCTCGTCGTTCCGGGTGACGTACCGGATATCCGGGGAGCCAGAGGTAATCTAATTGTCAATTTGCCGCTGTCAAGCTCCCCATCGGGCGATCATTCTTGCCACAGCGCCTTGACCTTTCTATATTGGCACGCCAGAATCAAATTTCCCGGGGAAATCCGGGTTCCGCTTTTGAGAGCCATGGAGTAGTCGTGACCTCGTCCGATAAGAAAAAAGTCTTCGTTGTCATGCCGGCGTACAACGCTGCCGACACGCTGGAAAGAACGTACCGGGACATCCCGGAGGGCGTGGCCGACGAGATCATCCTGGTCGACGACCTGAGCCGGGACAACACGGTGGAGGTCGCCCGCTCCCTGGGGCTGACGGTTGTTGTCCACGAAAGGAACAAGGGATACGGCGGAAATCAGAAGACCTGCTACCAGGAAGCCCTCGCCCGGGGTGCCGACATCGTGGTGATGCTGCATCCCGATTTCCAGTACGACGCCCGTCTCGTTCCTTACATGGTCGGATTTCTCAAGGAAGGCATCTGCGACGTGATCCTCGGCTCCCGGATCCGAACCCGCCGGGAAGCGCTCAGCAAGGGGATGCCGGCGTACAAGTACTTCTTCAACCGTTTCCTGACCATCCTGGAGAACCTCGTCCTCGGGCAGAACCTCAGCGAGTTCCACTCCGGTTATCGCGCCTACACGCGGGAAGTGCTGGAGACGGTGCCGTTCCTGAACAATTCCGACGACTTCGTCTTCGATTCCGAATTCCTGGTGCAAGCCGTCTATTTCGGATTCCGCCTGGGCGACGTGCCCGTTCCGGTTCGCTATTTCAGCGAGGCGTCGTCGATCAGCTTTCGCAGGTCCGTGACGTACGGAACCGCCACGATCAGCGTGCTCAGCAAGTATATTGCCGCGGGATTCGGATTCGGCCGTCCCAGGATCTTCCGGCCTGACAGCCGTTCCGAACCGGCACGGTAATCCCATCTCGAGTCGATCGGATACCGGGGAAGATCTAAGGGCAGGGGAAAGGCGGACCGATCGATTTGCCCGCAGGCTTCCAGACGGCCGTTATCTCAGCAGGCTGCTCGCGATCACGAGCCTTTGAATCTCCGAGGTTCCCTCGTAGATTTCCGTGATGCGGGCATCCCTGTAGTACCTCTCCACAGGGTAATCCTTGGTGTATCCGTAGCCGCCGTGTATCTGGATCGCCTTGTGGGTGATCCATGTGGCCGCCTCGGACGCGAAAAGCTTGGCCGCAGCCGACTCGGTGATGTAGGGCTTGCACATGTCCTTCAAGCAGGCGGCTCGATGCGTGAGCAGACGCGACGCATCCAGCTTCACCTTCATGTCGGCGATCATCCACTGGATCGCCTGCAGGGCCGCGATCGGCTTGCCGAACTGGACCCTCTCCTTGGAGAACTTGATCGACTCCTCGAGAGCGGCCTGGGATATTCCCACGGCCTGGGCGGCGATGCCGATGCGGCCGCCGTTCAGGGTGTGCATGGCGATCTTGAACCCCTTCCCTTCCTCTCCCAGAAGGTTCGCGGCAGGGACCGCCACGTTCTCGAAAACGAGCTCAGTGGTTGTCGATGCGTTGATGCCGAGCTTCTCCTCGTGCTTTCCGATCGTGTAGCCTTCGGAGGAGCGCTCCACGACCAAGGCGGACATCCCCTTGGTGCCCGGGGCATCCTTGTCCGTCTTGGCAAAAACAACGGCATAGTCGGCCGTGCCGCCGTTGGTGATGAAGTTCTTCGTGCCGTTCAGGACGTAGACGTCGCCCTCCTTCAACGCCGTGGTTCTTCCCGCGGCTGCGTCCGAGCCGGCGCCCGGTTCCGTGAGAGCCATGCAGCCGAGCGATTCTCCCGAGGCGAGGGGAGTGAGGAACTTCTTCTTCTGCTCCTCCGTTCCGAAATGGAGGATCGGGTCGCAGGCGAGAGAGGTATGGGCCGAGAGAGTGACCCCGGTGCTTCCGCAGATCCGGGAGACCTCCTCGACAGCAAGACAGTAGGACAGCATGTCTGCACCGGCTCCGCCGTACTCCTCAGGGATGTAGATTCCCATGAGACCGAGCTCGCCCATCTTCGAGACCACTTCCGCGGGAAACCGGCATTCCCTGTCGATGGCAGCCGCGATCGGACCGAGCTCCTTTTCGGCGAACTCCCTGGCAGTGTCTTTGATCATGGACTGTATTTCTGTAATGCTGACGTCCACTTAATCACTCCTCCTTTTAGGAAAGCAAGGCATGCTCTTTTGTGAATCAGCCCCGTCTCGATAACCGAGACTATCAACCACAGCCATTGAATCTGGCAAGATGAATATAGTTTATATTCTGAAATCCTTCCCTGTCGAACCTTAAATGCCCCGAAATAGTTTCATTTTTTTTTCGAATCGCTATCCTTGTCTGGGAACTCGCTCCTCGTGTCTTTTCGAGGAAGGAGTTCGGTCTTTCGGTTTCTGCTTAAGTGACGCATTCGATTGCCAAGCACGATCAAGGCTGTCCCTGCTGCGGTTGGCGAACTTCTGGAGAGAGTGCAACATGTCGCTTCGCAATTTTGCCCTGGCCGGTCCCGCCGTCTTCCGGAGAGGTCTGTTCGCGGTGCTGCTGACGGCGGCTTTTCTTTTGCTCCTCTCGCCTGCAGGCACGTGCAAAGACAAGGGGCCCGATGCCGCCAGGGTGGACGAGGCGATCCGGCGCGGTGCGGAGTACCTCATCCGGATCCAGAGGATCGACGGCTCCTTCAGCAAGGCTCACACGATCGGGCAGACCGCTCTCTCGGCCCTGGCATTGAAGAAGGCGGGCCTTCCAAGCGACCACCCCGCCATCGAGAAGGCCCTGAACTTCCTCGGCCACAATCCGCCGATCCGGACCTATGACGTTGCCGTTCTCCTCGTTTTTCTCGAGGCGGCGGGACATGAAGGCTACGAGTCATGGGTCGAGCGGTGCGGCGACATGCTTCTGGAGACGCAGACGCAGCGGCTCTGGGCCTACCCGACAGGGGCGGTCGACATGTCCAACACGCAGTACGCCGCTCTCGGACTCCGTTCCGCCGCCGCGTGCGGTTTCAAGACTGGGCAGGAGGTCTGGAAGGAGCTCCTCAAGGGAACTGTGGCCAACCAGGCCGACGATGGCGGCTGGGGGTATCGCCGCAACTCGAAGAGCACGGGGAGCATGACGATCGCCGGCTTGACCAGCCTCCTGGTCTGCCAGGAGCAGCTCACCGACAAGGGACGGCGAAAGGCGACTCTTCCGAACTTCAACGTGACCCTGGAAAGCGGGCTCGATTGGATGGACACGCACTTCGCCGTAGACCGCAACCCGAGACCCCATGTCGACGCGAAGCATTATCGCTGGACATACTACTACCTTTATGGTGTGGAGCGAGTGGGCACGCTGGCCGGTCGGGAGACCTTCAAGGGCCAGGACTGGTACGACACCGGGGCGAAGTGGCTGCTCAAGCACCAGGGCGGCGACGGGAGCTGGGGATCCGCCTACGGCGAGAAGGAGATGAACACCTCTTTCGCGATCCTCTTCCTCTCCCGGGCCACGCTCGGCGCCCGGACCTCGAGCCGCATCGAGAACCGGATCGTGTCGAAGGGGGGACCGGACAAGTCCGACATCAGGATCGGCTGCAACAGGCAGAACCCGGGATTCGTCTGGATCGAGTCCTGGTCCGAGAAGGTGGCCGACAAGTTCGGTATCAAGGGGGGGAAGCAGGCGATCCGCGTGGAGAAGGTGGAGTATTGCGATGGCGACACCCTCCTCGCCGAGGTGACGGAGGATACGGCCGGCGGGAGGATCACCCGCTTTCCGTTCCGGTATCGCTTCGAAGAGAACGGCGACAAGGAGATCCATGCCAAGGTGACCTGCGTCTCCACCCACGGCACGATCCGCGAAACGTACGATACAGGCATGGTGAAGGTCTTCGTTCACAACGTGCTCACGGCACGGGACCGCGCCGCCATGGAGGAGATGGGCACCAACCTGCTGAAGGACACGGATCCCGAGGTGACCGTGTCGAGCCGGTGGGGAGGAGGCTGGAGCGAGAGACAGGCCGTGGACGGCGTTCAGGCGTCGGCGTGGCTGTCAGCCAAGCCCGATGTCGACGGCGCCCCCTGGATCGAGGTGGAGCTGGACAAACCGGTTCGGGCCAATCTCGTGAAGGTCACGCACGCGGCGGCCAATCCCCTCGATCCCGACCGCTACGGACGGGCGACGCGCATCCGCCTCATCGTGAACAGGGGAGCCCAGAAGGTGGTGGCCGACATCGGTTCCCAGGAGCACATGAAGCACGAGATCCATTTCCGGACCACCCGCGTCAAGCGCATCAGGATCGAGATCCTCGATCGTGTCAGAGGAGCGCATCACATCGCTTCGGGCTTCTCGGAGATCGAGCTCTTCTACAGGCCGCCCAGATGAAATCCCCGGAAAAGAACAACCGGCGGCAGCACGAAGCCGGGAGAAGGAACAACCGCATCTAGCTAACAGGAGACCAGACAAATGATGGATCCGAGACTCAACGACCTGGCACGCGTCCTGATCAACTACTCCGTCAATCTCAAGAGGGGAGAGAAGGTGTTGATCGAGGCCGTCGGTGTCGATCCCCAGGCCGTGGTAGCCCTGATCCGGGCAGCCAGGGCGCGCGGCGGAGTTCCGCTCGTGCTTCTCAAGGAGCCGGTGGTGACCCGCGAGCTCCTGCGAGGCGCCACCGAGGAAGGCATCAAGACGGGTGCGGCCTGCGAGCTGTTCACCATGAAGAAGGTCGATGCCTACATCGGAGTGCGGAGCGGCAGCAATATCTTCGAGATGTCCGACGTGCCCTCGGACAAGATGCAGCTCTTCTCCTCGAAATGGATGAAGCCCGTTCACCTGAAGGAGAGGTTGAACAACACGCGGTGGGTTGTGCTGCGCTTTCCCACGCCTTCCATGTCGCAGCAGGCGGCCATGAGCACCGAGGCGTTCGAGGCGTTCTTCTTCAAGGTCTGCTGCCTCGACTACAGGTCCCTGTCCAAGGCGATGAACCCGCTCGTCCGCCGCATGACACGCGCCCGCGATGTAAGGATCAAGGGCAAGGGCACGGACCTCTCCTTCTCGATCGGCGAGATCCCGGTGATCAAGTGCGACGGCGAGATGAACATCCCCGACGGCGAGATCTACACGGCGCCGGTGAAGGATTCGATCAACGGCACCGTCCTCTTCAACACGCCGTCCGTCTACGAGGGGATCACCTTCGAGAACATCCGGCTCGTCTTCGAGAAAGGCCGGGTTGTCGAGGCGACGGCCAACCACACGAAGAGGCTCAACGAGATCCTGGACGGCGACAAGGGAGCCCGCTTCGTGGGCGAGTTCGCCCTGGGCGTCAATCCGCACATCAAGGAGCCGATGAAGGATACGCTCTTCGACGAGAAGATCGCGGGATCGTTCCACATGGCGCTGGGCAATTCCTACGAGGATGCGGACAACGGCAACCGCTCGCAGATCCACTGGGATCTCGTCTGCATCCAGACTCCCGCCTACGGCGGAGGGGAGATCCACTTCGACGGGAAGCTGCTACGGAAGAACGGCCGCTTCGTCCCCAAGGACCTGAAGCGCCTGGACAACCTGCGTTAGCGCGCCGATACGCGCAATCTCCGCCATATACGGACAGCGACACCCTTGATCTCGGCACCTCCCTCCCGTATATGGCGGAGATTGCGCGGGCTCGGTATCGGCGATCAGCGGAGCGCCGCGATGTAGGCGATGAACGACTCGGAATCGTCGCCCTTGAGGGACGGGCGGAACACGCCGTTGCCCTTTCCCGTCCTGCTGTCCGTGCCTTCCCAGTAGACGGCCACCTCCTTGAAACCGCTTTCCTCGAGGACGTCGCGGAGCTCGGGGATCGTCCAGAGCCGCCAGTCGTAGGTGAAGGCCCTCCTCATCGTTTTCCCCTCGTGGAGACGGAAGTGGATGTGGCAGAGGGTCTCGCCCGTGACGGGGGAGTAGCGCGCCTGGTCCCAGATGTAGGTGAAGCCGTCGAAGTCGGTCTCCTCCTCCTGGACCGTGATCGAGGCCGGCCCGCCGTAGATGTCGAGAAAGAAGATGCCGTCGCTGTTCAGGGAGTCATGGGCGCAGCGGAAGTAACGGAGCAGGGTGGAGCGGTCCTTGAACGTGAAGTAGGAGAAGTTGAATGCGGCCAGCACGTCGGTCTTCATCGGGTGGGTGTCGAGCACGTTGCCGTGAATGAGCCGAACGCGCGAGGCCAGCTGCCCGAGGTCGGCCACGTTGTGGGCGAGCGACCATTCGAGCGTCGGCTTGTCGAGGTCGATGCCGAAGGCCTTGCCGTTCCGGCACGACCTGACCCAGTCGCAGCAGAGCGCCGCCGTGCCGCAGAAATCCTCGCGAAGCGTGGCGGGGGCGCGCCCCCGCCTCTTCTTGAAGACCCGCTTGATGAAGCTGACATCGGCGTCGGGAGCCTGAACCGATTTCTCGTAGAGAACGTGCTTGTCCGGTCTTGTTGTTCGTCTCAATTTCTGCCTTTCCCAGGTTTCTCTGTCAGATGTGAAGCTCGATGATATCTCCATCGTTTATCTCGTGGTCGCGATTCACGCTTTGCCCGTCGTATTTTCCCTCTCCCCAGATCCGGGCGAACTTGAGGTTCTCGGCGAAGTCCTTGTGGATCTCCCTGGCGAAATCGATCACCGTCTCCCCGCGCTTCATGTAGACGGGCGAGTCGAGGTCGGGTTTCTTGCCCGGAGTCTTCGTGTAGGCCCGCACCACGTCGAGCCCCAGGAAGACCTCCCGGGTGAAGTCGTCCAGGCCTTCGCCCGTCTCCGTGGAGACGGGGAGGATCTTGTAGCCGGGCACGAGCTCGCCGATCACCTCGAGCGCCTCGGCCCCGTCGGGGAGGTCGATCCTGGTGAGCACCAGGAAGGTCTTGATCCTGGCCGGCAGACCCGGCTCCAGGGGGGCGCCCTCTGGATCGAGCACCACCTTGGCCGACTCGAGGATCCCCTTCACCATGTCCATGGAATCGAGCACTTCCGGATCGGAGGCGTCGAGGGTCAAGAGGGCGATGTCCGCCTTCCGGACAAGGCTCGACAGGTCGGGCTCGTAGAACTCCTCCGACACGGGCGGCGTATCGACAAGCTGAACGGTGGCGTTCTCGAAAGCCATCATTCCCGGAAGCGGGATCCGCGTGGTGTAGGGATAGGGCGCCACCTTGGGCGAGGCGTTGGTCAGCCTGTCAAGGATCGCGGACTTTCCCGAGTTGGGCGGGCCGACGAGAACGGCCATCCCCGCACCGGCGCGCTGGATCTTGTACGGCGTGGCCCGGGTGGCGCCACCCGATTTCTTCCCTTCCTGGGAGCGGAGCTTGGAGAGCTTCTTCTTGAGATCGCCGCAGAGCTTGTCCGTGCCCTTGTGCTTGGGGATCACGGCAAGCATCTCCTCGAGGGCCTCGACCTTCTCGTCCAGAGTCTTGGCCGCCTTGAAGCGCTCTTCAGCCTTGTAATATTGCGGGGTCAGGTTTGCCGGCATACCCGTCCCTCATGCGATGATGTTCAGTATCCTGTCCGGAACGAAGATCACCTTCCTGATCGCCGAGGGCTCCGCGACGTAGCGCTTGATCTTGTCTCTCGACAGCGCCGCATTCAGCACATCCGCCTCGGCGCTGCCGCGCGGCATGGTGATCGTGTCGCGAAGCTTACCCTTGACCTGGATGGCGTAGGTGACCTCGTCTTCCACGCAGGCCGCATCGTCCCACTCGGGCCAGCCCGCATCGAAAATGGACGGTTCGTTACCCAGTTTTTCCCACAGCTCCTCAGCCAGGTGGGGAGCAAAGGGAGTGAGCAGCTTGGCCATCGTCTCGACGGCCCATCCCGTGATCTTCGACTTTGCCGGATCGAAGGATCCGAAGTCGTTCAAGAGCTCCATCAGGGCCGCGATGGCCGTGTTGAATTGCAGCTCCTCCACATCGACGGAGACCTTCCTGATCGTCTGGTTCAGGCGCTTGAAGTAGGGGCGGTCGTACTCCTCGATCGTGTCGAGAGCGGGCTTCGTCGCTCCGCGATCTGACGTTGCCGCGGCCAGGCTCTTCAGCAGGTTCGCATAGCGCAGGAGGAATCGCTTCGCCCCCTTGAGCCCCGTGTCCGTCCAGAGGATCTCCTTCTGCGACGGGGCCAGGAAGAGGAGAGCCACCCGCGGGATATCCACGCCCCACTCGTCGATCAGGGCCACGGGAGAGACCACGTTGCCCTTGGACTTGGACATGATCTCGCCGTTGCCGTCCAGGACCATGCCGTGGTGGAAGAGAGCCTTGGCCGGCTCGACGCAGCTCACGTAGCCCATGTCGTGCAGGACCTTGGTGATGAAACGGAAGTAGATCAGATGACCGTTCGCATGGGAGGAGCCGCCGATGTAGAGATCGACGGGAAGCCAGCCATCCACGGCGTCCTTCTCCCAGGGCTTTTCGCTGTTCTTCGGATCGGAGTACCGGAGCTGGTACCATGAGGAGCAGACGAATGTGTCCATGGTGTCCGGGTCGCGCCGGGCCGGCTTGCCGCAGGCCGGGCAGGGAGCGTTCATGAACTCCTCCACATCCTCGAGAGGGGAGCGTCCCCTGGGGAGGAAGTCCTCCACCTCGGGAAGCACAACGGGCAGCTCCTTTTCAGGGACGGGGACCGCACCGCACGCCTCGCAGTGGATGATGGGGATCGGCGCACCCCAGTACCGCTGACGCGAGATGAGCCAGTCGCGCAGCTTGTAGGTGATCTTCGGGCCGCCGAATCCCTTTTCCGCCGCATGGGCGCTGGTCTTCCGGATTCCCTCGCTGCCGACGCAGCCGTCGAAGGGGCCTGAATCGTGCATGACGCCGGGTGCGGTCCATGCCTCGGCCATGGCCTCGGGATCAAGAGGCGAGCCGCCTTCGGGATGGATCACGGGGATGATGGGGAGGCCGTACTTCCCGGCAAACTCGAAATCGCGCTGGTCGTGCGCCGGGACCGCCATGACGGCGCCGCAGCCGTAGGCGGCGAGCACGTAGTCTGCCACGTAGAGGGGGACGGCCTTTCCGTTGAAGGGATTCACCACCTTGAACCCCGTGTCGACGCCGTCCTTCTCAACGCCCTCTGCCGTCCGCTCGATCTCGCTCTTGCGCAGCGCCTTCCTGATGTACTCCTCCACCTCCGTCCTGTTGGGGCAGAGGTCGGCAAGCTTTCTCATCAGCTTGGCGTCAGGCGCGATGGCCATGAACGTGACGCCGTAGATCGTGTCGGGCCGCGTGGTGAAGATCGAGAGATCGTCGCCCGTCTCCTCGATGGTGAAGGAGATCTCGGCGCCCTCGGAACGGCCGATCCAGTTTCGCTGCGAGGCCACCGTTGATGTGGGCCAGTCCTTCTCGATCTTGTCGAGGCCGTCGAGGAGGCGCTGGGCATAGTCCGTGATCCTGAAGTACCACGACTTCAGGAACCGTTTCTCCACGATAGTCTCCTCGTGGCGCCAGCAGGTGCCGTCGGCCAGGACCTGCTCGTTCGCCAGGACGGTGTTGCATTCGGGACACCAGTTGACCACTGCCTCGTCCTGGTATGTCAGTCCCTTCTCGTGGAGCTTGAGGAAGATCCACTGCGTCCATTGGTAGTAGTCCTGCCGCGATGTGACCACTTCCCGGTCCCAGTCATAGCTGATGCCGAGACGGGTGAGGGTGGTCCGGCCTGTGGCTATGTTGCCGTCCGTCCACTCCCAGGGCAGGATCTTCCTCTTGATGGCCGCCTGCTCGGCCGGCAGCCCGAAGGAGTCCCAGCCGAAAGGATGGAGGAGCTTCTTGCCCCGCAGTCTGAGGTAGCGCCAGACGACGTCGCCGATCGTGTAGTTTCGAAAATGACCGATGTGGATGTCGCCCGAGGGGTAGGCGAACATTTCAAGGAGATAGAACTTGTTTTCGCCGGGATCGTCCGGCGTCTTGAAGAGTCCCGTTTTTGCCCAATATTCCTGCCATTTCCGGTCGATAGACTTGAAGTCGATCTCTGTCATTTGCGCTTGCTCCCGCGAGGGATATGATGCCGAATGCAGCGTATAAACGTCCTGAGAAAATACGCAATAATCGGGTTGGCGTCGAGTCTTTAAACCTGTCTTTATCAGGCCGTTGAAAAAGTCATTCGGGCCGAAAGCGGATCTTTTGCGCCGGCTCTGCGTTGCCAAATCCTCAGCGAATCCACTGATTCGCCTCCGGTTTAGCGCCTTGATCCGACACAAAATCTCTCGCTTTCGATCCCGAAGCGCTTTTTCAACGGCCTGTTATGGAACGAAAGGCCTTGGAAAGGCGTTTTTGCGTCCTTGATCGCGATTTGGCACTCGAAAACGGGCTGTTTTCCGGAGAGAATGGGCGCCATATCGAAACCGAAGGTGTCGAATATCGGAGAAATTAAATTGTTTCGATCATTTCTTGTTCTGGTGACCATTCTGCTCGTCACGGCCTTTCCGGCCTGCGCCACGTACACCGAAAAGATCGAGGAAGGGCTCGAGGCCTACCGGACCGGCCGGATGGCCGAGGCGCGCGGCGTCTTCGAGAATGCTCTGGGCGAGACCCGGAACGACCACCTGGCACGTCTCGAGCAGGGCATGGCCGGCCTGGCGATGGGGGACTCGACCGGTGCGGTGAATGATTTCTCCCAGGCCATCACCCGGATGGACAGCCTCGTCGGCGGCAGCGCGGTTCGCGAGACGACGGCATACCTGCTGGACGACACGGTGCGCGACTATGTCGGATCTCCCTACGAGCAGATCTGTTCCCGCGTTTTTCTCAGTCTGGCCTACATGCTGCAGGCCGGGAAGTTCGAGGACGTCGCCGCCGCCTGCCGCGACATGGATGGAAAGATGGAGGCGGTGGAGGCTTACTTCAAGAGGTCGTACCAGTATGACGGCAACGGCCGTCCAGCCGAGTTCGCCTTCCAGATCCCTCCCGTTGCCAAGTACCTGGCCGCACTGGCCGAGGAACGGAACAGGAACCTGGACAACGCCGGGCTCTACATGAAACAGGCCCTTCAGAGCATGCCCGGAAACTCCTACTTCAGGAATGAGGCGAACCGGATGCAGCACGGTCCCCACGATAACATCGTGTTTGTCTTCGCGCTGCTCGGCATGACGCCGCACAAGCAGCCGAAGACGTGCCAGGAGCTCACAGGGGTCCTGAAAGGCATCAAGACGATTCTTGTCTGGCTCGATCCCCAGAACAATCCCGATGCCCTGAGCCGCAGGGTTCTCACCGCTCCGGTCAAGATCCCGGCCTATCCGAAGCGCAGGCCGTTCTGGCACGGCGGTTTCCTGGTGGAAACCAAGGGCGGAGGCGTTCAGGCCGAAACGGAGTGCGTGGCGGATTTCGATCGTTATGCAAGGGAGGAGTACGACACTCTCCTACCGGGGCTGCTGATGCGCACCGCCGTTCGCCGGATCATCAAGGAGGCGGCCGGGCAGATGATCGGCAAGCAGTTCGAAGGGGAGAAGAAGAACGGGAAGCACGAACGGTCCGAGCTGGGCAAGCTGATCGGCGATTTCTTCGCCTCGCTCTTCACCGCCGTGGAGACGGTGGACACCCGGTCGTGGTGCACGCTGCCGAGAGAGGTCCACGCCGCCTGTCTCGAGGTGGATCCCATGACGCACACGATTGTCTTGGCGCCGAGGAAGCCCGGAGGCGGGCGCCTCGGGACGCGAATCGAGGTGCCGGTGGACATGACCCAGCCCGGCCCTGCCGTTGTACTGGTCGTTCATCCCGGGAGGGGCGCACGGCCGATCTGTATCGTCGACGAGGCGCACAGTAAGGGATCCGCCATCGACTGATTCCTGTCCGAATCGCTTTTGAAAAACTGCCATTCAATTATGAAAGGAACGAGAGATGAGAATCGGAACCGCACTCTTCATCTTGCTTTCCCTGGTCCTTTTCGGATGCAACTCGATCCACGAGTACGATGAGGACGACAGGGTGACGACGCGCAAGATCGGTCCGACCGACCTGAAGGAACTGGGCGAACAGCTCAACGAGGACCTGAGAGCCAGCGACAAGCCCTGGATGGAGGGGCGCCCCACGCTGGCGATTGCCGAATTCAGGAACATTACCGACAAGCCGGGACTGAACAAGCAGCCCTTCATCGATGTGATCCAGGATGCGCTGTACGAGATGGATCGTTTCGACCTGATCGAGTACCAGAGAACGAAGGAGCTGATCGAGGAGAAAGGAATTCAGGATTCCGACCACTACGACAAGAAATCGGCGGCGCGCATGGGCAAGGCAATTGGCGCCAAGTACATCATGTGGGGCGACATCTCATCCATGGTCGATACCGGGGGCAGAGGCCGCCAGATCAAGCAGTACAGCCTGACTATCAGGATCGTCTCCGTGGAGCTGCACAGGATCGTCTACTACAAGACGGTGAAAACAAAGATTAAAGCCGTCGATTGATACGAATGAAGGCCGCGAGATCCTGTCCGAGGGCTCGCGGCCTTTTTCTTTGGCTGGCGGGGAACTTACTTGCCGAAATCCCTGAAGAACTCGTAATCCTCCTCGTACATCTTTCTTACCAGATCGCGCATCATGTCCTTCATCGGCGAGCTTTCCCGATCGACCTGCTTGTCTTCGTCCATGGCGGCCCATGAGGGCGGGAAAAGGGTGTAGAGCAGGCTCCTCCACTCCTGGTAGTCCTTCTCCCCCTTGTAGACGAGCTGCTGTCTGCCGCTGTCGTCGCGGAAGACGAGCCGGAGGCGGAGCCGGACATCCTTGTAGGTCGGGACGATTCCGAGGGTGAGATAATGCCAGAACAGGTTGTGGCTCTCCTGGAGCTTGCCGATGGTGAGGTCCGCCTTGAGGTCCGCCGGCTCGCGCAGATCCCACGAGACCAGGAAGGGGCCGTCCTCGAGGAGGCAGGCCACCATCGTCTTCTCGTCGATCCGGCTCAGGCTGTCCAGCGCATGGCCGTCGATGCTGATCGAGATCAGGAGCTCCTCGTTCTTGGGTTTCTTTTCCGACACGATGAGCAGCTCGTTCTCCCAGAATTCGTGGTCCGTGTCGTAGGAGATATGGGTGCAGCCTGCGGCACCGAGGAGGAGCCAAACCGCCAGAGGAATCATTAACAGACGAAACATCAACACCTCCTGATGGCTTTGCCTGGTGGTTTTACTTTTTCATCATTCTGCATGCCCGCACTTCCAGGCATCTATCTATCGGCTGGAAGGAGAGCCTACATTTTGTCAGAAATGACGATTTTACGGGAGCCTACCAGCGCCGTCTAGTCTCATTCTCGAGTTCGGGGATCATGATCTCGACCGGATCCCGCTTGAAGAAAGGAGATGTACTTTTTTTATTGGTTAACAGATAATGTGTTCTGGTTTATGGGTTTTCTCCGCGAGGTTTTTGCTGGCCGCACGGGCAATCCGGAGCTACCAGAAAACAACACCTGTGGTTGACGGCAAAATAGGTGCATATTTTTGGACGTATCTTCCGATAAATCAAATCCCGGAACGTACTCTTGAAACAGGACAACGAAACCGGAAGCTGCGGGAGGCCGAGGGAGATGTTCCATGACACTCTGTGTTTTCTCGGTCCGTGACTTGATTTGAGTGTTTATTTTTCAAAACCAGCCGGTATCCTCCCCCTGTGTCAGGATAGTTGTCGCCTGAAAAACTCCCTCTTGGGGGGAGCCGA
>CAYZWU010000036.1:0-54644 GCA_964482235.1 uncultured Phycisphaerales bacterium
GACGGGTGGTTCTCAGCCATCAAACAGGGGTTCGAATCCCCTTGGGGCTACCAGACAGAAAAAGCCCCGCCGAGCAATCGGCGGGGCTTTTTACTTGGGTGACAATCCCGAATTACAGTGGAATAAAGCTAGCCTAGGCTTTGCGCAGACTTAACAAGATCTGAACTCGACCTGCCTTAGGTTCAATGAAAAAAGAGAATCCCCTGGCCGCGTGACCAGGGGATTCCCTGTTTCCTGTCCCCACCCTTAATCCGTTTGACTATCCATTCGTCGCCACGACGTTAGTGGCCCGACCGTTCTCCATGGCCTGGAACCAGATGTTCCGGCCGGCCAGGGCGGGCGGGCAGTTGGCATCCCACTCGACGGCACCCATTATGTTCGTCGCATCGGGGCCTGCGCCGCGCTTGGGGCTGCTCAAACCGAGAAAGACGTTCAGCGCGGGAACATAGGTGTTCCCGAGCCCGGCAAGGCTGTAGCAAAGATAGGTGTTCGTGAAGGGCGTGCCGCCAGTCACCGCGAAATTCATGTTCTGGCCGGTGACGAGAGGATCCGGCGTCACGGTGAGAATATAGGGATCATCAATAAGCGTGAGGTGGAGATGCGGTTCCAAACCGGAACCGTTTTCATAAGCGTACCAGAAGGCCTCGTTCGGGTACTGTCCGCTCGTTGGCCTGACCATCACGCTGAATGCGCTTTCTCCCTCGTCGACCTCGTATATCACGTCTGCAGTGACATTCCACCAGTACCACCCCGGCCCGGAGACGAGCACCGTGCTGGACGGGATCGGGTCGAATGGCGGCTGGTTATTCCAGGTGATCGTCAGTTCCGACCAGCTATCGTCCAGAACCCGGTGGAGGTCATGGTACTCGGGAAATCCGATGCCGTCGCAGTAGATCCAAACCTCGGCATTGGTCACGATCTTGCCGGGAGGGATCTGGTTCAGGTCGAATTTCAGGTGCATCCTCTTCTCGTAACCACCATATCCGTAACCGGTTTCGAGATAGTAAAGGGTGCCCCAGCCCGTGTTGGCGTAACTCGGATGCTGGTAGATCCAGGCATCTTCGGACGCAATGATATCTTCCGCCTGTCCGGCCCCCATGCTGATCCAGAGGAACGCCGCGCTCATCGCCATGATCAGGAGCATCCGTCCTCTTCCTTGATGTCTCATCGTTAACCTCCTTGAATTTGCAGTGATACTGCCGTTTTTCGAAAATTCCGCTGATCCGGCCTGGCAGTCGTGTTCAGCGTCTTGCCGTCCTCGATATCCCCAGGCGAAAAAAACGCGGTCTCTTTATCATGGAAATCGAGATTTTTTTCCCCGTCATGCTTCCGGAGCTTTTCTGGCGGTCCGATTCCAGGCTTCCTCAAGCCTGTAGAACGTCTTCATTGACCGGTTTACGATTGTTGTCGCAGCTGGTCCCGCGACGGCTTCGACAGCGGCGGTGATCGAAAAAAACGGAAAAATCCGAATAGGGATGTCACACGACGACACTTGTCGTGTATACATGACGACAGTTGTCGTTTTAACGATGACCTTCAACGACTTCCGAAGGAAAGGGCCTCATGAAAAGAGAGAAGACGAATCAGCTTTCAGCCGCCCAGTTCGAGATCATGGAGATCGTCTGGGAGCTGGGCGAAACCACGATCAACGAGGTGCTCGAGCGGATCAATGCCGGGCGACGCAAGACGGTCCGGCGGACCACGATACAGGTGCAGATGTCGCGCCTGGAGGACAAGGGTTGGTTGGCGCACAGGGCCGAGAGCCGGACATTTTTCTACAGACCTCTCCGCGACCGCTCGAAGGCGCAGACCGCCATCGTGCGCGAGGTGACAAAACGGGTCTTCGGCGGCTCGTGGACCGATCTGGTCAAGTGCCTCGTGGACCAGGAGAAGCTGTCCGGCAGGGATGTCAGGCGCCTCAAGCGCCTGCTGGACGAATACGAGCAGAAGTGATCGGGTGTTGAAGACGACCGGTTCATGCCTGAAAAGGCAAGCTCAGGGAGATCGAGAAAATGGAATTCCTGCCTTGGCCAATCGAAGATCCGAAGACCGCGATGTGGACGATCAACGTGGCGGCGCACTCCTTTCTTCTTCTCGGGGCGGGGTGGCTCGTCGCCAGGCTGGCGGGCGCGCGGGCCGTCCTGATCAGGCGGCGGATACTCGTCATGGTGGTGGTGCTGACCATGCTGGCACCGCCGGCGGCCGCCCTCCTTCACACGGCAGGACTGTCGTGGTGCCTCTTTCCGGCAGGGCTCGAGCATCCTGCTGCAGAAGTGATGGATGCCGAAGGAGCTTTCGCCCCCACGGCAGGGGATGGGGCTCTCTCGGATCTCGATCGCTTCCTGTCCACCGATGAGAGAGACCGGAGCTCCCCCGGTATCGCAGGCAGCGATTCGGGCAGGAAAGGCGTCCTGCGCCCGCATCTTCCCTGGGATGCCCGGCTCGATGTCGAAGGGCGTGCCCTTTCAGCGGCGCCGGCGGCCCGCTGGGCAGCCGCCATCCCCTGGGCCAACTTCTTTCTCCTGGCCTGGCTTGCCGGCTCGATCTTGCTGCTCCTGCGTCTGGTGCGGGGATGTTTCGCCCTGATCCGTTTCAGGAGAAGCCTGAGGGAGATCAGCGACGACCGCCTCGACGCTGTCGTGCGCCTGGCGCGGCAGGCATCGGGCAGCAGGATCGGACCGGCGCTCCTTGTCTCCGACGCGATCGAGTCGCCAATCACTCTCGGGATCCGGAAGCCCGCCATCGTGCTGCCCGGCAAGATGCTCGCGAGGTTCTCCTACCCGGAGCTGCGGGCCGTGATCCTCCACGAACTGGCCCACGTCAGCCACAACGATGTGGCCGTCAATCTCTACCAGCGCCTGGTGCAGGTCCTGTTCTGGTGGAACCCTCTCGTCCATGTCGTCAACGCCGAGCTGTCGCGTGCCATGGAGCTGGCCTGCGACCGCTTCGTTCTGCAGAGAACAGGCAATGCCAGGAACTACGCTCAGTGCCTGCTGCGCGTGGCCGCCGGCGCGCACGAAACAAAGCTCCTTCCCTGCGCACCGGGGCTGCAGAGTGCCCGAAGAAACCTGGAAATCCGGATCAAGACGCTTCTCTCCAAGGAGGTCGAAATGTTATCACGAACAAGAGGCAAGGCCGGGGCAGCGCTGGTTTTCTCCTTTCTTCTGGCCGCCGGTGCCGTTGCGGCCACCGGCATGGTGGAGTGGCCCGATCCGGTGCAAGTCGCGGAGCCGGTCCTGTCCGATTCCGCTGCAAGAGCTGAAAGCGTTTCCGATCCGGATGAGGAAAGCAAGATCCCGGCTTCGCAGGAAAAGAAGCTGTCCGCATCCCGGGCCGTGAAGCAGGCACTCGACTGGCTGGCGCGCCACCAGCACCCCGAGGGCTACTGGGACTGCGACGGCTTTCAGGAGCAGTGCTCGCAAAAAAACCGCTGCAAGGGAAAGGGATTCCCCCTGAACGACGTGGGGGCCACGGGACTGGCGCTCCTGGCCTTCCAGGGCATGGGAAGCACCGTTGCCGACGGTCCGTACAAGGATGTCGTGCAGAAGGCGGTCAATTATCTCTGCGACGTGCAGGATGTCGAAACGGGATGCCTCACCCCGATGCACGGCACGCACTTCATGTACAACCACGGCGTGGCCACCCTGGCGCTGACCGAGGCGTACGGGCTCAGCCGGAGCCCGGAGCTCTTGAAGCCCGCCGAGAGGGCGATCGCGTTCATCCACTCCTCGAAGAATCCCGGCAAGGCCTGGCGGTACAACATCGGCGCGAAGGACCCGAGGCAGCAGAACGACGTCTCGGTCACCACGTGGATGCTCCTCAGCCTCGCGTCGGCGAAGGACTTCGACATCGGTGTGGACAAAAAGGATATCGAGGAGGGGCTGGTGTACATCAACGAGATGACCGATCCCGAGACGGGGCGCACGGGCTACAACATGCGCGGCGCCTGCTCGTCCCGGGAAGCGGGCGACGAGATGATCTGGCCCTTCGACTCCGTCGAGGCCATGACGGGCGCCGCGATGTTCTCGCGCTGCGTCTGCGCCAATGCCCTGGGGAACCTGGAATCCCAGCGGAAGCTGCTCGAGAAGGGCGCCGCTCTCTTGCGGGAGAAGCCGCCCAGATGGGACGAGATGGGGGGCACGATCGATTTCTACTACTGGTTCTTCGGTACCATGGCCATGTACCAGATGGCCGGCGACGACTGGCTGGCCTGGAAGGACGGTCTAGTCGAGGCCCTCGTACCGAACCAGCTGAAGGAAGGCTGCGGCAAGGGATCGTGGGATCCCCAGAAGGGACCGTGGGGCGACAACGGCGGTCGCGTCTACTCCACGGCGCTCGGAGCCTTCGCCCTTGCCGTCGTGGACCGGTACGAGCGGATCTCGGGCACCAATGAGGGCGAGAGAGCCGAGAAAAAAGAGAGCGGCTCGGGAAAGATTGACGACGGATTCAGGAAGAAGAACCGCTGATCTGACCGGATTCTTCTGCAGCAGAATTGTCGTCGCTATCATCAGGGATACAACCTGTTTGATCGCAGGCCATTACGTGGCCGGCGAAGAAATTTCCCCGTTTTCCCCAAAAAGAGTGAGTTCGATTTCGACATTGCGGCATGCATACGGGTAAAGGTCTCGCTGAAGGAGAAGGAACCTATTGTCGGCACACGACTCCGGCTCGGCCTCGTCCAGTTTTTTCGCTAGTTCTTTATTGGCGAAGCAGCCGCATATTCTCGGCCCGATGATGAAAAGCTTGTAGGCGGTGCAGGAGGCTTTTCGGGCTGAACAACATTTTCAATGATCTCTTGAAGGAGCAGTGAGCGGACGACCTCCTTGTCCCACCGCTCGATCCCGAAGTCGAGCAAGTGACGGAGTCCTCCTGATTAGAAGGTCAGCACCACCCGCTCGAGCTCTGGCCCCTGCCGCGAGGCAGGGGTCTTTTTTTATCGCTCGAACGAACCTGCCGTTTCCCGTGTCGCTCCATGATCCTCACAGGCCGCAGGTCTTGAAACGGCGTGTCCTTTCACCCTTGAGAATTGGAAAAACCGCCGGAATTCAGCTAAGGTACCGGACCAGGCGGTGCCGCTCGCAATTTTTTCTCGTAGAGACGACGAAACGTGCGGCTTGGCAGGATGTCTCGAAAAGCTGGAGGCGGAATCATGAAGAAGGTGTCCCGAAGGACCTTCGTGAAGAGAAGCGCCGGACTCGGCGCAGCATCGGTTCTTGGCGGCGCCATGCTGGGAGGGGCGGGCTGCGTTCACGCCGACAACCGGATCAGGACGGAGAATCTCGCCGAGATCGCCGTGGTCAAGGGGGACGACTGCTACGAGTCGACGAGAAGAGCCGTCGAGATGCTCGGCGGCATGGGCCGGTTCGTCTCGAGGAACGATTCGGTCTGCATCCTGCCCAATTCGCAGAACAAGCACCCTGGCACGTACACGAAGCCGGGCATCGTCCGTGCCGTGATCGACATGTGCCGGAGCGCCGGCGCGAAGGAGGTGGCCTGCCTGAGCTGGCTCCCGGAAAAATCGTGGGAAGCCACGGGGCTGGGGGAGGCGGTGACCGAGGCGGGCGGCACCCTGACTCTCGTCGATCGCAAGGACGAGTCGCTCTTCAGACCCGTGACCGTGCCCGGAGGAAAGATCCTGAAGGAGGCCCGCATCATGGAAGCCTTCTTCAGGCACGACGTCTTCATCGACATGCCGATCTCGAAGGACCACGTGGGCAACCGCTTCACCGGCACGCTGAAGAACCTGATGGGTCTCAACTCGCCGAAGACGAACCGCGCGTTTCACACCGGGAACTTCAAGAACGACGACATCGGCCACCTCGACCAGTGCATCGCCGACCTCAACACCGTGGTCACCCCGTCTCTCTGCGTCGTCGACTCGACGGAGTTCATCATCACCAACGGCCCCTTCGGGCCAGGCGAGCTGAAGAAGCCGCGCAAGGTCGTGGCCGGCATCGACAGGGTGGCGATCGACGCCTACTGCGCCACGCTCTGGGGCCTCGATCCGGGTGGAATCATCATGATCGATCAGGCCCGCAAGCACGGGCTGGGCGAGATCGACTTCACGAAGCTGAGAGTCGAGGAAGAGGAGATCACGGCATGATCGGTTTTTGCGTTCCTCTCCTGATCCGGGTCTGCCGCGGTCCGATCGTCGTCTTCCTGGCCGCCTTGCCCCTTCTTCTCGTGCAGTGCGCTTCGGACGGCGATGAAGGCGCCTCCGGGGCAACGCCCGAGGCCCGGCCCGCCGTTGTTCCCGAGGATGCCGATCCCGGCGGGTGGCATGTCGAGGGCGAGCCGCGCGTCTTCGAGGGGGACGACCTCTTCGACTACATCAACGGCGGGGCCGAGATCTACCACGAGTACGGTTTCAGGAAGGTCACGATCCAGGAATACATGGGCAAAGCCGACAGGGGGATCACGCTGGAGATCTTCGAGATGACCGATGAAAGGTCCGCCTTCGGGATCTATACGCTGAAAACGGGAGCAGACGGGGAGAGCGTGGCCGTCGGCGGAGGAGGGTTGATCGAGAGCTACTACATGAACTTCTGGAAGGGAAGCCGGCTCGTGACCCTGACCGGGTTCGACGATCATCCCGAAACGGTGGAAGGCCTGAAATCGATCGCCATGGCGGTCGAGGAAGTGATCGGCGGCGTGAAGAACCGGCCGCCCCTCGTCGAGGCGCTCCGGATCGGGGGGATGATCGAACAGAGTGTGAAGTACATTTTCGGTCCTCTCGGCCTTTTCAACGCCTGCCCCCAGGTCTCCGGGAAGATTTTCGGTTTTACCGAAGCTGCTGCCGCTGATTTCAAGGCTGGCTACAAGGTCGTCCTGTTCCGTTATGCCGAGGCTGCCGATTGCGCCGCGCGGTTCAAGTCTCTTCAGGACCGGTTTGCCAGCCATCCCGGGTGCAGCAGGTTCCATACCGGCGACAGGTCATTCAGCGTCCTCGACCAGGAAGGCCGGCCTGTTCACGGACGGCTTCTCGCGAACTGCATCCTGCTCGTTGCCGGCGCCGCGACAGGCGAGGCGGCGGATCAGGCGCTCGACGCCCTCGAGCGCAGGGTGGCCGAGCTGGTGAAGTGAGGCCCTCGGATCGCGTACTCGACGCTTCCAGCGCAGGGTGGCCGAGCTGGTGAAGTGAAACCCGGTCGCTTCAGATTGGAGGAGAATCGATGCGGTTTATCGTGGCAGCGGTGTTTCTCTTTCCCCTCTTCCTTTTCTCCTGCGCCACACCCGAAGTCGGCTGCGACGGCGCGATCCTGCCCTGCGACGGGGAGAAGAAGGAGCTGGTCGACCTCTGCAAGGCCTGGCTCGACGACTACTCGAACGGCCGGCTCGATCGCGTGGAAGCTCTCTTCGCCCCGGGCGCCGTGGTGGCGATCGATGCGGTGGACACGGACCGCCAGGCCGTTTATCGGTTGGCGGATTTCATGGCGCGGACACGGAAGAGCCTGGCCGAGGGGACGCGTTTCTCCGAATGGCTCACCGGCGACCCTGTCGTGCTGATCGACCACAAGATCGCCTGCGTCTGGGCGCCCTACCTGGTCGAGTCCACGGGCCGGAAAGCTGAAGGTATCGATGTCTTCCAGTTCATCAAGCTGGACGGGGCATGGCGCCTCGCCTGCCTCTCCTACACCAACCGGAAGGTGGAGCCGCAATCGGATCCCGAGTAGGACTCACTCCCATTCACCCAGGCTGCCGAGAACGAAGGCATAGGCGAAGGCCGTTCTCCTGTACTGGTCGTCGCGGCCCGATGCGCCTCCATGGCCCGCCGTCATGTCGGTCTTGAGGAGAATGCGCCCCCCTCCGGTCTTCGAGGCGCGGAGCCGGGCCACCCACTTCGCCGGCTCGAAATACTGGACCTGCGAATCGTGCAGGCCCGCAGTGACGAGCAGATCGGGGTAGTCCGAGCTCCCGACATTGTCGTAGGGCGAGTAGGAGAGCATGTAGTCATAGTACTTCTTCTCCTCCGGATTGCCCCACTCGTCGTACTCGCTCGTGGTGAGAGGAATGCTCGTGTCGAGCATGGTGGTCACAACGTCGACGAAGGGGACATGAGCCACGACGCCCTTGAAGAGCTCGGGCCTCATGTTGATCACGGCGCCGACGAGCAGTCCGCCCGCGCTTCCCCCCATGGCAAAAAGCTTTGCCGGGCAGGTGAACTTCTCTTTGACCAGGTAGTCGGCGCAGTCGATGAAATCGGTGAAGGTGTTCTTCTTCTTCAGGAGCTTGCCGTTCTCGTACCACTGCCGTCCCAGCTCCTGCCCTCCCCGCACGTGGGCGATGGCATAGATGAAGCCGCGATCCACCAGGCTGAAGATCGTCGACCTGAAATCGGCGTCCATGCTGTAGCCGTACGAGCCGTAGCCGTTGATGATAAAGGGATTCTTGCCGTTCCGGTCCATTCCTTTCCTGTAGAGGATCGAGAGAGGGATTGCGGCGCCGTCGCGCGCCGGAGCATGGAGCCGGTCGACAGCGTAGTTTCCGCGATCGAACCCCCCGAGAACCTCGTCGCGCTTCTTGAGGACCTTTTCCCTCGTGACCATGTCGTAGTCGTAGGTGGACCGCGGCGTGGAGAGGGACGAGTAGACGAATCGGACGACGGAGGTGTCGCACTCGGGGTTCGCGCCAAGACGGGCCGAATAGGCCGGTTCGTCGAATTCGAGATAATGCTCGCCATCGTCCTTCCAGGGCTTGATGCGGATCCGGATCAGCCCGTCCTTCCACTCGGTCAGCACGAGAAAACCGTTGAAGATCTCGAAGCGGTCCAGCAGGACGTCGTCGCGGCAGGGGATCAGCTCGCGCCACTCTTCCTTGGCCGTCCCGATCGACCCGGCTTCCATGAGGCGGAAGTTCCGCGCCTTCCAGTTGGTCCTGATGAGGAACCTGTCTTCGAAGTGGTCGATCGAGTGCTCGTGCCCTTCTTCCCGCTTCGAGAAGAGGAGCGGATCGCCGCCCGGATCGTCCGCGTCGATCAGGCGGTACTCGGTGCTCGACGTCTGCTTGCAGGCGATGACCACGAACTTCTCGGAGCGCGATTTGAAGAGGGAGACGCCGAACTCCTCGTCCTCCTCCTCGTAGACGAGCCTGTCCCGGGACGGGTCCGTTCCCACGATATGGCAAAAGACCTGGAACCGCCTGAGAGTGACGAGATCCTGTTTCGTGTAGAACAGCGTCCTGCTGTCGTTCGCCCAGGCCATGTCGCCGGTCACGCGAGCGATCTCGCGATCCACGATACGGCCTGTCGCGAGGTTCTTGAAGCGGATCGTGTAGATGCGCCGTCCCTTCTTATCCTCTGCAAAGGCGAGAAGGTTCTGGTCAGGGCTCACGGCAAGGGCGTCGGGAGAGAAGCCGCGGACGGCATAGTAGCTCTCTCCCTCGGCCCGCTCGTTGGCGTCGAGCAGGACGGCCTCCGGCCCTCCGAGGGAGATCCTGCGGCGGCAGTAGACGGGGTAGTCCCTGCCTTCCTCGTGGCGAGTGCTGTAGAAGAAGTCGCCCTTCCTGAAAGGAACCGATTCGTCCGTCTGCTTGATGCGCCCCTTGATCTCCTGAAAAAGCGTCTCCTGCAGTTCTTTCGTACGGGCCATGACGGCGCTCGTGTAATCGTTCTCCGCCTCGAGATAGGCCGTCACCTCGGGATTGTCGCGCTCCATCAGCCAGTAGTAGGGATCGATGCGGATGTGGCCGTGCCGGATCAGCTTCTTCGGCACGGCTTTGGCGACGGGCGGCTGCGGCAGCGGGCTTCCCGATTTATCGGCGAGAGAGGCGCAGCCCGAGAGGACGAGAAGGAGAAAGAAGAGAAGAAACGCCAGGTCGCTCGTCATGTTATCCCCACACTGACTTTTTTTTGAGAAGGCGTTTGGCAGACCGCCCCGGGTGAGTTTCGAGGTGACTGAAATCTAGGGTGGTCTTCTAATAGGATCGGCGTTCGATCGTCACGTCGAGCCACTCTTCCAGTGCGGAGAGGATGGCCTCCCTCTCCTTCCCCTTGAAATCGCGGATGCGGATCCGGTGCGATCCTCCCTTCTTGACCATCATCAGCGCATTGGTCTTCTCCGCCGGCTCCACGGCGGAGGCGGACCATGGATCCACCTCGCCATAGAGGTAGATGATGTTGTTCCCCTCGTTCGTGAGCCAGCTGTGAACGTCGCGCATCACCTCGGCGTCGAACTCGACCTCCACTCCTTTCGGTGCGAAGAGGGTGTAGCAGTAATCGGATCCCGTGGTGAGCAGATCCTTCAGGTGCGCGATGTCGTAGCCGTAATAGCCGATCTCAGTGGTGCTCTGATAGAAGAAGGGCTCGAAGATGGAGGCTCCCGAATCGGAGAAGAAACGAATGGGAACGACTCTCTTCAGACTGTTGAACATCTCCTTCGGCGAGGCGCCCTTCGAAGGGATCGCGTCGCTGCCGATGGAGCCGAACTGCCAGAACGAGAAGGGGTACTCCAGCACGATGAACTCGAAAGCCAGCTCCTCGCCGATCGAGAAGTTGTAGCCGTTCTTCTTCGCCGCCTGCCTGAAGAGGGGCAAAATCTCCTTCCTGTTCTCGAGAAGCATGATCTGGAACTTCTTCAGCTTCTCGCGGCATGCTGCGTCCCCGACGTTTGCGAGGAACTTCGTGATTCTCGGCTCCTCGAGAGCGAGATTGACGGGGGCGACGTACGGCACCGTGGCGTCCACGTCTTCGGGGTAGTACCGGCGGTGGAACAGGGCGGTCTGCCCGCCCTTGCTGATCCCCGTGCTTACCCACTTCCCGATGTAGATCGTCTTGAAGAGAGAGATCACGCGATGGTGGTCCGCTGCGGCCTGCCGGACCGTCAGGTGACGCCACTCCACGGGATCGGGTCTCGATTTGCCGAAGTAGCGGTGCTCCACGATGATCTGGTTCGCGCCCAGCATGGGGCTGAGCTCGTGCGTCGAGTTGCGGTCCGCCGCGTATCCCTCAGTGTTGATCACCATTGGCCTGTCGTAGCCGGCATGGGAAAGGTAGATCCTCTGCGAGAAGGTGCCGCCGTCCGGATTCCCGTGATCGAGCGGCTGGGTGAGACGGATCGCGTAGGCCTCTTCGAAGTGGCCGTTCGCCGTTATCTCCTCGACGAGAACACCGGGAAAGGACTCGATCTTCTCGAGAAGGCTCGATTCCACGACACAGGGCGCGAAGCCCTCTTCCGCGATGTCGGGGATCATGAACTGCGGGGAGAGCAGCAGCTGGAGAAGGAGAAGCAGTTTAAGCATTTTGACTCCTCTGTTCCTTGGCAACAGCGGGAAATCGTGACGGAAAGGCGTTTGTAACCAGGCCTCGAGGCAGGTTCGTAGAGAGCTCGCCCTTCGGCGCGCAAGCGGGATTGTCCACCGGGCTGATGGAATTCCACTTGTCACTAAAGGCAGATAGTATTATGGAACAAAGAGAAAGGAATTGAAAGTGTCCGGTGGCCGATCCATCGTGTCGAGTCGAAATGGTCTCCAGATCGGCCTGCAACGGCTATGGCCGCTGCCGGATTTCATGAGGAAGAAGATGAAAATCCTGTTTCTCTGCAGCACCGACTCATGCCGCGGTCCCATGGCCAGGGCGCTTCTCCAGGCCATGGCGCAGGACCGGCTCGATGTGTTCAGCGCGGGGATCGCCGAGGGGACCTTGCATCCCGCGGCTGTCCAGGCGATGAGCGACGCCGGGTATGACATCGCTTCCCACCGGTCGACGAGGCTCGCCGACCTCGATGCCGACGGCTTCGACATGGTGATCACGCTGGGGGAGGAGGCCGGCGCGTTCTGCCGGTCGACCGTTCCCTCCCTCGAGGAGGAAAGAAAGCGTCTTCTCAGCGGCGTGCCGATCTTGCTCCGGTGGCAGATTCCCGATCCCGCCCGGGGATCGAAGGACGAGGGCGAGCTGAAGTCCGCCCTTTGCATCCTGCGCGACGATCTCGGCGCCCGGATCGAGGGGCTCCTCGACCACGGCACCCTCGCCGCGCTTCGGCTCGAGCGCAGCAGGCTGCAGCGTTTCGCCGACATGCTCGACGACGGGATCATCATCCACGACGCCTATCGCAACATCTTTCTCGTGAACGAGGCTCTCGAGCGCATCACCGGCCGCTCGCGGGACGAGATCATCGGAAGGGACTGCCACGAGGTCTTTCCCTCTCACGGCCTCTGCGGCAGCAGCTGCCGGTTCCGCCACGACCATGGGAAGGAGGCCGAGGGGCACACGTCCAGGGTGACGTACATCACACCCTCAGGCGTGAAGAAGCAGCTCAAGCTCACCGCCCGGCCGATGGAGATCGATTCGGGCGTGCAGGGGGTTCTCGCCGTGGTCCGCGATCTCACCGAGATCAGGGAGCTGCGGTCCCGCCTTCGCGAGCGGCGCCGCTTCCACGGCATGGTCGGCGTGTCGAACGGCGTGCAGGAGGTCTTCAGGACGATCGAGTCGGTGAGCGTTTCCGATTACCCCGTCCTGGTCACGGGCGAGAGCGGCACGGGAAAAGAGCTCGTGGCCCTGGCCATCCACAACGAGAGCAGCCGGAAGGCCGGCCCCTTCGTGCCGGTGAACTGCGGCGCCCTTCCGGAGAACATCATCGAGAGCGAGCTGTTCGGCCACGTTCGGGGCGCATTCACCGGTGCGATCCGCGACAAGAAGGGGCGTTTCGAGCTTGCTCACCGCGGCACGCTTTTCCTCGACGAGGTGGCCGAGCTTTCCCCCGGCATCCAGGTGAAGCTGCTTCGCGTTCTCCAGGAGAAGAAGTTCGAGAGGGTCGGGGGGGAGAAGTCGATCTTTGCCGATGTCCGGATCATCAG
Organism: uncultured Phycisphaerales bacterium; assembly: GCA_964482235.1. Taxonomy (GTDB): domain Bacteria; phylum Planctomycetota; class B15-G4; order B15-G4; family CAYZWU01; genus CAYZWU01. The sequence goes on from CAYZWU010000036.1 coordinate 12,790, forward strand.
CGCCACCAATCGAGACCTGCGCGGGATGATCATGAGGGACGAGTTCCGGGAGGATCTCTATTACCGGCTGTGCGTCGTGCCGATCGCCCTGCCTCCCCTTCGCGAGCGGCGCGAGGACATCCCGTACCTGGTCGAGCAGATACTCGAGAGGATCGGCAAGGAGTCGGGGAAGCAGATCTCCGAGGTGGAAGAGCGCGCTCTCGATTTCCTGCTGGCCCACCTCTGGCCGGGCAACATCCGCGAGCTGATCAATGCGCTCCAGTTCGCATCCGTTCGCTGCAGGGGCGACATCATCCGTGCCGAGGACCTTCCACCGGAGATCCGTCGCGGGACGATGCCCGCCGACCCGACCGGGTCCGTTTTGAACGAACCCGGTCCGGGGCCGGCAAGGCGCGGCCGAGCCAAGCTGACTCGCGAGGCCGTCGACCGCGCCTTGGCCGAGTGCGGCGGCAACAAGGTGCGCGCCGCCCGGATGCTCGGCGTGGGGCGCGCCACCCTTTACAGGTTCTTGGGAAAGGTCAACGGCTGATTCGAGAGAACCTTCTCCAGGTCAGCCAGTGTCGTCTTGCTGAAGTACTCCTTCACGTCGTCGTGGATCTTAGTGAGCAGGTCGCCGAACAGGCAGGTGCCGAAGATGCAGCGCGACTGTCCCAGGATGCAGCTCGAGTTTGAAAGGGGACCGTCCATCACCTCGAACACGTCGAGCAGGGTGGTCGTCTTCGGATCAGCGGCCAGGGCGAATCCTCCCCCGGGCCCCCTCACCGATCGGACGATTTCGCCTTTTTTCAGCCGCTGGAGCACCTTGTTCAGGTGCGCCTCGGAGGCGTCGAGAAACCTCGCCACCGCGGCGACCTGGACAAGTTCCTGGTCCTTCCTGTTCACCATGTAGGCAAGAGAGTGAAAGGCGAGATTGGCAGCCTCGGAGATGTTGAGAATCATTTTCTGGTCCTCCCTCTCCTTCTACAGCCATTCTTCTGAGAGCAGATCGCCTCGCAGGCTGACAACGCTTTTCTTCACGGGCACCTTGCGGGCGGCTCTTTTCACGGCCTCCTGCGCCAGGTGGATCAGGCCGCCGCAGCACGGAACCTCCATCACCAGGATCGAGAGGGTGTTGATCTGCGCCTCGTCGATCATTCCCACGAGCTTCTCGAGGTAGATCTCCTGACCCTGGTCGAGCTTGGGGCAGGCCACCACCAGCGACCGGCCCTTCAGCTGCGTTGCATGAAAGTCGGCCATGGCAAAGGCGGTGCAGTCGGCGGCCAGCAGAAGATCCGCCCCCTTCAGAAAGGGCGCCGCCGGGGGAACCAGGTGGAGCTGGATCGGCCAGTGTCTGAGCTCCGAGACCTGCTGCACGGGTGCGTTTCCTTCACCGGGAGAACCGGCAGTGCCGGCCGGCTGCTCGAAACGCAGCATCCGCGCTCCGGGGCAGCCACCGCCTCCCCCGTGGGGAGGCGGGGCCGCCATGGCGGGGCGGGCCGCCGGCTCCGGGGAGGGAGAAGACTTCCGCTGCTCGTCGAGGTGGGCCTTGACAGCCTCCTCGTCGAAGCCGTCGGCCTCCCGCTCCTCGATCGAGATCGCTCCCTCGGGGCAGTCGCCGAGACAGGCGCCGAGCCCGTCGCAGAGGTTGTCGGCCATGAGGCGGGCCTTGCCGTCGATGATCTGGATCGCTCCCTCGGCGCAGGCTGGGACGCACTCCCCGCAGCCGTTGCAGAGCTCCTCGTCGATTTTCACCACCTTGCGGGTCGCCATGGCTACCTACCTTCCTTCCAGCATGGCCGCGACGTCGCTTTCCACCGTGCCGATCGGCTTGATGTCGAAATTCTCGACCAGCACTCCGGCCACGGCGGGCGAGAGGAAAGCCGGCAGGGTCGGTCCGAGCCGGATTCCCTTGACGCCGAGATGAAGGAGAGCGAGCAGGACGGCCACGGCTTTCTGCTCGTACCAGGCAATGTCGAAGGAGATCGGCAGCTCGTTGATGTCGTTGAGCTCGAAGACCTCCTTGAGCTTGAGCGCCACGACGGCCAGGGAGTAGCTGTCGTTGCACTGCCCTGCATCGAGGACGCGCGGGATGCCTCCGATATCGCCCAGGTCGAGCTTGTTGTACCTGTATTTGGCGCATCCTGCCGTGAGGATCACCGTGTCGTCGGGCAGCTTTTCTGCCACGTCGGTGAAGTAACTACGGCCTTTCTGGCGGCCGTCGCATCCGGCCATCACGATGAACCGCTTGATCGCACCCGACTTGACCGCCTCGACGACCTTGTCGGCCAGGGCGAGGACCTGGGCGTGGGCGAAGCCGCCGACAACCTTTCCCTCCTCGATCGCGATGGGGGGCGGGCATGTCTTGGCCAGCTCGATGACGGCGGAGAAGTCCTTCGCGCCGCCTTCCGGTCTATCCGCGATGCGCTTGGTGCCAGGGTAGCCCACGACGTCAGTGGTGAAGATGCGATCCTTGTACGAATCCTGGACGGGGACGATGCAGTTCGTGGTCATCACGATCGGACCGTTGAACGTCTCGAATTCCTTCTTCTGCTCGAACCAGGCGCCGCCGTAGTTCCCCACGAGGTTGTCGTACTTCTTGAAGGCGGGGTAGTAGTGTGCGGGCAGCATTTCGCCGTGGGTGTAGACGTCCACGCCGCTGTCCCTGGTCTGCTCGAGCAGCTCCGCCAGATCCTTGAGGTCGTGCCCGGAAATGAGGATGCCGGGGTTGCTCCGCACACCCAGGTTGACCTCGGTTATTTCCGGGTTGCCGTAGGTCTTCGTGTTGGCCTGGTCGAGGAGCGCCATGACGCCCACGGCAATCTCGCCGGCTTTCAGCACGAGCTGGACCATCTCGTCCACCGAGAGGTCTTTTGTCGTGGAGGCGAGCCCCTCCATGATGAAGTCGTAGATCGACTGGTCCTCGTATCCCAGGACAGCCGCGTGGTGGCCGTAGGCCGCGATGCCCTTGAGCCCATAGATGAGGAGTTCGCGAAGGGAGCGCACGTCCTCGTTTTCCGTGGCCAGGATGCCCACGTCGGCTGCCCTGGCAGCAAAGGACGCGACGTCGCCGATCCAGTCGACCGAGGGATGAAGGCCGTCGAGCGCCCCTTCTCCCTCGGCGGCCACGGCCAGACTCCGGAACCTGTCGCGAAGGGAGAGAGCCTCCTCGACAAAGCTCGAGATCGCGGCTCCGTCGAAGTTGGCATTGGTAATGGTGGAAAAGAGGGCCTTCGAGGCGAAACGGCCGGCCTCGACACGCTCCATGTCGGCACCCGGGGCCTTTTCGTAAAGGAGGGCCAATCCGCGGAGCACATCAATAAGGAGATCCTGCATGCCGGCCGTTTCCGGTGACTTGCCGCAGACGCCCTTGACCTTGCATCCTTCGTTCTTCGCTGTTTCCTGGCACTGATAACAGAACATGTTCATTCCATATACTCCTTATATTTGATCTGTACTGAGAAACGAGTCTCGTCTTTTTCCCGCAATGGTCGCAGAACTTAATATCGGTATTCAGGTACCGGAATAGCTTTAAATCTTTGCTCTGCTCAATTTCTTTGTTTCTTTATTTCCAAAGTTATGTCTCATGAGACAGATAAATGAGACAGTAGTGTCTCAATAAATGAATGATACAGTGAGACATTCTGGGGGGGTGTTTGATGCAATCGAACGTAATTTATTAGAAATAAACAAGATATAATTTTATGAAACCTTTGGCACGAGGTGTGCAAATGTACCATCCCAATCCTGATGGCAAGGCCAGTTTAAAAAGGTAATTTTAAAATGGGTGAAAAATTCAACGTAAATCTGACGCGAGTGACCCGGTTGACCAGAGAAATGCTTGCCCTGGCTGATGAAGGTGACCGCGATCGCAACGATGACTCATGCGGGATTCTTTACGGGATCCTGAGGGATATGGCCTACCGTCTCCGTAACCTGGCTGAGGAAGAGTGCACCAAGCACCGCGATGCCGGCAAGTGGGACCTCGATATTTAGTCCGGACAAACAAGATACTAAGGAGAAAAGAAATGTCCACACTGGTTACTCACGAAGCACCTGATTTTTCCGCTGTCACCGTCATGGGCGACAACACCTTCAACGATCAGTTCACGCTCAGCGACCTGAGGGGCAACTATGTCCTGCTCTTTTTTTATCCCCTCGATTTCACCTTCGTCTGCCCCTCCGAGATCATTGCCTTCAACAAGGCCTACAGCAAGTTCAAGGAAAAGAACTGCGAGGTGGTCGGTGTTTCCGTCGACTCCCAGTTCTCACACTTCGCCTGGAAGACCACTCCGGTGGAGAAGGGCGGAATCGGAAACGTGGATTTCCCCCTCGTGGCCGACCTGAGCAAGAAGATCTCCCGCGACTACGGAGTTCTCTTCAACGACGCCGTCGCTCTTCGCGGTCTGTTTCTCATCGACAAGGAAGGCATCGTTCGCCACGCCGTGGTCAACGACCTGCCTCTCGGCCGCAACGTGGACGAGGCGCTCCGCATGCTGGACGCTCTCCAGTACACCGAGGAGCATGGAGAGGTCTGCCCGGCCAACTGGAGCGAGGGCAAGGAAGCCATGAAGCCCACCGCTGACGGCGTTGCCGAATACCTGTCCAAGAACTCCTGATCTGCGTCGAATCCGTTACGATCCAAAAAAGAAACCAATAGGGAGAAATAGAAATGTCGACCAAGGAAGCACAGGAACACCTCGTCAAGAACATGAGAAACTGGCAGAAGGTGGAAAACTCCGCCGTGGCCTCCACGGGTGCTATCATCGAGAAGACCGACAACCCGATCATCCGCCTCGTGATGGAGATCATCCAGCGCGATTCGCAGATGCACTACCGCATCCAGGACCTGATCGCCGACACGCTCGAGGGCAAGACCATCGCGCTGAATCCCGACGAGGTGGGCAAGATCTGGGACATGGTGGAGAAGCACATCGAGCTGGAAAAGAAGACTGTGGACCTGGCCCAGTCCAGCCTCGCCGCCACGGAAGGAAAGAAGGGCTTGATCGTACAGCGTTATCTCCTCGAGTACCTCCTGAAGGACGAGCAGAAGCACGACGAGCTTCTGGCGAATCTCGAGGCAGTGAAGAAAGACATGTATCCATATGCCTGATCGATGCGGCTCTCCCGCGCTTGTATCGCGATCGATATCATTGGATCGGATCGGCCGGGAGAGCTCGTCGACAGCATTCATGAGATCGGTGCCGGCCGATGGGCGCCTTTTTCAAGAGGAGAAAATAATGATAGAAAAGAAACAGGTTTACAGGTGTGAGCATTGCGGGAACACGGTCGAGGTGCTGCACGGCGGCGGGCCGATTCCCCACTGCTGCGGCCACGAGATGGTCCACCTAGTCGAGAATACGGTCGACGCGGCCCAGGAAAAGCACGTGCCCGTGATCGAAAAGGTCGATGGCGGCTTCAAGGTCAAGGTGGGTGAGGTGGCTCACCCCATGGAGGCCGAGCACTCCATCGAATGGATCGAGCTGGTTGCCGACGGCGTTTTCCTTCGCCGGTTTCTCGAGCCGGGCGCCGCGCCCGAAGCGTTCTTCGCCATCGATGCAGGCAACGTCACCGCCCGGGCCCACTGCAATCTGCACGGTCTCTGGAAAAACTAAAGGAGGAGTCATGCTGAATGAAACCCTGGAGAAAGAGCTGAACGCACAGATCAATGCCGAGCTCTTTTCTTCTTATCTCTATTTTTCCATGGCGAACTACTGCGATTCCGAAGGCCTGCCCGGAGCGGCCCACTGGATGCGCATGCAGGCCATGGAGGAACTCGGACACGTGGTCAAGTTCACCGATTACATCAACAACCGCCGCGGCCGCGTGAAGCTCGGAGCCATCGCGGAGCCGCAGGCTGAATGGGAATCGCCCCAGGCGGTCTTCAAGGCCTCCTACGAGCACGAGTGCATGGTCACGGGGCGGATCAACAAGCTTCTCGACACCGCGCTCAAGTGCAGCGATCACGCCACGGCCAACTTCCTGCAGTGGTTCATCGAGGAGCAGGTCGAGGAAGAGGCGTCGGTGGACGAAATCGTTCAGCAGATGAAGCTCGCCGGCAGCGCCGAAGGCGGTCTCTTCCTGATCGACAAGGACCTTGCCGCCCGCGCCGCGCCCAGCGCGACAGCCACGACAGGCAATGCCTGAGAATTGACGTCCCAGATTCGATTTCCTGAAATCGAGTAACCAGTACGAGCCGATCCGGACAGGTTTTCCTTTCCGGATCGGCTTTTTTTTGGGGCGTTCAGCGTTCGACTCTCCTTCGCAGCTCGAGAATCATGGAACGCGCCGGCGTTTCCCTGTCGATCTCCCTGTAGAACTCGCACCTGTCGATCAGTTCACCCAGACAGACGGAAAGGGCGGCGGCCGGCCCCAGCCCCTGCGGATCGGCGAGCCAGAGGATCAGGGGAAGCGCGAATCCGATCCCCAGGCGGGCGGCGCTGAAGACCGGCGGGATGCGGGTGGTTCCCGATGTCGATGCGAGCTTGCGCCAGACGTAGAGGATCAGCTTGAGAAGTCCCAGAGAGATGAAGAGTGGCTGGGCTCCCAGTAAGACACCGGCCGCAAACAATCCCGTGGGGAGCGTGTCCGCGCTGTGGAGCCAGCGAGGGGCGGCGATGCGGACGGGATCGTAGATCCTGTCGATGGCGACGAGCGTTGCGAGTCCGGCCGGCAGAAGAAGCCATCGGGCCGCAAAACCCGGAGCAGCCGGAAGGAGCAGCACCGCAGCAAGACCGAGGAACAAGGCAAAGAAAACGATCTCGCGGCTCAGCCAGGAGCTCCCGAGATTGAGAGCGGCTCGCGCGGCGCGGCTTTTCCGCCCCAGGTGGATCGAGCTCAAGGCGACGGCGGCCAGGCCGGCGCCGAGAAAAGCGGCAGGGTCGAGCGGCGCCGATTCGACGAGATAGGCGGCGAACCAGGCCGGAAGCAGGGCGGCGCAGAGCGTGAAGAGGGTGAGCGGCCACTCCGACCGGAGCGTGATCGCCGGGTCCGGCAGTACGCAGTCGGCGAGAAAGAGCTCGTCCAACGTTCTCGATACGGGATTGGGCGCGATCTCGGGTGGATTTCTTTCCCCGCGCAAGGGCTTGAATCGAAGGGAAGGCTCGAAGGACGATTCGGGGAATCCGGGAACGGCTGCGACTCCGCCGGCCTGGTCGACGGCTCCGTATGTCAGGGCTCCGGTGGGGCAGGTCGCCACGCAGGCCGGATCGCGGTTCTCGTCGAGGCGCGCGCTGCAGAAGGTGCACTTCGTCATCACGCCGGCCGCCTCATCGAACCTCGGTGCATCGTAGGGGCAGGTCCAGGAACAGTACCTGCAGCCGATGCAGCGGTCGGAATCGAGAAGAACAGCTCCCGTCGTCTCGCTCCGCGACAGGGCGCGCGCGGGACACTGCTTCAGGCAGGGCGCGTCGGCGCAGTGGTTGCAGGCCAGCGAGAGATGGTAGAGCGGCTGCTCCGGATGGCGCTGCCCGTTGAAGGTGCTCACCTGCCGCCAGCTCATCTCCGGATCGAGCCGGTTCTCGATGGAGCAGGCCAGGCAGCAGGCCCTGCAGCCCGTGCACCTGTTCAGATCCAGCACGAATCCCAGCCTCATGAGAAGGCCCTCTTCACCTCGACCAGGTTATCGTGAAACGCCGCGCCGTGGCCCATGTCGGTCTCCCGGCCGAGGGAGCAGAAGTTGACCGCGCTCCCTTCCGGGATCCAGAGGCCGTTCGCGATGGAGACGCAGCCCTTCCTGATGCTGAAATCGAGCCGCGCATCGGCCTCGAAGCTTCCGCGGTTGTTGAGCACTATAACCCTGTCGCCCGTCCCGATCCCTCTTCTCACCGCATCGTCGGGGTTGATAAGCAGGTGAGGTTCGGGATTCCGCGCACGGATCAGGCGAAGGTTTCCGAACTGCGAATGGATCGTCTCCTTCCGGTTCGGCGTCAACAGATGAAGCGGCTGCATCCCGTCCTTGTCGGCAACCTGCGGCAGCGCTTCCTCCGGTTCGCTGAAGAGGGGGAGCGGGTCGACTGCCCAGCGGTCGGCCGCCTCCTTCGAGAGGAGCTCGATCCTGCCCGACGGCGTGGGGAAGCGGTAATCGGAAAAGGCGACCTCCTCTGCTGCCGGAGCGGGGAGGGGGCCTTGCTCCAGTTTCTCGAGAGTCGCCCCGGGGATCTGTTTCAGCTTCTGCTCGAGGAACGACTCGAGCTCCTCCTCGGATGGGCCTGGAATCCTGCCCAGCATCTCCTCCTCGCCGATCCCGAGCCGCAGGGCGAGAAGCCGGTAGATCTCCGTCTCGGGCTTGACCTCGGGCGGGGGGTCGAGGATCTTCCGTTTCAGATGGATGTAGGGGTGCCAGTAGGCGTTGATCAGATCGGTCTGCTCGAGGAATGTCTTGGCCGGAAGCACGATGTCCGCCTCGCGCGCCGTGTCGGTGAGAAACTGATCCACCACGACGCGGAAGTCGACGGAGCGAAACGCCTCGAGTACGCTGTTCGTGTCCGGATTCTGCGTGACGGGATTTCCCCTTTCCACCCAGATCGCCTTGATGGGCGGGTCGGCGGCGGCGAGGATCTCCTTCCCGAGCCTGGCCGTGGAGATGGAGATCCTGACCGGGCCGCCTGGCCGTTCCGGGGGATAGAAAGCCAGGGGATCGCGAGGCGAGCTGAAGATATGGCTCTGCAGGTTGGCGAACTGCCACCCGCCTCCCGGCCTGCCGATATTTCCCGTGAGCGCCATCAGGGCGATCAGCGCCCGCATCGTCTGGCCGCTGTTCGTGTACCGCTGCATCCCGAATCCGGCACAGAGCGTTGCGGGGCGGATCGTACCGAGAAGCTCGGCCAGGCGATGGATCGAGCCGGCCGGGATGCCGCAGATCGAGGCAGCCTCTTCGGGGGTGAACGAGTCCGCCATGCCGGCGAAGGCGTCGAAACCCAGCAGATGCTTCTCGACGAAGGGGCGGTCGATCCCGTCGTTCCTGATCAGGAGGCGGGCCGCGGCAAGGGCGAGCGCGCCGTCCGTTCCGGGTCGAGGCTGGATCAGGAGCTCGGCACGCTCGGACGACTCGGTCCGCCTCGGATCGATCGCCACCAGCCTGGCACCCTCTTCCATGGCCTGGTCGATGAAGCGCATCTGGTGAACGTTGGTTTCAGCCGGATTCTTGCCCCAGAGAAGGATCAGCCTGGCATTGACCAGGTCCCAGGGGACGTTGTGCTTGTTCTCCCCCAGGGTCAGGCGGGTGGCCTCCAGGCCGGCGGGCCAGCAGAGGTCGCCGTACGTGGTGGTGCAGCCGCCGAAGAGCCGCCAGAAGTCGAGGCCCACGGCGTTGAGCACGCCCTTCGTGCCGCTTCCCGTGTAGTAGAGCACGCTCTGCGGTCCGTGATCGTTCCTGGCTTGAAGCAGGTTTTCCGCGATGGTGTCGAGGGCGTCGTCCCAGGTGATCCGTTCGAATTCGTCCGTCCCGGGCCGGCGCTTCAGGGGAAAGACGATCCTGTCGGGCGAAACGATTCGCTCGACGTAGCTCAGTCCCTTGAGGCAGACGCCCTCGCCCGTGGCCCTGTTGCGCCGATCGGGCTCGATACCCGTGATGCACCCCCGGTCAACGGTGACCAGAAGGCTGCAGGTGCTGTAGCAGTTTCTGGGACAGACCGTCGAGCGGACCCCGGATGATGCACTTTCGCACGCCTCTGCTCGACGCTTTTTTCTGTCATCGGGAAGGACTGGCATTCGGAAAATGCTCTCACTTGCCCCCGGTCTTGTCCAGCTCCGATTCGAGGTCGGCCTGAGCCACACCAACGGCGCAGACCTTCGACGATCCGTCGATCACGACCAGGTAGGGCAGGCCTTCGATGCCCCAGGCGTCGGCAGCCTTCCCGCTCTTGGCGCCTGCGGATCCGACGGGGAACGATATCCCGAGAGCTGCGATCCTGTTTTCGAGCTCCGCCCGGTCGATCCCCGACAGGTCGAGACCGAAGAGGACGGAGTTCCTTGCGGCAAGCTGCTCCGCTTTTCCGGCAAGCAGCTTGATGTAGTGGCGCGACGGCCGCTGGTTCACGTCGAAGAAGCAGAGAACGACCCTCTTGCCCGCCGCGTCGCGCAGCGCCGCTTCCAGGCCCGTTCCGTCGAGAGCCGGCATCGGCTTGCCCACGAGGCTGACCTTCTTCTTCTCCTCGCGATCCCGCCGGATCAGGGTGTTGCGCTCTCCCAGTGTCAGGACCGCGTCCTTTTCCCCACCCTTGACTGTCAAGGCGCCGGAGAGCTTGGCGTCGTTCGTGCTGGCGTTGAGGATGACGTACCCCTCGCAGATCCCCTTCGCCTGGAACCGGCCGTTGGAATCTGTGTGTATGGTCCGGGAATTCTGCACACTTCCCGACACAAGGACCGATATGTTGGGGACGGGCTTCCCGTTCTCGTCCAGCACCTTGCCGGATACGGTGAGGTCGGCCCGCTTGAGGACGATCGTTTCCGCGGCAACAGCTTCGTGGCTCTTGCCGGTGAACAGATGTATCTCGCATCGGCCGAAGCCCCTGGCCGTTGCCGTGATCGAGAATTCCGAATCAGCGGGGAGCGCGGGTATCGCGTAGAGCCCATTGCTGTCCGCAAGGATGTCGTTCCGGCTGATGCTCGAGTAGCCTCTCTCCCGGTGGTAGCTCACCATGATCCGGGCACCGCCGATCGCAGCGCCTTCCTCGTCGGCGACCTTCCCCTTGATCGTCGCACCGGTGGTGAGCTTGATCTCCATGCCGTCGGGATCGAGGGGGGCGACTGCCACGAGATTGCGGTCCTGGTGACGGACGAGGATAGTCTGCCGGGAATCGAGCTGCGCGGCCAGATCGGAGTGCCATTCGACCTCGAACTTTCCCGATTCATCGGTCGTCACGTTGCGGAAGCCGTAAGGCATGATCTTGACGACAGCGCCCGGGACAGGAAGGCCGTTCTCATCGAGGGCCAGTCCGTTCACCATGATGTTGCGTACCAGATCCACCGCGATGAGGGTTTCCCCATCCGAGCTTGTCGCCGGGAGCTCATCCAAGTTCGCATTCTGGTACCCTTCCTTCATCACGAAAAGATGGGTGCCGTCTCCCCCCGGTTTGGGCATCTGCACTTTTCCCTCTTTATCGGTAACGCCCTGAGTCTGCTTTCCGGCATTGACCAGAAGAACGAAAGCTCCGGCGACCGGTTCCTGCGTCTCCTTGTTCTTCACCGTCACCTTCAAGAATCCGCCGGGAACGAGCTCGATCGTCACATTGCCCGTTGTTTTACCCTCAGGGGCAAGGACGGTGGGAGATGCAGCGGTCCACGAGCCGGCTTCTTCCCATGCCGAGGAGACCCTGAGCAGGCACGAGCCGGGCAGCAGCCCTTCCGCACGGAATTCTCCCTTCTCATCGGTCACGACGGTCTTGCTGCAGAAGATGCCCCACGACTGGTCGTCCGGCCCCACGATGATCTTGACGCCGGCCACCGGCTTCCCGCTTCCCTTTTCCACCACCTTCCCTTCGATCACGGCTTCCACGGAAAGGGTGATCTTGATGTCCCTGTTCCCTGCGGCATGGGAGAAGGGAAAGTCCGCGTTAAAGGATCCGGTGAAGTAGGTCCCCCTCCCCGGGGCGGAGACGATGAACTCGGCCGTGGCGTCTTCTGGCAGGTCGCTGAATATGAAGCGGCCGTCCTGCGCAGTCGTCCGAGTGAGGAATTCCTCCATGGGGCAGCCCATGATGACTCCTGGTTCCTCCTCCGAGGGCAGGCCGAGAACGGCGGTCACCGTCGCTCCTTCGATCGGATTTTCCTCAACGTCCACGATCGTTCCGGCCATCGAGGCGGGCTTTCCCAGGACGAGCACGAAGTCGGTGGTGTTGCTCTTTCCCCTCACTGTCAGCCAGCTCTTCCAGTTGGATGCCATTCCTTTCTTCTGGGCCAGCACCGATGCCAGGGAGTATTCTCCCTTGTTCTCAATGCCGAGGGTCAGCCTGAACGTGCCGTCGTCGCCGGTGATCGTCACGTCCCTGACAAAGGTCTCGTTGCTCTCGTCGGCCAGGTGGATAACCGTTTCGCAGAGAGTGACCCGGGCGCCCGCCACGGGCTTCCCGTCGATATCCTTGACGACGCCGGCGTACTTCTTCCCCTCGTTTCCGTCACCGGACCCGGATTCGAGTCCGGGTGCAAGGGCTGTCAGCAGGAGCAGACAAAGAAGGATTCCTTTCATGCGGGACATGCCGTTTTCTCCTCACGTTTTCTGTCGAGGTCAATCCGCCTGGGATGACTTGATCTCGAAAGTCTCTGATTCGATCTTGAAGGGAGTGTCGTAAACCACCTTGGCCGTGAAGGGACCCGGAACATCGGCGGGCTCTCGCCATGAGAGCGAGCAGGTTCCGCCTCAACCATACTTGAAGGTCAGCTCCTCCTTGTAGGTCCCGTCCGCGCTGGTGATGAGCAGCCTTGGCGCAGGAGCCCTTTTTCCGTTGACGTCGAGGTAGATCTTCTCGCCCAGCCTTCCCCGAAGCTTCTGGTCGAAATCGTAGGCGCCCTTCTTCGCAGTCACCTCGAGCGAGGCGGTCACCGGCTCGCCCAGATCGATGCTGTTCGATTGGTTTTCCCGGATCACCACATCGGCGGAGCGAGGCGTGTTGCGCCCCTTGAGAGTCCACTTCCTGCCGTCGTCTCCAAGGCGGGACATCCACCACTCCTCGAGGCACCAATTCCCGGCAGGCACGCTCGGTTGATCGCTCGGCAGGTCGAGCCTGATGTGACCTTCCTTGCCGGCCAGACTGAGCCGGCAGACGTCGGCGGGAACAGCCACCCGGCCCAGGGGCACGTTCTCGGCGCGTTCGACGGTCACGAAGGCGCCGTCCATTTCGGCGGCAGCGGTGAAGAGGGTGCCGTCGATCTGGATGTACTTCCCGAGCCAGTACGACTCGAAACCCTCCTTTGTGCCGATGGTGATCCTGTCGCTATGATGGAAGATCTCCCCGCTGTCGTTGAAGGTGCCGTTCGAGTTGTAATCCACGAGAATGCACTTGTACTCCTTCTCCTCGATCCGGATCAGGCCTTCGTACCATCCGCCGGCCCTGAAGTAGAACCGGAGGTTGTCGTCGCCCCCGAACCTGTAGACCTGGACGTCGAGGTGATAGGTGACGGGCCCGTTCTCGGTGGGGAAGACGATCGGCACGAACCCGAACATGGTCCAGTTCCTGTCGTGCTGCGTGCTCGTGATCGGTTCTTCGTCGGCCAGGCTCCCGTCGCAGTCCCTGTCGATGAAGAGGAGCTGGTTGGCTGTGTTTCCCGGCGCGGCGTCGTAGGCCAGGGCCACATAGCCCACAGGCGTCATGGGAGTGACCCACCGGACATGGTGCACCCTGGTGCCGGAGAACTCGGGAAGGGCCACGCCTTCGGGCGCTTCCTTCTCCGGAGCCGCGACCTGCCGTGTGGAGTAGTTCGGGCCGCTGGACCGGCTGGAGCTGGAAAGGTACCGGAGCCACTGCTCATCGCCCTTCCCGGCAGCATCCCCGGCCAGAGGGAGAGTGGTGACGATCCATAGGGCCAGGAAAAACGGCAGGGGTCGGCGCAGCCCTTTCAGGTTCGGCGCGAGGGTGCCGAACGGGGACAGCTTCTCGATCCGTGATTTCAGCTTCTTCATCATGATATTGCTCCGAGCTGCTGGTGTCCTCGAAAGTTCCGGTTCCGGGGAATAATATATATGATCTTTCCGCGAAAGGCTCCCTTTTGAACGAAAAAGGCGATGTTCCCTGATTCAGCTTTTTTTAAATATTGAGGCCTCGAAGAGAGGGGATGGGTTAGACTTTTTGCCGAGAGCGGCTACTTCAGGATGGCGCTCCTGTTTCCTGTCCTTGACGAGGAGATATTCAATGGAAAATGTCTACACCATGCGCGGCGAAAAACCCGTGGCTGCCCTCGGCGTCGATGCCAGGGCAGCCTTCGTGATGAAGACCTACATTCATCTTTTCATCGCCATCTTCGTTTTTGCCATGATCGAGGTCCTCCTCTTCAGCACCGGGATGGCCTACACGATCGCCGATGCGATGTTCGGAATCTCGTGGCTTGTCGTTCTGGGCGCATTCATGATCGTCGGCTGGCTGGCCAGCCGCACGGCCCACACGGCCAGGTCGCTCGCCGCCCAGTACGCGGCACTGGCCCTCTTCGTCACTTTCGAGGCGATCATATTCGTCCCCCTTCTCGTGGTGGCCGAAGCCAAGACGGCCGAAACCGGCAGCAGCATCATCGAGAGCGCGGCGCTGGTCACCTTCATCGGATTCGCCGGACTCACCGTGGTGGCGTTCGTGACGCGGAAGGATTTCTCGTTCCTCCGCGGCATCCTGATGTGGGGCGGCGTGGTGGCCCTCGTCCTGATCGTGGCCGGCGTCCTCTTCGGCTTCGAGCTCGGCACCTTTTTCTCGGCCGCCATGATCGCCTTTGCCGGAGGCGCCATTCTCTACGACACCTCCAACGTGCTGCATCATTACCCGGAAGACAGGTACGTCGGGGCGTCGCTCGAGCTCTTCGCCTCCGTGGCCCTCATGTTCTGGTACGTGCTGCGCCTCTTCCTGTCGCGCGATTGAGCAGCTGATGAACGGAAAAGAGATCCTTCTTCGCGCGGTGCGCAACGAGACGACACCGCGGCCGGCATGGCTGCCCTTCGTCGGCTGCCACGGCGCGAAGCTTGTCGGTGTCGGCGCCCGCGAGTATCTCCAATCGAGCGAGCTGATCGTGAAGGGCCTGCTGAAAGCCCGCGATCTCTATCAGCCTGACGGGCTTCCCCTGCTCTTCGACCTGCAGGTCGAGGCCGAGATCCTCGGCTGCGATATCAGGTGGTCCGATGAGAGCCCCCCGGCGGTCGTCTCCCACCCGCTCGAGGAGGTTGGAGGAATCTCCGATCTGCCCGTCTTCGACTCCGCTGCGGGCCGCTTTCCCCTGGCCTTCGAGGCGCTGCGCACCCTCAAGAAGGAGATGGGCGACGAGGTGGCTCTGTACGGCTTGATCTGCGGACCCTTCACCCTGGCGCTGCACCTGATGGGAAGCAACATCTTTCTCAAGATGTTCGACCATCCCGACTACGTGAGCGCCCTTCTCGGCTACTGCGCCACGGTGGGCAAGAAGACCGCCCAGGCCTACATCGAGAACGGCGCCGACGTGGTCGCCGTGGTCGATCCGATGACGAGCCAGATCTCGCCCGAGCACTTCGACTCCTTCGTGGCCCCGAACCTGAACCTGGTGTTCGACTACATCGGCGAGCTGGGCGGGCTGTCGTCACTCTTCGTCTGCGGCGATGCCACGCGGAACATGGAGTCCATGTGCCGCACCCGCTGCGACAACATCTCCATCGACGAGAACATCCCCCTCGAGCGGCTGCGCGACTTCACGAGAAGCGGCAACAAGTCGTTCGGCGGCAACGTGAAGCTCACCACCGTGCTGCTTCTCGGCGACGAGGACGACGCGCGCCTCGAGGCGATCCGGTGCATCGACCTGGGAGGGCGGTGCGGCTTCGTCCTGGCGCCGGGGTGCGACCTGCCCTTCGCCACTCCGGAGAAGAACCTCGAGGCCGTGGCGGAGATGGTGCACGACGAGTACAAGCGCGAGGTGGCCAAGAGGACGATCATCGCCAAGATGGCGGAGAGCGCCGAGGCGATCGAGCTTCCCGACTTCGAAGCCGAGGGAACGGTCCACGTCGACGTGGTGACCCTCGATTCGGCCTCATGCGCGCCGTGCCAGTACATGATGGACGCCGTTCAGCGCGCCTCCGCGAAGATCGACGCTGCCGTGAAGATCGCGGAGCACCGGATCACCACGCGGCGCGGCATCGCCATGATGCACCGCCTCGGCGTGACCAAGATCCCGAGCATCTGCATCGACGGCGAGGTGGCCTACGCCTCGATCATCCCCGACCTGAACACGCTGCAGGACGCGATCCGCAAGCGCGCCGCGTCCAAGACGGGGGGACAGTGATTCCCCTGCACCTGGTGACGGGTTTTCTCGGCAGCGGCAAGACCACGCTGCTGAAACGCCTGGCCGAGGCCGGCCGGGAGAGGCGGCTCGTCTTCCTGGTGAACGAGTTCTCCTCCCGCGACGTGGACGGGAAGCTTCTAAATGGCGAGGGACTTCGCCTGATGAGCATCGCCGGCGGAAGCATCTTCTGCACATGCAAGGCCGCCGAGTTCATCAAGAGCCTCGGCGACCTGCCCGGGCGCTTCGGGACATCCAACGAACCCGTGCAAGGCGTGATCGTCGAGGCCAGCGGCATGGCCGATCCCCGTGCGATGGGGAAGATGCTGGCCGACACCGGTCTCGACAACCTCTACCGCCTTGCCGGGATGATCACCGTGGTGGATCCGAAATCCTATCCGAAGCTGATCAGCACCCTGCCGAACATGGCGGCCCAGGTGGAGGCGGCCGACATCGTGGTGCTGAACAAGGTCGACACGGCCGCAGACGACGAGCTCGCTGCAGTGGAAGCCGGGATCTCGAAGATCCGTCCCGGCGTGCCCGTCGTCCGCACCACGTTCTGCCGGGCTGATCTCGACCTCTTCGGCGAGAGGCCGGAGCGGGACCTGGCCGGAGAGATCGCACGCTGCGCCGATCCCGGCCTCGCGCGCCTCAGGCTGCGCTTCAAGGGCGGGGGAATCACGAAGGATGAGATCGAGGCGGCCTGCCGGGCGGCGGGCGACGCGCTCCTTCGACTCAAGGGATTCGCACCGGCTCCGGGCGGCACGATCCACGTGGACTGGTCGATCGCCGGATTCAGGAGCGAGCCGGCAGAGGCGAGAGGCACGGGCCTGGAGTGCATCGTGCGGAGCTCCGGCCTGGATCAAGTGCGTGCTTGCCTGGAAGCGCTTCCAGATGTACTCTGCCTGGATTGACGGTGGACTGAAAGCGGATTTCCTTTGACCGGGGGGTGGGCGAATGAAGATCGCCTTGATCGCCGCTATCGCAGGAGCGGCAATCGGCCTGGCCTGCGGCATCGTTTTTTTCGGCTCCACGGATGAGGATCGTACGGACGATTCCTCCTCACCGGTACGGGGGCAAGGGGCACCGGCGGAGCAGGGGAGCAGGCTTCCTGAAGAGGAGGTCGAGGGGGAAGGCGGGGAACGGCACCAGATCCCCGAATCCGGCAATGAGACAAGGGACGACCCGAAGCTCTTCAGCAAGGCTCTTCTGAGCTATTTCCGCAGCGAGTATGTTCGGGCATGGTCTGAAAAGACCGATGTCCAGCTCGGCGAAGGAAAGATAGCTCGAGGTGAGCAGCGGTTCCGCAGAGCGGTGCTCGATCTCCCGGCCGAGCTTGCGGTTCGAGATGCCGGACAGCAGCTGGACAGGGCAGCCGTCGAACAGGCTGTCGATCTCGCGGATGGGTGTGTCCTCCTGGATCTGGCCGGCGAGGGGTACTACGAACCTGAGTTCGGGGATCAGACGAGAAAGACGATCGACCGCTGCGTCAAGCGGAGGAGCTCGGGCTCGACCGTGGAAGGGGCGAAGTTTTTTGCAAACAAGGATGCGAAGGTGACGGAAGGAATGACCATCACTTTCGGTGCGGGGATTTATAAACTCGATGAGCGGCGGCTGCGGGGCGAGGATGGCCGTACCTTTCCGGTCGATGTCACCATTTCCGGTGCCGGGATCGACGCCACGCTTCTCCGGCTCGGGGATATCAGCATCAGGGGGGACATGGAGCGATTCGCCCTGCGGAATCTCACGATCGACGCCGAGAACGACGGTCTCTTCGACCTCAGGAGCGGCTCTCTCCTTGTCGATCTCCTCAACGTGCGGATCGTCTGCTTCGACGCCGGCCACGGGGGATGCAGCATATTCGGTGTCCGCAAGGGAAGCATGATCAAGGCAACGAACTGTCAGATCATCGGGGGGTACGGCAGAGCGCCCGGTAATGGGAGGCTTTTCAGCGGGAGTCCCGTAATCGCCGACTTTGTCAACTGCAGGCTGGAACTCCTCGACTTGACTTTGAAGGACGTCTCGCTAACCGGGCGGGTTCTCTTCCAGAACTGCGTCTTTGCCCTCATGAAGAAGGATCCCCAGGAAGATCACCCTTCATCGGTTCGTTTCGCCGGCTGTCTCGTGGAGTCGCTCCTCGATCGCACCGATCCGGATCTCGATCTCCAGAAGGACCTTGGGGATCTCTTCTGGCAACTCAGGAATCAATGACCACTTCCCGCTGCATCGGTGTGATCCTTGTTTCTCCTTAGATCGTACCGACGCGAGAATATCGATCACCGATTCTCATGAGGACCTCCTGCCCTCCCGAACCGTCTCGAAGAGGGCCAGGAGGTTCTCCACCGGCGTCCCGGGCTGGACGTTGTGCACGGGATTGAAGACGAAGCCGCCTCCCTTGCCGAAGATCGCGATCCTCTCGGCGGCCTCGCGGCGCACGTCGTCGGGCGTCCCCCGCGGCAGGGTTCCCTGTGTATCGATGCCGCCGCCCCAGAAGACGATCCTGTCGCCGAACCGATCCTTGAGCGTGGCCGGATCCATCCGGGCCGCCGAGCACTGGACCGGGTTGACGATGTCGAATCCCGCGTCGATGAAGTGATCCATCAGGTCGAAGACCGAGCCGCACGAGTGGATGAAGGTCTTCCATGAGGTATGCTCGTGAACCCAGTCGTTGACCCGCCGGTGAAAGGGCTGGAAGAGATCGCAGTAGGTTTCCGCTGAAAGGAACGGACCTCTCTGCGTGCCGAAGTCGGTCCCCGTGAGGAAGACGGCTGTCACGCGCTCCGCCACCCTCTCGTGGATCTTCTCCAGGTTGGCCAGGGCGATGGCGCACTGGCGGTCGAAGAGCTCCTTGATGTAGTCGGTACGCGTCAGCAGGCTCACGTACCACTCCTCGATGTCGCGGATTCCCTTCGGGTTCTTCAGCCACGTGGCCGGGACCAGGGCGATGTCGCCGAAGGCCGCTCCGCCGAAGTTGGCCAGGATCGCCTTGTCCGTCTTGTCGTGAAGGCGCATCGACTCCCTCTCGAAGTGGTCGAGATCGTCCTCCGTGATCGGGCCGAACTCCTCGAGGTTGTCCTCCACGTTCAGCTTCTGCTCGTCGATGGGCGGCTGGCGGACGATGGCATCGAAGTAGAAGCCGTCCTTCGGCATCCGGCCGCTGGGCGCGGCGGAGCGGTCTCCTTCAGGGTACATCAGGATGTCGCCGCTCGGCGACCGATCAATGTTGAATCCCTCGGGAACGAGCACGGGGGTGCCGTCGAAGAAGGTCCATTCCTTCCACCCCTCGTTCCTGAATCCGAAGATCGTCTCCCGCCGGCCGAGACCGACCACGTCGGCGCCGATGGCATCCAGGAGATCGGGCGCGATCTCGCCGAGCATCTGCAGCGGCTCCACCACCTTGACAGGCGTGCCGGGCTCGTCGAGGCCGTACGCCTGCCGCAAGCGATAGACGGCGCTCACGTGCATGCTCGTCACGGGGCCGCCTCCCATGTCGAGGGGCACGCGGTCCGGTTCGCTGTGCTGAAGGGCCAAGGCGACGCGTTCGCGTGAGCTGGTCATGATTGGTCTCTCCTGCTCCTGGTCCGTTCTTTGATCGGAATCGAGATTGCAGGGTGACGCGGGTGATGTCAAGAAGGAGGTGCCGAACATCGCCCGCGACCCCGATGCTCGTTGACAGCCCCCTCGGGCATTCCTACCATCCGGGGACAACAGACCGCTGAAAAAGTCATTCGGGCCGAAAGCGCTTTTTCAACGGCCTGTCACGATCGCTGCTGGACACGATTCTCGAGCTCTGGAAGTCGAACCATGAACCTGGCCACGATTCTTCAACGGGCCGCCCGCCTCTTCGGCACGCGAAACGCCGTCACCTGTTGCGGCCGCTCCTTCACCTATGACGAGCTCCTCGACCGCACCGGGCGGCTGGCCCGCCTTCTCCTCGAGAATGGGATCGGGCCGGGCGCTCCCGTGGCCGTGCTGCACAGGAACTGCCACCGCTATATCGAGGCCTACTTCGCCGCCGCCTTCTGCGGAGCCGTCATCGTGCCGCTCAACCACCGGCTGACCGATGCCGAGCTGACTACCATCCTTGCCGATTCCGAGGCGCGGGCATTGATGACCGAGCCGTGCTTCGCCTCGAAGGCGGATGCCGCCGCGTCTGCTCTGCCCGAGGCGGAGAGGCCTCTCGTAATGATTCTCGGCGAAGGCAGAGGTGCCACCGAGGAACGGATGGAAGCCTATCGCGGCAAGGAGACAACCTCCGTCGATGCGAGCCGCGACGACCCTGCACAGCTCTACTACACGAGCGGGACGACGGGAGAGCCAAAGGGTGTGATTCTGACCCACGGCAACGTTGCATCCCACGCCCTCGCCGCCATCGCGGAGCTCGGTCTGAGTGAGGCGGATATCTGGCTTCATGCCGCACCCCTCTTCCACCTGGCCGATGCCTGGGCCACCTGGGCCGTGACCTGGGTGGGGGGGCGCCACGTGATCGTCAAGGAGTTCGATCCCGAGGACGTCTTCGACGTGATCGCCGGCGAAGGCGTCACGATCACGAACCTGATCCCCACCATGCTGGTGAAGCTCGTTCACCACGAGGGTGCGGACAGCGGCAAGCTGAAGAGCATGCGGCGTATCCTGAGCGGCGGCGCGCCCATGGCCCTCGAGCTCCTGAAGAGGATCGAGAACCTCTTCCCCTGCGAGTACGTGCAGACCTACGGGCTGACGGAGACGAGCCCGTACCTGACCTTCTCCCTTCTCAAGGAGGAGCTCCTGTCGCTCCCTGCCGAGGAGAGGCAGCGCTTCCGCGCCACGACGGGGCGGCCGATGGCTGGTGTCGATCTCCGCATCGTGGACGGCTCAGGCGGCGATATCCCGTGGGACGACGAGGCGGTGGGGGAGATCGTGGTGCGGGGGGCCACCGTCACGCCGGGCTACTTCAAGAGGCCGGAGGAGACGCGGCAGGCTTTCCGCGACGGCTGGTTCCACACCGGCGACCTGGCCTGCGTGGGGCCCGAGGGATACCTCACGATCGTGGACCGCATCAAGGACGTGATCAACACGGGCGGCGAGCAGGTCTATTCGACGGAGGTCGAAAACGCCCTCTACGCCCACGACGATGTCGAGGAGGCCGCGGTCTTCGCCGTGCCCCATGACGTCTGGGGAGAGACGGTCAAGGCGGCCGTGGTCCTGAGGAAGGACGCATCGTGCACGGCCGGCACGCTCGTCGACTTCTGCAAGGAGAGGCTGGCACCCTTCAAGGTCCCCACGTCGATCGACTTCGTGGACGCCCTTCCCCGGACCGGCTCGGGAAAGATCGACAAGAAGGCGCTGCGCGAGCCGTGGTGGCGGGGGCGCGGGAAGCGGGTGCAGTGATCTCATGGCTGAGAGATCAAGAAATGGTTGACTTCCCCAAGCTGCACAGAGACGTCCTGTCCGGCCGATCGAACGGCCGGATCCTCTGGCAGCCCCGGATCGGCTGCTGGTACGCGGACAAGAAGTTCGCCGGCCAGGCGCTGCCCGAGCCCTACGAGGGGATGGATTTCCATGATATCCAACGTTCCCTCGGCTGCTCGGCCCGGCTCTACGAGTTCAACTCCTGCTTCCGCCGCATCGAGCACGAGGCCGTCCGGATCAGCGAGCGGCAGCTGAACGAGACGGACAGGGAGATCGTGATCGACACGCCGGCTGGCCGCCAGGTCGCCGTGCACAGGGGCTCTCCCCGCAGCTCCCACATTTATCATCTGAAGTGGGAGGTGGAGTCGGAGGAGGAGCTCAAGGTCGCGGCCTGGCGTGAGGAGAACGCCGCGTGGGAGTGGGATCAGAAGGAGTACGATCGCCTTCTCGGCGAGCTGGGCGATCTCGGGGCGCCCACGATCTTCATGCCGCGCATGAACGTGCAGAACCTCTACATCGACAGGATGGGTGTGGAGAACGGCGTCTTCGCTCTCCACGACTGGACCGGCACGGTGGAAACCTTCTTCCGCGCCCTGCACGACTGCCACGACCGGCTGATCGACCTGATTAACCAGTCACCGATCGAGATCGTCAACTTCGGCGAGAACGTCCACGCGGGTTCCCTGTCGCCGCGGCTCTTCGAGAAGTACCATCTGCCCGAGTGCCGCCATCGCTGCGACCGGCTGCACGCTGCGGGCAAGTTCGTTCTCTCCCACTGGGACGGCGACTGCCGTCCGCTGCTGCCATTCGCCAGGGAGACGGGGCTCGACGGGATCGAGGCGATCACGCCGAAGCCTCAGGGGGACGTGACCCTCGAGGAGGTGAAGGAGGCGCTGGGAGACCGGATCTTCCTATTCGACGGGATCCCGGCCGTCTTCTTCGACGAGACCTATCCGGAGGATGTCCTGATCGAGTGCACCGAGAGGATCATCGAGCTGTTTGCTCCCCGCCTCGTTCTTGGTATATCTGACGAGATCTCGTCCACGGGAGAGATCGAGCGGATCCGCCTCGTGGGATCCATCGTGGATCAGTACAACAACCGACTGCCGCGGCAGCCCGATCCGACCGGTTTGTCGTAGCCGGAGCACGATCACACGGGCCGGGAGATTGCGCAGGCCGTCAGACGCGTCGGCAGCGGATCTTCCGCGCCGCTCTCGGGAGGGGAGTACATCCAATGAAATTTGATTCGATCGGCACCAGGGAGATGAACAGGAGACAGTTCCTCCGGACGGTGGGGGCGAGCGGTACGGCTCTCTGCCTTCCGGGATGCCTCTCCTCGCTCGAGGCGAATCCGTTCGACGAAGCGAGGGAGCGCCCGAACATCATCTTCGTCATGGTCGATGACATGGGGATCGGCGACGCGGAATGCTACGGCCAGAAGCTGATTCGGACTCCCAGGATCGACGCGATGGCCAGGGAGGGAATGCGCCACACCGCCTGCTACACGGCCAGCCCGGTCTGCGCGCCGAGCCGGTGCTCGCTGATGACGGGGCTTCACACCGGCCACTGCCGCCGCCGCGGCAACCGCACCACAGCGCACAGGAATGAC
Source organism: uncultured Phycisphaerales bacterium (assembly GCA_964482235.1). Taxonomy (GTDB): domain Bacteria; phylum Planctomycetota; class B15-G4; order B15-G4; family CAYZWU01; genus CAYZWU01. The sequence goes on from CAYZWU010000036.1 coordinate 35,705, forward strand.
CTCGAGGCGACGAACGGCCTGCTGCCCCTGGCGAAGGACGATTTCACCGTGGCCTCGATGATGAAGAAGGCGGGCTACGCCACCGGCGGCTTCGGCAAGTGGGGGCTGGGCAACCCGGGAACGACGGGCACTCCGGACCGGCACGGATTCGATCTCTTCTACGGCTACCTCGACCAGGTCCACGCCCACGACTACTACACCGATTTTCTCTATCGCAACGACAGCCGCGAGACGATCCCCCCAGGCGACGACGGCAGGCAGCCCTACAGCCATCACCTGATCGTCGACGAGATGTTCCGCTTCATCCGGAGGAACAGGGAGAAGCCGTTTTTCTGCTACGCGCCCTGGACGCCGCCCCACGGCAAGTACGTGATCCCTGATCAGGGCCTCTACAAGGACGAGCCCTGGGACGACAGGTTCAAGAACTACGCGGCCATGATCACGCAGATCGACAGCGACCTCGGCCGCCTGCTCGACCTGCTGAAGGAACTCGGGATCGAGGAGAAGACCATCGTCTTCTTCACGAGCGACAACGGTCCCAACAAGCCGTTCCTGAAGCCCTTCGACTCCAACGGGATATACAGGGGGATCAAGCGCCAGCTCTACGAGGGCGGCATCCGCATGCCGATGATTACCCGCTGGCCCGGCACGATCCCCGCCGGCGGCACGAGCGACTTCGTCTGGACCTTCACCGACTTCATGCCCACGGCAGCTCACCTGGCGGGGATCGAGCCACCGGACGGCATGGACGGCTTCAGCGTCCTGCCCACGCTCCTCGGCAGGCAGCAGGACGCACACGACTACCTCTACTGGGAGTTCCACGATCCCTTCCATCAGGCCGTGAGAAAGGGGAAGTGGAAGGGGATCCGTTTCGGCACGAAGAAGCCGATGCAGCTCTACGACATCGCGGAGGATCCCTCGGAGACCACCGACAAGGCTGCCGATCACCCGGAAGTCGTTGCCGCACTGTCGGCCATCATGGACGAGGCGCACACCGATTCGGTCTACTGGCCGCTCAAGTAGCGCGGCAGTCCGCTGCTTGACGCCTCCTCGAAGGCGCGTCCCGCCGGAACATGAATTCCGTCAGGAGTTGTTTTCCTCCCCCTGAGCAGCTAGAGTGACGGTAATCAGGCACCCTGCAATAACCGTTGAACAAGGAGGTCCGTCATGTCCCGCCTGCCGGTGTTCTTCCTTCCCCTTTTCTTCTGCTTTCTTCCCGGAATCGTTACGGCGGCCGTATCCGCCGATGAGGAGGGGGAGGATCTCTTTCCCGAGATCGAACCTTACAAGAGCGGCCATCTCGAGGTCAGCGACCTGCACAGCATCTACTACGAATGCTGCGGCAACCCCGAGGGACGGCCGGTCATCGTCCTGCACGGCGGCCCGGGTGTTGGGAGCTATCCCAGGCTCAGACAGTACTTCGATCCCGTAAAGTACAACATCGTGCTCCATGACCAGCGGGGAACGGGGCGCTCCCGTCCGTTCGGCGAGGTGCGGGGCAACACCACGTGGGACCTTGTGGGCGACATCGAGAAGCTGCGCACCCATCTGAAGCTCGGCAAGGTCGTGATCTTCGGCGGATCGTGGGGTTCGACCCTCGGCCTGGCCTACGCCGAGACCTATCCCGGCAACGTGGCAGGCCTCATCCTGCGGGGCATCTTCGCGGGAACGAAGGCGGAGATCGATCACCACTACATCGGAGCGCGCCGTTTCTTCCCCGAGGAGCACGCGGCATTGCTCGATGCGCTTCCCGACCGGGAGAGGCGCCCTTTGCCGCCCTACCTCTTCGAGCTGGCTTGCAGCGATGACGAGAAGCTGCGGATGAAGGTGCTGCACGCCCTGGCGCGCTTCGAGCTAAAGATGTGCAAGCTCGACATGCCGGACCAGGAGGTCGACGACATCCTGGAGAGCATCCCCCACGACGCGCATCAGCGCATCGCTAAGATCGACCTCTTCTACTCCAGCAACCAGTACTTCCTCGAGGAGGGCCAGCTGCTGCGCCAGGCAGGCAAGATCGCTCACATCCCAGCCATCCTGATCAACGGGCGCTACGACGTGGTCTGTCCGCCCCTGGCCGCCTTCAAGCTCCACAGGCTCCTGCCGAAATCGAAGCTGGTCATCGTCGAGGAGGCGGGCCACTCCGAAACGGAGGAAGGGGTCACGGCCGCCCTCGTCCGGGCGGCGGCTTTCTTCGAGGACGGGGCGGGGCGCTGATATTGCCGGTCATCGAGGAGTGTCCAGATGCTTGGTTTTGAGCGATCACTCAAATTAAATGTAATTATACTTTACAAATAGACCGATAAATGTAAAGTATGCCTACTATGAAGAAGCGCCCGTTCTGGCTCAAACGAATCAGCGACACCTGGAAGAAAAGGCCGATCGTCTGGTTGTCAGGCGTCCGCCGTGCCGGCAAGACGACCCTGGCGCAGATGCTGCCCGGTGCGGTCTACATGAACTGCGATCTGCCCTCGGTCTGCCGCAGTCTCGATGATCCGGAGTCTTTTTTTGACGGCCTGGATCGCGAGACTATCGTCATATTCGACGAGGTTCACAAGCTGGAGGATCCGAGCCGGCTCCTCAAGATCGCGGCTGACGCCTATCCTCATCTCAAGGTTCTTGCCACGGGATCTTCCTCCCTTGCGGCAACCAGGAAATTTCGCGACAGCCTGACGGGTCGCAAGCACTCCATCTACCTCCCTCCTGTCCTCTGGAGCGAATGCCTCGGTGATTTCGATGTACCGAACCTCGATCGCCGCCTGCTTCACGGTGGACTGCCCGAGCCGCTGCTTTCCGGAGTCAAGGATCCTGCGTTCTTTTCCGAGTGGATGGACAGCTACTACGCCCGCGACATCCAGGAGCTTTTCAGCATCCGGAACCGGACCGGTTTCATGAAGCTGCTGAATCTCGTGATGCGACAGAGCGGAGGGATGACGGACTATAGCCGGCTGGCGCATCTGAGCGACCTCAGCCGGCCGACCGTCAAGGCTCATCTGGAGGCGATGCAGATCGCTCACGCCATATTCCTGCTGCCGCCTTTTCACGGAGGCGGACGGCGCGAAATCACCCGAAGACCCAAGTGCTTCGCCTTTGACACCGGTATCGTCACCTTTGTGAAAGGCTGGGACAGCATCCGGGAGGAGGATCGCGGCCTTCTGTACGAGCACCTGTTGCTCGATGCACTGCGCACGAAAGTCGACGAGAGCAATCTCTTCTACTGGAGGGACAAGTCAGGCCGGGAAGTCGACTTCATTGTCAGGGGACCGGAAGGAGCCGCAGACCTTTTCGAGTGCAAGATCGACCCCGATCAATTCGACTCCGCCAACCTCGGCCTGTTCCGTCAGTTCTATCCCGTCGGCAGGAATCACGTGGTCAGCCCGGCGGTGAAGACGCCCTATCAGAGACGGCATCGCGGGCACGCAGTGCAATACGTTTCGCTGCCTTAGGAACCAGTCCAGACAATCACTCTGGTCGGTTTCGAATCTGATGGTCCAGCCTCTTGATAGGCCGCGCGGAATAGTACCGGGGCTCACTCCTCCTCGTCGCTGCCGCCCGCGCGGATGGCGGCCCGCTTCCGGGATTGCTCGTCCAGGATCGCCTTGCGCAGGCGGATGCTGCGCGGCGTCGTCTCCACGAACTCGTCGCTCTTCAGGTACTCGAGCGCCTCCTCGAGGCTGAAGTGCACGGCCGGCGCGATCTTCATCTTCCGGTCCGATCCCGAGGCGCGCATGTTGGTGAGCTTCTTCGCCCTCTGGGCGTTCACCACGATGTCGTGGCCCCTGTTGTGCTCGCCGATGACCTGGCCGGGGTAGAGATCCTCGCCCGGATCGACGAAGAAGCGGCCGCGGTCCTGGAGGATATCGAGGGCGTAGGGGACCGCCGTTCCCCTGGCCTTGGAGATGATGCTGCCCGTCTGCCTCTGGGGGATCGATCCCTTGAAATACTCGTACTGGAAGAAGCGGTGGTTGATCACGATCTCGCCCGACGTGGCGCGCATCATCCGGCTGCGGAAGCCGATCAGGCCGCGGCTCGGGATGCGGAACTCCAGCTGCGTGCGTCCCTCCGCCTCCTCCATGTTGACGAGCTCAGCCTTGCGCTCCGTGGCGAACTCGATCACCGTGCCGGTGTACGCGGCCGGCACGTCGATGATCAGCACCTCCACCGGTTCGGCCTTCTTCCCGTTGATCTCCTTGAAGATCACCCGCGGCTGGCCCACCATGAACTCGTAGCCCTCGCGCCGCATGTTCTCCATCAGGATCGACAGGTGGAGGATGCCCCGGCCGGATACCTTGAACGTGTCGGCCGAGCCGCCGTCCTCCACGCGCAGGGCCACGTCGCGCTCGGCCTCGTGGAAGAGCCTCTCGCGGACCTGGCGGCTCGTGACCAGCGAACCCTCGCGGCCGGCGACGGGGCCGTTGTTCGCCATGAAGTTCATGGTCAGCGTGGGCTCGTCCACGGCGATGATCGGCAGCGGCTCGGGATGTTCCGCGTCGGCCAGGGTGTCGCTGATGTCGACCTTCTCGATGCCCACCACGGCGCAGATGTCGCCGCAGGCCACGGCTTCCGTCTCCGATCGTTCCAGTCCGTCGAAGAGGAAGAGCTGCTGCGCCTGGGCCTTGATCTGCGAGCCGTCGCGCTTGATCAGCATCAGCGGTTCCTTCCGGCGGATCCGCCCGCGGAAGATGCGGCCGATGCCGATCCGTCCCACGTAGTCGTTGTAGTCCAGGGCAGAGATCAGCATCTGAAGCGGACCGTCGCGCGGCTCGGGTGCGGGAACCGCGTTGATGATCATGTCGAGCAGCGGGGTGAGGTCGCGTTTCTCGTCGTCGAGCTCGTCCTTGGCCCAGCCGTCGCGGCCCGAGGCGTAGACGCCCCTGAAGTCGAGCTGCTCGTCGCTGGCCTTGAGCTCCACGAAGAGGTCGAAGACCTCGTTCAGCACCTCGTCGGGCCGGGCGTTCTTCCGATCCACCTTGTTGATCACCACCACGGGTGTGAGGTCGAGCTGCAGAGCCTTCTGCAGAACGAACCGCGTCTGGGGCATGGGGCCCTCGAAGGCGTCGACGAGCAGGAGCACGCCGTCGGCCATCTTGAGGACCCGCTCCACCTCGCCGCCGAAGTCGGCGTGGCCCGGTGTGTCGATCAGGTTGATGCGCACGCCGCGGTAGGAGACGGAGAAGTTCTTGGAGAAGATCGTGATGCCCCGCTCGCGCTCCAGGTCGTGGGAGTCGAGATAGCGCTCGCGCACCTTCTGGCCTTCACGGAAGACGTGGCTCTGCTTCAGGATCTGATCGACGAGCGTGGTCTTGCCGTGGTCCACGTGGGCGATGATGGCGATGTTTCTGATATCCATGACAGGTCGGCCTTGACGACCGGCTCCTCTGGTTTTTCCATGCAACTTGCCGACAGTCGGCAAAGGAGGCAATTCCTACCACAGGGAGTGATTCGAGTCAATGCGAACAAGGCGATTTTCGCTGATATTTCCTCCGATTCCCTGATTTTCCGGATCAGTGCTGAAGTGGAGATCGAATAGGGGCTTGATCGACGATCTCGTTCGCCGGTAAAACCTTCATAGAAGTTGCAGTGTCCGGAGCAAACTCTTGAAAGAGATCAGGTCGTGTCGAACATAACCGCACCTCGCCGTTGCAGCGTACTCACCTTCGCGATCGCGTTGGCATTCACATATCTCCCGGCCTGCGAGCGGATCGAACCGAAAAAGACCGAGCCGCCCAAGGAGCAGGAGACTCGATCTTCCCACCAGACCGAGGAGTACACACTCGATGTGAAAAGAGATCGTTCCGGTCGCTATTTTGCCAGACAGGAAGCCATGGGGACGTGGGCCACCCTCACCACGGCGGCTGACGGCGATTCGGAAGCAAGCTTCATCCTGATTCACGCCGCAGCAGCGATCAAAGGTGTGGAAGAGGCGATGAGCACCTACCGCCCCGAGAGCGGCATCTCCATCCTCAACAGCTCGCTGGGACAGGGAGAGGTGGAGCTCCCGCCTGACACGATCTTCGTGCTCGAGGAGGCGAAGCGGATCAGCCGGCTGACCGGCGGCGCCTTCGACGTCACCTACGCCCCTCTGCGCACGCTCTGGTGCGAGGCGGGAAAGGCGGATCGCCTTCCGGAGAACAGTGAGATCGCCCGCACGCTCGCCTCCGTGGGATCGGACAAGCTCGTGTTGACCGAGCGGTCGGCCAGGTTCACGTTCCCCGGCATGGAGGTCGATCTGGGCGGCATCGCCAAGGGAGTCGCCATCGATCAGGCGGTGGAAGCCATGAGCAGAGCAGGATCGACCAGCGGCCTCGTCGATATCGGGGGCGACATGCGCACCCTCGGCCGCCGCCCTGACGGCGAGCCATGGAAGATCGAGATCAATGATCCGCGCCCGGGCGATCCGCCGCCGATCCGCCTTCTCCTCGCAGACCGCGCCGTGGCCACGAGCGGAGACTACATGCGGACCTTTGAAATTGCGGGAAAGCGTTTCTCTCACATCGTGGATCCGCGCACCGGGCAGCCGGTGAAGAGCGTCCCGAGCGCCACGGTCGTGGCCCCGGAGGCGATCACTGCCGACAGCCTGGCCACGGCGATCTCCGTTCTCGGGCCGGAGGAGGGCCTCGATCTCGTCGAGGGCCTCGAGGGAGTGGAATGCCTGATCATGTCCCGCGGACCGGATGGGGCGGTGACGCTTCACTGGACCGCCGGATTCCCGGCCCTCGTCCAGGGAGGGGAAGAGAGCCTTGCCGGATCCTAGCCCTGCGGCCGCCGGCCTGCACCGGTCTCCCGAATCATAAATTCGAAAAGATCGCTTAATCGAGCCCCGGGTTAGGCGTAAAATGTCGCGCCAATGAAACGACTTTTCAAACTGCTCAAGAGCAAGTTCTTCATCGCAATCGTCCTGGGGGCGGCCTGCGCCCTTGGCGGCCGCGAAGCTGTCGAGTACACTTCGACGGACGACTTCTGCGAGGCCTGCCACGTCCACCCCCATGCCACCGAGTCGTGGAAGCTGTCAACGCACTACAAGAACCCGAGCGGTGTCATCGTCCACTGCGTGGACTGCCATCTGCCGCCCGACGGACCGGAGTACCTCTACGAGAAGATCCGCCTCGGCGGCCGCGATCTCTTCGTCAAGCTCTTCTGCGACACCGATGCCATCGACTGGGAGGAGAAGTCGAAGCTCGAGCACGCCCTGCATCACACCTTCGAGGCGGGATGCCTCAAGTGCCACCACGACCTCTTTCCCCCGGAGCTCTCCGAGAGAGGGAAGACGAACCACAAGGAGTACCGGAAGGATCCCGCAGCCAAGCCGTGCATCGACTGCCATCTGCACGTGGGGCACTTTCACGAGGGGGATCAGTTCGGCCGGATAGCGGAAGCGGGGGACGAGATCTTCACCGAGTCCGCGACGGTGGAGGAGTTCGACGACTACACGGAGAGGATCCCCGGAACGGACATCGAGTTCGAGATGGTCGCCATTCCCGCCGGGACCTTCACCATGGGAAGCCCCGAGTCGGAGCCTGACAGGCGGCCCGACGAGGGCCCGGAGGTACAGGTGACCCTCTCGTCCTTCTGGATCGCCAGGACCGAGGTCACGTGGGACGAGTACGAGACCTTCTACGCGGCAACGGCGAGCGAGGGGCGGTCGTCCGACACGCCGGCCATGGTCGCCGATGACGTCGACGCCATCACCGGCCCCACGCCGCCCTGGGGCAATCCGGGGCAGGGCTGGGGGCGAGGCGATAGGCCGGCCATCACCATGTCGCATCACTCCGCCATGACCTACTGCAAATGGCTGTCCCATGTGACGGGGAAGAAATACCGGCTTCCCACGGAGGCCGAGTGGGAGTACGCCTGCCGGGGCGGCACGACGAGCGCCACCTTCTTCGATCCCGGCGAGAACGCTTCCAAACCCTTCGCCTTCCACGGTGACAACTGCGATGAAAAAACGCAGCCGCCGTCGGCCGCGTCGCCGAATCCTTTCGGCCTCTTGAACATGGCAGGCAATGTCTGCGAGTTCTGCCTCGACTGGTATGACGAGGAGGCCTACTCCGCATATCCGGCCGGCGTCCCGGTCGTTGATCCCCGCGGGCCCGAAACGGGCGAGGAGCACGTGATCCGGGGTGGATCGTTCCTTTGCGGCCTCTCGGAGCTTCGTTCCGCGGCTCGCGACTACTCGCGACACGACGAGTGGATCATGACCGATCCCCAGATTCCCAAGAGCATCTGGTGGTACTCCGACTGCATCGATGTGGGTTTCCGTGTGGTCTGCGAGAAGGAGGAGGGGGAATGACAGGTCCGCTGCCGATGCCGACTGTTTCATTCCACTCGGGTTTCCGTGTAGAATAACCGGTTCCGGCCTGAAAGGCTTACCGAACGTAACGGCTTTTTGATGGGAGATTGAGAGATGGAAGAGAAGAAAAGACCTTTGAGCCGCCGCAGCTTCATCGGTGCGGTTGGAGCCGCGGGAGTGGCCGGCGCGTTCGGTTCCTTGAATGCCGGGAGCAGTGCCCCCAAGGCATCGCCCTTCGAGGCGAAGGAGTTTCTCGACAAGGCACCTGACGGCGCTCCGCTCAAGGCCGGGCTCGTGGGGTGCGGCGGCCGCGGGACAGGGGCGGCGCACAACTTCCTGAGCGCCGGCCCGAACCTGCAGATCACCGCCCTGGGCGATGTCTTCCAGGATCGACTCGACAGCTGCCGCGACAGCCTGCAGAAGAAGAGGGGACAGGAGATCCCCGACAAGAACTGCTTCGTCGGCTTCGACGCCTTCGAGAAGGTGATTAATACCGGCGTCGACATCGTTCTCCTCGCCACGCCGCCCTACTTCAGGCCCGAGCACTTCGCCGCCAGCATCAAGGCGGGCAAGCACGTCTTCATGGAGAAGCCGGTGGCCGTCGATCCCGTTGGGGCGCGGTCGATCCTCGACTCGGCGGAGAAGGCCGATGCCGCCGGGCTCGCCGTGGCAACGGGGACGCAGCGGCGCCACCAGCGCGACTACGTGGCCACGGCCGGGCAGATCCTGAAGGGAGCCATCGGCGATGTGTTGACGGCCAACTGCTACTGGAACCAGAGCCAGCTCTGGTACAAGAGCAGGCAGCAGGGCTGGACCGACATGGAATACATGATCCGCGACTGGGTCAACTGGTGCTGGCTGTCGGGCGACCACATCGTGGAGCAGCACGTCCACAACATCGACGTGGTCAACTGGTTCACCGGCATGCATCCCGTCCATGCCGTTGGATTCGGAGCGCGCCACCGCCGCGTCACGGGAGATCAGTTCGACTGCTTCAGCGTGGACTTCACCTACGAGAACGGGATCCACGTGCACAGCATGTGCCGCCAGATCAACGGCTGCGCCAACAACGTCTCCGAGTCGATCAGGGGCACGCGCGGCTGGTCCAACTGCCGCAACACGGTCTTCGGCCCCGACGGTTCCAAGATCTGGTCCTACGACTACGGGAAGGACAGCCGCGGCCGGGCGAGGCGGAACGTGAAGGTCTCTCCCTACGACCAGGAGCATGTCGACCTGGTCACCGCGATCCGCACGGGCAAGCCGTTCAACGATGCCAGGGGAACGGCGATCTCCACCATGGCGGCGATCATGGGCCGGATCGCCTGCTATACCGGCAAGAGCGTGACATGGGACGAGATGATGAAATCGGAGATGAAGCTCGGACCCGAGAAGTTCGAGATGGGGCCGGTGGACATCAAGGCCGTCATCTCTGTCCCGGGAAAGGAATAGCAGGCTGTCGAAATCGCAGTCCGCGCGATGAACCGGGGAGTTGATCCATGACCGGACTCGATCCGGAAGAGGTGAGGAGTCTGCTCGTCAGGCTGGGGGACCGGATCCGCGACATCGTGTTGCGCGATCGCGAGGGGAAGTCGGCCGGCGATCTGTCGGCCGTGGTCGACCAGACAGCCGCGGACACGATCTACGGCATCGATCGCTTCGGCGAGACGGCCGTGCTCGAATGGCTCGATGCGGAGTGGCCGCGCTCTTCTCCCGTCGAGCTGGTGATGGAGGGTGCTGAAGAGCGCGCCCCCCTCACCTTCCCCCAAGGCACTCCGGTCGAGGCCACCCGCTTCAAGTGCATCGTCGATCCCATCGACGGCACAAGGAACCTGATGTACGACAAGCGCTCCGCCTGGGCTCTCGTCGGGGCGGCCCCCCAGAAAGGCCCGGAGACGAGGCTGTCCGACATCGTTGCGGCGGCCATGACGGAGATCCCCGTCCGCAAGCAGACGCGCTGCGACCGGATCAGCGCGGTCCGCGGGGCTGGGCGCTCCGGGATTCGCAGCGAGAGGATCGATCTCTCAACAGGCACGCACGAGCCCTTCGCCGTCCAGCCGTCGCGGGCCGATCACTTCAGGCATGGATTCTCCTCGCTGGTCCGGTTCTTTCCCGAGGGCAAGGCGCTTCTGGCAGAGTTGGAGGAGAAACTCTGGGACGAGATCTGCGGCCTCGGCTCGGCGTCGTCGCCCGTGATCTTCGACGACCAGTACATCTCGACGGGCGGGCAGTTCTACGAGATCCTGGCGGGGCACGACCGCATGCTCGGCGACCTGCGCCCCCTGGCCTACCGGAAGCTCGGCTACGAGAGCCTGCTCGTCTGCCATCCCTACGATGTGGCCGCTTCGCTGATCCTCGAGGAGGCTGGCGTGCTCTTCGAGGCGCCTCTCGGCGGACAGGTGGATGCGCCCCTCGACACGGTCTCGGCCGTGGCCTGGATCGCCTTTGCCAATGAAAAGCTGGCCGATCTGGCCAGGCCCGTCATTCATCGCCTCGTGCGGGAGATGCTCGGCTCGTAGGCGAGGGAGAACGCTACTTCTTCGCAAGATACCGCGTCACGGCCTCTCGCGCCGCTTGACTGATCCAGTCGTTCTCCAGCACCGTCTCCTTCACCTCGCTCGTTTCCACGCCGAGGGCGGTGCATGTCTCGTTGATCCAGGCGAAGAGCGGTTTCGCCGAGGCAGCCGAGTGCTCGAAGCAGCAGGCCGCGCCCAGCACCTGGCCGGCGAGCCTCCTCTTCAGCTCCTTGTCAATGTCCGGGAGAAGGGAGAGGCCGGCGACGAACTCCTTGGCGAATGCCGCGACGATCCGCCCCGACTCGACGGAGCTGCCGCCCTCCCGGGTGATCCTCTGCAATCCCCTGGGCACGCGGAGGAGCTTCCCGAGCGACCGTTCCGCATGGAGAGCCTCGGCGCCGGCGCGGCGGATCGATGTCACCCAGACGCGGGTCATCTCGCGCTGCATCCTGCCGGCGAGCTCCGGGCCGGGATCGGTCCTGGCCGTCTTCAGCCAGGCCGAGTCGTTCACGAGATCGCCCTTTGCTTCCTCGATCAGAACGATCCCGATCTTTGCCAGGCGATGCGCCGCCTTCTGATCGGCGGCCGTGCGCCTGGCTCTTCGAAACCGGCTCGTCGTGGCAAAGTAGCCTCTTGTCCTTCTTTCCGGTTCGAGCCGCTTCGGGTTGATCCCTGTCAGGCGATAGCTCGGGTCGCCAAAGTAGGCCAGCTTCCACGGCGCCGAGACGTTGAACCGGACCCGGCTCTCCGGATCGTCCTTCTTCATCTGTCGTTCGGCCCATCCCTTCCCGGAATAGGGGTGCCGCATCGCAGCCCCGAGTGGCATTCCGGCGACGACGCGCCGCGCCAGCTCGTCGGGAGGGACGAAGGCGGTCAGGTACGGCTCCGCGTAGCTCCCGAAGTAGATGAAAGCCCCGTTCTCGAGCCACCGGCCCGCGATGGAGTCGCTGTTGAAGGGCTGCGCGGCCGATCCGGAGTGCGTGTAGTGGACAACAGCCGGTACCGTCTCCGGCACGTCGAAGAAGGAGGCGTTGCCCTTCGAGGTCGACCAGTTCGCGGCCCCTCCGGAGGAATTGACGTGGAGGAATCCCGACCGGTTTCCCTCTGGCCACTGGATCTCGCGCCATTTCGCGAGCGTGGCGTCGGGGTGGCGGACCGCATCGGCGGGGAAGAACCTGCCGAGCAGCGCCGGGGCTTCCTTCGGACTGTAGAAGGCGAAGGCTCCCTGGCCCTGTGTGGTGTAGCGGCTGAAGAAGAGCCCTCTGTCGGGCTGGAGAAAGAAAGCGCACATCGCCATGTAGACCGAACGCGCCGGCCCTCCCACAAGGCGTCCCGTTGCGGCCCACCGCTTCGAGTCGCCGCCGCGGGCCAGCAGGTCGTCCAGCGTGTAGCCGCCCGGGTGCGTCCGGGGATCGGAGGGCACGTACCCGAAGGGCATGTCGTTGGCCACGACGAGAAAGTCGAGGTCGCCCGACGGCTCGCGATACGCGATGCCGCAGCCGTCCAGCAGTTCGGCGACGGCGCTGCGGCACAGCTCCGCCTTCTCCAAGGCCACCCGGGCTCTCTGCTTCTCCTCCGTCTCGAGGAAGAGGGGAATGTGGAATCGCCCCGCGGCCAGGGCCGTTCCGCCCAGGAGCTCGGGCGACGATTCCGACAGGAGGACGGCGCCGCGCGGGAGCGAGCCCCTGGCTTCGAGCGCGTCGAGAAGAAGCCGCGTGCTCGCCGCCTTGCCGCCGCGCTCCACTCCCCAAGCGTCGGCGACGGCGTCGAGACAGGCCTGCTTCGAGACGCCGGGCTTTGGGGCATACTCGGCCAGGAGGACCTGCCCCGGCCGGAAGGCCTCGATGAATTTCGGCACAAGCCCCGAGTCCCAGAGCAGGACGGGCCAGAACCGCTCGTCGTCCCAGGCCGTGATCTCGCGCAGGAACGAGGCCTCGTCGAAGCAGATCACGACGCGGTCCGCCACCTGCCGCTCCGAGGCGCCGACCGATCGGGGCAGAGCGGCCAGGAGGGTCAGAAGGAGAAGGGGAAAGATGGCGCCCTGGAGCGGGATCCTGTCGCACCTTCGACTCATGGCTTCTCGGCGAGGTTGACGATGACTTCCATTTGCGATCCCTTGATCCGCACCGAGCCGAACCGCCCGGAATAATCCTTGAAGATCAGGAGGGAGTGGTCGCTCGTGAGCAGCTCGATGTAGGGATCGATGTTGGCAACGACGTGTTCGAAGGCCTCCCGGGCGGCACGGCTGTCCGGGTAGGGGGCCACGATCCGCGTGAAGCTCCCGTCCGATCCGTCCGCGTAATCCGACGCCGCGGCGGTGACCGTTCCGCGAAGCAGAAGGATGTCGCCCTTGCCCAGCGTGAAGAGTCTCTGCAGGGTGAAGGGCCCGCGGATCACTCTCTCCGTTCCCGGAAGGCGGTTCTCGTCGGGCAGGACGTCGAAGATCCGGGAGGTGTCGATCGCCTCGATCCCCTCGGCCGTCTCCCGCGCGAAGTCGAGCAGAGCGGCCGCGGCGCCGTCGGTCTCCGACCTGTTGCCGAAAATCACGAAGGCTGAGCCGCGGAGAAGGAAGAGCTGGTGTCGGTTCTTGGTGTGGCGCACGTCGAAGGAGGGGTCCGGCGTTTCCTCCCCGCATTTCATCAGGTAGATTCCCAGGGCGGCGGCCGCGTCCTTCATCCTGTAGAGCTCGACGGATACCTTGTCAAGGCCGCTCGAGTAGTGCTGCACGGTCAATCGGTCGAAGCCGAGCTCCAGGAAGACCTCGGCCCCGCCGTTGATGTGCCCGTAGAGGTCGGCGCTCCGGTAGACCCGAGCGGGAGCCGTCTTCTTCCATCGATCGAGAAAGTCGTCGGGCGGCAGCGGGTCCGTCGCGGATCCCTCGACGCCGTTCTCCCCGCCGCAGCCGCAAAGCAGGCCGAGGAGCAGGGCGAGGAGCAGGCCGGTGAAGCGAGCTGCGTTTCGCATCACGTTTCCACCATGATCTGCTCGATCTTCTTCAAGTCCGCGATGCCGAGGCCGAGCTCCTCGGCCTGATGGAGATAGGCGGTGTATCGCGGATGCTCGTCGACCTTCACCTTCATCTCCTTGCGCTTGGCCTTGAGATGCTCGTGGCAGACCATGTCGAGGGCGAAGGGATCGGTGGCGAAGTAGAGCGAGTGGTTGGGGTAGACGAACTGGGCGTTCGGGCCCGGTCCGCCCTCGTACTGGCCCCGCAGGCCGTCAATGATGTTGAGCACGAGCTTGTCGCGCACCCAGGGCGCGGCCAGCACTTCGGTGCAGACCCGGAAGAAGAGCGGCCTGTGCAGCCGGCCGGAGTTGCAGATCACGGCGTAGCCCATGTTCTTCGTGGCCATGGAGATGCCGTTGCCCGTGTTCTTGAAGACCGGCAGGTTGATGATCTTCGTGAGCTTCTGCGTCACGAGCTTGCCGAAGTAGGAGTACTCGTCCTTGAAGACGTGCTGGTTGAGGTAGCCCTCGTCGTCCTTGTGGTAGGGGGGCGCACCCTTGCCGAAGATTCCCTTGGCGAAGTAGAAGGCCTTCCTGTCGAAGTTTTCGATACTGGCGTGGTCCGTCCCCTTCTTGCGCTTCTCGTCGACGATCTGGATCGCTTCGAACCGCACGCCGGGGAAGTTCTCCTTCGTGTATCCCGCCGCATCGAGCATGTCCTTGAACCGGTCCCAGATGACGATGTTCTCCCTGGGCAGTCCGTTGTCGACGAGCCAGCGGATCACGGCCTCGACGAGCTCGAGCCGCGTGTTGATCAGGGGCGGCCCCACGGGATTCACCTTGAGCCCCACCACGTCGGTGGGCTTGAAGAGGAGCTTGAAGCTCTCCTTCATGTCCCGTCCGAGGAGGCGGGGAATCCCGCGGTTCACCATCTCGTTCACGACGGCGGCGTCGACCTTGTCGTCGACGAGAGATCGCTTGTCCTTCACCTGCACCACCCTTCCGGGGAAGGGACCGGGAATGGCGTCCGGCGAGCGCGGCACCTTCATGAAATCGTCGATGTTCGTCTCCACGGTAGCGGGAGGCTTCGGTTTCTTCTTCTCCTCTTCCTCCTGCCCGTGCAGGGTCGGCACGCCGAGTACGACTCCGCCGGCGACAACGGAGCAGGCGCTGACTTCTTTCAGGAAGGTACGCCTGTTCAGGCCGGTATTCGAATCCCTTGAGCATTTCTTGCTTTTCATCGTGGTTCCTCTGCCTGTCGAGTCCGGGTGCCTCAACGGCTGGATTGTACCGGCTCCAGGTTGGCGAGGGAACAGAATGTTCCGGCGGTCCTGCTCGGTCCGTACACCGATCGCGGTCCGGCACGAAGGATTACGGTCGGCTGTGCCGGATAGACAGCACGATCTTGTCGTCACTCGACCTGCGTGGCCACCACGTTCGAGACGGCTCCTGCCTGGCAGGCCTGGAACCAGATGTTCCATCCGGCCGCGCCGGGCGGGATCAGGAGATACCAGGCCGCGTAGCCGGTCGTGTCGGAGCGCACGGGCCTCGTGGCGAGCTCTGGCCGGTTCAGCTCGACCGTGACGCCGAGGGGCTCGATGTAGGTGCTCCCCATGCCGTTGAAGCTCAGCAGAAGGTAGGTCATGTCGAGGGGAGTGCCGTCCACTACCTCGAAAAGACCGTACATCCCGGCAACGAGCGGTTCGGGATTCATGGTGAGGCTCAGGTCGTAGGGCGGCACGCCGCTGCCGGTCCTGTAGTGGAAGCCCATGTCCACCACACCGGCATCCGCTGCCCCGTCGGTGCGCGTCGTGCCGTCGATCAACGGCGAGGCCGGGTTCCCGGCGTCCACGCAGGGATTGTCCACTCCCGGCTGGCAGGGATCCTGACGGAGGAAGAACTTGTTGTGGCCAGGATCGAAGAAGAGCGGATCAGCATCGATCATCCCGCCGCCCCAGTTGACCGCGGAGCCCGATCCGACGTAGATCGCTCCCTGCCCTCCTTCCACATCGGAATAGTCGATATCGATGAAGGAGTCGGCCCAGAGTGCGAGCTGCGGTCCGCCGCCGGAAGCCTGATTGTTCCAGAAGATGGAATTCGAGATCGTCACGATGCAATCGTAATGAGTGAGGAGACCGCCGCCTTCTCCGGAAGTGGAATTTGCTGCAACGGTGCAGTTGTCAAAGGTGGGATAGCAAAGCTCATGGACCAGAATTCCTCCGCCCTTCCAGCTGCTGGAATTACCCACAACAGAGATGTTCCTGATCGACGGCGAGGAATCGAACATGCAGATTCCGCCGCCTTCGTCAGCGATGTTGTCCATGATGATGTTGTTCTCGATCACGGGCGAGCACCGGTCGCAGAAGATGCCTCCGCCGCTGGCCGGCCAGGATCCTCCGGCGGAATTCCGCCTGATCCTGTTGTTCCGGATCGTCGGTGAGGAGTAGGAGCACCGAACCCCGCCTCCATCGGATCCGGCGCCGTTCGTGATCGTGAAGCCGTCCAGGACCGAGGCTGCGTCCTCGTCGGTTTGAAAGGAAACAACGCTACTTTTCCTGCTGCCGTCGATGATGGTGCGGCCCGCGCCCTGCTCGCTGCGGACCGTGATCGCCTTGCCGAGGAAGTCCAGATTCTCCACGTACGTCCCGGCCCGGACAATCACCGTGTCACCGTCGTGAGCCGCGGCGATGGCGTCCTGGATCAAGGGATAGTCGTCGGGAACGTAGATCGTGACCGGTGTCTGCGCGAGATCGCTCTCCCACCAGGAGAGATCGTAATCCCACCAGGACACTGCGACGATATCCTGATCTCCGTCTTGGTCAAGGTCATCGGTCTGCAACGAGAAGTCGGCAGAGCCCGAGATGGAATGCCCAACAAAGGGATAGGCACCATCGTTCTCGTACCATCTCAGCCGACTGCCATACCAGCTGGCAGCGACGATGTCCAAATCGGTGTCGTCATCCAGGTCGCACAGGTGAACCCTCTGCGCGTCGCTCAGACCAGTGCCGGCGACCTGCACATCGAAGTTCTCCAGGCCATCGTTCACGTACAAGACTACACTGTTTATCGACTCCACGGCTACAACGATGTCTTGGTCGGAATCGCCGTCAATGTCTCCCACGTCGACCCCTCGAGGACTGCCCCCGGGCGATGGAAGCGCCTGCCGTGTGAAATTCTGCATCCCGTCGTTTTCCCACCACCAGACGCTGTTATTCTGGCCGTAGACCGCTGCGATCACATCAGTGTGGCCATCCCCATCTAGATCAGCCGCTTGCATGTTTTCCGTGTACCCAGACGGTGCCTGATGGTCAATGACATGGCGGGTGAAATCCATGTTCCCCTGGTTCTCGAGCCAGGTGATGACGCAAGGATACTCGCTGAAAAGGAAATCCGCGTCCCCGTCGTTGTCCAGATCGGTCACACGGATGTTGAAGATGATATCCCCCGTGGCCTGATAGACAACCTGTTCGAGGAATGTCAGGTTGCCCATGTTCTCCCATACCTCGACTGAAGCACTGTTGCCTTCACGACTCACCACGAAAAGGTCGAGATCCCCGTCTGCATCTGCATCCTCAACCTCCAATCCCACGAAATTGCCATTGCCGAGGGCGATGAGATGTTCCTGGAAGGTCTGGGCATCGTCGTTCTCCCACCACACGAGAGCTCCCGGGTTGCCACCGGAGCTACCGGAACAGGTCACCAGGTCCAGATCCCCGTCGTCGTCCATGTCCACAATCCTCACTTTCTCGAGGCGGCCGGGATAATTGGAAGTTATCGAATGGTGCGTCCACCCAATGTCTGCCGCCCTAAGCGAAGTGGAAACACCAAGAGCAACACAAAACACGATCAAACCGAAAGCCATTATTGTCTTTGTCATGACGTATCTCCTTCCTCGAGATAACGTAACTGAAATGTGAATCGAATGTGAAATCCCGCATGGAAACCAGGAATAACACGGTTAACCTCGAATTCCTCTACCTCTTAATGCGGAGAACGTCTGTGATGGCTCTTGGTGTACTACCGTCACTGGACCTGCGTTGCCACCACGTTCGAGACGGCGCCCACCTGGCAAGCCTGGAACCAGATGTTCCATCCGGCCGCGCCGGGCGGGATCAGGAGATACCAGGCCGCGTAGCCGGTCGTGTCGGAGCGCACGGGCCTCGTGGCGAGCTCGGGCCGGTTCAGCTCGACCGTGACGCCGAGGGGCTCGAGATAGGTGTTCCCCGTGCCGTTGAAGCTCAGAAGGAGGTAGGTCATGTCGAGGGGCGTACCGTCGGTCACCTCGAAGAGGCCGTACCTTCCGGCGACGAGGGGATCGGGTTTCATGGCGAGGGTCAGGGTGTCCGGCTCGAAGAAGCTCGTCTTGGCATGATCCCAGATCTTCAGCTCGTCGATGGCGAACTTGCCTGCGATGTTGGCGTCCTGGCCCCCGCAGATGTCTGCCTCATCTCCGAAGATGGTTCCCCAGTTCGTGGCCGTGCTGGAATCGACCTTGGTGTTGTTGATGTAGAGCTGAACGGTTTCATCCGTTTCCATGATGCCGGCCCTGTCCCATGAGGCGGCAACGTGGATCCACTCGCCCAGCGGGATGCTGTAGACGTCGTGCCGGACCTGCTGGGTCCAGGGCTCCTCACAGGTGATTCCGAATCCCATCCATGGGTCGCCCACGGAAAACTGGATGCCGGCTCCGAGTCCATACCCCCCGTCAAAAAGCCTGTACTCCCCGTGGGAGTAGCCCACGGGCACCTCGACCTGGTAATACCACATCTCGATCGAGCCCTTCTCGGAATCGAGATGGGTGTTCAGGTCGCTCATCACGATGTTGTGCACGCGGTCGCAGGTTCCATACCTCCCCTTCAGGGTCACGCCCTTTCCCTCGACACCGGCTACGTACTTCCGGTCTCCTTCAACATGGATTCCGCTGCCGCCCGTGTAAAAGGTGAGGTTCGGGCCGTGGGCGGAATTAAGCACCTCGTCGTCGCTTCCCAGCTGATTCCAGAGGACGAGTCCGGAACCTCCTTCCTCATCCTGGGCCGCCATGCTGCCGCCGATCAAAGTGAACAGAACAATCGAAAATGAGAAGACTACTTTCCTGAACATCGCTTTCACGCTCCCTCTTGTGTCTGGCAATGAGTTGGTATGCTTCACTGCCCCTCAATGCGCGCAAAGTCCGGGAAGTGCTCAAAAATCACGA